>JBFXDD010000057.1:0-23333 GCA_050181465.1 Planctomycetota bacterium
GCTCGGCAGCGAGGTTCAGATGTGGATCACGCAGTCGCAGATCACTGGTGGGGTGCCGAGGTTTCTATCGCAGTGGGACATGTTCTACGACTGGGGAGTTGCGGTTGGGCACCCGCGCAACGGGCGGATTGCCAATCTCTTCATTGGCCCTGGTTGTTCGATCTCGGGTGCGCCGAAGCCGAGCGGAGGCGTCGCCGGGGGACCGTTCCGCATTACCTGTACGCACCCGACCCACCACAACTCCGTGGCTCAGACCTACAGTCAGGTGACTCCAGTGCAACCTACGATGCTGGCCTACGACCCCGCATCGACCTTCGTCGGCTGCCGGGACAACGACAACAACGAGATCGTGCACGAGTTCGCTTCAGTGATCCCCGGACAAGCGCTGCGAGGACAGTCGCAAACTCTGGATCTATGGGGACCCACCTCTTCGATCCTCGCGGTCTACGCGAGCTTCTTGCACCCGGGTGACCCGATCACCTTGCCGATCGGCGACGTGTGGCTCGATCCTGCGCTGATCGTGCACGTCGGCAACACGGCGGTAGACCACAACCGACGCGCGAGCCTGACGACGACGATCCCGACCTGGATCAACCCCGGCGAGGTCCTCGTCTACCAGGCCCTGGCGCTGTCGCCGCAACAGCCCTTCGAACTCAGTCCACCGGGCTTTGCGGTGGTCCGCTGAGGCCAGCCAGGTCGCGAACCCTCACTCACGTCGCGCCGACGCCATTGGACCTCGCGCTACCAAACCCAGTTGAGAGCCGCGGCCGGCGTGTCCGCGGAAGCCACGCGTCCGGTCGGCTGGCCGCGGGCGCCAGGTGATCTCTTTGTCCGACGGCGATGGCGTTTCGACGGCTCGCGGTCGCCGCGGGTTGCTTCTCGAGCGCTGTCATTCTCGCTCCTCGATGCGGTTGCGGCGCCGTCCTCTCGCCCGAAGAGATCGAGCCCCGTCCGTGAACTTGCGCCAGTTCGGTCTCGCCGTTCTGCTCTCGTGAGCAGGGACTCGAATCGCGATCTTGGTCGATGCACGGTCACGCCTGACGGTGTTGCGCGCAGAGCTGGGTGAGCCACCGCTGCGCCCGCGAGCGCGCCGTCGCTGAACTCGCCCCGGGGTTCGGCGCCGGTATCGCCGCGGCATGATGCCGGGACATGACCGAACCCCCGGACCCCATGGCGGCCTTCGATGCCCTGCTACCGCGTGCGATGGCGCAGCGCGCCGAGGACGTCGGGGTTCGCAAGGCAGGTCTCGGCGTGCTCGAGACCTTCACGCTTGCGGTGCTCGCCGGCGCCTTCATCGGGCTCGGCGGTGTGTTCTCGACCACCGTGGTGGCGGGCACCGCCGACGCGTTGCCCTACGGTGTCCAACGACTGCTCGCCGGCTCGAGCTTCTCGCTGGGGTTGATCCTCGTGCTGGTCGGGGGCGCGGAACTCTTCACCGGCAACGCGATGATGGTGATGGCCTGGGCCAGCCGCCGCATTCGGCTACGCGCCTTGCTGCGCAACTGGGGAATCGTGTTCCTGGGCAACGCGGTCGGTGCCGTCGCAACCGCGTGGATGGTGTTTCAGAGCGGGCAACATCACTTCGGTCACGGCGCGGTGGGGCGAGCGGCGCTGAAGATCGCCGCAAGCAAACAGGACCACGAGTTTGTCGCTGCGTTCGTGCTCGGCGTGCTGTGCAACGCGCTGGTCTGCCTCGCGGTGTGGTCGAGCTTCAGCGCGCGCTCGACCATCGACCGCATCGCGGCGGTCGTGCTTCCGGTGACTGCGTTCGTGGCCGCAGGCTTCGAACACTCGATCGCGAACCTCTACTTCGTTCCGCTGGGACTCATGCTGCGCGCGGATCCCGGCTGCGCCGAACTGGTGGCGTCGAGCGGGCTGGGCGAGAGCCTGGCGCGTCTGACGATCGGCGACTTCCTCCTCGCGAACCTCCTCCCGGTCACCTTCGGCAACCTGATCGGCGGTGCGGTGCTGGTGGCGTCGACGTATTGGGTGATCTACCTGCGCCCGCGGCGAGATCACTGAGCTTGTCGCTCAGCCCTTGCGATCCAGCTCCGCCAGCAACGCCGCCAGGGTCGGTTCGTGACGGATGACGTGACTGCGACCGACCACCGCGAAGACGCGTTCCCCGCGAGCGGTGAGTTCGGCGAGCAGTCGGACCATGTGTTCACCGCGCACTTCGCGCGAGGCGGCCGCGAGATCGGCGAGCCAGGTGCCCGCGGGTTCATGTGTGCGGGTGCGCCAGTCGCCGTGCTCGGCGAGGAGCGGTGCCCAGATCTCGTCGACGGCCTTCCGATCGGCGAGGGCACCGCGAAGGCCGTCGACGTCGGTGCGTCGCTCGATCATCTTCTGCATGATCGACTCGTCACAGATCCCGGCGGAATCGGCCCAGTAACCGCGCAACGCGAAGTAGGCCGCGACTCTGGGTGCCGGCCAGTGTGTCAGCAGTGCGGCGACTTCGGCCGCGTAGTCCGGTTCGAGGGAGTGGACGGGGATCCCTTCCGCGTTCGCCAGCTCGTGCACGTATGCCGGTTCGTGCTGCGGCAGGAGACGGAAGGGCCAGCCCACGAAGTGGCCGCGCGCGCGGCCTTCCACCAGTGCGATCGTGGGGCGCAACTCGGCGAAGATCTCGGCGATGGTTGCCCGATGGGGATGGCTGCGATCGGTGGAGTGCTCGACGCCGACGTAGGCGAGCGCGCCGTGCGCGCCCGCCCAGCGGAACACGAACGCAGCCGGGCTCGAACCATAGATCGCGTCGTGCTCTGCCCAGCTTCGAAAGGGTGCGGGCAGTTGCCGGGAGGGTTCGCGAAGTTGCAGCGACTTGCCGCCGGGAACGTGGCTCATCCATGCCAGCAGTCCCGACCCACCGAGCAAGAAGACGATCGCGAGGCCCGCGCGGAGCAATCGACGTGGCATGGCCGCGGCTACGTGCGAGGGTCCGCCTCATTCGGGCTTCGGACGATTGGCCGCGGAATGCAGGCGCGGCGGGGTGCCCGCGCGGTCGGCGTCACCGACTCTCGCGCGCGCCCATCAAGACTCGCGCTGCCGCGACCAACGCCGCGGTCTCCGTCCGCAAGGTCAGGACTCCGAGGCGAACGGGTAGGAAGTGGGCCTGCGCCAGTGCCGCGAGCTCACCGTCGGTGAAGCCGCCTTCGGGTCCGATGCAGACCACCACGCGGTTCGTCGCGCTCCCAGTCAACTCGACCACTCCGCTCGGTGCCGCGACCCGTCGTTCGGTCGGCAGGCTTGGGTCCGCGAGGAGCGCTTCGAGAGACGTCTCGGCATCGACTTGCGGCAGGTGGCTGCGGTCGCACTGCTCCGCCGCAGCGATCACGATGCGTCGCCAGCGATCGAGACGGTCGCGGCCGCCGCGGTCCCGCGTTCGCTCGGTGAGGATGGGCCGAAAGCGGTCGACCCCGATCTCGGTGGCGTGCTCGAAGAGCCACTCGGCCCGATTGCCCTTCGGCAGCGCGACCGCGAGTTCCAGCGCGACTGCACAGCGACCGATGCGCTCGGCCACCGGTTCGGCTTCGATCGCGACGGTCTGGCGCGCGATGGCCACGATCCGAGCAGCGCACTCCCGGCCCGCTCCATCGAAGAGACAGATGCGGTCGCCCACGCGCAGTCGCACCGCAGCGAGGTGGCGGACGAGTTCGCCGCGCAGGGTCGCAGCGCCAGGCTCGGGGAGTGGATTCTGGTAATAACGCCGCGCCACGACTCAGCTTGCGAGGGAGGTCGATTGACAGCCGCTCGAAGTCGCTTAGCCTAGCGTCGTGCGAAACCGATTCGCCGTCCCCGCCGGTGGTGCGCCCCTCCCGCCGTCGATCGCCCCGAGGTTTCGGGGTGGCGGTGCAATCTGAACCAGTCCGGCCGAACCCGACCGTCACGACGCTCCTCTCGCACCGACCGCGCTCGCCGCGGCGATGGGGCTGCTTGGCGGTCGCGTGCGCCCGGAAGGTTTCGTTCGGTCGAACTCCATCGTTCGCCCGGCGACGCGCACGGCGTAGCGTAGTCGACCGACTCGACCCCGCTCCGTGACCCCTGTGCACCACCCATGAGCGACTTTGTCCTGGAGATCCTCGACGGGGACCAGGCCGGTACCGTTTTCGAGCTGCGCGGCGATCGCGCCAAGCTCGGGCGGAAGCCGGACAACGACCTCGTCCTTCGCGATGAGAAGTGTTCCGGGCATCACGCGGAACTCGTGCTCGAAGACGGTCGGCATGTGCTCCGCGACCTCAAGTCGACGAACGGCACGATGATCGACGACCGGCGCGTCACGGAAATCGCGCTCACGGCCGGCGACATCTTCCAGGTCGGCCGCGTGCGCATCGCGTTTCGTCGGGCCGGGGAGTCGCTCGTCGCCGCGGCGACGAGTGACATGGAACTCGGCACCATCGATGCCGCGCGCCTGCGCAAGAGCCGCCGTGGCGGCTCGGCGCTCCTCACCGGCTTCCTGTTGCTCCTGATCGCCGGCGGCGTTGCCGCGTATTTCCTGGTCGGGCGTGGCGGAGGTGGCGGGGGGACCCAGGGCGGTCGCGTCACGGCGCCCGTCGCGATCCCCGGCAACCGGCTTGCGCTCGAGGTTGCGAGCTTCGAAGGCGACACCGGCTGGCAACTGCAGCCTCAATCCGATGCCCTGGGGTTCGAACCGGCCGCCGGTCGCGGCCGCGTGCGATCGGGATCCGGAGCGCTCGCCGCCGCCGGTCTTGCGGGGGATGACGACGCCGGCTTCGCGCTCGCTCGACTCAGCGAGCCACAGCTCGTCATCGCCGGTCAGACGATGCAGCTCCGCGCCTCCGTGCGAACGACCGGCACCGCCAAGGTCGCGCTGCGTGCACTGCTCACGTCCACCGTCGGCGAACTCGCCGATCTGCGAACCGGCTCCGCGCCCGCATCCGCGAGCGAGTGGACCGACCTCCAGGTGGCCATCCGAATACCTCGCGGGTTCGATCGGCTGACGCTCGAATTGCTGGCCCTCGTCGACGGCGAGGACGACGAAGTGCTCATCGACGACGCCGCGATCCTCGTCGAGGGCGACGCCCCATCGATCGAAGGTGCCACCGGCGGCGCGACCTTGCTCGGCAGCGGCGCGACGGCACGGATCGACGGCGTACAGGGCCCGCTCCTGCTCGGCGTCGAAGCCTTCGGCGTCAGCGGGGTGTTCGCGAAGATGGCCGAGCGAGGCCTCCTCGTGATGTCGGACCTCGGGGCGACCTTGAGCACGACCGCCGACGATCGCGGCTTCACGTTCAGCTACTCCGGACTTCCCAGTCCCAGCTTGCGCATCGTGCTGCCGACCGAGAGTGCGTCGCCGTGGGTCGCCGGCTCCGACGGACGATTCCGCACCGAAGGCCCGAACTTCTCGCTGCCCGGGGTGCACAAGGTGCTGGTCGGCAACGCCGGCACGCGTCTCCTGCTGCAGTTCGAGTCACCCTTGGCGGTCACCGGCGCCCCGCGCAGCGGCGCTTGGAGCCTCGAAGTGCTGAACGCATCCGGATTCCGCGGCGATGTCGTGTTCGCCGCTGAGACCTTGGCCGCCAATGAGGCCTTGCGCGACGCGAGTGCAGCGAGCGATGCCGGTCGCAAGGGTGAAGCGCTGGCGAAGATCGAGGAGTCGTTGGCGGTGTCGCCGCACGATCCCGAGGCCGTGCGCCGCGCGCAGGAACTGCGCGGCGCGATCCTGAACGCGCAGGACGCCGCGGTGGAAGTCCTGCTGCGCGAGGGTGAAGACGCCGTCTTCTTCGAGTCCGCGGCCGGCATCCGTCGTTTCCTCGCCGGAGTGCAGAAGCTCGAGGCCGAGTACGGCACGGAACGGATTCGTCGCGGCGAGGCGATGCGCGCCCTGATGACCCGCGGCCGCGATGTGCTCGCCGGCATAGTGGCGCGTCGGAGCGAAGCCGAGCGCGAGAGCCTCGGGTCCTTGACCACTGCCTTCGAGCAGGCCGGCGAGTCGGACCTCGCGAGTTTCCTGAAGGACTATCTGGAGCGACAAGCGCGCGCCGCCGAGGAGCGCCGGGACGGCTGAGGAACGACCATGGTGCAGAAAGCCAGTGCAATCGACGTCGGCTCGCATTCGGTGCGGGTCGCTCAGGTGAAGCAGACCAAGCACGGTCTCGCGCTCACCGGTTTCTTCGCGGCTCCGGCGGAGGAGGCCGCGACCGCGCTGCGCGACTGCGGTGTCCCGCTGAAGGGCGCCGTGGCCGGACTCGCCGGTCGCGACATGAACCTCCGCTACACGCAGGTGCCCCCGTCGCCGGATTGGCAGCTCCGCAACTTGATGGAGCTGGAGATCGCGGACATGGCGTCGCAGTCCGGCGGTTCCCTGTCGGCCGACTACAACCTCCTGCCGGTCGCCGATGAAGACAGCGGGATGGAGACGGTTCTGCTCGCGTTCGCGAAGGACGAAGCGCTGACTCGCTCGGCGTCGCTCGCCGCCGCCGCCGCCGGTTCCATCGACGCCCACGTTCCCAACTGCATCGCACTCTACAACGCCTATGTGCGGCTCGGCCCGGTCGAGGAGGATGCGACGGTGTGCGTCGTGAACCTCGGCCGCGAGACGATCGATCTCGCGATCGTGAAGGGCGTCGACCTGCTGTTCGTGCGCAACCTCAGCAACGGCGGCAAGGTCTTCGACGATGCGATCGCGCAGGCGTTCAACGTCAGCGAGCGCAAGGCCGAGGCGCTGAAGAAGGAGCTGCTCGATCTCGATCCGTTCAGCCGCGGGCGCTACGCGTCGGGTCAAGCCGAGAAGGTCACGATGGCTGCCGGCGGCGCGGGTTCGTCGATCGTCGCGGCGATCCAGAGCAGCCTCGCGTTCTGTCGGTCGCAGACGAAGAATCCTTCGCTCGCTCTCGACCGCGTGCTGATCTGCGGCGGCACTTCGAAGGTGAAGGGCATCGCCGGGATGATGCGCGAAGCGCTTCGCTGTCCGGTCGAGCCCTTCGATCCCTTCGAACGCGTAGACCTCGGCGAGCTGTCGGATGCCGAGAGTGAACTGCTCGCACAGAACCGCAGCGAATCGGTGATCGTGCTCGGACTCGCGGCGGGTCGCGTCGACGATTCGCTCTATCAGCTCGAGATCCTGCCCGAGAACGTCAAGCGCAAGCGGCGCTTCCTCCAGCGAACCGTGTGGAACATAGGCGCCGGCGTCGTGGCCGCGGGTGCGATCGCGATGGTCGGGCTCCGCGAGAAGGATCGCGCCGAGGTCGCGGAGACCGCACTCTCGAAGCTCAATGTGCAGCAGCGCCGACTGACCGCGGTCGACAACGACGCGACGGGTCTGGTCGAGAAGGCGACCGCGGAGACCGCGGTCGTCGACGCGCTCGCGGAACTTGCCGTCCCTCACGACAGCTTGTTGCTCACCCTGCGTGCGATCGCGCGGACGAAGCCCGAGGAGATCTGGATACACAAGATCGAGGTCAAGCGTGAGACGCAGCGCGGCGGCGCCAGCTCGTCGACGCGTCCGGTCGTCGTGGTCGTCGGGAAGGGCAAGGACGTCGCGGGTCGCGGCGTGACCGACGCCTACAACCGATTCCTGAGTGGGTTCAAGGCCTTCCGGTACGGCGATGTCGCGCCGAGCGTGACCGCCAAGCTCGACCAGCAAGACGGTCAGGGCAACACATCCTTCACCTGGACGATCGACTATCGCGCGACGTCCGCCACCGAGAACTGAGACAGCGGAGCATTCGTGGACATTTCCGAGTTCTGGCAAGAGAACAAGCGGTGGGTGCTCGGCGTCGCTGCCGGTGCAGTCGTCTATCTGGTCGGCCAAAAGGTCGTCAGTTCCACGTTCGGAGCCGACGGTCTCGCGGCGCGCGCCAACCAGACGGCGAACACGATCACCAAGAAGGAGTTCTTCGACAACGAGGCCCTCAACACGGCTCGCACGCAGGCCAAGGAGATCGCGGCCGTCGGCACCGAGTTGCGTGAGCGCGTCGGCTTCGCGCCCGACGCGGACTTCCAACTGGACGGCAAGGGTGATCCTGACACCTACTTCCCCGAGATGGCGCGGCGAGTGCGCCGCAAGGTCGTGCTGACGGCTCAGGAAAGTTCGATCGACTTCGCCGATCAGAACCTGTCCTGGCAGCCGGCCGTGGGACGCGAGGAGATCGCTTCGCGGTTGATCGAACTGAACGTGCTCGAGGCCGCGGCGATGCGTTTGATCGACGCGTCGAACGAGGTCCGCGCGGCGGAGCCGGATGCCTTCGGCGTCGTCGCGATCGAATCGATCCGAATCGAGAAAGCGAAGGCGCAGGGTGGCGCTCGTGGCCGCGCGCGCAGCGACACGAAGTCGCCGGTGAAGGAGTTCACCGTGTCCTTCCAGTTCCGTTGTGACGTCGCGACCCTCCAGAACTGGCTGGAGCGGCTACGCTCGCAGCGGCCGGTGCTCGGAATCACCGCCGATCCCGCGTTCGTCGTCCAAGCCGGTGATCAGATCAACGACCCGATCCGCGTGAAGGGTGCCGTGACCGCGCTGTGGATCCAGGAGTCCTGAATCGAATGAATCTTCGTAAGGAACCGATCTTGTTCGTCGGCGCGATCGCGGTCGCCGGGCTTTCCCTGAGCGGCGGCGACAGCGCGAAGATTCGCGACAGCGCTCGGCCGAAGGAGAAGGCCTTCGAGGCGATCGCGAAGCCGGTGGTGGTGCTGGCGGACGCACGCGATCGCGCCGCCGCGATGGAAGTGTTTCGCGAGCCGACCGAGGCCTTGCCGCTGCCCCCTGCGGAGTTGCCCTTCCCGCCGCTTCCCGAACTGCCGATCGTCGCGCCGCCGCTTCCGGGCGGGCCGATGCCCGATCGTTACTACCTGTTGCGCATTCCGTACGCGCCGCCGGTGGCGCACGAGTGGAAGGTCGCGGCGTCGACTCCGGACAGCGGCGGCGAAGAGACGCCGACTCCGTCGGTCGCGCCCACGGAACGCCAGCTCACCGAGGAGGAGTTGGCCGCGCGCTTCGATCGCATCTGGACCGAGGGTGCGCAGCCGTTGTGGGGGCTCGTGATGAACGAGAACAAGCTGAACCTCCCGCAGAACGGCACGCCGCCGGTCCCCGTGCGATTCCAATTCGTGTCGCGGACCAACGGTCGCCCCAACGGCGGTGTGCAGGAGTTCGAGCCCTCGCGCATTCGCCGAATCCAGTTCGCGGACAGTCTGGAGAACCAGATCGCGTTCCGTCGCAAGGAGCTGTCGAACGCTTCGGAGTCGGTCCCCAAGCGGATCGAGTTGCTCAGTTTCCTGCTCGACGCGGCCAAGCAGCAGGCGTGGGTCTGGGGCGAGGCCGAGACCGAAGGCAAGGCTCTCGTCGCCATCACGAAGTCCGAGGAGGGCTACGCGCAGTTGCTCCGGGTCTACCGCGCGCAGGGCGACTTCGGCAAGGAACTCGCCGTGCTCTCCGGTTTGCCGGGTGATCTCGGCGACTCCTCGTTCCGCTGGCGCGAGCAAGGCCGGTTGGAGGCGAGCTTGCGGATGAGCGCGGACGCCGAAGCGCATCTTCGGCTCGCACAACAGAAGGCTCCGACCGACGCGCGCAACACGCACGCGCTCGCCGCCTTCCTCCTCGATGAGGGACGGCCGAGCGAGGCCCTGCCGTTCGCCGAGCACGCGGCTCGGTCCACTGCACAGGAGGCTTCGCAGGTGTTGCAACAGTACGCGATCACCTTGTCGGCGACGCGTTTGGCGCTGGGCGACCTGGAGGGTGCGACCACCGCACTCGATCGCGCTCCGGGTACCGCGCTCGCCGTCGCCTTGCAGCGAGGGACGGTCGAGTATGCGCGCGGCAATCTCGAAGCCGCGACCACCTACTTCCAGCGCTGTGTCGACGAGGGACACGGTCCGGCCGCGCAGTTCGCTCTTGGGGCGACCAAGCTGCGTCAGGGCGAGTGGGACTCCGCCCGAGATCTCCTGTTGCGCGTTCGCAACGAGTCTCCGGTGATGCGCGCACGCGCTGCCGCGGCACTGGGACTGCTGTACGAGCGCACCGGTCATCCTGAGGATGCCGCCGCGGAGTTGGACTTCGCGCTGCGGACCGACCCGTCGGACCCGTGGATCGCGTATCTGCGCGGTCGCCAGTATCGGCTCGACGGCTCGTTCGAAGCGGCCGGCGACGCGTTGCGCGTCGCACAGGCGCGTGCGGACGACTTCCGCGAAGCAC
The DNA here is from genome assembly GCA_050181465.1 of Planctomycetota bacterium. Lineage (GTDB taxonomy): Bacteria > Planctomycetota > UBA1135 > UBA1135 > UBA2386 > JACRLW01. Next base: position 10,145 of record JBFXDD010000057.1, read on the forward strand.
TCGCCGAGGCCGGGCTCACGTGGAGTCTGCGTGGCCTGAACGCCGACGGCATCGATCCCGACGCCCTCGCGCGCTCGGTTCGCTACCTCGATCGCACGGTCGCCCTCGAAGGCAATCGCGGGTGGACCGGCTACACGGAGATCCTCGGCGCGCTCCAGAGCAAGATGGGCGACACCGCGCGTGCTCGTGCGGCGTTCGAGTCCATTCGGGAACGCGGCAGTGCCTTCGCTCGCATCGGCTCGGCGATCCTCGACTACCGCCAGAAGCGCACTCAGGACGCCCGCGCGGTGCTCGCCTCGATGAAGGACGACGGCGCCGTGCCCTTGCCGGTGCGCGACATCGCGCGCGACCTCGTCGATCGCATCGACGACCACATGAGCAAGGAGCAACTTCGCGACGGCTTCGCCCGCGAGGAACTCGGTCTCTGGACGCGCGACGGTGCCTTGATCCCGCGCTTGAGTGACGGCGTGCTCCGCTTCATCGGCGCGAGCGGTCGCGTGGAGCAGGATGCCTTCGTTCGCCGGACCTTGAAGCGCGGCGGCGATTTCCTGAGCGCCGAGGTGACCGTCCAACTCGGCGGCGACGTCGCGTCGACCAACTTCGCCGGGCTGCGCATCAGCAATGCCGCTCGTGCGGAGGACTTCGTGATCGAGGTCGGCTTCCGCCGATTCTCGGCCGATCTTGTACCGCACGTTCGCGTGCAGGACGGCGCCCCGCGCGGCGATCAGAATCGCGATCCGATCCAGTTGCGCGATCTTGCCGTCGACATGCTCGGCAAGCAGACCTTGTTGGTCACGATCGTTCCCGATGCCGATCGCTCGAGCAACAAGGTCGGTCTCGCCATCTACTGGAACGGACGACTCGTGCACCAGGAGCCCGCGCTGCGTGGGCTCAACACGAGGTCGACCTTTCAACTCGCGACCGACCTGGTCGTCGCCGGCAAGCAGGTCAATGTCGGCTTCGACGACTACCGCCTCGAGCGCCGCAAGGAGACCCGATGAGCGACTCCCACGATTCCGTAGCGCCCCGCGTGCTCGCATCGACCGAGACCTCGCACTCACGTGGGTTCACGCTGATCGAACTCCTCGTGGTCATCGGCATCATCGGTCTCCTCGTCGGCGTGTTCGCACCGCAGATCTTCGGCGGTCGGCAGAGTGCGGACATCGCCGCCACGAAGGCGCGCATCGCCGAACTCGTCACGATGGTCGACGGCTACAAGCTCGTGTGGGGTGACGTGCCGCCCGACGACTACAGCACGCTCGGCGGTGTCGAAGGTGCGCAAGGAGGCTGGCAGTTCGGCACCGACAACGGCAAGAATCTCGGTATCGAGTCGCTGGTCATGCATCTCTCGATGCAGAGCAAGGGCGGCGGTCGCTTGGACGAGCGCGACGAGTGGCTCGCCAACACCGATAGCGACAAAGCGCCGAAGACCATCGAGTTGCTCGGCACCAAGGATCGCAAGGAGGTCCTCGACTCGTGGGGCACGCCGCTGGCCTACTTCACCGCCCGCGTCGGGTCGGGCTACGGCAGCAAGCACAAGATCGTCGGCGAGACCTCCGACGGGATGACGCGTGACGAGGTCGATGCCGCGCCCTGGAAGACCACCGACGGCGGCTTCGTGCACCCGCGCGGCTTCCAACTGTTCTCCGCGGGTCCGGATCTCGTGTTCAACACTCCGGACGACATCGCCAACTTCGAACTTCCCGGGAGCTGATCACGGACATGCCGGTTCCGGCGCATTTCGACCGCGCGTCGTCAGAGGAGAGCAGCGGTTTCACGTTGCTCGAGCTGCTCGTCGTGATGGGCGTCCTCGGAGTGCTGCTCGGGATCGGGGTCGGTTTCCTCCGTCGCGGCGGCAACGATCTCCAACTCGCGGAGTCGATCGTGCGCGACGCCCTGCGCACAGCGGGCGACAGCGCCGCGACCTTTCGGATGCCGACGACGGTGATGGTCGTGCCGGGAGTCGATGGTGGACCGAGTGCCGTGCGTGCTCGCATCCTCGAGCCGGTCGCGCATTGGCATCTCGACGAAGATCCGCGCGCCGACGACACCGCAGGCCTGCCCTCACAGGTCGGCGGCGAGGTGGTCGCCGGTCGCTTCGGCGATGCTCGACGATCCGATCCGGACTCCAAGCAGTCCATCCTGCGCGCGGAAGTCGGGGGCCGGCCGGTCTTCGATCTTCGCGAGGGCTTCGTGCTGCGTTTGGATTGTCGGCTGTCGCACGGCGAAGGCGACGCGGTCCTGGCCCGGATCGGATCCGCCTTCGAACTCGTGCTGAACGGTGATCTCGTCGCGAGCGTGAAGTTCGTCGGGACCCAGGGCGGCGAGCGCGGTGACAAGACCTTCCGCTTGGAGGCGTTGCGCGCTCTGCCTACGGATCGTTGGATCACGATCGCGGTGGTACACGCCGCGGATCGACTGCGGTTGCTGGTCGACGGCGAGGTCTTGGGCGACACGCCGGCCGAGTTGCCGCTGTGGCAGGCCGAGGATCAATCGTTCGAGGTCTCACCTGCCGACCGCCCCGTCGCAGGCCTCCTGGATGAAGTGGCGCTCTTCGCCTACGGCACGGCTCCCGCGGAATCGGTGCCCGGCAGCGTCGCGATCGCGATCGAGCCGAAAGAGATTCACTTCGATCGCTTCGGTGAGCCGCAGTCGCCGTCGGTGATCCGGCTGCGGCTGGGCGACGAGGAACGAGTGCTCCGCGTGGGCAGTGGAGGTAGCGTCCAATGAGCAGACACGTTCGCGCGTCGCAGACGTCGTGGCGGAGTGGTGACGATGAGGGCCTGGCCTTGCTGGCCGTGCTGGTCGCGCTGGGCTTCCTGCTCGCGATCACAATGCCGTTCGTGCTGAGCATGGGCCGGGGCGACGCGCGCACGCGCGGCGCCGTCGACGAGGCGCAGGTCGGACTCGCGGTGCGTTCCGCGCGCGACGTCTTGCTCGCCGCGGCCGCGCGGGGAGTCGGCGCGACCGATCCCACGCCGCTGACCGACGGCCGCGACGAGTTCCCCAGCGCCGTCGAACTGCCGGAGGGCTTCGCCGGACTCGAGCGCTCGGGAGTCGATCGTCACGTGTTGCAGGGCGAGCTGGAAGACCTGTCGCGCAGAGCGGAGATGGCGTCCGCGACTCCGTTGCTCTACGCCAACCTGCTCGGGCTCTTCGCGCGCACCCGCGACAAGATCGAACTCGACACCACCGAGATCGAGCTCGACGGCGACGCGACGGCGTTTCCGGAGTCGGGTTACCTCTTCGTCGGGCGCGAGGTGATCCGCTACGGCACGCGCACCGGCAATCGTTTCGGTCAACTCGAGCGCGGCCTGTTCGCGGAGCTGGGCTACTTCCCGGCGCAGGCGTTCCCCGACTACGAGATCGCGCCGCTGACTGCGGTCCTCGACTTCCGTTGCATCCTCGCCGTGCAACTCGGCATCGACTACGACGGACAGCCCACGACTTTCCGTCCCCTGGCGGCGGTGGGTGAACTCGGCCGGCTCGCGACGCTCGGGATGCCGGGCTTCGAAGCGCACGAACTCGCGCGGTTGGAGCGATTCCTGAGTGGGCCGCAGTTGCGCGAGAGCTCGGCGCGCTTCGGCAAGACCGAGCGAGTGTTCAGCATCCTGCTCGACGAGACGCAACAGCCGCGCATCCTGCGGGTGAAGTCGGCCGTCGGGATGGGGCCGGGGCGGATCGTTCGCCTGCGGAGTCGCGACGGCAAGCTCATCGAGTACGCGTTGGTGAACGACGCGATCGATCGTGGATCGGACGGGATCTACGAGTTCGGCAGCGGCGATCACATCGCGCTGACGCGCCCGCTCACTCAGCCGTTCGAGGTCCCCGATGTGTTCGTCGAGCCGGTGGTCTCGGCACCGGTGAACCTCAACACCGCCGAGCCGGAGCTGATCGGCGCGATCCTCGCGAATCTGCGGCGGCCGGTCCCCGGCGTGCAGCGCGACGGCGATCATCGACAGACCAGCGTGCCGCCCGCTTTGGGTCCGAGCGAGGCTCGCCAACTCGCCGACACGATCGTCGCGATGCGCGGGGATGCGGGGCTCGCCGACGCCGCCGGACTACCCGACGGGCTCGAAGTACGGCCATTCGACGGCTTCGAGGATCTGGCAACGAGGTTTCTGCCCCTCATGCTCGGCGACGCCAGCGGTCCGAGCTCGATGGCCCGTCGCCAGCTCGTGATCGCCGTCTACGACGGCCTGCAGATCGGCGCGACGAAATCGCTCGAGCTCGGCACGCTTCCCGTCGCGTTCCACTCCGCCCAACTCGTCCGCTACCGCGCGAGTGCCTCGCGCCAGCGCATCACCGGCCGCGAGGTGGCACGCCGTGAACTGAGCGGCATCGCGCTGGCGATGCCGCGCGGCAGCGTGGTGCGCGGCGCGGCGACGCAAGAAGCCCTCGACGATGCCTTCCGGCTCGATCGTCGGTCGCCCTTCTGGCAGACGTGGCCGAAGAACACCAATGCGGTGCAGCCCTTCGAGCTGAACGACATCCCGGTGCTGCACACTTCGGCGCACCTGCTCGCCAACCTGTTCCAGGACGCCGGCTTCGGCACCCCGCGCTTCCCGGCACGGACCGGAAACGCAGGCAGTCTGAGGCCGCAGCCGGCATCGACACCGTTGAGCCTTCCGCGCAACGTCTTCGGCTACGACAGCTTCCTCAACGCGCAGCATCCGGAAGGGCGCGACCGTGCGGCCGAAGGCACGTATCTGGCGCAGAACTCGGGACCGCGCGCCGGTGTCACCAGCGGTGGGCAGCAGAGCTTCGATCATTCGCGCATCACGTATCCCTTCACGGGACCAGGCGGCTTGACCGCCCCCTTCGCGGCGCGCTTCTGGGCCCGCATCGATCAGAGTGGGCCGACGGCCTTGTTCGACTACGCCCGGGAAGACGGGGAAGCGGAGCGCAATCGCATCTCGCTGGCGATCCGCGACAACAAGTTGGTGCTCGAGGTGCTCGACGAGGCCGGCATCGATCCCAACCCCAGCTCCCTGTATGCACCGCAGCGCGGGGCCGGCGGCTACGAGGTGGCGCTCGATCAACTCGGTTTCGCGCCCAACGCCTGGTATCACCTCGCGGTCTCGGCGACCGGCAACCGACCGGGCCAAGTGAGTCTGCTGGTCGACGGCGTGCCGCGCGGCCAGGCGCGGATGCGCACATGGCTCACGCAGCCGTTGCAGGCCTACCGCCCGAGTGTCGGCGGCGAGCAATTCCTGGAGGAGAGCGAGCGCTACATCGATGTCCGCGTCGACAGCACCGAGGGCTTCCCCGACCGCGGCGTGCTCAAGATCGGGCTCGAGCTCTTCGAGTACTCGGCGAAGGACTCGGGTTCTTTCCGTTGCCGCTTCGCCGACTCGGCCGGCGGTCGTCGCGCGCGCGCGACCATGCGCGACTTCGCCGTCGAGATCCCACGTGACGACGACGGCAATCCGCGCGAGGACCTGCTCAAGCGGATCAACGGCGACCTAGAAGCGACCGTGCCCGATCACGTGGCGGGTGCTGCCGTCGAGCTCTACGGCTACTCGATTCCGGTCTCGCCGGCGGTCGCGTTGCAGCCCGGCAGCGCGACGCTCAGCGACAGCATCGGCGCCTTCGCGGTCGCCCGCGTGGCGAACCAGAGCAACCTGTCGCCGATCGTGATCCAGGCGCAGCGCCCGGTGTTGCTCGGTCGCGGCATCGACATGAACTGGAGCGGCGACATCGACCTCGCCGATCCGGTCGCCGATCGGAACTACCCGCCGAACGCGGCGAGCGACCAGATCGCGTCCGCCTTCCCGCAAAGCGGCGGCTTCGCGTTGATGGTGCAGCGCAGGATGCGTTTCGAGTTGCGGACGCTGAACCCCGGCACGATCTCGACGCCCGCAGAGATCGGCGGCGTCGAGATCATTCGGTACGCCTCGCGCAACGGCACCAAGCTCACCGGCGTGCAGCGCGCCGTGTCCATCCCCGGTCTGAACCTCCAGGGTGATGCCAATCAGTTCTTCGTGGCCAACAGCAATCGCCAGTTCGTGCTCGACTGGGCCCCGGCGCTGCGATTCCCCGGGACCAATCTGACGCTCAACGAGCTGCCGCGCTACATGACCTTCGTCGTGCCGATCTCGCTCTCGTTCAGCGGACTCGGCGTGAACGATCGCTCCACCTTGGTCGAGTGGGTTCAGCTCAAGGCCGAAGGCGGCGACGACACCGACACCGAGTGGGTGCGCTACAACTCCGTGGTGGAGCGGCGCTTCCTCGTGCGTGCCGAGCAACCCGCCTACGATCGCCTGCGCTTTGCGCTGACCAACCAGAACGGTCTCGACGTGTTGGGAGTCGACCAGAACAGCGGCTCGAACGATCCCATCGACGCCGAACTGTCGCCGTGGCCGCAGCCCTACAGCGATGGTCGTGTGCGCATCGGCTCGATCGATCCGATCGAGACGCAGCATCCCGTGATCCACTGGGCGCGCAAGGCGCTGGGGTTCCGCGGCGATGCCTTCGTCGAACTCGGCGATCCGTCGATGGCGACCTCGTCGCGCCCGCACGCGGCGAACACGCCGATCCTGCCCGTCCACCGCTTCGAGTTCGATTGGCCGTCCTACGGACTCGGCGCGCCGCGGGCCGGCCGTGGTGATCGGGTCGCAATGGTCACGGGCTCCGCGCGATTGGATGCGCAGACTCCGACCGTCGAGTGGCACGACGTGAACTGGGTGGTGCGCCACCCGAGTTTCGACCAGCTCGATCCCGACCAGACTCAACCCCGCACCGCCGGTCAGGGCCGCGAGTTGCTGGGCAACTTCCCCTTCCAACTGGTCGCCTTCAAGGCGCAGTTGCGCAACGTGTACGTGGGGGCCGGCGGTCCCGTGCGTTCGGAGGAGAACCTCAACGACAGTCGCCTTCTCGATCGGATGGTGAAGTATCCCAGCGGCGAACTGCCGGCCGCGGATCCCGACGATGCGCACTTCGGTGAGGCTGTCTTCGGCGATGCGCCGAGTCTCGCCGGGATCCTCGACGAGGTGGAAGTGCTCGCGCGGCGCCCGCGTCCGCGGCCCTTGGATCAGGCCTTCGCGGAGAACGCGAACACCTTCTACGTGCGGTCGAACGTCGCCGTGCATGCGTCGGGACCGCTGGTCAACGCGACGCCGCGCCAGTGGCCGACCTACGGCAACGCCGACCAGTTCCCGCAGCAGGGTGGCCTGCTCCAGATCGACGGCGAGTACCTCGCGTATTCGAACTTCGATCCGAGCACTGGCCTCGTCACGGTCGCCCAGAACGGTCGCGGACTGCTCGGGACGACCCCCCGCGCACACGACGAAGGCGCCATCGTGGAGTTCGTCGACCACGTGCCCTGCGGCATCCTGAGTTCCGGAGTCAGTGATCGCGACGCCGAGATCCCGTTGCAATCGCTCGAGGGTTTCCCGGTCGCCGGCGGCACCGTGCTGATCGGCAGCGAACTGGCGCACTACACCTGGCGTCGCGGCGCGGCGCTGGCCATGCCGACCTGGCGCGATCCGGTGCGCGAGCACACGCAGGGTCTCTTCCGCGGTCGCTTCGGTTCGATCGCGCAGGCCTGGCCGGCCGGCGCCCCGGTGCTCGCTTTTCCGTTCCGCTATTGGGATCGCCAGCGCGATCGAGCAGACGATCCGGAGTCGTCCTTCCTGCAGGTTTCCGTCGAACCCGGACCGGTGTGGTTCGACGGTTTCGGCTGGAAGACCGAAGGCGAGAACCCGCTGGTGTCCTTGCGCGCACTCGTGCGTGTCGACGAGCGAGCCCCGTTCGACGCCGATCCCCAGGCGACTCCCGGACTCCGCCTGCTTCTGCGAGGCGATCAGGACGGCGCGCCGATCCCGATCCGTCAGTTCGGCGAGCGATTCGAGGCGCGCTTCGAACAGGTCTACAAGCCGGGAGCCTTCGACGGCGTGACCTTTCTCGCGCAGGACTGGAAGCGCGCGATCACGGTGGAGTGGTTCGTGACCAGCTACGAAGGCGAGACGACCATCCTGTCGGAAGAGGTGAGCGCTCGATGAAGCGAGCTCACGCGTCGGCAGGATTCACTCTGCTCGAAGTCCTCGTCGTGACGGGCTTGCTAGGGCTCCTGTTGGGCTCGTTGGTGCAGATCACCAGTCGCGGCGCCGAGTTGTTCGACCGCGGCAATCGCGGGCAAGAACTCACCGATCAGGCGATGGCAATCCAGCGCCGGATGGGTGAGGCACTGGGTGCGATCGTCGGCCCGCGGCCGGGTTGGCGCGGCGATGCCGCGATCGACACGCGACTGTTGGTGCATCGTGCGCCGATGGGGATCAGCGCCGAGCTGCGGCGCGAACAGGACACGATCGCGCCGGCGGCGATCGGCTTCGTCTTGCGTGCGACGGTCCATATCGACAACGCGACGGAGACGGCTCTGCTGCGACCCGCGCTGCGCGCCTTCCTCGAGCGCACCGAAGACGGTCAGGTCGACGACGAGAGGCTGGATCGAGCCGTCGCCGACTGGCCGCGTCGCGGTCGCGGCGAACTGCTGCTCCTGCCGTGGCGGACCGACACGCAAGGACTGCGCCTCGAACTTCGCATGGGCATGCGACTGGTCGATCCGGAACTGGCCGGCGACGAGGCTCTTCTCGCGCCGCAGATCGTCACGCTGGAAGACCTCGCCCTCTCGCCCGACTTCGTGCTGCAGAACACCAAGGTCATCGCCCGCAACCTCTTGCATGTCGATCTCGAGTTCTGGTCGCAACGCACGCGCTCGTGGGATGCGCGGGCGGGTGGCGGTCCGGAGCGCTCGTGGGACAGCGCCCGCGCGGGGTTACTACGTCATGAACCGCCGCAAGCTGCGGACTTCGGATTGGACCTGGATGGCGCGAGTCTCGAAGACCCGCGCGACGACATCTGGCCGCGCGCGATCCGCGTGACGCTGGTCGTCGCTGCGGGGCCGAACTCGCCGCCGGACGGCTACCTCGCTGCCGGGATCAATCCCGACGAGCTGAGCATGCTCGTCACGCGACCCGAGGAACTTCCGGAGACGACCGCGGACCCCTTCGTCAAGATCGGTGCCGAGTGGTTGCGCATCGGCGACGTCAGTGGACGGCGCGTCGACGGTTTGATTCGCGGTCAGCGGGGCACAGCGGCGATCGCGCACGGCTCGGGTGAGCCGGTGCACGTCGGCAGGGCGTCCACCTTCATGGTGCCCTTGCACTGCGGGAGGGACGCCGATGACTGAGCTTCGGCAAACCGAGTCGGTAGCGCCGCCGAACACCGAGTCCGGCTTCACGCTCATCGAGGTGCTCGTTGCACTCGGTGTCATGACCTTCGGCCTCACCGTGCTGCTCGGTGCGATGTCGTTCGCCGTCGGCACTCGCCGCGGCGCGGAGATGCGCGCGCGCGCCGCCTCCCTCGCGGAATCCGTGATGCACGACGTGGAGCAGCGGCTCTTGCCCGAGCATCCGGTTCCGCCCGACTGGGAGGATCCCAAGGAGCTCGCGATCGCTCCTGCCGTAGCCGTCGGTGTTCCGGACCAAGCCGGAATGACTTACTCGATTCAATACTCCACATCGGGCGATCAGCCCGACCTCGTCCTGGTCACCGTGCGCGTGCAATGGCGCGACGACGGCGAGGAGGACGGCGAAGTCTTTACCCGAATCCTGCCGCGCGGAGCGCCCTTGGCGCTGCGTGTCGCGCAGAGGAGGAACCCGTGAGCTTGCGAAACCTGCAATGTGTTCGGCGACTCGTCACGCTGGCGATCGCTCTGTCGATGACCCTCGCGCTGCGCGCGCAGGCGGTCCAACTCAACTCCGGCGAAGTCCTCGTCGGCGAGATCCTCGAGGCCACGACCGAAGGATTGAGCTTTCGCCGCGCGGATACCGGCGGCGTCGTCGACCTCGAGTGGACGGACCTCACCGCGCTGCACGCCGCACGCATCAAGCGTCTGCAGGGCCTGGTCGCGGGCGACGAAGAGGAGCCGATGGTGGAGGCGGACCTGATCGTGTTCGCGCTGCCCGGAGCGCCGCCCGAGCGGGTCGTCGGCACCATCGAGGAGCAGACGGCGACGACCTACAAGATCCGGCGCAAGAACGGTCCGCTCGAGATCAAGCGTTCGACGATCAAGGAACTGCGCCGCATCGAAGTGCCCGTCGCCGAGCTGTATTCGCCGAACGAGTGGTACGAGAAGAAGCTGGCGGAGATCGCTCCCGCGAACGATCCGGACAAGCACGTCCTGCTCGCCGAACAGATGCAGCGAGCGGCGAACTGGGATCGCGCCTTCGAGCACTTGACCAAGGCTCTGGAGCTGGGTGGCGGCCGGCACGTGAGCGTGTTGCCGCAGATGCTGTCGCGCATCAAGACCCTGCGAGAGTCGGCCGCCGAGCGCGACCTGCTCGCGCGCATCCGCGTGATGCGCAACCGCGGCGAGTTCGAGAAGGCCGACGAACTCATCGAGGAGTTCCGGCAGACCTATCCGCAGTCGCGGATCCAGGGCGACTTCGATGCCGAGGTCAAGCGCGTGGAGGGTTCGCGTGAACGCGACCTTGCCACCCGGCTCCGGCAGAATTGGGATCGCACGGTGCGCTTCGTGGCGGTGGCGAAGGTCGCCGAGCGCGGGCTCACCCTCGCGGCGGCGCGCGCCTACGCCGAAGAGCAGATGGCGAGCGACGTCTTCGACAAGCTCTCGCGCATGGTCGAGACGACGCCGGAGATCGCGAAGCAGCTCTTCGCGCGGCGGGCCGAGTTCGGCAAGACTCAGACCGAACTGTGCACCTACGGCATCGGCTCCTGGTTGCTCGGGCCGGAACGAGTGGTGGCCGGGACCAAGATGGAGGGCGACGGCAAGGGCAAGGGTGCCGGCGCTCCGAGCCAGGCCGATCAGGAGTTGGACCGCATGGTGCGTCGATTGCGCGAAGCTGCCGAGCGGGCGCGGCGCGCCGCTTCGTCGCGCGCGCAGCAGAATCCGGACGGCGAAGAGGAGACCGACGAGCAGTGGTGGAAGGAAGCGCCGCACGACGACAAGGAGTCGTGGCTGCGCGCGTACTTCTACGAGTTCGGCGGACAGATGGAGGTGGCGGTCGCCACGGCGACCGCGTGCCACAACTGCGGCGGCCGCGGCACCGTGATGTCGATCGGCACCACCGGTCGTGAAGTGCCGATCGCGTGCCCGGTCTGTCATCGGACGCGCTTCGTCCGCTCGCTGCGGGTCCGCTAGCGGATGTGCTCGCGCTGGGTGTTCCTCGTGATCGCCGTGGTGCCGTCGTGTGCGGCGCCCGGTGGACGTTCCGCGGCGCGACCCGAGGATGTGCCGGCCGCCGCGGTCACGCGCGCTGCGCCGACGCTGCCGCAACGCGGGCCGTCCTGGCGTGACGTCCTGGTCTTGCCCGCTGCCGCCGACGAGGAGATGGCCAGCGTCGGGACGCAGTCGATCAGGAAGAGCCAGGTCTTCGATCGATTGCTGGAGACCGACCCCGCGTTGGCTCGCGCGCTGGTCGATCTCTGCGTTCTCGATGCGGTGGTCGCCGAGGCCGCCGAGCGGTTCTCGATCGCGGTCACCGACGCCGAGATCGCGGAGCGGGTTCGAGTCGAGGAAGCGGCGTTGCGCAGTGAAGCGTCGCTGGAGCCGGCCGATGATGCCGGCCTCGCGCGCGTGGTGGCTGAGCGCTTCGGACTCGATCTGGGCGCCTGGCGCGAAGTCCTGCGCCGCGACGTCGCTCGCGTGCTCCTGCGCAGCTATGCGATCCGCCTGCTCGCGTTGCGCGAGGATCGCGTCGAGGTGCGGATTCTCGTCCACACCGATCGAGCCCTGTTGGAGAAGCTCGCGGCCGACGTTCGCGGCGGCGCCGACTTCGTCACCTTGGTTCGGCGCCATTCGATCGATCCCAGCGCGCGGGAGGGCGGCGCTCTGCCGCCGATTGGTGCCGGGATGGATCATCCGCTCGCTGCGGCGGCTTTCGCCCTGGAGCCCGGCGAAGTGAGTCCGCTGGTGTCGCTCGATGGACGGGAGCGCCATGCGATCCTCTGGTGCGTGGCGAAGAACCAGGCGCGTGCTGTCGACTTCCCCGCCGCGAAGGAAGCGATTCTTCGCGGTCTGCGCGAACGCCCGATCTCACCGTTCGAACAGAACGCCTTCGTCCTGCGCTATTGTCGCGACGAGAATGGCAGTACCTCGTCGGATTCGCTTGACAGTGTCGGCGCCGATCGGTGACATCCGAAGCCCATGGGCGACATCTCTCGCGAACCCCTGCCATCAGGGCCGCGCAAGGGCCGATCGACTGCCGTTGGGCAGGAGTCGATCCGCTTCGAAGAACTGCACGGCGACGCCGCCGACGCGGAGTTGCGGATGACACGTGCGGAGGACGTCGAGGACGGGCCGCGCGAAGAGGAGCCCCGCGAGGGGGGACCGAGCGAGGGTGCGCCCTCCCGGCTGCATCGCGCGACCGACCTCAATGCCTTCGATCCCGAGTTGCCGCTCGAGGCGATGTTGGCGCGTGGGGAGTTGGATGAGGCCGTCGAGACCGCGGATGCCGACGGCCCGAGCGAGGCCGAGCTCGCCGCCGACCTCGCGCTCGATGAGCCCGCGGCCGAGCCCGGCAGCGAGGACGAGAATGCGATCGCCGCACCGGTCTCGACTGCGATCCATCTTCCGGAGTCGACCGAGGTCAGCGACGAAGCCCGGCCGCTGAGCGATCCTGCCGAGATCGCTCGCGTGGCGATGGCGATTCTCCTGTGCGCCCGTGAGCCGCTGCCCTTGGCTCGGCTGGCCGATGCCCTCTGCTGCTCGCCGGCCGACGCGCGCGTCGGACTGGATGCGCTCGCGCGCGAACTGCGCGAACGCGGTCTGCCGCTCGAGCTGGTTGCGATCGACGACTCGTGGCGCTTGTCGACCCTGCCGGCGGTGCACCCGTATCTCCTGCGCCTCCGCAAGCTGAAGAAGGCGGAGCGACTGTCGCCGGCTGCGCTCGAGACCTTGGCCGTCATCGCCTACCGCCAACCCGTGATCCGCGCCGAGATCGAGGCGATCCGCGGGGTGAAGGCCGGGCCGGTGCTCAAGAACCTCCTCGACCACAAGCTCGTGCGCGCCGTCGGCCGTGCGGATGTGCCCGGTCGGCCGCTGATGTACGGGACGACGCAGCACTTCCTCGATCGCTTCGGTCTGCGTTCGATCGAGGACCTGCCGAGCGTGAGCGAGCTTCGCGCGCTCGGCTCTTGAACTTCGGGCGACGGCAACGCATCATCC
>JBFXDD010000058.1:0-21272 GCA_050181465.1 Planctomycetota bacterium
AGCTGCTCATCACTCCGCTCGCCTACATCCGCGGACGGACACTCCAGCGCATCTTCTTCATCGTCGACGAGGCGCAGAACCTGACGCCACATGAAGTGAAGACGATCATCACGCGCGCCGGCGAAGGTACGAAGATCGTGCTGACCGGCGACATCCACCAGATCGACCATCCCTATCTCGACTCGCGAAGCAACGGGATCTCGTACCTCATCCATCGGATGGTCGGACAGAGGATCTACGCGCACGTGACGCTCGAGAAGGGCGAGCGCAGTGAGCTCGCGGACCTCGCGAGTCAGTTGCTCTGATCCGGATCACTCGTGGATGTCTTCGGCGATCTCGCGACGACGTTCACGAATAGTCCGGGCTAGTTCGTTCCGCCGAGACCGTCGGCCTCGTGCGGTTCGGTGCTCGGGATCCGCACGAGGAACGTCGCCCCCGCACCCGGCGCGGACTCGACTCGCACATCGCCGCCGAGTTCGGTGACGATCGAGCGAACCGTCGACAGTCCGAGTCCGGTTCCCTTCCCGGGCGCCTTCGTCGTGAACAAGGGATCAAAGATCCGGCCGGCGATCTCCGGCGCGATCCCGGGACCGTCGTCTCGCACGCCGAGCACAGCACACCGCGTGTCGGTCATGAAGTCGTTCGCAGTGAAGATCTCCACGGTGCCGCCGTCGGCCAGAGCGTCGCGTGCGTTCGCCACCAGATTCAGCAGGACTTGTCCGATCGCGGTCGGCGATGCGCGGACCTTCGGCGCTGCGCTGCCCAGTGCCAACACCAAGCGACGCCGATCCCCGAGCAGCGAGCGCAGGAGATGGTCGAAACGAGTGATGACGTCGTTGAGTGACAACCACTCGACATCGCCGTGGCCGCGACTGAAATCGAGCAGTTGCCTGGTGAGTGCCGCGGCGAACGCGATCGACTCGATGGCGCTCGCGGCCAGCTTGCGCGTGGTCTCGTCGGCGCTCGCTTCGGCGGTGAGCAGTTGCACGTAGCCGAGCACTGCGGTCAGCGCGTTGTTGTAGTCGTGGGCGACGCCGCTGGTCAGGCGCCCCAGCGTCTCGAAGCGTCGTGCCGTCGCGATCGCGTCGACGTTGTCGACGGCGTCGCTCAGCATCAGCGCTCGTTGCCCGAGCGCGAGGAGCGCAGCGAATCGTTCGGGATCGAGATCGGCAACGTTGCCCGAGAACTCCACGACGAGCCGAGCATCGGTGCTGTCGTGGAGCGGGATCGCCAGTCGTGCGCGTGCAACGCCCTGCGCGGTCTCCCGACGCGTCGCGGATTCGACCACGCGTTCGATTCGGAGCGATGCGAGACCTAACGAGCTCGCACCGCCGACGAGGAGAGCGGCGAGGGTGCGGTTGGGTGCGTGCCCCTGGCGCAGTGCGTCCTCGGTCGCTCGGAGCAAGCGATCGACTGCAATCGCCGCACCGCCCTGCTCGGGAGGATGAGAGGCGACTCCGTGGGCGAGTCGCTGCGCGGCGGCGGGCGTCGGATCGGGGTGCATGCGAGCGCGATGACCCGTGGACGATAAGGGCGCAAGGGCCGATGGCAACGAGCCGGTCGCAGCGGACGCCCCTCGCAACGTGGTTCCCCGTCGCTACAGTCCCGATTCATGCAGAGTCTCTCCCGCGCCGACCGCCTGCGACTCCTCGAGTTCGTCTGCTCGTTCGCGTGGACCGACCTGCGGGTCTCGCAGCGCGAGCGGACCTTCGTGGCGCGCCTGGTCGAAGTGCTCGGTCTCGATGATGACGAACGTCGTCAGGTCGCGCGCTGGTTGGAGGTCCCTCCGGCGCCCGAGCAGGTGGACCCCACGGAGATCCCGCTGGCGCACCGTCAGCTCTTCCTCGAGGCGGCGCGCCGCGTGGTGGCCGCCGACGGTGTCAATCCTGCCGAGCGCGACGCGCTGGATTTGTTCTCCGACCTGATTTCCTCATGAGTTCTTTCCGCGCTTCGTTCGTGCCGAGTCGAATCGGCCTCTTCGGTGTCATCGCACTCGCGGCGGGACTCTCCGCTTGCGGCGCTTCCGGCGATTCGACCACTGCGCGTCGTCTGGAGGAGGTCGGCTTCTCCACCCCCGAGTCCGCCGTGCACGACACGGTGGCGGACCTCTACTACGTGAGCAACATCGACGGCGACCCCTTCGAGAAGGACGACAACGGCTTCATTTCCAAGGTGTCGCCGGACGGCCGCGTGCTGAGTCTGCGTTGGATCGACGGAGCCAGCGAGGACGTGTCGCTCGACGCACCCAAAGGTCTGGCGATCATCGGCGACGAGATCTGGGTCGCGGACATCGACAAGCTGCGAAGTTTCGATCGCGCGACCGGCGCGCCGAAGCAGTCGATCCCGATTCCCGGCGCGAACTTCTTGAACGACGTCTGTGCCGGACCCGATGGCTCCATCCTGGTCAGTGACTCCGGCTTCTCGCCCGGATTCACAGCGAGCGGTGCGGATGCGATCTGGAGCGTCACTCCCAAGGCCGACGGCGAGCCCGCCATTGCGACGATCGCGCGCGGCGTGGACCTCGCGAACCCCAACGGCATCCTGCGCGGTGTGCGCGGGGACTTGTTCTGCGTGGACTGGACGCGCGGCGAATTCGTGCTGGTCACCGAGTCCGGTCGGCGCGAGGCGCCGGTGAAGTTGCCCGCCGCACAGCTCGACGGCCTCGTGCGGCTCGACGACGGCCGCTGGCTCGTCTCGAGCTGGGCTGGTCGTTGCGTCTACTCGGTGACCACGAAGGGTGAGGTCGCCGAGCTGTTCAGTGAACTCGACCAGCCGGCGGACATCGGCATCGACAACAGGCGCAAGCTGCTGTTGGTGCCGCTGTTCGGTAGCAACGCGCTCGTCATCCTGCCGATTCCGCCGCTGTCCGCGAAGTGAATCGCCGGGCGCGGACGGTCGGGCGATCAGCGTCGTCCCGCCCGCTCGGCGACATAGAAGGCGTCTTCGAGCAAGTCGCTACGTCCGGCCGCTGCGTTCGCGATGGCGTCGCAACGCTCGTTGTCGGGGTCGCCGGCGTGACCCTTCACGTGCAGCCACTTCACGCGGTGGGGGCGAACGGCGACGAGCAGCCGCTGCCACAGGTCTTGGTTCTTGACCGGTTCGCCGCTCGACGTCCGCCAGCCCTTGCGCTGCCAACCCGCGATCCAGCGCTTCGACATCGCATCGATCAGATAGCGGGAGTCCGAGCGCAGGAGGACGTGAGCGGGCTCGGTCAAGGCCTCCAGGCCGACGATCGCGCCGAGCATCTCCATGCGGTTGTTGGTGGTCAGTCGGTAACCTCCCGACAGTTCCGTGACGATGCCGTTCGCGCGCAGCACGATGCCGAAGCCGCCCGGTCCAGGGTTGCCCAGACACGCGCCGTCGCTGGAGATCGTGACCGAAGGAAGTTCGCGGGGGGTGTCGAAGAGCGGGAGGTCGGTCACGACTTCCTCGGCAACTGGATGCGCTTGCCACCCTCCTCGGCCACGATCTTGGGGATCAGATTTCGCAGCTCCTCGGCGCGGCGCATCGGGTCGGGGTGGGTGCTCATGAACTCCGGCGTGCCGCCGCCGCCGAGCTGTGCCATACGCTCCCAGAGTTTGGGCGCTTCTTCGGGGTTGTAACCCGCGCGCACCAGGTAGCGGAGGCCGATCTCGTCGGCCTCACTCTCGTGCTTGCGACTGAACGGCAGCAGCACGCCGACTTGGGCGCCCATTCCTAGTGCCTGCATGACGCCTTCTCGCGTCGCGTTGTCCATGTCGGTCCACTGCGCCAACGCACCGCCCGCGACCGCGAGCACCAGTTCGCCGACCATGCCCTGACTCATGCGTTCGTTGCCGTGCTCCGCCGTCGCGTGCGCGACTTCGTGGCCCATCACCGCGGCGAGTGCATCCTCGTTCTGCGTGACCTTCAAGATGCCGGTGTAGACGGCCACTTTGCCGCCGGGCAGACAGAATGCGTTCACGACATCCGGCGCATCGAGCAATCGGAACTCCCAGGCGTAGTCCTTGCCCGAGGCCTTGGCGATGCGCTGGCCGATGCGCTGCACCATGTCGTAGTCCTTCCCGCTCGTGATGACCGTGTACTTCCCGGACGTCTCCGAGTCGTAAGCGGAGGCGCCGAGCTCCGTCATGTAGGAGTCAGGGAAGAACGCGATGCGCCGACGGCCGGTCTCACCGACCATCGAGCACGCAGTCAGCGCCAACGCGCAACACCACATGAGGAGGAGTCCGACGAAGTGTCGGCTCGGGAGCAAGTCTCGCATGACGAGAGGGTAGCGAGTCCGAGCACGCGGGGTAGACGCGAGCCTCGTCGTCCCCGACACTTCGGCGCCGCTGCATGGACTGGCAACAGCGTTACACCACCCTCGATACGCCCTGGGACTTGCGGCAGATCACACCGCCGCTCGCCGCGGTTCTGCGCGCGGGGACCCTGGACGGGCTCGGGGTTCCGCGCGGCGGTCGCGTCGCGGTTCCCGGCTGTGGCCGCGGTCACGATCTGCGCGCGTTCGCGCGCGCCGGCTATCGAGTGACCGGCTTCGATCTCGCGCCTGGAGCCGTCGCGGAAGCGCGCGCGCTCTTGGCGCTCAATCGCGTGGCCGACGTCGACGTGTATTGCCGAGACTTGTTCGGACTCGATGCCGAGTTCGAGCGAAGCTTCGATCTGGTCTTCGACTACACCTGCTTGTGCGCGCTTCCGCCGCATCTACGCGGCGCCTACGGTCGCGCCGTCGCCGCCCTCTTGGCGCCGGGTGGGCTCTGGTTGGGCCTCGCCTATCCGTTGCAGCCGCTGCCCGGCCGTGACCCGACCGATGGGCCGCCGTTCCTGTTGAGCTTCGAGTCCATTCGCGACGCGCTGGGTGCCGGCTTTCGACTCGTCACCGACTTCGACGCCGTCGACAGCGTGCCGCTCCGCGCCGGATCCGAGCGATGGTTCGTGTTTCGGCGGATCGATTGAGTTCGCGGGATCCCTGCGTCCGCGGAGTAGCACGTGGGCTGCACCAAGATCCCCCGCGGTTCGGCGAAGTCGACTCACGGACTCGCATCTCGCGCTGCGAGGCACTGCGCGAGTGCGGTCAGGCGACGCGCGGACTCGCTCTCCAGGAGGCTGCGACTTCGACTCGCCAGAGTAGCCGCGGTCTGGAAGTCACCCGCCAACAGTGCTTGCCATCCAGCCTTGCGCGATCGCCATGCGGCTGCCAGGAGTGTGAGGTACTCGGTGAGATCGGCCTGGCAGCGGCCACAGCTCGTCTCGCCGCGCACGCGGGCGGAGCAGACCGGGCAACGCAGCTCGTCCGATGACGTCACGCTTCCTCTACATAGTGGATGAGGTCCTCGAGCTCGTCGCCGCTCGAGAGTCCGAGTTCTCGATCGTCGTCGGCTATGGCATCGAGTGCTCGCTGGATCAGCATCTCGGCGTCATCGCGATCTGCCGCCGCCATCCGATCGGTCAGCGATCGAGCGCGCTCGATCAGTTCGCGTAGGGCCGCGACCCAGGTCGGAGTCGCGGTGTCGCGGTCGTCACTCTCGGTGGGAGACGCCGCTCGATCGTCGACATCGGCCACCGACGGGGCAAATAGCGCGAGCGTGCGCGCGCGTGCCGCCGTGAGATCAGACTCGCTCATCCGAGTCGTTGCGCCTTCGAATCGGGCCTTCGAGGTGTGACCGGTGACGGGGTCGGACACGCTGACCTCGAGGATGCCGTCGAGTCCCAACGAGAATCGGAACACAACCGGGCTGCACGCGGGTCGTGGGGATAGACCGTCGGCGAGGAAGCGACCGACGAGGAGATTCTGTCGCGGATCCTGGTGCTCGCCTTGGAAGATCCGAGCCTCCACGGCGCTTTGGTTGTTGCGGACTGTGAAGAAATTTCGCGAACGCACGACGGGAAGTGGTGTGCCGCGTTCGATCAGGGGGACGAATACCTCGTCACCCAGTTCATCATCCAAGGAGTCCAGTGCGCTGGCGCCGAAGGTGTAAGGCGTGACGTCGACGAGCACGCGTCCGGTGGCGACCCCTTGTGCTTGAGCTCCCGCGATCGCCGCGCCGAGCGCGACACAGAGGTCGGGGTGCACGTCGCGTCGAGGCGGGCTTCCCAGGAGTTGCGTCAACTTCTCGGCGACGCGCGGAGTGCGCGTTTGACCGCCGACCAGCAATACGTCGTCGACCTCCGCGAGCGAGCGACCGGACCTGAGCAGGGCTTCCTGAACGCTGTCCAAGGTGCGATCGAGGAGAGGCTCGATCGCCGACTCGAACTCTTCGCGGTCGATGCGCGCGTCGAGATGGATCGGATCGGTTCCCGCAGTCAGGAACTCCTCTCGAACCCGCACGCTGACCTCCTCGGTGAGCTTGCACTTCGCTCGCTCCGCCGCTTCGAGCACCCGGGCTCGCCCGACGGCATCGAGCTCGTGCGCACGAGGCAGGCCGCTCAGCAGGCGCTGAACGAGGAGTTCATCGAAGTCGTCGCCGCCGAGTCTCACGTCTCCATGGCTGGCGAGTACCTCGGTGAGTTCGCCGTCGGTGGTGACGATCGAGACGTCGAACGTACCGCCGCCGAGATCGTACACGAGCAGCGTTCGTTCGCGTCCGCGCTCGCCGGCGTCGAACGCCAGCGCGGCGGCGGTCGGCTCGTTGATGAGTCGCACGACTTCCAATCCGGCGATCTCTCCGGCAGCCCGAGTCGCTGCGCGCTGGGCATCCTGAAAGAAGGCAGGCACCGTGATGACGACTCGCCGAACCGGAATCCCCGAGGCGAGCTGAGCTCCACGACAGAGCTCCTTCAGGATCAATGCGGAAACCTCCGGCGGTGCAAGTTCGTGGTGCGCCAGTCGGATCCGATCGCTCGATCCCATTCTGCGTTTGACCGACGAGATCGTGCGATCCGGAAATGCCGCACGCTGGTTGCGTGCGCGGTTGCCGACCAGCAGTTGACCAGTCGGATCGAAGCCGACCACGGAGGGCACGATCGGCGAGCCGTCGATCGCCAAGACCTCCGGTTTGCCGTCCCTCACGACCGCGATGACCGAGTTCGTCGTGCCGAGGTCGATCCCGAAAATTGGCTCACTCATGAGTTCTCTCCTCGTGCGAGCCGCGCGCAGCGGCCGACCAACACCTCGGCTGCGCGTGCGACGGAACCATCATGCTGGTGAACGATGCCGACGCGGAGGGTTTCGGCGACCCGGCCATCCTGTCCTTGGTCGCATTCCCTCGTGCCGACCGCGCGCATGCGGGCGGGGTCGAAGAGTTCTCCGGTAGGGTCGAAGAGCCGGAGCCCGAATTCCGCCAGTAACTCCCGGGTGCGCTCGACGGTCAGGTCCAGACCTTCTCGAAGGCCGGCCCCGAGTCGTTCGACGCGCGCGCGCGAACTGAGCCAGGGCAGGTTCGCCGTCATCGAAGCCCCGGCGAGCTGACAGCGGCGCATCCGGTCGAAGAGTTCGAGAAGAGCCGCCTCGGCGGCGTCGACACGCGCCTTGGCCGACCGCACGACTTCGTCGCGCGCGGCCTCCAACGCGGTGAGCATCGACTCGAGTCGCTCATCGACGCGGCGGAAGGCCTTCGTCTGAAGGCGCGCGTCGTGTCGCAGCGCGGTCAGTGCGGCGATGACCGTGGCGAGGTCGGCGGGAGCCTCGTCGTTCTCAGCCAACGCCGGATCCAGTCCGACCGGGAAGCCTTCGCCGGCATGACGATCCAGCCATTCGCCGATGCGCTCGAGCAGGCGTTGTCGTTCGAGTGGATCCAAGCTCACCGCCGCAGGACCTCGCGCCAGGCATCGGCACCGATCGGGCGCCTGGGTTGACGGCCGAGATCCTCGATCAACTCGTCCAGGGACTCGTACGCCACCGGACCGTTGACGCGATCCTGCGCTCGGGCTTCCGGATCACTCGCGATCTCGAAGGCCTTGCGCAGGGCCATGAAGCGCTCCGCGTCCCGCTCGGGTGGACAGGCCTTGACGAGGTCGCGGTATCGCGCGCGCACGGCCTCGGGTGAAGCGTCGCCGCTCAGACCGAGCAGTGTGAGAGCACCGTCCAGCGTCGTGATGTTCATGAACTCGCGTTCTCCTCGTTCTTGTCGTGGGCGTCACTCTCGTCGAAGTCGAACTCGAGCTGGCGCGGGCGGATCGTGCGGCGCTTGGTCGCTTTGGGTGCCGGCGGTGCCCAATCCGCACGAAGGTCGGACAGGATTCGAGCTGCCTCCGGCGGAGTCAGCTTCTCGAGATGCGAGGGGAGATCGATGTCATCGAGGATGGCTCGAAGCGCGGTATCCCCCGATCCCTTCCCGAAGTGCTTCGCCAGGGCACGGCACTGGAAGCGCCGCTTCACATTCGACGTCAGGAAAGTTGCCAGCTCGACCAGGAAGTACGGCAGGTTCGGACCATCCTGGCGGGCGCCGCACCATGCGGACAAGTGCGCTAGGCGTCGTCCCCGAGCGACGGACTTCCCCACCCGACAGATGGCCAGCAGATCAGCGGGATCGGTCGGCAGATCGGCTGCTTCGAACTCCGTCGACGGATCCAGTCCGCTCGGCAGTTTCGTGAGTGCTCGGCCGGTGGCTTCCGCGAGCCGTGCCACTCTTGCCAGGAACGCCAGGTCCTCCTTGCGATCTTGGCCGATGACCGCCGGACGCTTCCCTTCCAAGGCCCAGCGCACGGCGGCGAGATCCGCACGATTCTTCCAATCATCGGCTGCCGCGAAGCCGCGCGGGGCTTCCAGCATCGTCCGGACCGTGCCGAGAAACTCGACCACCATGGGTTGTCGGGATCGAGGAAGTCCCTCGACCGCGATCAATTGCGCGTGGGCCTCCTCGCGATCGCCGGCGCGCCAGGCGATGGCCAGGGCGGCCATCGCGGCAGAGAACCGGGAGTGCTGAACGTGCTGGTCCAGTGGAGCGATCTCGCCGGCGCGACGAAGTGAGTCCTGAAACCCGCGAAGGTCGCCCGACTCGAGTTGGATCTCGCCCAGTTTCAGCCAGGCATCGAGATCCTCGGAGAATTGATCGATCCACCAGCGGACGGCCGCTTCACGGGTCTTCGTCGATTCGTCCTCCGCGATTCGGGTGAGCCCGGCGAATCGTTTCGGCGTGCCCTGGAGCGTGACGGCGATTGCAGCGAGTTTCAGGATGGGGTCGTCGGTCTCGAGCCTCTGAGGGACCTTCTTCGCCAGTGAAGCCGCGATCTCTTCCAGCATGAACAGCACGGAGATCATCACCCTGCGGTGGATGTCCGCGCTGAACTCGTGTCGCGCGCCCAAGGTGAGATGAGTGTCTACGCGCGAGCGCCACCGCTGCCAGGTGTCTTCGCCCAATGCCGCGTCGACGTTGCTCTCGAGCGCGTCCACTCGCTCGAGTACGAAGTCGATGGCCACCGCGGGAACCCGGGGATCTCGATCGACCAGGCGCAGTGCGACGTCTCGAATCCATCGACACATGTCGATCGTGCTCTCGATGGCATGGTCGCTGAGGAGGGCGAGAACTCGCGGCCATTCCTTGCCGAACCAATTCTTTCCAACCCCGGCGGCCTCGGCGATGTCCTCCAAGTCATCCACAGGCGTCGTCGACGTCAGCCACCGGAGGAGGCGTATTACCGGTCGCCCGCCGAGCGGTCGCAACGCCAAGAGCGTGTCGATCAGCGCCGCATCCCATTCCGGGTCGTCCGGCTGCAGGGAGTGCAGCTTGCGTGTCGGGCCGACCGCGTCGATCGCGTCGCCCACCAGACGCCGAACAGTCCGCAGCGTGACCGCATCGTCGTGGGGCGCGGGATCGAGCAAGGCGAGCCGCAGTGTGTCGCGACCACGCGCGACCGCATCGTCGTCGGCGATTCGCGAGAGCTGCTCGCGACAACGCACATCATCGCCGGCGTGAAAAGCATCCAAAGCGAGCACGAACGCCCGCCATGGCATCAGCGGTGATCGCCGAGCCACCTGTCGCAAGGCCTCGCGCGCAGAGTCTTCGAGCGTCCCCTTCGCGGCCTGTTCGAAGGCGTCCAGGATGGCGTGGCACTCGGCGCGCAGAGGATCTGCGGTCGGTAGCACGGTGGGGTCGACGCGGAGAATCGCTGCTGGGTCGATCAGATGACGGCGGAGCTCCTCGCCGGCCGATTCGCGCTCGGCGCCTCCCGCGATCCAGTGTCTGAGAACATCGGTCAGATCGCCGCGGTGGAGTGCCGCGCCCTTGGCTGCTGCGGCCCACCGCGCCGCCTCGGCCGGGAATCGCGCGCGGGCGACGTTCAGCACTTCCTCGGCTTCCTTGTGATGTCCGTTACTGCTCAGTTCGGCGATTCGGGCGGCGTAGGCCTCGGCGAGCAGCCCTTCGCTCGAGGCGCTCGGTGACGACTTGTGGAGCTCCTTGGCCGCCTCGAGCGCAGACTTCGAACGGCCCGCTGCCAATCGCTCGCGAATCGTCGCGGCGAGGTCTGTCGGGCCGCGGTTCGGCTGCGGACGAGGTTTGGCCATGGGGCAGATCGCGTGTGCGGTTAGCGCGCGGCATGTTGTAGCGCGCGAGTGTCGACGTCACCAAGCGGTCGATCCCCGTCCGGTCACCGGCCGGTAGCGTCGTCCGGTTCGACGGCGTGGCCCCCGCGCGAACCCATCCGCATCGCTCGCGCTAGCCCGGACTACTCGCGAACGTCTACTGCGATCGCCGCAAGTCGCGCCCAGCGTCGTCGCTACGTCGGCTCCTCCCTGGCAGCGTAGCTACAGCTACGCTTCGGTCGTCGACCGACGCAGCTCCTTGCCGGTCATCGACCTGCGGCGATCTCGCGACGACGTTCACGAATAGTCCGGGCTAGGTCTTCACCGAGCGCCAGAGCGCAACTGATGCCGAAGCCGCCGAGGCCCGCGAGCCACGCGAGCCCATCCAGTTCGGGATCGGGTCCGACGAGCGGAGATCGATCGGGTGTGAAAGTGCGAAGGCCGATCCAACCGTTGCGGACCCCGAGGTCGGAGAGAGCCGGACAGCAGCGGGCGAGCTTCCGAGCGAGCTCGTCGCGTTGCAACTCGGTGGGTGAGCGGCGACTGCCGGGTCCATCGGCGACCTCGGTGTCGGATTCGTCGCAGGGCGACATCAGGAAGCCGCCCGCCTCGGGACGGAGGTAGAGCCCGGCGTCCTCGATCCAGCACCATGGGTGTGTGTTCGTCGAGAGCGCATGCGGAGTCGACTGGAAGAGGTGGCGGGCGCGCGGTGTGAGTGTCCGCCGAAGGCCGGCCTCGCGCGCGAGCTTCGCCGACCAGGCGCCGGCCGCGAGAACGACGTGATCGCACTCGATCGGACCGTCGCTCGTCTCGACACCGCGGAGTCGATCGCGTTCGACTCGCAGTGAGAACACTCGACAGCCCAGCCGCAGTGTGGCCGCATTCCGCTGCGCGCCGCGCAGCAACCCCATCCCCAGCGACCAGGCATCGCAGACTCCCTCGTCGGGCAGGTGGAACGCGTGGGTGAGGTCGCTGTCGGCGAGGGCGGGGGCGATCGACGCGACTCGCTCGGGCGGCAACTCCGCCACGGCGACGCCCCTTCGGCGCAACGCCTCAGCGGCTTCGCGCCAAGCTTCGTCGGCACACTGGAATGCAACGACGGCGCCGGTTCGACGAAAGGGCGCGAGCTCGTGCCAGTCCTCGCCGGCAGCGGTGGGAAGCGACGACAGGCGATCGTGCGTTCGGCAGGCGAGTTCGCGTTCGTAGGCACCGCGCACTAGCCGTCGCACCATTCCGGCGTTCTGCGCCGAGGCCTCTCCGAGCGGTGACTCGCCCTGCTCGATGACGGTCACGTCGGCGTGCGGTGCGAGATGCCAGGCGGCCGAGAGTCCGCCGATCCCGGCTCCCACGATGACGACTCTCGGCTTCGACGACACGGCGGACTCAGAAGCGCAGTTCGCCGCCGATGAAGATGCCGTCGACATCCAGTTCGAGATCGTCGAAGCCGCCGAGGATCGCGTCCGACTGGCCCTCGAAGCGCCAGCTCCGGTAACCCGCCAGCACTTCGAACTCGTCCACGACGCGGAGGCCCAGACCGACTTCGGCGGAGAGCACGCTGGCGGAGTGAATCAATGCGGAGGCCGAGATTCTCGTATAGACGCGTACTCGCTGACTCGCACGCCAGCCGGCCTCCACGCCGAGCATCGGGCCGAGATACAGCTCCTCGTCGTTCTCGAGCGGTGCGCCGGAGTTCGCGCGCGAGTCGAGCACGAGCATCTCCGTCCCCAGTCCGGCGAGCACGCCGAACTCGAGGCTGCCTCGCTGCATCGCGTAGCGCGCCGCAGCGGACACCTCGCGCACTTCGTATTCCAGCGCGCCGCCGGCGGGATTACGCACCTTGGCGTCGTCACCGAACCAGCTCGCCGCGAACTCGATGGTGGTCTTCGACGACTCGCCTTCACCGATCGGCAACTGCGCACGGCCGACGAATGCGAGGGTGTCGTCTTCCACCGATGCCGGATTCGAGACCGAACATGCGCCGAGAGCGATCGCAGCGAGGAGACAGGCGATGGAGTTGGTTCGCATCAGAATCGGTCCGCCCGGGCCAGACCCCACTCGCGCGCGAGGAGCGTGTCGTATTCGTCCTCGCGCGCGCCGAGGGTGCCGCGAAGGAGATCGCCCGGTCGCAGGAAGTCGAAGACCTCCGCGTAGCTGGCGATTCGCGTGGGAGACAGTCGTCGAAAGACGTGCTCGGGTGTGAGCTCGTCGAAACTCGACAGGCCGGCTGCACCGAGAATCTCGAGGGCGGCGTGCACGGTCGCACGGTGGTAGCGGTACACGCGCTGGCGCTTGTCGCTGACATCGAGTCCGCGCTCGAGGTCCGGGTTCTGCGTCGCGATGCCGACCGGGCAGTGGTTGGTGTTGCACCGCAAGGCCTGGATACAACCGAGGGCGAACATCATCGTTCGCGCCGAGTTGCACAGGTCGGCACCGATGGCGATGCGACGGATGAGATCGAAACCGGTCGCGACCTTGCCGCTGGCGATGACGCGCACCTGATCGCGAAGCCCGGTGCCGATCAGGATGTTGTGAGCCAGCAGCAGACCTTCGGTGAGCGGTGCGCCGACGAAGTTGCTGAACTCCAAGGGCGCGGCGCCCGTGCCGCCCTCCGCGCCGTCGATCGTGACGAAGTCGAAGATCTCACCGCTCTCGAGCGCCGCCCTGCAGATACCCATGAACTCGCGCGGCAATCCGACACAGAGCTTGATGCCGATGGGCTTGCCGCCCGCGAGTTCGCGCATCCGTGCCACCAGCCGCACGAGTTCCAGCGGGTTGCGGAACGCGGTGTGGTAGGGCGGTGACAGGACGTCCTTGCCGATCTCGACGCCGCGGATCGCGGCGATCTCCTGCGTCACCTTGCGCCCGGGCAAGATTCCGCCGTGCCCCGGCTTCGCACCTTGCGACAACTTCAGCTCGATCATCTTGATCGAGGGATGGGCCGCGCGTTCCGCGAACTTGTCGGGATCGAAGTCGCCGTCCTTGGTGCGGCAGCCGAAGTAGCCGGTGCCGACCTGCCAGACGAGATCGCCACCCTCGGCGAGATGGTGCGGGCTGACGCCGCCCTCGCCGGTGTTGTGATAGAAGCCGCCGAGTTTGGCGCCGCCGTTCAGCGCACGGATCGCGCTCCCGCTGAGGGAGCCGTAACTCATTGCCGAGACATTGAACACCGACGCGGAGTAGGCCTGCTTGCAGCGGTCCGCTCCGATCTGCACGCGGGGTTCGTCCTTCGGCGTCGGCTTGGCGGCGATCGAGTGCGCGATCATCTCCTCGTGGGTGGAGTAGAGATCGTGCAGCGTGCCGAAGGGACGGGTGTCGATGACGCCCTTGCTGCGCTGGTAGACCAAGCTTCGGATCTCGCGCGAGAACGGGCGGCCGTCGGTATCCGACTCGATGAAGTACTGCTGGATCTCCGGACGGATCAGTTCGAGCAGGTAGCGGAAATGCCCGATGACTGGGAAGTTCCTCAGGACGGCGTGCCGGGTCTGCAGCGCGTCCCAGGTTCCCAGCGCTACTACGGGAGCCACGACGAGCAAGGCCCAAAGGGCGTGTGGCCAACGCAATGCCAGGAGCGCGATCGCCGTGAGTGCGACGATCGAACTCGCGACGAAGATCCGTAGCGGCGACATCAGTTGGCGGGGGTCGGGCGAGGAGGTTCGGTCACTTCACGCCGTGCATCAGCTTGTTGATCTTGGGTGCGGCGAGGAACAACACGACGCCCGAACCGAGCAACAGCCAGAAGCTGAGTGAGAAGCCGTCTCGAGCGGACTCGATGGTCATGCCCGACGTCCCGGAGATCCAGCCGGCGAAGTTCCCGCCGAGCTTGTTGCCGAGCGAGATGCTCATGAACCAGGCGCCCATCGTGGCGCCGACCATGTTCGCCGGAGCGAGCTTGGTGACCATGGAGAGCCCGATCGGCGAGATCGCCAACTCGCCGATGGTCTGCAGCACGTAGCACAGGAGCAGCGGCCAGAACGGAATGAGTTGCGCCCCGAACTCCGTTGTGAATACCAGGCTGCCCAAGGCCCAGGTCAGCACCGCGAAGCCGAGCGCGTTGCCCATGAGGCCGAGCGCGAACTTGCGCGGAATCGAGGGCTCCGCGTTGCGCTTCGCTGACCAGGCCCAGATGGCGGAGACCATCGTGGCGAAGATCACGATCGACGCCGGATTCACCGATTGGAACCAAGCGATCTTGAACTCGAAGCCTTCGATCACCGTCGCGGTCTTGCCGTCCACGACCTTCTGAACGAACTCGCCGCCGAACATGCGGCGATCCACGAGGCTCTCCGACAGGAAGGTGAACGAGCTTCCGGCTTGTTCGAAGAACATCCAGAACAGGATGTTCGCGACCAGGAGGATCAAGAGCGCGACGATCTTGTCGAGCTGCACGCGGTCGGTCGCGAGGCCGGCTTGCAGCAACATCACGGAGCAACCCGCGAACATCGCCCACAGGATGTAGTCCAGGTAGTCGCTGTTGGCCATCAAGAGGTAGGCGGGCGCCAACAGCACGGCGCAGCCGAGCGTGACGAGCATCACGGGCCCCATGCCCTCCTTGCCCGCGGGCGGTCCGCCCACGCCCTTGAGTTGTCCGCGGCCGAACAGGAACCACACGAGGCCCAGCACCATGCCGACGCCGGCGGTGGCGAACACGACCTGGTAGTTCGGCTTCTCGAGCGTGCCGCCCATCAGGTGCTGCGCGAGGAGGGTCGTAACGATCGGCGCGAAGAACGCGCCGGCGTTGATCCCCATGTAGAAGATCGTGAAGCCCCGATCGCGGCGCGAGTCGTCGGTCGCATACAACGACCCGACCATCGTCGAGATGTTCGGCTTGAACAGGCCGTTGCCGACGATGATGAGCGACAGGCCCAGCAAGAAGATGGTGTGGTCCTTCACGAACAGCGTGAACAACCCGATCGCTGTGATGACACCGCCGAGCAGTACCGCGCGCTGCGCGCCGAGCAACTTGTCGGCGGCCCAACCGCCGAGGATGCCGGTCGCGTAGACCAATGCGGTGTAGGCGCCGTATGCGGTGC
Organism: Planctomycetota bacterium; assembly: GCA_050181465.1. Classification (GTDB taxonomy): domain Bacteria; phylum Planctomycetota; class UBA1135; order UBA1135; family UBA2386; genus JACRLW01. Next base: position 15,472 of record JBFXDD010000058.1, read on the forward strand.
TCGCGGGCTTCTGGCCCGATGGATCACCCGCGTAGAAGGCGGCCACGATGTAGAGCACCAACGCCCAGCGCATGCCGTAGTAGCAGAAGCGCTCCCAGAACTCGGTCATGAACAGCATCCACAGGGGGCGTGGATGACCGAGGAGTTGGGGATACTCAGGGGGGCGGTCGGCCGTGGCGGTCGCGGTCATGCGGCGAGGAATCCTCTGTGAGTCGAATGGAGCGAGAGGGCGCGGCACGCCGCCGCGGCCGGGCCTGTCTAGCCGTGGCGGATGGGGGAGTCAAACCATGCTCGGCGCGGTGGCTCGAGCCGTCGTCCGCGGTTAGGAAGGGAGCCCGATGACTGAAGCCGGCGGACTGTTCGCGGATGCGCCCGAGGCGGAGCCGACCCGCTTCGTCGAGGTCGCGCTGAATCTGCCGCTGCGTACGAGCTTCACCTACGCGTTGCCGGCGGAGTTCGATGCGGAACCGGGCAATCGAGTGCGGGTGCCGTTCCGCGGTCGCGAGCTGCCGGGAGTCGTGATCGGAATTCGCGACGACTGCGGTAGCGTGCCGCGTTCCAAGGTGCGAGACGTGCTCGCGGTGCTCGATCGCGAAGTCGTGATGCCGCAGAGCCTGCTCGATCTCGCTGCGAGGATCGCCGGCGACTACGGCTGCGCACTGGGCGAAGCGCTCGATGCGATGCTGCCGGCAATCACGAAGCAGCGCGGCGCACGCAAGGTGCCGCATGTCGAACTCGCAACCCCGATCGACCTCGCGCGCGCTGCGCTGGATCGACTCGAAGAGACTTCCGAACAGCGAGCGCGCGTGCTCGCTGCGGTGCTGGAGTGGGACGGTCCGATGCCCACGCTGCAACTCGAGCGGCAGACCAACACCAGCAGCAGTCCCTGGCAGACCCTGGTCAAGCACGGAATTCTCCGCCGTCGACTGATCGACGAAGAAGCGGAGTCGCTCGTGCCCGACACGAGCGCCGGGGGGCCGCCGCCGGAACTCAACGAGGACCAGGCACGAGCGGTCCAGAAGGTCGGCGAGGTGCTCGATCGCCGTGAGCACCGAGTATTCCTGCTGCACGGGGTGACCGGCAGCGGCAAGACGGAAGTGTACTTGCGGATCCTCGAGCGAGTGCGCGCCCAGGATCGTTCGGCGATCGTGCTCGTGCCGGAGATCTCGCTCACGCCGCAGACGGTCGGGCGATTCGCGCAGCGCTTCCCCGACGTCGCTGTGCTGCATTCCGGACTCACCGGTGCGCAGCGCGCGAGGGAATGGCTGCGGCTCTCGCGCGGTCAGGCGCGCATAGCCATCGGCGCGCGTTCGGCACTCTTCGCGCCCTTGCGCGACGTCGGACTCATCGTCATCGATGAGGAGCACGAGTCGTCGTTCAAGCAGGACAGCACGCCGCGCTATCACGCGCGCGAGGCGGCGATCGTGCGCGCGCAGATCGAGGGCGCTGTCGTCGTTCTCGGTTCGGCGACACCGACTCTGGAGAGTTTCGGTCGTGCGCGGCGCGGTGCCTACGAGTTGCTGTCGTTGCCGCACCGCGCGGGTCGCGGGACGGTGCCGCGCATCCTCATCGAGGATCTCCGAAAGGAAGGCAAGGAGCAGCGTGTGGCCGGGATCGTGATCTCGCGTACGCTGCAGTTGCTGATGGCGGAGCGCTTGCGAGCGCGCGATCAGGTGATCCTGTTCCTCAATCGGCGTGGTTACGCGCCGGTGCTGGTCTGTCCGAGCTGCGGCACCGCGGTGAAGTGCACGCATTGCGACATCAGTTTGACCTGGCACGTGCGGCGCGGCCGCCTAGTCTGTCACTGGTGTCAGCACGAGCGGCGGCGACCCGAGATTTGCGGCATGTGTTCGCATCCGCGACTCAACGAGTTGGGGGCAGGCACTGAACGGGTCGAGACCGCGGTGCGCGGGCTGTTTCCAGATGCGATCGTCGCACGGATGGACGCCGACACGATGCGGCAGCGGGGTGCGCACGAGCGGGTTCTCGGCGCGTTCCGCAAGCGGCAGATCGATGTCCTGATCGGGACGCAGATGATCGCCAAGGGGCACGACTTTCCCGACGTCACGCTGGTGGGTGTGATCTCGGCGGACGTCGGCCTGTTCTTGCCCGACTTCCGGGCCGCCGAGCGGACCTTTCAGTTGCTGCATCAGGTAGCGGGACGTGCCGGGCGCGGCGAGAAGCCGGGCACCGTAGTGGTCCAGACCCACTGTCCCGACAACTACGCGGTCGCAGCGGCTGCGGCGAACGACTACGAGCAGTTCGTGCGACAGGAACTCTCGTTCCGGCGCGCGACGGGCTATCCGCCGTACTCGCGGCTCGTGAGAGTACTGCTGGAGAGCAAGCGAGAGTCCGAGGCGAAGGAGGCCGCGGTCGCGCTGCGCGAGGAGCTGCGCGACCTGAGCGACACCGAAGTTCTGGGCCCGGCGCCGGCGATCATGGCGCGCGTCGACGATCGCCATCGCATGCACCTGCTGCTGAAGTGCTTCACACAGGATTCGTTCGCCCAAGCGATGATGAGGCTGGCCGACGTGGAGGATCGAACCACGCACTCGTTGCGGGTGACTCTCGATGTCGATCCCATGGCGATGATGTGACTGGCGCCGCGGCTCGTTCGTCGCGCTACGCTGGTCGTGCCATGAGCGCCTCGCGTCGTCCGATCGAAGAAACCTGCGGCGTCTATCGTCTGAACGAGTCGCATCTACCGGCCTTGCAGGAACTCGCCGCCGACCCGGCGATCGCAGCGACGACACGAGTTCCTCACCCTTATCCTCCGGATGGTGCGGCGATGTTCTTCGCGCACTTGCAACGGGAGCGTGCCGCGGGCACGGCGCACGTGTTCGCGATCGAGGACGAGGGCCGATTCGTCGGTCTCGTGGGCTTCCACGGGATTTCGGACGGTGTGGGCGAGATCGGTTACTGGGTCGGGCGTGCCGAGCAAGGTCGGGGCGTCGGGCGTCATGCAGTGCGCTCGGCGGTGCGCGTCGCCTTCGACTACCTTCGACTGCGAGCCCTTTGGGCTGAGGTACTCGCCGACAACCTCCCATCCATCCGCATTCTCGAGAGTCTGGGCTTCCGGCGGGTTGGCGAGCGCGCGCACGATTTCCCGCGGTGGCCGAAGCTCGTGCCGCTCGTGCGGTACGAGCTCGAGAGTGACGTCAGCGACGTCGCGCGGTGACGCTCAGTCGTGCAAGAGGCCGACGACGGGCACGTGATGATGGCGAAGAACCGGTATGCCGCCTGCGCGCGCTTCGAGCATCGCGATGCCGAGGCTCGGCAGCGATGCGGCGAGCGTGCAGTCGAGCGCTTCTGTGGTTGCCAGTCCCTGACTACCGAGTTCGACGGACTGCCAGACGAGGCGTGCGCTGAGTAGCGCCGGGTCGGCGGGCAACGCGATGGTGAAGGCGTGGGTGCTGCCATGGACCGTCGAGTGGTGACTCATTGTCGGCGGGATCGAAGCGATCGGCATGACATGAAGTGCGCAGCCGGGCGCACCGATTACGTTCAAGTTCCACGGTACAGCGAGCGGCGAGAATGCGAGTAACCCGATGGCGCCGGCGAACGGTGCAGTCGACTGTGTGAAGGTCGCCGTCGATCCAGCGACCAGCTCGGCAGGATCCGCCTCGACGCTCTCGGAGCCGTGTGCACCCGACAGAGCGAATGGCGAACACGAACTCCCGAGCTTGGTCACGGTGCCGCGAGCAGCATCATGGGCGGTGTCGAGCGGCCACCAGCTCGGTTGCACGGAACTCGCATCGATCTCAATTGCGAGTGGGCCATCCGCGTAGGCGAACGGCGTCTGGAAGTCGATGCGAAGGGTGTGTGGTGCGACCCACCCGACGTAGCCGCTCACGCTCGATGTCGCTACTTGCAGCGACCCTGCGAAGACGAGGTTGGTGTTCGGTGCGTTGCTGGCGAAGTCTGCGATCGCAGCGTGTGCGGGAACGAGTGAGCGACCGATCCGTACGCTTGCCAGCGCGCTGCCGGCGGGCAGGTCCGTAGTTCGTGAGGTGTCACGGCGAAACTCGAGGGCCAGCAGATTGCGACCGCGTGCGGCGAGCAATGCTGCTTCATCGATGATGAATTGGATGCGACCATCGAATCCGATTCCTGGTGCGGCGTGAGACGACGGCTGTTCGGCATCGGTCGCACTGGCCGGAACGACGAGGCGTGCTTGAGTGCGCACCGCGTCCGTGAGGGTCAGTGAGGCCGTCGTTGCGAGTGCGAGCGCGAAGAGGGAGGGCAAGCTGGGAGTCATTGGTTGGACACCACTTCCACGGTTGCGGCCGAAGGCGATGGTAACTTGCGGTCAGAGATGAAGATCGTTGCGCCGCCGGGGATGCTCGGGGGCAAGCGCCACTCGGCGACGCCGTCGACCACCGGCACGGTGAATCTGCCGTGACCAGGGATGACGAGGCTCACCGACTTGACGCCACTGCTCACGTCGATTTCCAACACGCCGCCCTCAACGACGGTCTCGGGTGCCCGAACTCCGCCCTGTGGGCGTTGCTTCGGACTCGTCGTGTCGGGAGTCATTGCAAGCACGGTCTACCGAGAGAGCGCTCGGAGGGCATCTACGAGCCCGCTAGAGAGGATCGGCGTGCCGAGTTCATCGTTCTCGGCGATGTTCAGGATCTGGCGGGCGAGTGCCCGCCGAGCGGACGGATCGAGCAGAGTGCTTGCGGCGTTGGCGGAATCGCTCACGGCGAGTGCTGCCAGTCGTTGAACGCCGTGCCGCAGGCGCTCGAGGGGTTGCCGTCCCAAGGCGCATGCGTAGAGAAACTGGGCGCGATGGGCCAGAAATGTGCTGTCGTCAGATTGCGCGAGCGTGACGGCGTGCTCGAGAATGACCTCGTCTGCGTCGAGTGCGGACGGCGACTCCTCGCGCGTTCGCCTGCCCGTCAAGAAACCGGCCCCGAACATCGCGGCGCCGCACCCGAAGGCGGCCATCCACAACGCCCGGCGGCGAGTGGGCGGTAACTTCGGTTCGGGGGCGAGCAAATAGACTGGTTCGAGTCGCATGATTGAGGACCTCAGATCCAGGCGAGCGCGCCGAGTCTATTCTCGGTCCTTGGAACCGTCAATGAACGGTGCATTGCTTCGGATCCGATGCGCACTGGTGACGGGCCGAACCCGGTCGGCGGGCGATCCAATCAACGCTGTCGTTCCATTGAGTTTCTCGAGCGGAATGCGTGCTGCGGCCCCACACCTCGGGGCCGACCCAGAGCGACCGCCTTGGAATTGCCCAGTCGAGCTGGGCCCAGACGCGATTGCGGTGACCGGGGGACGCAATGTCTCTACCGCGCTATCCGTCGGTCCCCGTCGAGGTCCACGTTCACGGTCGCCGACCGCTAGCCCGGACTATTCGTGAACGTCGTCGCGAGATCGCCGCAGGTCGATGTCCGGCAAGGAGCTGCGTCGGTCGACGACTGAAGCGTAGCTGTAGCTACGCTGCCAGGGAGGAGCCGACGTAGCGACGCAGCCGGGCGCGACTTGTGGCGATCGCTGCAGACGTTCAAGAATTGTCCGGGCTAGTCGAAGTCTTCCAGTGGCAGAGTGGTTGCCAGTCCTGGTGTGCCGAGTTCAACGGACTGCCAGACGAGGCGATGGAGAGTCGGGGCGTGCTGCCGTCGGCCGTGGTGCGGTGACGAATCGACGGCCTAGTAAGAGCAATCCGCACGTCGAATTCGCCGCCCCTGTGTCCTCAGCGCACGATCAAGCCCGCCGCACCATCCGGCAGACTCCACGCGCCGTGGACTCGACGCAGGCTGCCGTCTTGCTGCCGTCGCAAGGCGACGACT
>JBFXDD010000059.1:0-10714 GCA_050181465.1 Planctomycetota bacterium
GTCGTCGATGTCGGAAGTGCTTGTACCATCCAGAGATGCGCACGTCTCGACGCAGCGTGGTGGCCGGTCTCGAGGCTGCCATCGAGCTTCCGCAGGCCTTACTGCAAGTGATCGTCGGGCCGCGGCAAGTGGGCAAGACCACGGCGGCTCGCCAAGTGGGCGAGGGCTGGCGCGGCCCCGTGCACTACGCGACGGCCGACCTCCCGCTGCCTCCGGGACCCGAGTGGATCGAGTCGCACTGGGGGCTCGCGCGGCGCGACGCGGGGAAGGCCCCGCTCCTGATCCTCGATGAGGTGCAGAAGGTGAGCGGCTGGAGCGAAACCACCAAGGCGCTGTGGGACGACGATCGTGCGCATTCCCGCGACCTTCGCGTGATCCTGCTGGTCTCGTCCGCGCTCTTGCTCGCCGAAGGCACGAGCGAGAGCCTCGCCGGTCGCTTCCTGCTTCACCGCTGTCTGCACTGGAGCTTCGCCGAGTGTCGAGCGGCGTTCGGATGGGATCTCGATCAGTGGGTGTACTTCGGCGACTATCCCGGAGCAGCATCGCTGATCGGAGACGAAGAGCTTTGGCGTCGCTACGTCGCCGCCTCCCTCGTCGAGACGGTCCTCTCGCGCGATGTCCTCGCTTTGCGGCGTATCGCGAAACCCACGCTCCTGCGGCACATGTTCGCGCTCGTCGCACGCTTTCCCGCGCAGATTCTGTCGTACCAGAAGATGTTGGGTCAGCTTCAGGATGCGGGCAACACGACCACGCTGGCTGATTACCTGCGGCTTTGCGAGAAGGCGTTCCTGGTGAGTGGGCTCGAACGATTCTCGGCAGGCGATGCGCGCAGTCGCGGCTCCAGCCCGAAGGTCATTCTCTGGAACGACGCGCTGGTCTCGGCGTTGGGCCTGCGTTCTTTCGACGAGGCCCGACGCGACTCGACCTGGTGGGGCCGCTTGATCGAGAACGCAGTGGGCGCACACCTGCTCAACCATCTCCAGGGTCTCCCGTATGAGAGAACCTATTGGCGACACCGAAACGATGAAGTCGACTTCGTGGTTCGTGCGGCCGATGCGTTGTGGGCGATCGAAGTGAAGAGCGGAATTCCCAAACATCCGAACGGCCTGCGGGCATTCCTGCGCAAGCACCCACAAGCGCGCCCCCTGCTTCTCGGACAAGGTGGACTCGCACTCGAAGAGTTCTTCCTGACCAACCCCCGCGATTTACTTCGTCCGTGACGATCGCGGCCGGACCGGCCGCATCCGCTGTGCCGACTCCGCACGCGCCTTACTCGTTCTCGTGCGCGTCCTCGTCAGCCGTGTTCTCGTTGTCCGTGTCCTCCTCATCCATGTCCTCGGGAATCACGATGCCGAGGCTGCGATGCAGGCGCGCGATGGCGGCCACGACATCGACGCCGCGATGGACCGCGAAGTCGCAAGCGGCCTCGACGGCCGCGTCGGGCTTGCCGGCCCAGATCAGCGTCGCACCGGTGGCGAGACCGCGCACGAGTGCCAGCTTCGCGAGGCCGTCGGCATCCTCGGCGCAGACCACGATCGCGCTGCGCGCGGCGGGAAGATCGGGCTCATCGCCCTCGGCGGCCCACTCGACATCGACCGGCTCGAGTCCGCCGACGCGCAGCACATCGCGCGCGAAGTCCGCCTTCGCCAACACGGTCGGCGAACGACCGAGACGGAGCACGACGACCCGCGGACGCGGGCGTCCCGGCTCCTCGTGCTCGCGCGCCGATATCCGCAATTCCTCGAAGGGTGCGCCGTCCGTGCTCGCGAAGAGCAGGTGCCGATGGACGACGTCGCGCTCGCGATCGGGCCAGCGCGCGGTGCAGAACTCCTCCAGGGTGAGCTCGTCGACGCCGTCCTCGAGCGCGGTCGCCATCAGGTTCGTCGTCGTCGCGCGCCGCAACGCGAGCAACTGCGCCTCGGCGCGATCGCCGCGCCGCCGATCGAGGAACTTCTCGAAGCGCGCGACATGCGCTTCCTCGAAGGCCTCAAGATCGTCGAGTTCCATCGCTGCCGTCTCGGAGTCCTCGCGCGACAGATCCGCATAGCGGTTGATCCCGACCAGGGTCCGGCGACGAGTCGCGAAGGCGCTCGCGCGCGCGCTCTCGGCATCGGCGACCATCGCGGCCAACCGTCCGTCCTGCGCCGCGGCGAGGAAGCCGCCCATCGACTCGATCGCCTGCATGTGTTGCCACGCCCGGCGCGCGAGAGAATCGGTCAGCACTTCGATCGCGTGGCTGCCGCTCAGCGGATCGGTCACGGAGCCGACGTGCGACTCATGTCGCAGCAGCAAGCCGGTATTGCGGGCGAGATCGTGCACGCCCATTCGATCCGAGCCGTCGTGCGGCATCACGATCAAGCTGTCACAGCCGCCGATCGACGCGGTCGTCGCGGCGAGCGAGCTGCGGATCAGATTGACTTCGTGATCGACCATGTCCGCACGGAAGCGCGCGCTGGTGAGTCCGAGCACGTGTGGCGTCGCCGTGGGTGTCTTGCTGCCGAAGGCGCGCGCGAGCTGTCGCCAACACTCGCGGAGGGCGCGGAGTTTGGCCACCTCGGTCAACATCTCGTGCGAGACCTGCATACGCACGCTCGCGTGACGGGTGAGGACGTCGAACGCGATGCCGCGGGTGACCAGCGCGCGCGCGATCTCGACGGTCGCGGCGAGCTGCAAACCGAGCTCGAGCGCGGCCGGCGCGCCGGCGAGGTGGTAGGACTGCGCGTCGAGCACCAGCGGACGAACGCCCGGCAACTCGCGCTGCGCGAAGTGCAGCACGCCGGCGAGCGTGTCGAAGACGGACTGCGGCGACGTGCGGCGCGAGGTCGCCGTCGCGTCGTCCTCGCGTCGCAGTCGGCGCGCGAGGATCTGATCGATCGGATCGATGTCGACGCCGCCGCGCAGCGCTTCGGGTCGGATCCGGCGACTCTTCGCGATGCGGATCCACCAGGCGAGCACGGCGAGAGCGCCTTCCCCGGCGGAGAACCACAACGACGTCGTCGACAGGTCCAATCGATCGAGCGTCGCTTCGAGATCGCGTCGGGTGTGGATCGCGACACCGCCTTCGCCCGGCAGGGGGATCGCGAAGGGATCGTCGTCGTCGTCGCTCTCCTCGCCGAGGTCGATCCCGGGCGACATCGCCTCGCGGCACAGCTCATCGCAACGGAACTCGATCTCGTCGGCGCCTTGCTGAAGTGCCCAGCGGGCGTGGGCCGCAGCCGCACGCGGATCGGCGGCCACGATGAGTTCGCGGATCGCGAAGCCGGTCGGCGACACCGGTGCGGTCGCCGGCGCTCCCTGCGTGAGTGCCGCACTGTCCTCGCTGCGCAGCAGTGGGGGCACCTCGAGTCCGTCTCCCGTGATCCACCGGAGAGAGTCGTAGCTCTTGCCGAGGCCGGCCTCGACCTGCGCGCGCCAGTCCTGAAAGTCCGCGGTCCGATCGCTCATCGAACCGGCATCATGCCAGAGAGCTGCGGCGCCGCGAGGTGCGAATCAGCGCTCCAGCACGGCCACCAACCAGTCGACCACGCGCCCGTAACTCGCGATGCCGTCGCCGTGTCCCGCAGAGCGCAGGTAGGCGTCGTTGGTGATGTTGGCGATCGTGGTCAGGGTCTCATGCAGTCGTTTCGGCTGCCGGTCCCAGAACTCGCGTTCGGCGCGCTCGTCGGCGAGCACTTCGGGGCTGACCAGGCCGCGGACTCGCTTCCACTCGCCGTAGTCGGCGCGCTTCAACGGCGCCATGGCATAACGCCAAGCCATGAATTCGACGGCGTAGCGCAAGAGTGGGTCGTCGGACTTCGAGCCGACCCACCAGGCGATGAAGTTGGCGTCGTCTTCGCGCGCGTAACCGCGGAAGTGCGCACTCTCGTGCAATGCCGAGAACGCCATCCAGATCACCGGCATGTCGGCGTTCACGTTCGACTCGCCGGTGAATGGCGAATAGATGCCGGCGGTCGAAGTGAGCGTGAGGATTCGTGAGATCCAGGGAAAGCGCAGCATCGGGGGTGGGCCGGCGAGCACCGGCAGCTCCCTGCCCGCGGCGGCGTAGGCGATCGCGACCCCCGTCCTCCAGCGGCCGTCGAGTTCGTCGTAGATCGACTGCATTCCTGCGGGCCGGGTGCTTGTTGCACGCAACGCCAGCTTCTCGGCCGTGCGGGCGAGCGCCGCAGTGCTGGTCTCGGCGCGATCGATCCCGATGCGCTTGCCGAACGGCTCGCGCGAGTGATTTATGCCCCACAGCAGAATGAACAGCGTGAAGCCGATGCTCAGCACGCTCGCCGACCAAGTGAATCCGCGCAAGCCAGCGTCGACCCAGCGGATCTCACGACGCCATGCTCGCCGGATGCCGCGCAGGAAGCGCACGAGCGTCCAGCCGATCAAGGCCAGCAAACCGACTTCGCCGAGTGCAACCGGGGACCACGCGGTCAGCAGGTGAAGTCCGCGCGCGAGGAGCGGATACACCCCCTGCGAATACCAACGCTCGGTGAAAGCCGGCGCGATCGCACAAAGCTGCTGCACGCCGAAGGCCAGCGCGGCGATCACGACGGTGGCGAGACGAAACCGCCAGGGATGACGAGACTGAGTCATCGGCGCCGTAAGGTAGCGAGCATGCGGAGTTCCCGCTCGGCGTGGTTCGCCTGCCTCGCGCTCATTCCTTGCTACTGGGCTGCGGCGACGTGGCCCTTCGCCGTGGAGTCGCCGCATTGGCGGCCCAACACCGTGACCGTCGGATCGTCGGGGGCGAACTTCGAGACGAACTCGCGACTCGTCGGCGACGGTGCGACCATCGTGCGCGCAGCGCGAGCGGCCGGCGCGATGGAGGTCGCGCTTCGCGTGCAGACTGCGGATCCTCAGCAGGGCGGACCGGCGCGGATCGTCGAACTCGGGATCGATCACGAGCGCGCGAACCTCACCATCGGCCAGGATCACGCCGACCTGGTGGTTCGGGTGCGCCGCACGGGTTCGGATCCGTCCGGCACGCCGCCGTTGGTTCTGCCGGATCTCTTCGCCTTGGACCCGGCTCAGTCGCAGGGGAGTCGGGACATCACGCTGGAGATCGAGGCGGCGCGACTTGCCGTGCGATGTGCCACCACCGGTGCGGCGGCGGAGTCGGCCACGGCGGACGTCTTCTCTGCCTGGGATCCGGATCCGATCCTGATCTTGGGAGACTCCCCGGTCGGTGAGCGCGGCTGGCGCGGTCGGATCGAGCTGGCGCGGATCACGGCAGGGACGCAGGTCTTCGAACTCCTGGGTCCATCGGCGACCCGCTCGCCGTCGGACGTGCTCTGGCTGCCGGCGCGCCTCCGCCGCGTGATCGATCGCTATGGGTTTCCGCCGCTCGACGCCCTCGAGGTGCTGGTCAACGTGCTCGGTTTCCTACCGATCGGCTGGCTCGCAGTCCGCGCGGGCTGCCGGCGTGTCGCCGCCGTGCTGCTCGGCCTGGCAGTGAGTGTCAGCATGGAAGTCGCGCAGGTGTTCTTCGCCGAGCGCATTCCCGCCGCGACCGATCTCCTGGCGAACACACTCGGTGCCTGGATCGGTGCATGGATCGCTCAGCGTGGAAGCGGACCGAGTCCCACGCGAGTTCGAAGCTCCTGAACGAGAGCGGCCCGCTCCCGGGGATGCTCGGTGAGGAAGCGCAGGAAGAACGGGCGGTGATTCCAATCGAAGGGCTCCTCCGCGCCGCCGTGGAGGTACAGGAGGAGGGCCGCCAGGTGCACGGCGGTCTTGCCGTCGCGGCGAAGAAGACCGTGCCAAAGCGCATCCATGACCGCCGGCGGATGAAAGGCGACGATGTGGTCGAGCAGCCGCGTCAGACCACCGTAGGTCGCTGCGGAGTCGATGGCTCGGACCAAGAACTCCGTCTTGCGATCCTCGTCGAAGAGGTCGGGCGCATAGTCCAAGACTGCGAGACGGATGTCCGTGTCGAGGGATGCACTCGCGCGCACCAACATCTCCTCACAGCGTGAGCCGCGCAGCGCGGCAAGCGCTTGCACGTCGCGCCAGTCTTGCACACCGTGATTGACGAGCAGAAGCTCGATCTGCTCGCGCTCGGTGGCCGACGCCGACCGGATGAGATCGAGGTCGTAGCCGGTTCCTTCGCGCCAGCGGTCGTAGTCGATGACCATGCTGGCGCGGAACTGCTCGACCAGCGTGGAACTGGTGCTCTGCGGCGGCCGGTGCTCGGCAGTTTCCCGAGCGACCGTCGAGGAAGCAGAGGGGTTCGACGGCCATCCGGAGCCGCGGTTCATTCGCTCGCGGATGGCATCCATGTCCGGCGGCGGCTCTTCGGGGAGCGGCGGTTCCAGGACGAAGTAGTGGCGCTGACCGTCAGTCCACTCCCCCGAGTAGCTGCTGCTGTTGCGCTCGTAGAAATCGAGCGAGCTCGACTTCGTGCGCTCACGACTTCGCACCATCTCGCGAAGTCGGCAATACGCGCCGCAGGGGGCTGCGGGAAAGCCGTGGCCGATTTCCTCGATGGCATTGCCCGCGGCGAGTTCGGCAAGGACGAGTTCGAGCAGCGGAGCCGGAAACGACTCTAGCTCTTCGGGTATGCCGGCATGTGTCATGGTCACGTCGCTTCCGGTTGACTAGACGAGCCGAAGGGCTCGTTGCCGGAGGTCCTGCAGGCCCGGCATTCGGTGAAGGAGTTCTGCCCACGCCTGCATCGCATCGCGAACATCTCCCCCGTCCTTGGCCACGCGCTCGGCCGCCTCGATCGCCGGTTGGAGATTGAAGTACCACGAACCGGGATTGCACTTCGGATCGAGTGTGCTCTTCCAACGTGCGGCTTCCTTGAGGAGGAAGGCGGACAGCGCTGCGGCGAGCGGGGCCGTGGTGGTCGGATAGTCCTTGGCGAGATAACGGAGCGAGTGTGACGCCCAACCGGTCTCCAGCAGTGCGTTCATCGCTTCCGTCAGATTCGGCAGGTTCGCGGTCTTCTCCAGACAAGCTTGGCGCACTTCCGGCGCGACCGAATGGACGAATTGGATGAGCTGCCAGAGCGCGGGTTGCTCCGGAAGCTTGCTCCATTCCTCGCGCTGATGGATCTCCTGCCCGCGTTCGAACTCGGTCTGACGCGTGATCGCATTCGCCGCTGCCTCACTCCGTCGCTTCACGCTGGCCAGCCACATCCAAGCGAGCATCCCGTAGCTGGCTAGCGCGGAGAGCCATACCAGCGCCATGCCGAATTGCGCACCGAGCTGACCGTCGCCGAGCCGCTGCCCGTGGAGCGTAAACAAGGCGCCCGCGAGGGTGCCGTACACTCCGAACCGACCGAGCGCGGACTCGCTTCGCGTGCCGGCCATGATGCTCGCGATGGTCAGGCTGACGACGACACCGGGCAGGCTGAGGTAGATCGTCCAGCGCGGCAGTCCGGAGGGGTCGCAACTCCCGCCGGCCACTCCTATCCAGATCGCCAGGCTGACGAGCAGCGCGAGCGGCCCACTGACCATGTGCGCGCCGACCGGCCCTTCGGGTCCGTAGCGCTGCCGCGAACTCGACAAGACGAGCAGCGGCAGGGCACCCAGGGCAAGGAGCAGTGTGGCGATCGCGATACCCACACCGGAAGGATCCGCCTGGCGGGGCGCGCGTGGCAGGAATTCTCGACTTCATCCGCAGCGCTTCGGAATTCGGCGATTTGGCCATCGCGGACGGGCGCACCCGCATTCCTCCCCTCGAGGCTCGAATCATGTCCAAGATCCCAACCATCCTTGCGGTCGCGCTGTTGGCGTACCTGCCATCGTCCTTGCTCGTTCCGGAACGGCCCCGACCGGCGACGACGACCTCGATCGAGAGTCCGGGTCGGCGGCTTCAGGACGACCGCGCCGGCGGCGAACACCCCGATGCGGCAGCGCAGCAACGCCTGCGAGAGCGGCTCGACGAGCACGGCCGGATTCCCTTCGACGCGCAGATGAAGGCCAAGGAACAGCGCGACACGGTGGTGGCCATGGAGGGCGGCGGCGGCGTCGATCGCGGATCTTGGCGATGGCTCGGACCGCAGAACATCGGCGGCCGCTGTCGTGCCCTGGTCATTCATCCGGCGAACGCCAACCGCATGGTCCTGGCCTCGGCCAGCGGCGGCCTGTGGATCACTCCGGACGCGGGGCAGGTCTGGAATCCGGTCGACGACTTCCTGCCCGTCCTGACCGTGTCCACTCTGGCTTCGCATGCGTCGCTGCCGGACGTGATCTATGCCGGCACCGGCGAGGCGTTCACCGGCGCCGCAGGGGCCGGGATCTATCGATCGATGGACTTCGGCTTCACCTGGAGTCGGTTGCCGTCGACGATCAACGCGAACTTCGACTTCGTCAGCAAGATCGTCATCCATCCGACGAACGCGGGCACGCTCCTGGCTGCGACCCGGACGGGTGTATGGCGCACGGTGGACGCCGGCATCACTTGGAGTCGCGTCCGCACGTCGGCGGCGAACGAGCGGTTCTACGACCTGGAATGGAACGTGGTGGACCCGAACCGGGTCGTCGCCGGTTCCAACCAGGCGGCCTACTACAGTCTCGACGGCGGCTCGACGTGGGGGCTTGCGGGCGGGATGCCTGCGGGCGCGCTGCGAGTCGAGCTCGGCATGTCGGCGAGCTCACGCACGATCGTCTGGGCCAACGTCTTCTCGACCGGCGACCAGACCTATGTCATGCGGTCCTCGAACGGAGGCATCTCCTACATCGAGATCCCGGCCAATCGTTCGTTGGGCGCCAGGCAAGGCGACTACAACAACACGGTGTGGGTCAGTCCGCTCAACTCGCAGCATGTCCTGATCGGCGGCGTGACGATGATTCGAACGCTCGACAACGGCGCCCTCTGGCAGGACATCCAGGGTGCGTTGCATCCCGACATTCACGCCGTAGTCCCGCATCCGGCCTACAACGGCACCACCAACAAGACCGTCTTGGTGTGCTGCGACGGCGGCGTCTATCAGTGCACGGACATCCACGCACCGCGAACCTCCGTCACGTGGACGAGTCTGAATCAAACGCTGGGCATCACCCAGTTCCACGGCGGTGCCGTGTCGGCGACGAATCGCGTCTTCGGGGGCACGCAAGATCGCGGTTCCGTGATCTCGCAAGGGACCAACCGGACGACCTTCACCAACTTCTATCCGTTCGACGGTGGTGACTGCGCGGCAGACAGCGCGGACAGCACCTTCATGTATGGCGAGTCCCAGTTTGCAGGAGTGTTTCGATACAGCGGCAGCGGTCAGCCGTTTCGGTTCGACCCGCCGGAGGCCGGCATGGCGGCCGATGGTCCCTTCATCGCACCGCTGGTGCTCGATCCCAATGACGATCGTCGCCTCTACAGCGGCCAGTGGCAGCTCTTCGTCTGCGATCCGAAGGCCGCGACGCCGGTATGGCGATCGATCGCGCCGAATCGATCGTCGCACGTGCTCTCCATCGCCGTCGCGCCGGGCAACTCGGACGTGGTCTATGTCGGCTACGGATCGGGTCAGATCTGGAAGACTACGAACGCGCGAGCCACGACACCCACTTGGACTCGAGTCTCCGCGTCGCCACTGCCGGCCCGCGTGCCGTTGAAGATCGTGGTGCACCCGCGGAGTCCCGAGCGGGTCTATGTCAGCTTCGGCGGCTACTCGTCGAACAACGTCGCCTACTCCTCGAACGGTGGCGCGACCTGGTCGCTTCGCGGCGGCTCCGGGTCTTCGGCGCTCCCGGCAGCGCCGATTCGTTCGCTCGCAGTGCATCCTGTCGTGTACGACTGGATCTACGCAGGCACCGAAGTCGGGCTCTTCGTCTCGACCGACAACGGCGCGTCCTGGTCGGCCAGCGATGAGGGACCCGCAGCCGCGGACATCAGCGAGCTCGTCTTCCGCGGCTCCGATCTCTACGCGTTCACCTACGGTCGCGGCATCTTCCTCGCGCAGGCGACGCCCCCGGTCGATCCGCATTCGCAGTACTCACGAGTGAATCTCGGTACCTTCGGCGCCGAAGGCAACGCGCTCAGCCGACAAGCATCCATGTCCGATGACGGTCGACTCGTCGCATTCGCGAGCGTGGCCACGAACCTCACGCCCGCGGACACCAACGGTACGGAAGATGTGTTCCTGCGCGATCGCAACGCCGGGTCCACCACCCGGATCTCGGTCGGAGCTGCCAGCGGTACCGGGTTCATCCAGGGCAACGGCGCATCGCGTCAGCCGGCCGTCGCACGTAGTGGGCGCTTCGTGGCCTTCCAGAGCCTGGCAAGCAATCTCGTGACCGGCGACACGAACGGGGCCCAGGACATCTTCGTGCGTGACTTGCAGGGGCAGGTCACCGAACTGGTGAGCAAGTGGGGGGCAGACAGTTACCTCCCCGGGTTGTCGAACGGGCCAAGCGACACTCCCAGCATTTCCGCCGACGGTCGATTCGTCGTGTTCGGTTCGAATGCCACGAATCTGGTCAATGGGATCGGCGGGGACACGAACCTCGCGAACGATGTCTTCGTGCGGGATCGCCTGCTCGAGACTCTTTCGCGGATCAGTGTGTCCGATACCGGTGTGCAGGCCAACAGAGCGAGCCGAGTGAGCCCGAGGGCCATCAGTGATGATGGGCGATACGTGGTGTTCACGAGCGACGCCAGCAACCTCGTGGCGGGCGATACCAACGGCGTCGCCGACATCTTCGTGCGCGATCGCGTGAGCAATCGGACGACTCGGGTGAGCGTCTCGAGTACGGGTCAGGAGGCCGACACCGGAAGCTCGACCGCG
>JBFXDD010000059.1:10814-18320 GCA_050181465.1 Planctomycetota bacterium
CAACCTCGTGGCGGGCGATACCAACGGCGTCGCCGACATCTTCGTGCGCGATCGCGTGAGCAATCGGACGACTCGGGTGAGCGTCTCGAGTACGGGTCAGGAGGCCGACACCGGAAGCTCGACCGCGAGCATCAGCGGTGACGGCCGCTACGTCACGTTCTCGAGTCTGGCGAGCAATCTCGTTGCCGGTGATCTCAATGGGCAGACGGACGTGTTCCTCCATGACCGGCAGACCAGGCAGACACGCAGGCTCTCGGTCACTCCCGCCAACGCGAGTGCCAACGGGTCGAGTCTGTTCCCGATCATCAGTGCCACAGGCAACGCCGTGGTGTTCGAGAGCGGTGCGACGAACCTCGTGCCGGGCGACACCAACGGGCGAACGGATCTGTTCCTCTACGACATCGCCGGCGGCTTCGTCGAGCTCGTCAGCGACACCTGGCAAGGCGCCTTCGCGAACGACGTCAGTTCCATCGGCGACCTGACTGCCGACGGGACCAGCATCGCCTACGGCACGGCTGCGTCGAACATCGTTCTCGGTGACCTCAACGGTGTGGCGGACATCATCGTTCGGCGGCGCTCGCTGACCCGCGCTCTGTTTCCGCTGTCGAGGGTGGCTTCCGACGGTTCGACATCCACCGGACTTCCCTTCGGACTGCCGACGGCGCGAGTGCAGCAGGCCGCTCGCGAGACGAAAGGTCTGCCGTTGACGTTCGAGCGACTGAGCTTCCGTCGCGACATCACGTCGTCCGGCTCCGCCTTTGGTCGCACCGTGGATGTAGAGTTGCGATTGGGGTCCACCGACATCGACAACATGCAGACCTCCTTCGCCGCCAACTACGTTGGTGCGTCCAGGGTGGGGCTTTCACGCCGAAACGTGTCGTTGCCGGACTGGCGCAACTCCGTCGCGGGCATCGCCGGCTTCGATGCGACGATCCCGCTGGAGGTCCCATACTTCCATGATGGTGCTCGTCATCTGCTGTGGGATCTGACGGTCTTCGGCTCGAGTTCCTCGGGCAACTACATCGCAGATGCCGACGCGTCGCTGCGGACCTTGTCGTCCACCGGTGACTCGGTCGGCTCGGGTTGTGGGACATTCGACCTGTCGTCCAGCTACTTCACCAACGGTCTGACCAGTTCGTTGTCGTTGAACATCACCGGTGCGCCGGTCTCCCAGCCGGTGACGTACTTCTTGGGCATCAGCGATCCGATGCTGACCTTGCCGGGCTTCTGCGGAATGGTGCGCGTCGATCCCCTGATCTCGACCGGGATCGGGACAACGAGCGCGCAGGGCGGACTCTCCGTCTCGCTGCCCTTCGGGCCCTACGACCCGGCTCTGGGTGGAACTCCGCTGCAGATGCAGGCGCTCACTCCGGACCCCAGTCGCGCACCGGTACCGGTGTCGCTCTCGGACGGAGTTCGCCACATCCTCCCGTCGGGGAGTCCTGGTGCGCTGCTGCGTCGGCTGTGGGCGAACAGCGCGACTGCCGCGAACGGAACGCTCGAGGGACAGGGCGCCGTGTTCCAGCTCGACCGCTGAGGTTGATGGTGCGATCAACGCAAGTCGCGGTCGAGCGCGCGCGAGAGCTTCACGAGCGCGCGACTCAGGATCTGTCGGACCGACGATTCGGCTCGGCCGACCTGAGTCGCGATGACGGCTGTCGGAAGGCCGACGATCCGCGACAACGTGAGGACTTCACGCTCGAGATCGGGAAGCTCATCGAGCGCGCGTTCGACGGCGTCGGCGACCTCTGCCGCCTCGGCGACTCGACTAGGGGAAGCGATGGAAGCCTCGAGATCGTGGACTCGAGTGAGGTCTTCGTTGACCTCGCGCTTCACGTCCCGGCGCAGCGTGCCGATCTCTCGTTCGCGCATCCGCACCTTGTTGAGCGCGGTCGTGAACAGGTAAGCGCGGAACTCCGGTTCGGTGCGGAACTCGAACTTCGTTCCTCGCTCGAGAATGTCACGGCATACGGACTGCACGAGATCGGATACCGATTCGCGAGCGCGAACCGCCGGGCCGCAGCGGAGCCGGATGTAGGCCCGAAGCCGCTCCAGATAGGCGGTGAGCAGGACGGTCGTGG
Source organism: Planctomycetota bacterium (assembly GCA_050181465.1). GTDB lineage: Bacteria > Planctomycetota > UBA1135 > UBA1135 > UBA2386 > JACRLW01. The sequence goes on from JBFXDD010000059.1 coordinate 12,896, forward strand.
CTCGCTCGTCGCCTCGCGACGCGCCCTGGAGCAGGTCATTCGGAGGGGGTTGTCCGTCCGTGCTCATGGCAGCATGGTAAGCCCCGCGATCGTCTCCTTGGTCGCCGATCATGACTGAACCGGCCAGCTCCGAGATCGACGACCGGATGGTCGACACCATACTCACCGCCTGCTTCGAGCGGCCGGAGGGTGAGTGGGCGGGGTCCATCGACGCGGCGTGCGAAGCCCATCCGAGGCTCGGGCCGGCCTTGCACCGGCGTGCCGCGCTGCTCGGGATCACCGGGATGCTCGGTGGAATCGAGAATCCAAGGGAGCGAGTCGGTCGTTATCGGTTGCTCTCCGCGTTGGGGAGCGGCGGGATGGGGGTCGTCTATCACGCGGAGGACATCGACGATCGATCGCCGGCTGCGGTGAAGATCGGGCACGATCGGCAACTCGGCAGTCCCCTTGCGCGCGCTCGGTTCGAGCGGGAGATCGCAGCGGTCAAGCGACTGGAGCACCCCAACGTCGTGAAGCTGCTCGAGGCGGGGACGAGCGACGGCATCCCGTTCATCGCAATGGAGCGACTGTCGGGCATGTCGTTGGCCGAGTTGCTCGCCGCTCTGTCCTCGGTTCGGGTGGAGACGATCGGCGCCGCAGACGTGGAGCGCGCATTCGCGGCCAAGGGCGCAGCCTCAGCGTTGCCGTGGAATCGCGGGGAATGGCCCGAGGTTTGTCTGCGACTCGCTGCGGAGGTCGCCAAGGGCCTGTGTCACGCCCACTCGATGGGTGTCGTCCATCGCGACGTGAAGCCGTCGAACATCATGCTCACCTTCGATGGTCGCGTTGTGCTGCTCGACTTCGGACTCGCCTTCGGTGTCGGCGAGGAGTCTCTCACCAGAACCGGTGTGCAGATCGGGTCTCTCCCGTACATGGCTCCTGAACAGGTGCGCGGCGGCAACGTCGATGTCAGGACCGACGTGTACGGACTCGGGGTCACGCTCTACGAGATGCTGACCTTCGCGCAGCCGTTCTGGAATGCACGCAGCGAGACGCTACTCGGAGCGATCCTGGAAGGTCGACCGCTGCGGGCGCGATTGCGCAACCGCAATATCGATCGCGATACCGAGACGGTCTGCCACAAGGCCTTCGACTTGGAACCCGCGGGTCGCTTCGGCTCGATGGCGTCGTTCCTGGCCGACATCGAGGCCATTCTCGGCGGGCGTCGAGTTCGCGCTCGTCGACCCCGCTGGACGACCGTCGCAATCCGTTGGGCGCGCCGCCGGCCCGCAGTGGCGACCGCGCTGATCGCGATGGCGGCGAGTCTCGTGGTCGTGCCGGCTGCGATTCACATCGCGACGTTGTCGCAGCGCGACCGCGCGACCCTGCTGGGTTACGCGGCCACGGTGAGTGCCGCGAGCGAGGACTTGCGAAGCGGTGGGGTTCTCGCGGCGCGCGACAAGCTGATGCGATGTCCGGAGCAGCTGCGCGGCTTCGAGTGGTACCTGCTCGATCACCGGCAGGACACCTCCGTGGCGCAGTTTCTCCACCCCGGCCGCTACCTGCAGCGCGGTCGGTGGTGTGGCCAAGGCATCCTGACGGTCGATGAGGGCGGCATCGTTCGCTGCCTTTCGCAAGACGGCAGCGTGCCGCGGTGGATCGTCGAGCTGCCGAGTCCGCTCCACGGTGGGATCGCCGTCGACTCCACGCGAGGTCTCGCCGCGGTTGCTGCGGGCGACGGCAATCTACACGTGCTCGACGTCGCGACGGGTGCCGAGCAGGGGCGCGTCCGGCTGGATCGGGTGCCGCGATCCATCGGCGAGGACTGCGACGGCCGCATCCTCGGGACCGATGATCGCGGCGTGTTCCGTTGCGACTTCCACGATCCGACGAGTTGGTCGCGCGTGGTAGAGCGGCCCGGCCTGTGGGGTGTCTTGGAACTCGACCGGGAACGGATGCTGCTGCTCTCCGACAACGATCTCCGTTGTCTGTCCGTTCCCTCGGGAACCGAGACGCCGCTCGTCGACAGCAACGCCGCATACGCGGTCGCCAAGAGCAGCACGCACGTTGCATTGGGTCGACTGGAAGGCCGAGTCAGCGTCTATTCGGCAGCGGATCTGTCGCTGCAGTTCACGTTGGCAGGGCACTCACGTCGCGACGTCGTGAGCGTCTGCTTCTCCGGTGATGGGAAGTGGATCGCGAGCGGTGGACGCGATGGCGCCGTGTACCTGTGGGATGCCGCACGCGGAACGCTCGTCGACGTGCTCCTCGGCCTAGAGACCTACCCGACGAGCATCGACCTGGACTTCACCGGCGAAGTGGTCCTCGCGACTTCTGCGCGCCATCGCAGTCGAGTCTGGCGACAACGACGGCGCGCGGACGACCCGAGATTCCAAGGGACGGGTCGCCCGGTGGGCAGGCTCCTGTGGAGTCGCACGGATCAGCGGCTGTACTCCGTCGACTATGCCGGCGTGGTCACCGCTTGGTCCGTCGATGGCGAGCGAGCCTGGCAACAACCGGTCGGTCGCGACATCGCCGAGCAGGCCGGCGGTCCACTCATGGCCGGGTTGTTCGGGGAGACCGTGGTTTGCTTCGATCGCTCCGACGGCAGGGTTCGATGGCGTGCAGATTGCGGCTTCGAGGCGACCTGTGTGGCGTTCACGCCGGATGGCGCGGCAGTGATGGTCGGCGGCGTCAGCAAGTCGATCGTCGTCTTCGATGTCCGCGATCCGCAGAAGCGACGTTCGATTCCATGCGAGCCACGAGCATCGGAGTTGGCGTTCGATGAACACGGAAACTTGTGGTTGGATCAGAACCGAGAGATGGTGGCGATCGATCCGCGAGATGGTCGTCGACTCCGTGCGATGTCCGCGCCCGGACCGGTGCATCAGATCCTGTTCTCCCGGGACGGGAGTCGGCTCTATGTCACGGAAGCCTTCGAGGTGAACGTGACGGACTTGCGTACTTCGAAGCGCGAGAATTGGGTGGCTCACAGCGCGTGGGTTCGCGGCATGGACATGTCGCCCGATGGGACCCGCATCGCCACCGGCTCATCCGACGGCACCGTGAGGATCTGGCTCGCCGACTCAGGCCATTGCGTCGCGACGATCGATGTGCACGGCGATCTCGTCTCGCAGGTCGCCTTCTCACCCGACGGCACCAGGTTGGCGGTCGCCGGTGATCGCGGCGACATCACGATCTTGGACGGGCGCCGTTGACGACCGTGCGCCGGCCACCGGAGTCGAGGGCCAGGGGTGAGGCGGGCTACAGCTTGATCCCGGTCGGCAAGCCGACATCGAAGCGCGTCGCATCGAGCGCGACCCATTGGAAGAACACTTCGAATCCGATCAGGTTGGGATCGCTGGGCATCGCGAGCACGGCGTGTTCCGGATGGCCGGCGAAGGCGGTGTAGGGACTCTGCGGATTGGGCCGGGGACTCGCCGACAGCAGCGTGAGCGGAGCGAGTGGTGACAGTGGAGCGACGAGCAGAGCGGCGACTCCTGGTGAAGGTGCGCCGGCCAGCGGCCAGCCGGTCATGAAGGAGTGGATCTCGATCGAGTTCGTCACGGTGCGTCGTCGATAGACGCCGGTTCCCAGGCGAGACGGCAAGCTCGGAATCAGACTCTGAGTCGGCGTGCCGATGAGTCGGTCGAGTTGGATCTGCCCACCGGGACCGGGATCCAATGCGCAGATGCCGTCGACGTCGTCGATCGCGCCGACGCGCACCAATCCGATTCGATCGCTGATCGGCACACCGGTCGCGACCTTGTAGACGAAGTGGCCGGGGCCACCGAGTCCGTGATACAGCACCGGATCGCGCAGCGGCGCGCCGGGATTCGATGCCGGGTTGCTGGTGGAGAACAACACGCGGCCGCGGAGGAGATCGACCGCAACAGCATCGAGGTCTTCGATGTCGGTGATGCCGAGATCGGCCGAGGTGAGGAAGGGCGTCGGAGCGGTCCATGCACCGGCGACCCAGTCGCGTCGGAACACCGTGGTTCCGCTCGGAACGGTGCCGCTCCACCAGGCGACAGGCACTGCTGGGACGTCCGACTTCCGCACCGAGAAGAACACCGACACGAACGGGAGCAACGGGACGATCTGCGGATTCTCGCGGAAGATGAGGCTTACGTAGATGTCGTGCGCATCGATGTCTGCCGCGGCAGCGGGTGCGTCGATGTCGATCTCCGAGCTGTCCTGGTTGCGCATCGTGCGATCGATCAGGCTCGCAGGGAGGGCGCTGCCGGGAAGCACGTAGAAGAAGACGTCACCCGCTGCGCCGGCGGCCGTGCCGGACTCCGCTGCGATCACGCCGCCGGCAGCGCCGATCGACGCTCGGGTCACCGAGAACGTGATGCCGGCCCAGTTGCCCGGCGGCACGAGGCCGATCCCCGTCGGCGTCGATTGGATGTAGTCGTAGCCGATCGAGAAGGCGTCGATGTCCAGCGGAAGTCCGTCGAGGATCGCGGCGAAGTTCGGGAGACCGGCGGTGCCGGGCCAGTCGTCCGGTGCGGCGTCCGAGAACTCGGTCAGGCTCATCAAGAGGGTCGATGCATTCGCCGCGGGAACCACCGTCGACGCATCGATCGAGAAGCCGTGAGCGATGGCCATGACCGGACCTTCGGACTCGGTACCCTGTGCGGAGAGCGTTGCGCAGAGCGCGGCGATCGCGGTCGGAATTCGATTGGGGTTCATGGCGCTACTTCACTTCCTGACTTCGATGCGCTTGCGGACGGAATCGCGGAGGACCTGCCAGCGGCTGTCGTCGGGTGAGACCTCGGCGCCGACCTCGCACAGCCACAGTTGCAGGGCGTCGAGAATCGAGGTCTCCAGTGGGGACGAACCGAGCAGGTCGCAGAGGTTCAAGAGTTGCGATGGATTGAGCGGCTCGGAGCGCATCGCTGTGAGCAGACCGGTGATCGCCTCGCGCGAATCTGCGCTCGTCAGCGCGCCGGCGAACGCGATCGATCCGGCGGCTGCGCGCCGTCGCAGGTTCGCCGGATCTTCATCGGCTTCGACGGCGCGGAACTGCGCGATCGCTCGCTGCGCGGCGGCGGTCGCCGCGGCGTGATCGTTCGCTCTACGAAGATGCATGGCGCGCGCGAGTTCGACGTTGCCGAGTTCCCAGCCGCGCCACCAGTCCGCCTTCAGCGCGCTCGCCTCCTCGGCTGCGGCGTCGAAGTCCTCCATGGTTCGCAGCGTTTGGCACAAGCCTGCGCGGCTGTTGTCGAACCAAGGCCGGATCTCGACGGCGCGCTCGAAGCATCGCTTCGCCTGCTCGATGTGACCCAGCCGCAGGTGTGCGTAGCCCAAGTTGTTCCACGGGCCGTGGCGGTCCGGTCGAAGACGCAGCGACTCCTCGGCGAATGCGATCGAGTCGGCATAGTGGCGACCGCCGATCGCAGCCGCGGCGAGTGTGTGCCGAGTGCGCGCGGTCGGCTGACCG
>JBFXDD010000059.1:18420-20274 GCA_050181465.1 Planctomycetota bacterium
ACGATCGCACCGAGAGCGATCGCCGCGGTGACACCGACGATCGCCACGGCGCGCATCGGATGCCGCCGCACGCGCCGCCACGTGCGCCCGAGAGTGCCGATCGGACGAGCACTCACGGGTCGGTGATCGAGGAACGCTCGGAGGTCGTCGGCGAGCGCTTCGATCGTGGGGTAGCGGGCTCTTGGACTCGCTTCGAGGCCGTGGTCGAGGATCGCCGTGAGGTCTCTCGGCAATCCTGGATGGAGGTGCGACGCGGGCTCGGGATCGCGTTCACGTGCTGCACGCAGCACCTCGGCGATGGATGCGTGATCGTCGGGTAGACCGTGCGGTGCGCGCAGCGTGCACAGGTGGTAGAGCGTCGCGCACACGCCGTAGACGTCGAGCGTGGGAGCCGGATCGACTTTGCCGCGGGCCTGCTCGGGCGGCATGTACCAGGGTGTGCCGAGCACGCTGGTCTGCAGCGTGAGCGCGGGATCGCCGAGGCGCGCCGCGATCCCGAAGTCCAGGAGAACGGCGTGACCGTCGGCGCGAACGAACACGTTCGACGGCTTCACGTCGCGATGGAACACGCCACTCCTGTGCGCGACACGCAGGCCGTCGCAGATCTCGAGCATCCAGCGCACCGCCTGGCGCAGGTAGCTGTTCTCGAGGTTGGCGCCGGGCAGCAAGTCGCGCAGCCAATCGGCCGCGGCGAAAGTTCGCGGGCTCGGTCCCTCCGGCATCACGCGACGAGATCGCTCGAGAATCTCGGCGAGTCCATGACCGCTGAGCAGCTCGGTTACCAGGAACAGCTCGCCGCCGGCTGCTCGACCGCGGTCGTAAACGCGAACGATGGCCGGGTGCTCGTGCGCGGCGAGCACTTCCGCCTCCTTGAGGAAGCGGTCTTCGGCGGCCGCACCGCCGAGCGTGCCGAGATGGAGCAGCTTGACCGCCACCTCTCGCTTGAGATCTTCATCGAAGGCCCGGCAGACCGATCCGGCGGCACCGCTCCCGATTCGCTCGATGAGTCGATATCGCGCGCCGAGGACGCGCCCCACGGACGGATCGAGGGTCACGCTGGCACGGTGCACGTGTTCGATGCCGGAGCTCATCGACATCAGTTCGCTGACTTCGTCCAACAGGGACAGGTCCTCGCTGCACAATCGTTCGAGGTCGAGCTGCCCACCGTTCTCGACTTCTTCGAGTGCTCGCGCGACCAAGTTCGCGATCTTCTCGTCGCGGTCAGTTGCCATGGTCGCCGCCCCCGGGCAGGGACACTCCGCGCCTGCGCAGACGCAGCAGCAGACGAGCCTGTGCGGCGTGAAAGGCTTTGCGAGCCGCATCGGTCGACGGATATGCCAGACGTTCCGCCACCGCCTTGAACTCGAGTCCGTCTTCGAGTCGCAACGCGAGAAGCGCGCGTTCGCGCAGCACGAAGGTTGCGAGTTCCTCGCGATAGATGCGGAGTACTTCGTCGCCGGCGGCGGCGAGCGAGGGGGTGACGTCGTGGCCGACACCGGCGGTCAGCGGGCCGACGTCGGCGTGGCGGCGGACGTCTCGCCGGTCCGCCTGATGATGACGGATCTGATCGAGGAGACGATGCTCCACCAGCGTCGCGAGCAAGCCGAGGAAGGCTTCGTCGTCCTCTCCCTCCCAGCGTTCCAATCCGCGGAGCACTTCCAGGAAGACGTCTTGGACGACGTCGCCCGTGCTGAGCCGGGCCAGTGCCGGGTGACCGCTCCTGCGCAGACGACGCTGGATCTGCGAATGCACGAGGGTCGACACCCGCGGTTGCAGCGAGTGGAACAGCTCTTCACGTGCGGCCGAGTCGCCATCGGCGGCGGCGCGGAGCAGATCGGCGATCGTGCCCACGGG
>JBFXDD010000060.1:0-19108 GCA_050181465.1 Planctomycetota bacterium
CGCTGGAGCGACGTCGCCTTCGCAACCCGCGGCTGGTTGGTGAGCGATCCGAGTGCCGGGTTCCGCGCGCAGCAGTTCGTCCATTTCGTCAAGGAGAGCGCCGCTCTCGGTGTGCCGACGGCAACCGAGTCCTTCGACGTGACGACCAAGGCCTTCGGGCTACTGCACTCGCCCGATCTCGACGCCGAACTGCGGGGGCCACGCATCCTGCTGCTCGGCGACGAACAGTGCTTCGCCGGCGCGCGCGAGTCCGATCGGATCGCCGCGCGGGTTGAAGCCGCGCTGCGCACCCGCCATCCCTCGCTCGCGGACCTCACCGTGTTCGACGCCTCGTGTCCGCGCTCGGCCTTGCTCGACCGCGTGCTGCGCGCGCCGCAGTGGATCGCCGCGATCCGACCGCACGTGGTCGTCGTGGTGATCGCCACGGGGGACGACGCGCTCGGCTTCGACGACCCCAGCAGCGTGCACTTCGACGAGATCCTCGATCCGCGCGCACCGCGATCGCCTCCGAACGACGATCCCTTCGGCCTGTCGAGCCGAGCCGCCGAGTTCGCACCCGGCCATCCTGGTCTCGTCGCGCACGATCTCGGTCAGGCAGCACTCTTGGGCGGACGCGTCGGCGCGCTCGACGCACTGCCCGAACGATGGCGACGCTGTCTGCAGTCGCTCCGTGCGGTGGCGCCGCGCAATGGTCTCTTGTGCGTGCTCGTACCGAGCGTCAGCGTGGCGCGACGGGCCGAAGTGCTGCCGTTGCTCACACCGGCGGGGCGCGAGTTGGCCGACGCCGAAGTCAATCGGCAGGTCCACGACTCCTTGCTCGCCGCACTCGACTCGATGCACGTCGCGTGGCTGGATGCGCTGCCGATCGTGTCGACAGCCGTGACCTCGCGAACCGGGGACGTCTACCGCACCAACGGCTGCCTCGGCGCCGCCGGTCATGCGGCGGTCGGCGACCGGATCGCCGAGCGGCTCGCCTTCACGTTGCGGGTGCGCTGACCGGGCGTCGCGACTCGTGCGGCGCAAAGAAGGCGGCCCCCAACGCGCAGGCGACGGCGATCCACACGCCCACCGCCAGCGTACCGAAACCGCTCACGAGCGCGGCGAGCAGCGGCTGCGCCGCGAGTTGAGACGCTCGCGCGAGGTTGTAGAGCGTGCACGACGCCGTCGCGCGCAACGCATCGGGGTAGCCGTCGGTGAACCAAGTGCCGAATGCGGACCACGTCCCCGCACCGAGTCCGACTGCGGCGAGCGCGAAGAGCAAGAGCCACGGCTCGGTGCGCAACCAGTCCAGACCCAGCGCGATCGCCAGGCAGCCGGTAGCCGTCAACACACTCAGCGCGACGAAGCTCCGCGTGCGGCCGAAGCGGTCGGCGAGCGAGCCGAAGGCCAAGTCGGCGACGACGTGCACCAAGGCGAGCGCGAGATGGAAACCGCCGACGAAGGCCATCGACGCTCCGGCTTCGCGCAACAGCAGGCTCGGCAACCAGGCGTAGCAGCACCAGAAGCCGGTCATGTGCAGCACCAAGAGGAACAGGAGCCGCAATGTTCTTTGGCGATACGCCGGCGCGAGCAACTCCCACGCACGAGCGGGCACGGCGGCAGGTCGCGGCGGTGCCTCGCGCGTCGCGTTCCTAAAGGCGAGTCGGCCGAAAGCTGCGACCACCGCACCCAGCGCGGTGATCGCGAAGCTGCCGCGCCAGCCGATCACCGGAGCGAGAAAGCAACCGTTGATCGCAGCGAGCGCCAGACCGACCGGGGTCGCGGCTTGCAGGAACGCCGCGCGACGCTGGCGAAGCTCGGGCGGCGAGCTCTCGGCGACCGCAGCGTGGCCGATGCCCCACTCGCCGCCAACGGCGAGACCGGCGAGGATCCGACCGAAGAGCAACGCACCGAAGCTCTGCGCGAGCGCGCAGGTCAGCGCCGCGAGCGCGAAGAGCAGGATCGAGACGACCAAGACGCGCGAACGTCCGCGGCCGAGGACGTCGCGGTCGGCCACTCGTCCGGCGACGAATCCACCGAGAGCCGCAGCACCGAAGGTCGCCCCGTCGATCTGCGCCAGCGCCGCCGTCGACAAGCCCAGCTCGCTCGCCACGCTCTGCTTGAGGAAGGCGAAGAGGATGAGGTCCTGGAAGTCGAAGGCCCAGCCGAACCAGCAGAACCACAAGACCGACGCGCCGTGACCGGTCAGGAGGCCGTTGCTTGCTCGCGCACTCGGATCGGGCTTGGCCGGTTCGGACATCCGGTGCCTGGGATAGCGATCGGCCGGTGGGAAGCAACGCAACGGCGGCCGGAAGTCCGCCACGGGCGACGCCCGGCTCTTGCCCGCCTCGCAACCCTGTCGTCGTCGGCCTACAGTCCCGCGCCCCATGTCGCCCTTCCCCCGCCGCACCACGATCCCCGTTCCCGTGCGCACGGTCACGATCGGCGGCGGCCGTCCGGTCGTCGTCCAGTCGATGACGAACACCGACACCGCGGATGCCGCGTCGACCGCAGCCCAGGTGCGTGAGCTGTTCCTCGCCGGCTCGGAGATCGTGCGGATCACGGTCAACACCAAGGAGGCCGCGGCCGCGGTTCCCGACATCCGCGCGCGCCTTGCCGCAGAGGGCCTCGACGTCCCGCTGGTCGGCGACTTCCACTACAACGGCCACGTGCTGCTGACGGCCTTCCCGGCCTGTGCCGAAGCGCTCGACAAGTATCGCATCAATCCCGGCAACGTCGGCAAGGGCGCCAACCACGACAAGAACTTCGCGACGATGATCGAGGTCGCGAAACGGCACGGCAAGCCGGTGCGCATCGGCGTGAACGCGGGTTCGCTCGATCAGGAAGTCCTCGCGCGGCTCATGGACGCCAACGCGCGCGACGGTTCGCCGATGACCGCCGACGAAGTGCTCGCCGACGCGATGGTCGAGAGTGCGGTGAGCTCGGCAGCCGCGGCGGTCGAACTCGGTTTGCCGCGCGATCACATCGTGATCTCGTGCAAGATCAGCCAGGTGCCGGCCTTGATCGACGTCTACGAGAAACTTGCCGCGCGCACCGATCACGCGCTGCACCTCGGTCTCACCGAAGCGGGCATGGGGCACAAGGGCGTCGTGGCGTCCACGGCCGGGCTCAGCGTGCTGTTGACCAAAGGCATCGGCGACACGATTCGGGTGTCGCTCACACCGCGGCCGGGTGAGTCACGCACCGAGGAGGTTCGCATCGCGCAACAGATCCTGCAGTCGCTCGCGATCCGTCCCTTCTTGCCGCAAGTGACCGCGTGCCCCGGCTGCGGGCGCACCACCAGCACGCTGTTCCAGGAGCTCGCGCAGTCGATCGAGAGTTTCCTCCACGCGCGCATGCCGACCTGGCGGAAGACCAAGCCGAACGCGGCCAATCTCAGCGTCGCCGTGATGGGTTGCGTCGTGAACGGACCCGGCGAGAGCAAGGCGGCGAACATCGGCATCTCGCTGCCCGGAACCGGGGAAGCACCGCGCGCACCGGTCTACGTCGACGGCCAGCAAGTCGCGACCCTCGAGGGTCCAACGCTCGTCGCCGAGTTCCAGAAGATCGTCGAGGACTACGTCGCGCGGCTCTGAGAGCTGAGCTTCTCGAGCACGAGCGGTGCGTGCGGCGGAGCGACGTCCTCGATTCGGATCGCGGCGAGCACGCGCGGCAGCGCCGACGAGGCTTCGTCGAGCGATCGCGCGAACACCATCGCCAGGGGCTCACCAACTTCGACGTGCTCGCCGACCTGATGCATCAAGACGATGCCGACGTCGAGGTCGACGGTGTCCGTGGCTTGCCTACGCCCGGCGCCGAGATCCATCGCACACACTCCCAACGCGAGGGGATCGATGTCGGCGACGTAGCCCGTGCGTGCCGCGGCGACCCCCAGCTTGGCTACTGAGATCGGCATGCGCTGGGGATCCTCGAGGAAGCGCGGGTCACCGCCCTGCAACTCGATGTTCTTGCGCAAGACCTCGAGCCCTGCTCCGGAGTCGATCGCTTCGCGCAGGCGCGCACGAGCCGTCGCCTCATCGCTGCCCGTCCCGAGGATCAGCATTTCGGCCGCGAGCGCGAGAGTGACCTCGAGGAAGTCCGCCGGCGCCTTCCCGCGCAACAGCGCAACCGCCTCGAGCAGTTCCAAGCGATTGCCGATCGTTCGTCCGAGCGGTCGATCCATGTCGGTGACCAGCGCACTGACCGGCGTGCCGGCCAGAGCACCGACGCGCACGAGGCCCTGTGCGAGTTCCCGCGCGCGCGCGCGGTCGGGCATGAACGCGGCCCGCCCGCACTTGACGTCCATGACCAGGCCGTCCAGCGACTCGGCGAGCTTCTTGCTCAAGATCGAAGCGGTGATGAGCGGAATCGACTCGACCGTGCCGGTGACGTCGCGCAGGGCATACATGCGTCGATCGGCGGGGGCGATGGCAGCGCTCGCTCCGGCCATCGCGTAGCCGCACTGCTCCGCGATCCTGAGCAGTTCCGCAGGCTCGAGATCGGTGCGGTAGCCGGGGATCGCCGCGAGCTTGTCGATCGTTCCACCGGTGTGACCGAGCCCGCGACCGGAGATCATGGGAACCTGCAAGCCCACCGCAGCACACAGCGGCGCCAGAGCAAGACTCACCTTGTCCCCGACACCGCCGGTGCTGTGCTTGTCGACGCGCGGCGCACCGCCCTGGCGCCGCGGCAAGCATTCCCCGCTGTCGCGCATCGCCAAAGTAAGAGCTGCGGTCTCGTCGGCGTTCATTCCCCGGCAGCAGACCGCCATGAGGAAGGCACCGAGTTGCGCATCGCCGAGCGAGCCGTCCACCACTCCACCGATCAGATCCGCAATCTCCGCCGTCGTGAGGACAACACCGTCGCGCTTCTTCTGATTGATCCTCGCCGGGTGAAAGCGCATCGCCGAGAGGATCATGCCTCGATGCGTCCGGCCTCACCAGGGCGAAAGACACCCCATCGCATGGGCGGATGCGCCTCAGATCCGGGCGAGGATGCTTGATCCGGCCCCCGACCGTGCCCTAACACCCGCCCCACTCATGGTGCTCTCGAATCTGCCGCCGGTCGGCCGAGGATCCGGCCGGAGAGGATCCGGCCAAAGAGGGGACCCGGCAGGGTCGCCGGGCGAGGCTCACGTCGATGGCTGAACGACAACACCCGACACCCGCGGGCACCGAGCCGGGCGTGGCATTCAGCCTGCGCTGGTTGCTCTCACCGGATCGCACGACCTTCTTCACGATCTGCGCCTTCGCGGTCGGTCTGGGCATCCTCACGCTCGCGGTGCCCATCGCCGTCCAGGCGATGGTCAACTTCATCGCCTTCGGCGGGTTGATGCAGCCGTTGGTCGTGGTCGGCACCCTCCTCTTTCTGACCCTGGCCTTCGCGGGTGCGATCCGGATCTTCAAGTTCTATCTCGTCGAGGTGCTGCAACGCCGCATCTTCGTGCGGGTCACGTCGGCACTCACCGACCGCCTGCCTCGCACTCCGGTCGCCGCGCTGGACACGGTGCACGGCCCGGAACTCGCCAACCGGTTCTTCGACGTGATGACGATCCAGAAGGCTGGCGCGAAGGTGCTCATCGACGGGCTGGACGTGCTGCTCCAGGCCGGCATCGGTCTGATCGTCCTGGGCTTCTATCACCCCTTTCTCCTCTTGTTCGCGCTGGCGCTCGCGCTCGGCATCGCGCTGGTGATCTTCGTGCTCGGCAACGGCGCGATTCGGAGCGCGAAGGCGGAGTCGCTGGCGAAGTACCGCGTCGCGGCAGCACTCCAGGAGATCCTCCGGTTGCCGAACACGTTCAAGCTCGCCGGCGCGAGTGAACACGCACGCGAACACCTCACGACCTTGTCGACCGACTGGCTGAACGCGCGGGTTCTGCACTACCGCGTGGTCATGCGTCAGATGATCGGCAGCGTGGTGTTGCACACGGTCGCGGCAACCGGGCTCCTGGCGATCGGCGGCTACCTGGTCATCATCGGCCAGCTCTCACTCGGACAACTGGTTGCGGCAGAGCTGATCGTCTCCCTCGCACTCGCGTCGTTCGTGAAGTTCGGCAAGGAGTTCCAGTCGTACTACGACCTGCGCGCAGCGGTCGGCAAGGTCGCCGAGATCTTTGCTCTCCCGACCGAGCCGAAGGAACGAGCGTTCCTGGAGTCACGCGACCATCCGGCAACCGTGACCGCACACGGGATCCCTTGGTCGACCGACGCCTCACGCGGAACCGTCGATCTCGAGTTGGTCGCCGGCGAGCGCCTCGCCGTCCTCGGGCCGCGCGGCAGCGGCAAGTCCCATCTTGCGGATCTGCTCGCCGGCCTGCGTCTGCCCGAAGCCGGCGCGGTGAGCCTCGACGGCATCGACCTCCGTCAGCTCGGTGCCGATCTGCGGCGCGAGGACATCGAGTTGATCCGCGGTATCGAGATCGTCGACGGCGACGTGCTCGCGAACCTGCTGATCGGACACGACGACCAGAAGCTCGAGGCGGTGTCCGCCGCTCTGGCAAGACTCGGGATCCAGACCGACATCGAGCAACTCCCCCTTGGATTGCGAACGCCTCTGCATCCGGACGGTGCGCCGCTCTCACAACAGACCGCCACCTTGCTGATGATCGCGCGCGCGCTCCTGGGCACTCCTCGCTGGCTGATCGTGGACGCCGCGCTCGATTTCCTCGATCCACGCTCGCTCGACGCGGCCCTGGACGCACTCACCGACCCCGCGGCCCGGTGGACCCTCCTGGTGCTGACCTCTCGACCTGCGATCGCAGAGAGGTTCCCGCGTGTGCTCGAGCTCGGCGTTCCCCGCACCGACGGAGGCTCTTCGTCATGAAGAACGCATCGGCTCCCACGGATCTGCTCTGTGCCGTCGACTTCTCGGTGTGGACCAAGCGAGTCGCCCGACTCCTGACCCTGGTGTTCGTGGCGCTGCCGGTGTTCATGGCGCTCGCGCCCTGGCGGCAACACGTCAGCGGCGTCGGCCGCGTGACAGCCTTCCAGCCGCTGGATCGCGTGCAGTCGGTCGAGGCGCCGGTCAGCGGCCGCGTGGTCGAGTTGTTCGTGACCGAAGGCACGCCGGTCGAGGCCGGTGCGCCCTTGCTCCGGCTCGTCGATATCGACCCCGAGAAGATCGGTCGAATCGAAGCCAAGATCGAGGCGACCGAGAAGGATCTCGAGTACACGCAACTCAATGTGACGACCTACACCAACCAGGTCGCCATCCTGGAGAACGCGCGCGACCTCACGGTGCTGACGCTGCGAGCCAAGGCCGACGCCGCGCTCGAGAAGCTCCGCGCTGCGGAACAGAAGGTCGCTGCGGCCCGCGCAAAGGCCACCTTCGCCAAGGAGCAGGCCGAACGGCTCGCCAGACTCAGTCCACGCTTCGTGGAAGAACTGAAGCGCATCGAAGCCGAGGCGAAGGCGATGGAAGCGGCAGCCGACGTGACCGCCGCCGAAGCCGAGGCGCAGTCAGCCAAGAAGAGCGCGGAAGCTGCCGAGGCCGAACTCGGCAAGGAGCGCGAGGTTGCGAACTCGAAGGTCGAGAGTGCGCGAGCGAGCGCGCAATCCGCGACGGGCAAGGTTGCGGAGATCCGCGCGAAGCTGGCGGATCTCACCGGTGAGTTGCGCGCCCAGCAGACGCAGCTCGTGCTCGCGCCTCGCGACGGCCGCGTGTTCCGACTGGCCGTGAACACGGTGTCCTCGATCGTGAAGTCGGGTCAGCAACTGCTGCAAATCGTTCCCGACACCGGCGAACGAGCAGTCGAATTGATGATCCGCGGGGTGGATGTTCCGCTGATCGACGCCGGCCGCAAGGTGCGACTCCAGTTCGAAGGTTGGCCGGCAGTGCAGGTGATCGGCTGGCCCTCGGTCGCCGTCGGCACCTTCGGGGGCGTGGTCAAGCTCGTCGATGCGACCGATCTCGGCAACGGCCAGTTTCGCATCGTCGTGTTGCCAGACCCCGAGGACACCGCGTGGCCGGATGCCAAGTGGTTGCGACAGGGCGTGCGCACGAAAGGCTGGGTCCTGCTCGACGAAGTTCGCCTCGGCTATGAGATCTGGCGGCAGCTCAACGGCTTCCCGCCGTCCCTCGCCATGGCGCCCACCAGCGATCCGAGTCGACCACTCGACGGTTCGTCCGGGAAGGACGGCGACAAGTCTGGCGGGGACTCCAAGGACGGCAAGGAGGGCGGCGGCAAGTGAAGCGCACTGCCGCGTTGTCGATCGCACTGTCGGGGTTGTTGGGCACGACCGCCTGCAATCTGCTCGATCCAGAGCTCGGCGCCGCGAGCCTCCCCTACCCGAGCGCTCGGACCAAGCAGCTCGAGCAGTTGAACCTTCGCGAGTCCGATTCCGCGGAGCGACGCACCCTCGATACGTCGCGGATCGCAACGAAGAGAGAGCCCGCGAGCGAGGCGACCGGCGAAGCGGCGACCGGCGAGGTATCGCCGCCGAGCGAGGCGCTGTCGATCGACGTGTTTCGCGAGTTGGTGCTGCAGCGAAACCTAGATCTCGAAGTCGCCCGCATCGATCCGTCGATCGCGAGCGCGAAAGTCGAGTCGGAGCTCGGCAAGTTCGATGCGGTGATCGGCGCTCGTGTCCGTTACTCCCGCCGGGAGAGTCCGCCGATCGACGGCCCGCTGGCCAAATTGTCGTCGACCGATCCCGCGTTGGACGACCGCATCGTCAAGCTCACGGAAGTCGAGCAGAGAAAGGCCACGCTGGACCTCGGACTGGATCTGAGCGTTCCGCTGCCCACCGGCGGTGTGATCGGGATCGGAACCGGGGCGGGCCAGAAGAACCTCGAAGAGCCGCAGCTCTTCGAACAGTACCTGGCCGCGACGAGGTTCTCGTTCAGCCAGCCGCTGCTGCGCGGCGCCGGGCCCGCCGCTGCGCTCGCACCACTGCGCATCGCGCGCATCGACCAACGCCGCTCCGAGGTCGCCGCGAAGCTGTCCGCGCTTCGTGTGCTGGCCGGTGCGGAGAAGGCGTATTGGCGTCTGTATGCCGCACGTCGCTTTCTGGACGTCCGTGAAGAGCAATATCGACTCGCGACCGAGCGACTCGCTTTGGTGCAGGAACGGGTGGCACAGGGTGTCGCGCCGACGGTCGAGATCCAGCGAACCGAGGTCGGCGTCTATCAGCGCCTGGAGGCGCTCATCATCGCGAAGACCGAGCACGAGTTGCGCAAGCGCGAACTACGGACATGGCTGGGCGACACGGACCTGCACGCGGAGCCGTCGCTCGTTCTCGACCCGAAGACCGAACCACGCCTCGTACCGCTCGACCTCGACCGCAAGCGCCTGGTCGAGAGTGCGCTCGAGCAACGGCTCGACTTGATCGAGTTCGAACTCGCGCTGGTGCGCGATGCCCAGGAGATCGGCTTGCGCGAGAACGAAGCTCTCCCGATCGCGAACCTCGACTTCAAGTACGGCATCCTCGAACGCGACGATTCGCTCGCAGATGCCTGGCGATCACAGTGGGACCTCGATCACCGCGGTTTCGAGGCCGGGCTGTCGATGGCCATGCCGCTGACGAATCAGCAGCGACGGGCGCGCCTCGACGAAGCAGTGCTCAGCCGAGCGCGTCGCCTTGCAGCCAAGTCGGCGCGCGAACTGGCGGTCCGGCGCGAGGTGCTGGACGCCGCAGACGTCCTCGAGCAGAACTGGTTGCGCATCCTCGCCGCCAGGCAGAACGTGCTGGTGGCCGGCGTGAACCTCGATGCCGAGCAGCAGCAGTTCGATCAGGGACTGCGCACGATGCGCGAAGTGCTGGAAGCGCTCAGCGACGTCGGCGACGCCCAGATGCGTGAAGTCCGTGCGATCGTGGACTACCAAGTCGCCCAGATCGATCTCGCGTTCGCGGCCGGCGTCTTGCTCGGCTACAGCGGGGTCGAATTGGAGCCGATCCTCTGGGAGTCGCGACTCGACTCAGGCGACGGTGCAAAGAACTGAGAAACCCAAATGCCCAGCCCACGAACGATCCTGCTCGCGATCTCCGTCGCCTCCCTGGCTGCCTGTGAGACCATCCAGACCGAACCGTCTCACCGCGGATTCAGTCTGCGCCCCTACCGCACGTATCGGCTCGCGCCGCACGCAGCCGATCCGGACGGCGACGGCACCGTCGCGCCCCGGGTGACTGCCGCGATCGAGGCCTCGCTGGCCGACTTCGGCGTGCGCCCGGCGGAGGGCCGCACGGCCGATCTCGAGATCGGCTGGCGAATCGACATCCGCGAACTCGTCGAGTCGAAGGATCCCTACTTCGACAACCAGGTCGCCGCCTTGTACGAGGAGGGCAGTCTCACGATCGAGTTCTTCGACCCCAAACACGAGGCACTGCTCTGGAGCGCGGTCGCGCGGGCGCGCCTGCGCGAGGTCGGTCGGTCGAGCGGAGTGAACGCACCAAGGATCGTGGCGATCGAGGCCGGGGGGCGCCGCTGGCGCATCGAAGACAAGGTCGCCGCGATTTTCGAGCATGTGACTCGTTGATGCGGCCGATCCGCGCCGAGGAACTTCGCCCGGGATGGAACGGAGAGGCTCGTGAGTCGTGGACGGCGCTCGCATGACGAAGACCCGACGTTCGTTTTCCTCCTCACTTGTTCTCGCGGTAGTCACCTTGGTGCTGTCGGCCTGCGCCTCACTCGGCACACCCGAGGATCAACAGACGGCGCGCGCATTGTGGGACGAGATGAAGGGTTTCACTTCCTGGCAACAGTTCCCAAAGCACAAGGGCATCAAGAAGGGCACCAGTGGCGTTCACGGCGACTATGTCGCGACCTGGATCAACGCCGTTGCCGCCGGTGACATGGCCAGTCTTCCTCCGGGTTCGATTCTGGTGAAGGAGAACTTCTCGCGCAACGATCGGTCCGCCTTGGACGGCATCACCGTGATGAAGCGGATCGCCGGCTACGACCCCGACAATGAGGACTGGTTCTACGCGCGCTACTCGGCGAGCGGTTCCCTGACGCACGCCGGCAAGGTCGCCATGTGCTCCGACTGCCACTCGAGTGCGGACGGCGACGACTTCTCCTTCCTCAACGACTGATTGCGGCAGGTTCCTCTGCCCGCTGCTGCGGATGCCGTCGTTCCCAGCGGCGAAGATTCCACTTCGCCGCCAGCCGTGCTCGCAGCAACGCCTCGCTGGTCTGCTTCGGATCGAACGCGAAGTGGGCCGTGGAAGTCGTCGGGTCGAAGCGCTGCAGGACGACCGCCGGCAAGTCGGCGATGGCCGTCGCAATCCCCACGCTGCACCAGAACCGGCAGTCGAGACCATCGAGCTGTGCCTCGATGATCGTCGCGTCGGCGGGCACCTGCTTCGGTGCCGGATGACTCCACCAGGCCATGGCACCGGCAGCCATCGCACCGAGCGCGACGACCGTAGGGAACACCTTCGAGGTCGAGCGATCGATCGGCCGGCGGCGAGTACTGGACATGGACGTCGATACCACGGTCACGCGCGAAAGTTGCCCGTCCGGTCGTTTCCTCGAAGACTCTCAGTCATCTCCGCGAAGGCGTCGGCAGGATCGCCCGAGAGGAAGCGCAGGCTCCTCGCCCGGATCAAGCGTGAACGTCTGCTGCGATCGCCGCAAGTCGCGCCCGGCGGCGTCGCTACGTCGGCTCCTCCCTGGCAGCGTAGCCACAGCTACGCTTCGGTCGTCGACCGTCGTAGCTCCTTGCCGGGCATCGACCTGCGTCGCTCTCGCGACGACGTTCACGCATGATCCGGGCTCGGGCTACGAGCATGGGTTAGCGCGACGACACTTCGCGGGCCGAGCTTCGTGGGTGCGATCGGTCACTCCGACTTCGAGCACGCCGGTCTGCGAACTCTGGAGCTCGACCGGTGCCGAACTCCCCCGAGACCACTTCGAGTCGTCAATCCGGCGGCAGCAACCACCGCCGGCACGACACAGTGGCGAATCAGGTGTTGCCGAGCTTCTGCTCCAAGCCGTTCGACAGGATCAGGCCGAAGGGGTTGATCCCGGGGACGATCGCGAATGCCTGCCAATACAACGACGCACCGAGCAGAGCGGGATCGTTCAGGTAGCCCACCGAACTGGAGTAGCTGGGCGGGGTCACGAGGCCGAACACCACGTCGAAGGCAGCAAGGTCCGTGCATCCCGGCATGCCGACGCCGGTGAGATCGACCGCCTGAGGGGCGAATCCGATCAAGAGGCCTGCTGCGACCGTCCCGGCCGGGACGTTGGTGACCGTCAGGTTCGCGCTCGCTCCGATGATCGGGCGCGCATCCGCGCTCAGACCCAAGGGCGTCCCACCACCGCTGACGAACGGCAGCGTCGCCGAGATATCACGGCCACCCGGATCGACGCCCGCGCCTGAGGAGTAGCCGACAAGGCAGTCACCGAGCGAGCACGCACCCCAGATGATCAGGATGTCGCCGCTCGGGAAGAACTGCACCTGCACGGTGTTCGAGCCGCCGACATTGAACTCCGGCACCTGATTCCAGGTGACCATCGCCTTGCCCGGGAGCTGATCGAAGAAGACCGCGCCGCCGACCGCGGGGTTGAGGTCATCCCACAGTGGGCACAGGAGATTCTGGGCGACGAACTCCCCGACGGACTCCGTGAAGTCGCTACCGGGCAGGCCCCAGCCGCAGCGGCCGTTCGAGTTCACATCGACCGTGGTCTGCGGACCCGTCGGCGTGGGCATCGAGAAACCAAGCGTCAGGCCGGGGAAGAGCTGATCGTCGCCGGCACCGAGATTATTGGAGAAACTCGGATCGAAGGTCGCCGTACTCGCACGCACCGTGTAGCCGCCGGTCGCGTTGCGGACCAGGCGGATCGCGCGGTTCGCGAGATCGAAGCTGGAGGCGAACTGTTCGTAGAAGACCGCAGGTGCCGGGCAGCCCTGGCCGTACGGGATGTTCTGAGCCCGAATGCCGGACGTGTCGTACACACAGATCGTGTCCGTGCTGGAAGCGCAGACGAACAGCTCCGTGCCGATGATCGCCACGCCTTCACCCGGGCCGAAGCCGTTCGACGCCGGTCCTTAGAAGCTTCAAAGCTCGACGAATGCGGAGGAATACTGGCGGCAGGTGTCGGTGCCGCTGTCGTAAATCCAGAAGGTGTCGTTCGACGGGTCCCAGGCAATGCCGTCCGGCGACGACCCGTTGATCGGGAAGTCGGCGACGTGCACACCAGCCGTGGTGTACTCGCTCACCTTGTTGCCACCGCTACCGTCGACGACGTAGAGGTGGCCGTTGTTCGTGCGATACGCGATCCCCTCGGGGAACGTGGTCTGGGCCGCAACCGAGAAGCTCGAGAGGTAACTCCCGAGGTTGTCGTAGACATCGACGTCTGGTCCGCCGCTATCCGTCACATAGGCCCGGAAGGAGGGCGCGACCTGGGCAGTGATTCCGATCGGGTTGATGCTGTTGGCTGCAACGTTCACTCGGAAGAGAATCGTGCCGTTCAGGTTACTGAGACCGAGCTCGTCGTTGGTCCCGATGTCCGTGAAGAGCAGGCCCCCGGAGCCGTTGTGGTCCAGTCCAACTGGGAAACCGTTCGTCGTCACCAGCGGAAAGGAACGAAGCAGAGGACCTTGAGCCCAAGCGAGTGACGTGGTGACGAGCAGCGAGAGCGCGAGCGAATGTCTGAGCTTCATGGCTAGCTGAGTTTGAAGTGCGCATCGACCGACGGCATCCGACGAGGATTGCCATCGGCGACGACCGCAAGCTTGCATGCGGCGATGCGAGAGAGCGCCAGGAGCATGGTGCATGCGGGGCAGAGTCGACACGCGCCCCACACAACTTGCGGTCGATACGCCGCAGGCTGGTCACGATTGGGCGAACGCTGCCGAGTTCGTTCGCGCGCAAAGCGCACCGGCGATCGATACGCCGACCTGCCGACTTGCGGTGTGCGGACAGGACACACGTCGAACCCAGATCTTCGGTGACACCGCACCGTGGGAACATCGCGCGTGCCGATTCGCCGGCCGCGGCCCAAAGCCACGGAAAGGTGGGGCGAATCAGAAGCTGAGGGTCATCTCCGCGAAGGCGTAGGCCGTATCGCGCCCACGGCCATTGGGGGCCAGCCCTTGGAAGTCGCCCGCCCAGAGGTAGGCACCTCCGAGGATGATGCGCAGGTTCTTGGGCATCAGCTCGTAGTCCAGTGCGACCTCCAGTTGTTCGCCGACGTGACTGTCGGCCGCGCCGCTTTGGTCACGCACTCCCGCGGTCGTCCACGTATCGCGCTCGGCCGCCAACCACACCGTGCGAAGCGCGGCCATGGTCCGCACCGACTTCGATGGGCGGCTCTCGAAACGAAATTCGGCGGAGAGCAGGTTGCTGCGGGCGACGGCGCCCCAGAGCGCTGTCGGACCGTAGTCGAAGCGACGCGCACCGTAGAGCGTGTCGAAGCGACCGTTGTCTCCATCGCTCGGATCCGAATCGCCGGTCGCGTAGTCGATCGCCACGGCGAAGCGCGGCAACCAATCGGCGTCCATCGTGTGACCGAAGCTCGCACGGGCGAACCACGCGAAGTGGTCGAGCAGCGGACCGGCGCCCGACGCTTGGGATTCCCCGAACTGGAGCGCCACCTCGACCTCGTAGTCCGACTGGCCGCGCTCGCGCTTGCGCTCCACACGCAGTCCCGGCGTCCACAAGGACCGACGCCGAACACCCTGACCGCGGTCGTCGAGCCCGAACAGGTAGACATCGAGCGACGTGTCTTCCGCCAACTCCGTCGTCCAATACGCGCCGTAGAACTGCTGATCGAGATCCTGTTGGTCCAACGCGACCTCGTGATCACGAAGGGATGCGGCATCGTTGGGTCGCCGCTTCACCGGCAGCGACCAGAACATGCGCAGGCTCTGTCCCTCGGCCCCGGTCCATTCCCAATCGATCGCGTCAAAGGCGTTGATCGTGTTGCGATAGCGATTGCGCGCGATCAGCCGCCGAGTGCCGAGGTCCACTGTTTCGCGGCCCAGCCGCAAGCGGTGCGATCCGTCACCCAACTTGCCGAGATCGATGTCGATGAATGCTTCGAGGACGTCGATGGGGTTGACGATCGTCGCGTCGACGACCGAACCCGTCCCTTCTCCGAAGATGCGTGCGTCGAGCAGCTCGACGCGCGCGTCGACCGTCTCGAAGTCGAGATCCGCTCGCAGGATCGTGCGGGAGAGCAACACGAGATCCGAGTGATCGAGGGTGGTCGCGGATCGGAACTGGCCGTCGATCCACTCCTCGCGCAACCGAACTTCGCCGCTGATGCGCAACCAATCCGGGGTGCCGAGCGCGTCGTCCAGTCGAACGGGCTTCGGCGCCGCGCTCTTCGCCGGGTCCGTCTTGGGCTTCGCCGGGTCTTGTCCGATTCCAGCAGTCAGCAACGACGCGCCGATCACGGCGCAGAGAAATCTCTCTCGAACGAGTCGCATCATCGGTCGCCGCCTTCGCAAGAGTCGGACCGCGCACGCAATCGGCCTGACGCGGACGATCGCGGCGCGCGCCGGTCAACACCGCGACGCGTTGTCGTTTCGCCACGGTTCGCAGTGTGACCGATCGGTGACGTCGGGCGTGTCGATCTCACCACGCGACCGGATGCCAGAGAGTCTTCGCTTCCACGAAGGGCTCCACCCAGTCAAGGCGCCGCAGTGCGCTCGGGCGCGACCATGCATCTCCCTCGATCGTCGCAAAGCGGACGCGCTTGACGGAGTCGGCGGCCGCCGCACTCAGCTTGGTCACCGGGGAGCCTGCGATGAGCAGACCGTCCAAGTCTCGATGCGTGGCGAACTCCATCGCCAGCTCGTCTGGATCTCCGCTCAGCAGATTGATCACGCCCGCCGGCAGGTCACTGCTCGCAGCGACTTCCCCCAGCGCGAGTCCCACCAACGGTTGATCCCGACTCACCAGGGCGACCACCGAGTTGCCGCCGGCCAACAGCGGCAGCACCAACCCGAGCAGCCCCAGCAGCGGTGGGCTCGCGGGTGCCAAGACTCCGATCACCCCGGTGGGCTCCATCGTGGTGAACGCGAAGAAGGGTCCGTTGACGTCGTTCTGCGAGCCGAGCAAGGCATTCAGCTTGTCGGGGAGTCCCGCATACCAGCAGCACAGATCGACCGCGGCCTCGACCTCGGCGAGCGCCACAGCAGCAGTGCAATCCGACGCGAGGCGAATCTCGTCGACCAGCGCGGCCTTGCGCGACTCGAGCATCTCGGCGAGCCGATAGAGCACTTGCCCGCGATTGTAAGCCGTGCGTCCGGACCAATCGGCAAGGCCCTTGCGCGCGACAACGATCGCATCGCGCAAGTCCTTCCGACTGCTCTTGCAGACTTGCACGTGAGGCGCACCCGCGGGCGCGTAGCTTCGCCCCGACTCCGTGCGCGGGAACTTCCCACCGACGAACAGCTTGTAGGTCTTGAGCACGTTCGGACGCGGCATCTTCGCTTCACTCATCCCTGCACCAACTCCCCGTCGGCGGCGACGTAAGCCGACAACCCCTGCTTGCCGCCTTCGCGACCGAACCCGCTCTCGCGGAATCCGCCGAAGGGTGCGCCAGGATCGAAGCGGTTGAAGGTGTTGTTCCAGACCACGCCGGCGGTCAAGCGCGAGGCCATCCAGAGGATGCGCGCGCCCTTGTCGGTCCACACACCGGCGGACAGTCCGTAGCTGGTGTTGTTCGCCTTCTCGATCGCCTCGTCGGGCGTGCGGAAGGTCAGGACGGAAAGCACCGGGCCGAAGATCTCGTCGCGCACGACGGTGTCGGTCTGACTCACATCGCAGAGCATCGAGGGTGGGAACCAGAAGCCCTTCGTCGGGAGATCGCACTTCGATTGCACGAGGCGACCGCCCTCGGCGACACCGAGATCGACCATGGAGCGAATGCGTTCGAGCTGCTCCTTGCTGTTGATCGCACCGAGATCGGTGTTCTTGTCGAGTGGATCGCCGACGCGAATCCGCTCCATGCGCCGCGTCAACTTCTCGATCAGCAGGTCGTGGATCGACTCCTGCACGAGCAGTCGGGAACCGGCGCAGCACACGTGGCCTTGATTGAAGAAGATGCCGCGCACGATGCCTTCGACGGCCTGATCGATCGCCGCGTCCTCGAACACGATGTTCGCCGCCTTGCCGCCGAGTTCGAGAGTGAGCTTCTTGCCGCTGCCCGCAAGCGTTCGCGCGATGGCCTTGCCCACCTCCGTGCTGCCGGTGAACGCGATCTTGTCGATGCCGGGATGAGCGACGAGCGCCGCACCGGTCGTGCCGTCGCCGGTGATTACGTTGACCACACCGGGCGGCAGATCGATATCGCGGAAGATCTCGCACAAGCGCAGCGCGGTCAGCGAGGTCGTCTCGGCCGGCTTCAGCACGACGGTGTTGCCGCACGCCAACGCCGGCGCGATCTTCCACGCGGCCATCAGCAGCGGGAAGTTCCACGGGATCACCTGGCCGACGACTCCGACCGGCCGCACGCTGCGCCCGGCGAACGCGAGTTCGAGCTTGTCGGCCCAACCGGCATGGTAGAAGAAGTGCTGCGCGGCGAGCGGCACGTCGACGTCGCGCGACTCGCGGATCGGCTTGCCGCCGTCGCGTGTCTCCAGCACGGCGAACTCGCGCGCGCGTTCGAGAAGGACGCGCGCGATGCGATGGAGGTAGCGCGCGCGATGCTCGCCCGGTAGCGCAGCCCACGCCGGCTGCGCTCGACGCGCCGCCTTGACCGCGCGATCGACGTCGTCGACGCCTGCATGCGCGACCTCGCTGAGCACGCTCTCCGTCGCCGGCTCGATCGTCGGGAAGTAGCTTCCCTTGGCCGGCGCGACGAACTCGCCCTCGACGAACAACTCGTGTCGCGGTGCGATCGGTGCTACCGCAGTCGACTCGGGTGCCGGCGCATACGACCACTTGCGCCCGAACACGAGTGTCGGCGGCGAGGACTTCGCGCCGACGCCGACGTCTTGTTTGGTTCCGTCCATCGAAGAGTCAATCCTTGCTGTAGTCCTCGGGCCGTTGATACACGCCCGTGCGCAGCCGCACCCACTGCATCAACACGTCGTTGAGCAGGGAACTCGCGCCGAAACGGAAGTAATCCGGGTCCAACCAGAGATCCCCGGCGACCTCATTGACGAGCACGAGGTAACGCAGCGCGTCCTTGCTCGTGCGGATGCCGCCGGCCGCCTTCACGCCGACGAGTCGACCGGTCTCGAGATAGTGATCGCGAACCGCTTCGAGCATCAGCATCACCACCGGCAAGGTCGAGGCCGGCGACACCTTCCCGGTGCTGGTCTTGATGAAGTCGGCACCGGCGGCGAGCGCGATGCGACACGCGCGGCGAATGTTGTCGTACGTGCGCAGTTCGCCGGTCTCGAGGATCACCTTGAGATGGGCGGTGCCGCACGCCTCTTTCACCTTCACGATCTCGTCGAAGACTTGGCCGTGCCGTCCGGCGAAGAATGCGCCGCGATCGATGACCATGTCGATCTCGCGCGCCCCGGCGGCGACTGCGAAGCGGGTATCGCTGAGCTTGTCGGCAAGCGCCGCGCGTCCGGAAGGAAATGCGGTCGCGACCGACGCGACCTTCACCGTGCTGCCGCCCAGCGCGGCCACCGCGGTCGCAACGAGGTCCGGATACACACAGACCGCCGCGACGGGACCGATCTGCGGCTGCCCCGCGAGCGGATGCAACGCCTTGCGACACAAGGCACGGACCCGCCCCGGCGTGTCCATGCCTTCGAGCGTCGTCAGGTCCATCATCCTCACGCACAGCTCGAGTCCGGCGGCTTTGCTCGCCTTCTTGATCGAGCGGGTCGCGAGTTCGGCGGCGCGGGTCTCGAGCGCGATCGCATCGACCGGTGGGACTTTGAATTCGTGGACGAGACTCATGGGGTAGGCGTCTGCGCGCGCAGGACGTCGGCGAATCGGAACGGTCGCGGCAACAGTGCGGCGAGCGTGGTCTCGACGATCTTCGCGCTGCGACCGATCAAGAGAACAGGGGTCTCGGGTTCGGCGAATTCGGCGAGCACCTGGCGGCATGCACCGCACGGCGACCCCGGTTCGTCCAACGGCGTCCAGATCGCGATCGCCGCGATCGCGGCACGCCCCTCCGCCACCATGCGAAAGACGGCCGCGCGCTCGGCACAGATCGACAAGCCGTAGCTGGCGTTCTCGACGTTGCAACCGACCACGATTCGACCATC
>JBFXDD010000061.1:0-18827 GCA_050181465.1 Planctomycetota bacterium
TAGCTCTTGTGCCCGCGAAGCACCCCTACGGGTTCGAGCGAATCGGCATGCCAGAGCCGAATGACTCCGTCGTTGCCGGCGGAGGCGATACGGCGACCGTCCGGACTGAACGCGACGTCGTAGATGGGCCCGAAGTGTCGTCGCACTCGTCCCACAAACTCGCCCGCCGCGACGTCCAGCACTTCCAAGGTGCCGTCGCGATGCCCGAGGCCGACGCGCGCACCAAAGCAGTCGAGGCCGAGACTGGGTGCAAGCACTTGGTGAATGTCAGCGAGGCTGCTCCGCACGCGCGCGACGCGTCGAGGAGCCTCGATGGTCGACTCGGACAGTGCGATCGACGCGAGCTGTCGCCCCGCGGAATCGCGAATCTGCACGCGACTGTCGCTCGCAGTCCCAAACCATCGCCAGTCCGCACTCACGTTGTCCCACGCCCCAGGACTCACGACCATGTCTTCCGGGCGGCCGGGCACGATCACCGACTCACATTCCGAGTACTCACCTGTCACGAGGTCCCAGGCGGACGTGGGTCGATCCCAGGACACGACGCGGCGGTTGTCCGGAAGAAACGTCAGGCGGGCACCGCCGCGATTGTGATGTTCCGCGAGCTTCTCGCCCGTGATGGAGTCCCAGAGAATCACGTGGCCGGCCGAGTCACACGAAGCTACGAGGGAGCCGTCGTTGGAATAGGCCACGAGATAGACATAGGTGCCGTGCCCGTGTCGCTCGCGGGATCCATCCTCGTCCAAGAGCCATTCGACCGGACCGTCCGACGTCGCGGCGAGCAGTCGCGAGCCGTCGCGATTGAACGCCAGCCGGTGTGCGCTCGTCGGATAGGCGCAGAGCAGCAACCCGAGTTCGCGGTCCCATACCAACACGATGCCGGCGTTGTCGACCGCGGCGACACGTCTGCCGCAGGGAGACAGAGCGACGGTGGTCGCAAACCCGCGCAGACCGGAGAACTCGCGCAGCACGGCGTGGGTGACTGCATCCTCGATCCTCATGGTCCGCTGCCACCACTCCGCGCGCGCAACGACCCGGCCATCGGTATCGAGAGCCTGCGAGCGTCCCGCGACGGGACTGGTCTTCCGCACCAGAGCCGCCGTCGACACATCGAACACACTGCTGGAACTCTCGATCCGAACACCGCCGTCGACGAAGACGGGAACATCGTACTCTGCCGGACCTGCGTGCTCAGAACCGGGGAGCGTCTGTGATCGCCTCACGCCTCCGGTTCGAAGATCAACGACGACGAGGGTGCGGTCGCCGGTCACGATCGCTGCGATGGCCTCGTCATCGCGGAGCGACCACGGTCCCGAAGTCGCGTCGTCGACCTGGATGCTGTTGACGACGGCTCCGCTGTCGACGTCCCAGACGGTCAGGTCGATGGAACGTTCGCCGACTGGAACGAGCGCGGCAAGGCGAGCCGCCGATCCGAGGAAGCGTGGTCGAGCGGGTCGTGCCGTCGTCTCGATCCTCTGAATCACGGCGCCGCTGGAGAGATCGTACACTTCGATGCTCTCGGCAGCCGTTCGAGCGAAGCGCGGCTCATCGGTCACCGACCAACCGATCGCACATTGCCCGTGCCAGTCCGGCGCCGACGCGACCGCCGGGATCGCGAAGCGTCGACCGCGGTCGAGCTGTGCCGAGAGATAGAACCACTCGAATCCTCGCTCATCGGGATCCGTGCGCGACAGTTGCTCTTCAGCCGAGAGCGGATCGCTCCGATAGCTCGCGGAGATCTCGGTGATCGTCGCTGAGTAGGCTGTGCGTCGCGCGGTGCGTTCGTTCCGAATCGCACGGACCGAGGCGACCGAAGTCGCGATCACACCCGCTGTGAGGATGAGAAGCGCAGCCGTGACCGACGCCACCAGCGCACGATGACGTCTGGCGAATCGCTGGAGGTGATACCAGGTGTTCGCTCGACGCGCTCGGATCGGAAGGTGAGCAACCCACCGTCGGAGATCCTCCGCAAGATCCGCGGCCGACAGGTATCGCTGCTGCGGGTCTTTGGCGAGCGCGGTGCCCACGATCGTCTCCAGGTCACCTCGCAAACTACGATCGAACTTGCCGATCCGCTTGGGTTCGACCTCCGCTACGCGATGAACGAAGGTGTGGAAGCTCGAGCCGTCGGCGTCGAAAGGGACTCGACCGGTCAGTAGCTCATGGAGGCCGACACCCAGGGAGTAGACATCGGATCGCGCATCGACCGCGAGCTTGCCGGTGATCTGCTCAGGACTCATGTACGGCAGTGTCCCCATGGGATAGCCGGTTCGAGTGAGCTTGCTCGCCGCATTGTCGCCGTCCATCATGCGCGCGATGCCGAAGTCGAGCACCTTGGGCATCGGTCGTTCGCCGTCGACCGCAGACACCAGGATGTTCCCCGGCTTGAGATCGCGGTGGACGATCCCGCGATCGTGCGCATGCTGGACGGCATCGCAAACGGTGGCGAGCAGTTCGCAACGCGCGACCGTGTCGAGTCGCCGATCGTCCGCGAAGCGCGTGATCGGAACTCCGTCGACGAGCTCCATCGCGAACCACGGCACATCGCCGAGGGAGCTGGAAGCAATCCCGGCCTCGTAGACCTGCGCGATTCCAGGATGCTGCAGACGCCCTAGAATCTCGACCTCGTTGCGGAATCTCTGTAGCCACGCATGTTCCACTCCGGCATGGCGGACGAGCTTCAACGCGACGACTCGCTGCGGGAACTCCCGGACGGCTCGGTAGACCGTCCCCATGCCGCCGACCCCGATGCGTTCGTGCAGCGTGTAGGGGCCGACGGTCTGCATCGGTCTCGGATCCGACTCGACGCCATCGACGTCGTCGTAGTCGTCGTCGGCATCGTCGTCGCGGATCAGCGAACCGGCGACGAGTCTTGGTCGCGCGGAGTCGAGCGCAACCAGCAGATGCTCGACACGCGCGCGTGTCTCGAGGTCGTTGCCGCACTCCAAAGCCAAGAACTCGGATCGCCGATCTCGCGCAACCTCCTGCAACCGCAGGAAGATCTCGCGGGCGCGCGCAAGTTCGGTCACCGCTCGCCCCGAAGCGCGAGCGACAGCCTCGCGACGACGTAGTTCCAGCGGTTGCGGGTGGTGGTGGTCGGCCAATTCAGGACCGCAGCGCTCTCGACCAAGGACAGTCCGGCGAAGAGCCGTAGCTCGGCGAGCGGGACAAGGTCTGAGTCGTCCGCCGCGAGCATCTCGATCGCCTCATCAACGGCAATCGCATCGAGGGGGTCGCCGTCGGACACGATCGGCTCATCGAGCGCATCGAGCGGGATCCGCACGCCCGCCCCCCGGCGCTTCTGGGCGCCCTTCCGCCGAGCGTGATCTACCAACACGTGTCGCATCGCTCGCGCCGCCTTCGCCAAGAAGGTCGGGTCGTGCTCACCGTCACCGCGGATCCCGAAGTCGCGCAGTCGAATCCAGGCTTCGTGAACCAAGGCCGTGGGTTGGAGCGTGTGCTGCGATGCCTGCCGGGACAGAAGTCGCCCTGCCACCGAACGCATGCGCTCGTAGGCGGTCTGGACCGGATCCACGATCGGAGACGCGATGGTTTTTCTGCCGGCCATTTCGCGTTACTGGGGTCGGAGTGCGGCTCGCGCAGGGTTGCGCAGCTTCCTCCCATGTCATCGTCCGTTCGTCGTTCGTGGCTTGAAGAAGACCTCGTCCGACCTCTCCGGTCGCGAAGAGTCGCTCCGCGGTGAGCCCGTCTCTGGGGTCCCCGCGGGGCGGCTCGACGCCTCTTTGGTCTCGAGTTCTGCGGCTCGCGACTCACCTGAACCCACGTCATGAATTGGAACCAAGCCGGATCAACGCTCCTGGGCGTCGTCATCTCCATTCCAGCGCTTGCGATCGCTGCCACTCTAGTAGTGCCGCGGGTTCTCGGCTCGCGCATGGAAGCGAACGAGCAGCAGGCCATCGTCGCCCTGCGCGTGCTCGCCAATGCGCAGGCTCATTGTCGCGAGAGCGGGGTGATCGACGTCGACCAAGATGGTCGCGGTGAGTTCGGCTACTTCGCAGAACTCACGGGCGGCGCCGGGATACGCAACGATGAAGCCGGCGGATTCGGCTCCGAGCGAGTTCTCCCGCCCTACCTCGGTGAGGACTTCGCAAGCGTGCGCAACCGCATGGTGATCCGAGCCGGCTACTGCTTCATGCTGTATCTGCCGGATGCGGTCGACGACTGGATCGCCGAGAGCTCGCTTGGAGGGGCCGGAGGATGCAAGGTCGCCGCCGATCGAGCCGAGTTGCGTTGGGCGTGCGTGGCCTGGCCCGCCACCTATGACTCCACAGGGCGGCGCGCGTTCTACCTCGACGAGCGCGGAATCCTGCTCGCTTCTCCCAACCGGAAGCATCGCTACAGCGGGCGGATGATGGTCCCAGCCCCGGCTGCCGCCGCGCTCGAGAGCGAGTCAGCCAACGACATGGCTGCTGCGCTCGCCGTCAACGCCAGGGGACAAGACGGCGAGATCTGGTCACGGATCGAGTGACCCTCACGAAGCGACGTCGAAGCAGCGCGCGCGGAGCGCAGCGACGATCCGCGCGGCAGCTCGGCCGTCCCCGAACGGATTGCTGCGATCACTCGCAATCGGTTGCGGCGCCGCCTCGATCTCCCGCATCGCGGCGACGATGGCCTGCGCATCCGCTCCCACGAGTCGCGCGAGCCCGGCACGGATCGCCTCGACTCGCTCGGTCTCACGACGGAGCACCAACACGGGAACACCGAAGCTCGGCGCCTCCTCCTGCACGCCGCCGGAGTCCGTGAGCACCACCCGACACTCCGCCAAGAGAGCCAGGAACTCCAAGTAGCCGAGCGGATCGCTCCAGCACACACCGGTTCGTTCCCCGATCTCGGCGCGAAGGATCGCACCGCAGCGAAGATTGGGATGCACCGGGATCACGAAGTCGAAGCGGTCGTCGTCACACAGCGTCGCGATCGCGGCGCCGATGGAACGGACCTCGGGATCCGTGTGCTCGCGACGATGCAGCGTCACGAGCGCGAGCCGTCGGCCTGCACTTGCCTGGAAGCGATTCGCCGGCAAGCGCGCGCGCACCGACTCGAGCACGTCGACGACGGGATTGCCGGTCACGACGACTCGCTCGGCATCGACGCCCTCGGCGTAGAGGCACTCGGCGGAGTGGACGGTGGGCGCGCAATGCAGACTGGCCAGGCGGGTCACCAGTCGCCGATTCATCTCCTCGGGGAAGGGCCGCTCGACCGTGGGCGTGCGAAGGCCCGCCTCTATGTGAGCGAAGTGCACCCCACCCTGAAACGCCGCGAGTGCCGCGGCGAGCACCGTGTTCGTGTCGCCTTGCGCCACCACCCAATGCGGTCGGAGCCGGCGAAACTCGGCGCCGAGCGCCACGATGGCCCGGCCGAGCAGATCGGCGGGCGGCTGCGCCGGCTTCATCAGGTCGAGATCGACGTCGATACGGAGGCCGAGCGCCCTGGTCGCGCTGTCGAGCAGCTCACGATGCTGCGCGGTCGCAACGACCGTGAGATCGCACCACGATTCTCCGCGTAGTCGGTCGACGACAGGTGCGAGCTTGATCGCCTCCGGTCGGGTCCCGATCACGACGACCACCTGCGTGCGATCGGTCATCGCGTTCCGGTGAAGCGTCGCTCCAACGCCGCATGCAGCACACTGATCCGGCCGGCGCGCGAAGTCGGCAAGTCGACCACCTCGACACGGCCTTCGCAGGCCTTGCGGACCGAGTCCCAGACCGGATCGGTGTCGCGACTGTCGATACTGAGCGCGATCAGCGGAGCGGCACCGAAGTGCGCGATCATGCGCAAGGCGAGATCGAGGTCCGCCAGCAAGGCGGCGCGTTCGCGCTCCCCCAATCCCACCGGATTCGCCGCCTCGCGAAGGGCGACGACCGCGTCGCGAGTCGACTCGCCGTGGGACTCGAGCGCTTCGAGCAGTCGCGCGAACTCCGCGCGATCCGGCATCTTGGCGAGCCGATCGACGAGCATCCGATCCTCGACCAGAATCGCGAACGCCGAGAGCGCGGCATCGACGGCCTCACGACAGCGACCGAGTGCGAGGTAGGCTCGGGAGAGGTCTCGTTGCGCCGCCGGCGACTCAGCGACCGCTCGCTCGAGTCGCTCGACGAGCGCCGCAGCCGCGTCGAAGCGTCCTTCGACGGCATCCAGCTCGACCAACGACGCGAGCGCGCCGGGACTCGGCGCGGGACCCGCGATGGCCGAGTTGAGCAGCCAGCGCGCTTCGGCGAGGCGACCGGACTCGATCGCGGTCTCGACACCACCGAGGAATCCACCGACACCCTTGGACCGCTCGACGACGAGCGTCGTGGGACTCGTGACGAAGCGGCAAGTGAGTCGCTCTCCGAGCGCATCCTGCTGATGCGTGATGTCCATGAACTCGGTGCCCGGCAGCATCATCCGGAGCTTGCCCTCGTGCATGCCCCACCAACCTTCCTTGTCGGCGAATCGAATCCGCCCGCCGGGATCGAACCACATGTCCACGCCGCCGGCACTCCAACGACCGAGCAGGATGTTCTGGTCGAAGGCGGCCTCGGTGCTCGTGGCCTCGACCGGCAGGAGCATCGGGATCCGCCAGCGAACGGGGAACGGCAGCAATCGTGGCGGCATCTCGTCGACCGCGACCGGCGTCGGCCCCATGCGCGACAGGTCGTCGGTCCCCAGTGCGAGGACGACGATCTCGGGGCGCGACATCATCATCTGCTCGCCGAGTGCCGGGACGCGCAAACCGAACGCAGACCGTCGCATCCCGACGTTGATCAGTTCGAGGTCCGCGATCTTGGAACGCAGCAGTGCGGCGACTTCGGCTGGCCACGCATGTTCGGCACTGTCGATCCCGTCCTCGAAGACCGAACTCCCACCGCTGACGAGCACGGCGTGAGCGCGGGGCGGCCCCTCCGGCCCGAGCATCGAGTTGCGCCAGACCAGCCATGCCCCGAGTTGGAGCAGAGCCTCCAGGCCGACGACCGCGAGCACGAGGAAGATGCTCCACTTCCGCACCGCGCGCGTCACGAATCACCACCGCGGGCCAAGGTGCCCGAACGCAACTTCTCGAACAGCCGACGTGCAGTGGGGTCTTCGCGGCGGCGGGCGCGATCGAGAACCGCAACGGCCTCGATGTGCGAAGTGTGCGGGAACATGTCGACCGGCGTCACCTCTTGCAGGACGTATCCGCGAGCGACCAGGCGGGCGAGGTCGCGCGCCAAGGTCGCCGGATCGCACGAGACATAGACCACTCGCAGTGGCTGCAGCTCCTCCGCGACACCGTGGATCACCGCCTCGTCGCAGCCGGCTCGCGGCGGATCGAGGATCACCGCGTAGGGTTTCTCGCGGTTGCGCGCGAGTCCGCGGATCATGCTCTCCACGCGACCGGCGCGGAAATGCGTGTTGGCGAAGCCGTTCGAATCGGCGGAAGACTGCGCATCGGCGATCGCCTGCTCGGAGTCTTCGACGCCGAATACGCGTGCCACACGATCGGCCATCGCGAGTGCGAACAGGCCGCCGCCGCAGTAGAGATCGACGATGCGGGCGTCGGTCGGGGCATCGACCAGCGTTCGCCGCACCTCCTCGAGCAGAGCGCGCACGCCGAAGGCGGAAGTCTGGAAGAACGCGCCCGGGGAACTGCGCAGTCGCAATCCGTCGATCTCGTCGAGAACGTGCGGTTCGCCCCACAGCGTGTGGAACTCCTCGCCGAGCAGGATCTCCGGCGGGCCGTCGTTGAGGTTGACGGACACGCCGGTAGCGCCCGCTTCGCGCGCGGCCTCGACGATCGGATCGAGCGGCGGCAAGCCGCGCGCAGTCTGGAGGATGACGGTCGCGTGAGCTGCCGTCGTTCCGGCCGCGACGCGGACCAACGCGGCGCGCAGATGCCCCCGACGGGCACGCTCGTCGTAGACGCTCAACTTCGCGCGGCGCGCACCGTCACGGATGGCGAGTCCGATCTTCAGCGCGAGCGGGGCCTGGATCGGGCACTCCACGATCCCGACGACGTCGCGACTGCGGCGTGAGAAGTAACCCGCCTCGAGCACGCCGTCGTGCTCGGCGAAGTGCAGCGCGAGTTTGGTCCGTTGCTCCCAAGGGTCGGCCGGTCCGCGCATCGGCCGCATCGGCAGGCTCTCCACCGCCACCTCCATCGCGTGCGCCAGGGTGCGGCGCAGCCGGTCTTCCTTGACCGTCATCTGTGCCGGATGCGACAGATGTTGGAGCTGGCAGCCGCCGCAGATTCCGAAGTGCACGCAGCGCGGCTCGGCGCGCTCTGGTGAAGCCTCGAGGACCTCCAGCAGAATGCCACGGCCGTGCTTGCGACCCGCCGAGACGATCTCCACGCGCACCGACTCGCCGGGGATGACCTCCGGCACGAAGATCACGTAGCGGTCGACACGCAGGATCCCGTCGGGACCGTCGCCGAAGGCTTCGACCGTGCCGACGATCTGCTCGCCGCGGGTCACAGGAATGGTCGGCGGTCGCTCGGGCATGAAACGCCGCGAGCTTAGCACCTAGCCCGGATTATCCGTGACCGTCTGCTGCGATCGCCGCAACTCGCGCCCGGCCGCGTCGCTACGTCGGCTCCTCCCTGGCAGCGTAGCTACAGCTACGCTTCGGTCGTCGACCGACGCAGCTCCTTGCCGGACATCGACCTGCGGCGATCTCGCGACAACGTTCACGCATAATCCGGGCTAGCCCGGATGATCCGTGACCGGCTGCTGCGATCGCCGCAACTCGCGCCCGGCCGCGTCGCTACGTGGGCGTCGACCTCACTCCTTGCCGCGGCCCGCAGCCTCGAGCTCGGCGGCGGCATCGATGTCCCACTCGACCTTCTCGCCGTCGCGAATCTCCTGGCTGTAGCGAATCTCGGGCTTGCCCGGCTCAGCGATCACGATGGTGTAGGTGTCCGGCGGGACGTTGCCGACCTCGTACCATCCGCTGTCCTCCACCTTCGACATCCCGGCACCCATCGCGCGGCGCAGGATCGACATCGTCGACACCCGCGAGGCGATCGGCTTGCCGCGACCGTCGAGCACGGAGATCCAGCCGAGCGGGATCTTGGAGCCGTCGACATTCCGCGCGCGCAATCGAAGGGTCGCGCCGCGAATGACCGTGATGGCGACCTCCACCGAGGACTCCTCGCCGACGATCACGTCCTCCGACACGCCCGGCGCCAGCCCCTCGGCATCGGCGCGCACCCGATAGGTGCCCGGCGTGAGTCCGGTGATCGTGAACTGTCCCTGTGCATCGCTGCGCACCGGGCGAGCCTGGACGCCGAACAGGTCCATGATCTGCTGTTCGGCACCGAGCGAGCTGTCCTGCCCCTCGCGCGACGCCACGAGTTCCGCGCCCGCCAGCGGCATGCCGCTGCCGTCGCGGACCGTCCCACGGATCGAGCCCGCCTTGGGCAGAGTGAGGATGAGTCCATCGATCCCGGTGATCCCGTCGACTGCGACGTTGTCGAGCGAACCCTGACCGTAGACGACTTCGGTGTTGGCTGCCCCGCCCGCCGCATCGGCGGCATTGTTCCCGCGACTGCCCGGTCCATTGCGCCGCCCGCTCGCGATGAGCCGATAGCGACCGGCGGCCATCGAGTTCAGTTTGAAGTTGCCGGCCTCGTCGGTGCGTGCCTGCGCGACGCCGTTCTTCATGATGATGCCCAAGAGTCCCGGGGCCGATTCGGCATCGGAGTCGATGACGCCGGCCGACACCTGCACGCGCGCGACCGGCAATCCGGCCGAATCCACCACGCGGCCGGCGATGTAGCTCTGGGGCAGATCGAGATCGACGCGAAGTTCGCGCACGCCTTCCGGAACCTCGACCTCGAGGTTCGCTTGCTGCGGTTGCCCGGCGAAGCGCGTGACCTGGAAGAAGTAGGTGCCCGGTGAGAGTCCGATGAGTTGGTAGCCACCTTGCGCATCGGTCGGCTGCGCGCGGATACCCATCCCGAAGAGCCCGTCACGATCGGTTCCCAGCGCGGTGACCATCGCTCGCTTCACGGGCTCGCCGCCGTCGCGCACCACACCGAAGACCCGGACGCTGCCTTCGGACTCGTCTTGGATGTCGAGGTGCGTGTCGCGACCGCGACGGACGGTCACGGTCTTGAGGCGCATGTTGCCCAAGAGGTCGTAGCCGAGGTTGGTGGCCCGTTCATCGATCTTCGACTTGAAGACGATGTACTGGCCGGGTGCCAAGGCATCGATCCGATAGTTGCCCGACTCGTCGGTGCTGGCGCTGCGGAAGGCCCCCGCTTGCAGACTCGCCGCGACCACGAGCGAATCGCGCAAGGGCGCGCCGCCCGCACCGGTCACTCGACCTTCGATCGCACCACCCGAGTCGAGTTCGATGCTGATGCCTTCGGTGGGCGCCGCTTGGGCGATCTCGACGTCCTTCGCCGATGCCTTGGCGAGGTCTGGATGACGCGCGGTGAAGCGATACTTGCCGGCAGCGAGCCCATCGACCTCGAAGCGACCTTCGGAATCGGTGCGAGCACGCCGACGACCACCTTGACCGACCCCGAGGAAATCGAAGTCTTCGGGATCGAAGTTCACTTGGAACATGCCGCGACCGCCACCTTCGTCGTCGCTGCCGCGGGCGCGATACGCGGTGACTTCCGCGTTGGGCACCGGCTTGAGCGAACCGGCTTCCACGACGACACCACGCGCGATCGCACCCGGCTGGGCGCGGAAGGTCAGCACGTCACTCGTCGCACCGGCCGCCAACTCGATCTCCTGGGACTCCGGATCGGAGTAGCCGTCGGCGCGCACGCGCACGCGGATCTTGCCCGGCGGGAGGCCGGTGAGTTCGAAGGTCCCATCCGCGGCATAGAAGTCGTTCCAGCCGCCGCCGAACATCTGATCGCCGAATCGCTGGCCGGCGCGCAGGCTGACCGATCCGCTGCGATCGCCCCGACCGTTGGCCCAGGGCGGTCCACGGCGGCGCGGTGCCTCTTCGCCTTCGGGAGCCGCGTTCGCATCCGCCGGCTCCGGTCGCACCGCCCGCGATCGCGTGTTGACCTCGAAGCGCGCGATCGGCCGGTCTTCGGCATCGATCACCTTGCCGCGGACGGTGACGCCGCGCGACATGACCACGCGCTGTTCCTCCGCGGTCTTCACGTTGAAGCGCACTTCGGTCACGTAGCCTGGCTTGCTGACTTGGAGGAAGATGCGCTCGGAGTCGACTCCCCGGGCGGTGAAGCGACCGTTGGAGTCGGTCTCGGCGGTCACGTTGCGCACGCGCAGCGCCAACTTCAGCACGTCGGGATCGCGCGGCTGCTCGAAGGGGCGAACCTCGACGGTGGCGCCCACCACCGGCTGCTCGCGATCGTCCACCACCACGCCGCTGACCACGGCACCATCGCCAAGCGTCAATCGCAGATCGTCGTAGACGCCGCCGTCGACGAGAGTGAGTTCGGCGATGTCACTGGGCGCGTAGCCGTCGATGGCGGCGATGATGCCGACTCGGCCGGCAGCGACGTGGTTCAGTCGGAATCGCCCCTCCGCATCGGTGGTGATCGGTTCGTCGCGACCGTCCGCGCTGAACAGCACTCGACTGACGTCGAGATAAACCATCGCCACGTTGGCGCCCGAATAGGGCTGCCCGGTCGGATCGAGCACCTGACCGGCGATCGTCGCGCCTTCGTGGACGACGATGTCCACGGTCGCGATCTGGCCGACGCGCACATCGATGCCGTAACGATCTTCGAGTGCCACTCCGTCGCCCGCAGCCGACAGCACGTAGCCGGTGCCCGGTGGCACACCGGCGAGGAGGAACTCACCGGCATCGTTCGTCACTTCCTCGATCCAACCGAACTTGCGCTGCGTGAGTTGCCCGAGGAAGGCGTTGACGCCCGGTCGCAGACTGACGATCGCGCCGACTTGCGGCTGCCCAGCCGCGTCCAGCACGCGGCCCTGGATCGCTCCTGCAGGACTCGCGAACAGCTCGAGCCCGTCGCGAACTTCGCCTCGCGCGACACGGACCTGGAGCGGGGATCGCGCATAGGTGAAGAGGCCGCGCGCCTCGAGGAACACCGGGCCGGGTTCGACGGCGAGGAGTTCGAAGTGGCCGTTGGCCTCGGTCTGATCCTGCCCCAGCAGTCGCGGCGGTCGCGCATTCCCCGTCCAGAACCCGTTGCCCTCGAAGAACGAACCGCGGAAGCGCGACAGCAGCCGCTCGATCCCGGGGGGCTCGCGCATCGCGCGCACGGTGACGTCGGGAATCGGCTGGCGGGTGGCTTCGTCGAGGACGATTCCGGCGAGCCGTCCACCCGGCGGTTGGATCCCGCCGTCGAGCGCCGTGCGGTTGGTTCGATCCTCATCGCGCTCCCCGACCTGCTCGGCCGCCTTCTCGGCGGCGGTCGCGCCGCGCTCCGCCAGCGACTCGGAGTTGCCCGGACCGCCGTCCGGAGCATTGGGACCTGGTTCGTTCGGACCCGACCAGAGCAGGAAGAACACGATGCCGCCGACCACTGCGAGGAGGACGGCGACCAGGAGGCTGCGTGAGGGCATGGAGTCTCCGCGAGAGAGCGGCGGGCAGGCCGGGGATTGTGGCCGTGGGAAGAAGACGATTGTCGCGGTCGAACTCAGCCCTAGCCCGGAATACTCGTGAACGTCTGCTGCGATCGCCACGAGTCGCGCCCGGCGTCGTCGCTACGTCGGCTCCTCCCTGGCAGCGTGGCTACCGCTACGCTTCGGTCGTCGACCGACGCAGCTCCTTGCCGGACATCGACCTGCGGCGATCTCGCGACGACGTTCACGAACAATCCGGGCTAGGCCTCGCGACCGGGGGCCGAGGCCGGCAAGCGCACGAGGAACTCGGTGTGACCGGGTTCCGCCGTGACGAGTCGGACTTCGCCCCGATGCGCCTCGAGGATTCGCCGAGTGATCGCGAGGCCGAGGCCGGTGCCGGACGAGCGGGTCGTGAAGTAGGGCTGGAACAGCCGCTCGCGATGTTCGGCCGGAATGCCTGGGCCGTCGTCGCGGATGCGGAACTCGACTGCGCCGTCGTCGGCTCCAGCACTCGATATCCGCACCGAACCGCGGTCGCCCACTGCGAGCAACGCGTTCTGAGCCAAGTTGAGGAGGGCCCGTCGCAGATCGCCGCGGTCACCGGAGATCGAGGTCGTTCCACCGCCGCGCACCAGTTCGAGATGCACGCCGGGAGGCTGCTGCGACGCGAGAAGATCGGCGAGATCCGCGAGCAGGTCGTCGGCGCGGAACTCCTCGATGCGAGGCTCAGGATTGCCGGCGAACTGACGGAAGTCACTCGCGATCCGCGCGAGCTGATCGGTCTGCTCGACCACGGTGCGGGCGAGACGGTCGGTCAACTCGGGAACCCGCGGATCGTCGTCTCGGCGCGCGCGCTGCACGAGCTGCGCGCTCATGCGCATGGGGGTCAGCGGGTTCTTGATCTCGTGCGCCACTTGCCGGGCCATCTCCGCCCAGGCCGCTTCGCGCGCCGCGGCGCGAAGTTGCTCGCGACTGTGTTCGAGTTCTCGCGCCATCGAGTTGAAGGAGGTCGCGAGGTCGGCGAGTTCGTCGGCACCGCGCACGGCGACGCGCACGGAGGTGTCACCCGAGGCGAGTTCCCGAGTCGCCGCCGAGAGTGCACGAACCGGACGAAGGATCGCTTGCGAAGCCACCAGCGACCAGACCAGCAGGACCCCGGTGACGAGGATCGTCAGACCGGTGAGCAGGTCGCCGAAGCGACGTGTGCTCGCGAAGAGCTCACGCTCGGGAGCTTCGACGATCGCCCGCCAAGTGAACCCGTGACTACCGTTGGTCGCAGTCCGCGCGAGACCTGCGATCCTTCGATCCCCGCGGTCTTCGGTGTACTCCAAGGACTCGGGTGCCGGCGCGGTCGCGCCGATCGGTGCGACCAGGCGGGCCGTGATCTCTTCGGCCGAGACTCGCGCGCGGTAACGCCCGCGGTCGCTCGTCGCGAGAATGTTGGCGTCGGCGTCGACGAGGTGAACCCGAGCACTGGGGTAACCGACCTCCCGCATGCGCGCCGCGAGTCGATCCACCGATTGCTGGACCCGCCGCCAGGGAACCAGCACGGCGACGACGCCCAGCCGCCCGGAATCGCTGCGGGTCGGCAGCACCACGCCGAAGCTGTAGTCGGCCGGGTCCATCGACGCGCGCTCCGGATTGCGTTGCAGAAATGCCGAGAGGTGGCGATCGAGCCAGACGATCGAGCGCGGCTCTCGCGATGCTGCCTCGAACCAATCGACGTCGGCGACCGAACCGGGGATGAGTGCTCGCCGCGACTGCCGTGTCGTCTCCCCGGCCACGCCGACCGCATCGACGCTGCCGATCACGTCGCCGTGGTCCTGCGCCACCAGCACCAACTGGAAGTCGGTGTGGAAGCCGGTGATGAGGTCGATCTCGTTCTCGAAACGCTCCTGGTCGTCGTCGTCGAGGAGTCGCCGTGCCGCGCGCTCCATCAGGGACGCATCGCGTTCGACTTGTCCGAGGATGCCGTCGAGCTGGCGCGCCAAGGCTGCAGCGTTGTCTTCCAGCAGCACGCGCACGACTTGCGAGCGCAGGCGGTCCTCGACGCCCCGCTGCGCGAAGTGTCCGAAGATCAGGAACGGCAGCGCCGAACTCAGGATCAGCGTGACGACGAAGCGCGCGGTGAGCGACCGGATCCGCACGCTGCGAGGATATCAGTTTCGCGACGGCTCGCGACTCTGGCGTAGGGATGCGATCCGCTTGGCGACGTCGCGATAGTTGGTCCAGTAGAGCAGGACGTCGGCGAAGTGGGTCAACGCGGCCTCCGTCTGCCCCGCTTCCTGCGCCGCGACGCCGAGGTCGTAGGCCTTCTTCGCCTCCTCGACGCGCACTTTCAGCTCGCGGGTGCGGTCGCGGACGTCGCGGTATGAGGGCGATCGCGCATCGAGCTTCGCGTAGGCCTCGATGGCAGCGTCGAGCGAGCCGAGCAGCTCGAGGTCCTTTGCCGCGAGGTATTCGGCCTCGAGTTCGCGACCGCGCAACGCGAGCAACATCTCACCGATCTGCTCGCGCCGCTTCGCCGACTTCTCGAAGGCGGCTTCGAGTTTGGTTCGAGCGACTGTGAGTTCGCCGCGAGCCAGGGCGATCTGACCCTCATCGCGAAGGTCGCTCACCTCGATCTCGGCATTGGCGAGGCTGAGCAATTCGTCGACTCCCGGCAGCTTGCGCATGCTCTCGGGGGCCGACTCGATCGCGTGTTTCGCGCCGTGGTAGGAGCCGCGATCGATCATGTCGCGCGCGCTTTGGAGCAGGTCTTCGTGAACTCGTCGCTCAGCCTCGGCGAGCGGTGCCCGCGCCTCTTCGAGGCCGGGGTCGAGTTCGAGCGCGCGCCGGAGGTGGTAGAGCGACTGGCCGGCGAGGTTGTCGGAGCCCGCGCGCAGGCCGTCGAGGAAGTGCAGGCGCGCCTTCTGCCGGTTCGACGACCACGCCTCCCCGAGTTCCTCGAGTCCCTCCGTCGCTCGTTCATCGCCGGGGATGAAGCCGAGTGCCTCGTTGTAGCGGAGCAATGCGTCTTCGAGTTTGCCGGAGCGGGCCAGTTCATCGCCCTGGTCGGTCGCGCGGATCGCCAGTTTCTCGATCGCTTTCTGACGCCAGGCCAGCGCGGTCGGCTCTTCCGGATCCAGGGTCAGGACCTTCTCGAGTTCCGCGAGCGCGTCGGCATCGCGATTGGCGAAGATCATCGAGCGGGCGCGTTCCAGCAGCCACAGTTTGCGCACGCGCCAGTAGGCCGCTTCGACTGCCGGGTCGCCCGGAGCGGCCTCGCGAGCTTGCTGGATCGAGTCCCAGGCGTGGAGCCAGTCGGCGCGGCCGATCGCCGCTTCCGCGTCGGCCATGTGGTGGGACACGTTCGAGCAACCCGCCAGCAGCACGGCCAGCGACAGGGATGACAGGAGCGACGACTTCTCGAAGGCCATGGCGAAGCGTGGGTTGCGGCGAGGTGCTGGTCAGGCCGACCGCCGAGCCTGCCGGCCTCGGACGGAGCCGGGCGGCGAATCTTCCCGCGGCCCGGCCGCGATACAACCCGGGGGATGGTGCGCGCGGTGTGGCTGCGCGGTTGGGCGGGGCAGGGGGTCGCCGCGCTGCATGGCGGGTTGGGCACGCTGGGTCCGCGCGAACGCGTGGACACGGCTCATCTCCCACAGCCGCAGCACCCGGATGCGGTCGGGCTCCGCCGCGCGTCCAGCAGCGGCCGAAGGCCGTCGGCTGCTGCGGCAGGTTCGCGTGCCCGTCAAGACCAGTGCGACCGCATGCGTTGTAGGAACCGCGCGTCCATGCCCGACTCGATCGGGA
This sequence comes from Planctomycetota bacterium, assembly GCA_050181465.1. Lineage (GTDB taxonomy): Bacteria > Planctomycetota > UBA1135 > UBA1135 > UBA2386 > JACRLW01. The sequence goes on from JBFXDD010000061.1 coordinate 16,293, forward strand.
TCACGCCGTCGATCCCGAACATGGGACACAGAGCGGTCTCGCCTGCCTCCATGTCATCCGGTGCCGGGTCAACCCAGTCGGTGATCGCGCCGGGCTCGAACTCCGCACAGCAGCAGAAACATCCGCATCGCTCAGTGGTCAAGACGGTCTCGCGATGGTTCGAGCACTTCGCGTGCGCTTCGAGGATGTCCGGTTCTGCGCTCATATCGGTCCGGCCAACATCTCGTTGATCAGTGGCCGGCCGAAGGCCGGTCCGTCCCCATCGCGTTGTTGGTCAGCTCCTTCTGAGTGCCTGCGGCAACCCGAACGGCACGTCGTAGGCCGGAGTACATGACCGGATCGCCGGCAAGGGCTCGAAGCGAGTTGAGTGTGATCGAGTGTTGACTGCGCTTTCGGCCGTCAAGCGCCGCAGTCCGGACCACGAAGAACTCCCACTGAGAAACGTCCATCGGGTTGAGCGTGACCTGATCTTGGTGCGCAAGCACCGCGAACACGTAGACATCGGCCTGTCGCCGCATCTCCTCACCCAGGCGGTTTGACTTTCGATCCCATGCTCGAGTCTTCGATACTCGAAACGTGATCGGCGAGAACCTCTCCTGATGCCAGCTCTGGATGTAGGCTGCCGACTTCACTTCGATCCGGGTTCCATCTGGCGCCGTGAGGTCGAAAGCTGCCCACTCTTCCCGCACACCATCGGCGACCCCAAGCGCGTTCGCGACGAGGTACTCCGCGAGAACTCCTCGCGTAGCGTTGCTCACTAGGTCGGAGCAGATCCACTGCCAGAACTCGGCAAGGGCAAAGCCCAGGTCGCGCGCGCCGTCCCGAAACCTCTCGTTACCCGGCAGGCGCTTTACTTCGATCGGTCAGAGGTTAGGTCATGGTCGCATGGCTTGCTCCTCTGCCAAGCTGACGTCTCTCTCGCTCAGCTGCGAGCCGCTTGCAAGGGGCTTGGTCTCGCGGCTTGGTCAATCGCGGCTCGTCAGCTGCTGCGTGTAGTTGGCCCGCCGGCGTAGCCTGTCGTGGCGGGTCACATGAAGGGCCGTTCCATGATGAACCACGCAACTCCGGTCGCGCTTGCTGCAGCGATGCCGCCGCCTAGCAACCACGGAAGGCCTCGAAACCAAGTTGGCGAAGAGTCCGCTATCACCCATCGCCGGTGAGACCTGCGCGACACGATCGTGAACACAGCTGCGCTGGTCGACCCAACGGCGAGGCGCAGACATCCGGTGAGTACCCAGTCGCCGTCGCGCATCCGAAAGGCGTCGTTGTCGTTGACCATCCAAGCTGACATGAGACCGGCGATCAGAGCGATGTAGCCGGCCGTCAACACCTCGGCAACCAGGACAAGAACGGCAACAGGCGAGCGATTCACAGACAGCACCAGATCGGGCCAACGTCTGTGACGCTGAGCCGCGAGAGCCGGCTTGGCGGCGCTCGTCGGCTCCTGCTTCGTGTTGGCCAGCCCTCGACAGTATCGACTGTAGGCCCGATGCATGACACCGAAGCCGATCCGCAGTCCTCCAAAGACAACAATGGTCCGAAGTTGATCGACGAGAGCCACTCCTGCGCCAGGAATCCACCAAGTCTGAGGACAACGCCTCCCCACACGTGAGCACCTCCAGAGTGTTTCAGGGTCGGTCTCGAGCTATTTCCATTCATCAGCGCACTCCAAGGGGTATGGCCAACGTCCTTGAGCCCTCAGCCACCGCGCGTAGAGACGTCGACCGCTGGGCGCAGTTGGGCAGCAGCGGGAATGCAAGATAGCGCCGTGCCAAGAGCGCCAAGAACGAATGCGGCCGCCGCGATGAGGTGATAGACGGTGCCGCAGAACATCAGTTCCAGCAGGCTCGCAAACGAGCCAAGGCCACAACCGAGGCAGAATCCTCCACCTAAGAACATGCCCAAGGCACGCACGCAGCGCAGTGCCCGTATCACTACAACGACGCCAAGGACGTAGACAACGCCCACACCGAGACTCATCACTCCGTATCGATCGTAGAGTCCAAACGCAGCAACCCACAGAAGAACGCCTGCTCCAACAAGGAGCGCCGCCGCGAACATCCTGAGTTGCTTGAACGTACGATCCATCTGCCTGACGTTCTTGACATTGAGCGACGAGCGCCGCTGCGGCGCTCGCTGGCTTCAAGGGCCTGTTGGGCGGCACGCTACCAGAATCGCCACCAAGGACGCAACTCCCGACGGAACCTACGACCTGCCTTTGGTGTCTTGCGCGGTGCGCGCGCTTAGCAGCCCGTTGAACAAATGGCCTCGGGGACAGCGAACCGCAGAGGTACGACCCGGAATCGTAGAACGATAATTCCGGAGCGGCGAGACGCCAACGCCAGGAAGGTGAGCAGTACTTGCTCCAGGGACGTCGAGAGCTTTCCGAAAGCACGGCGAAGAGCCTTCGAAAGGCCCGCCCAGCCCCTCGGAGTCCCTACTCCGAGTAGCGATCGCAGAATCACTCCAAGGTTGTGGGCCGCAACCTGCATCAGGTAGCGCTTACTCACCTCGGTGATCCCTCGGATCCACGAG
>JBFXDD010000062.1:0-2520 GCA_050181465.1 Planctomycetota bacterium
CGGTGTCGATCCGCGAGTGGCTTCACGGTCGAGCCCGCCAGCACGGTGCTGACCGTCCCGCCCTGATGGAACACCATTCCGATGAACCATGCGAAGAAGCGCGCGCTCTTCGGTCCACGCACGATCCTGGAGCCGATTCGCTCCGCGAAGTGTTGCGCCGCCCCGGTCTTGTTCCAGATTCCGATGAGTCCGCCGAGGCACCAGAGATAGACGAGCAGGATGCCGGCGAACCCGATGGTGCCGATGGCGGGGAAGAAGAAGCGCGTCAGCGGGTTCGCATCGGTGCCGGGTTGCTCGATCAGAATGACCAAGCTCCCGGTCAATATCGCGCAGAACAGTGCGAACAGCACCTGGCGTGTCGCGAAGGCGAGGACGATCGCGACGAGTGCCGGAACGATGGAAAGAACACTCGGCGCGTCGGCGAGGAGGAGCATGGTGGGTCAGATCCCGCGGTGCATGTAGTCGTCGATGGCGCGATAGCGCGCGGCGTGCGGTCCGGTCGAGTTCTCCGGCCACCCTGCACCGAGGAACATCCCGCGGGCGGCCTCATGTGCGTAGTCCACGGCCCAATCGCGCAACCTCGCGGACTCGCTTGCCGGCAGGCCCAAGGATTCGACGACCGCCGCGTATTCCCGTCGGCCCCAGCGCCGGGCGTCGCGGTACGATTGAAGGGTCGGCAGCAATCGAATCCCGAACAACTCGCGCAGGTTCTGGTGATCGCAGTAGATGCGGCGGCCTTCTTCGCGAGGTGATCGATTGTGGCTGTGGATCACGGAACTCCGGGCTTGGAACACGATGCGCCAGCCGCCGAGAACGAGCTTCTTGCCGAAGGCGACATCCTCGCCGAAGCGGCGCCTTCCGAAGCCCCCGAGGGCTCGCCATGCCGACTTGCGGACCGAACTCGCGACGTTGTCGAAGGCACACCGTCGCAGGCGTTCCATCGGCTCCAGAGCATCGAACTGGCTTTGGGACAGCGGGTCCTGAGCCATCGGGGAATCCTTGCCCGCCGTCCACTCCCGCAGTCGTCTGGCGATGAACGGATTGCAATCCTCGCGCGGGATCTGCTTGCAGTAGGCCGCGCCGACGGCGGGATCCTCATAGCTACTGACGAGTTCGCCGAGCCATCGTCCGTCGGCGGGGATCGCATCCTGCGTGAGAAGGACGACGACTTGGCCGCTGCTCGCTTCGATCATCAGGTCGCGCGTGGCGCCGTGGTTGAAGCGCGATTGCGGGATGTGTTCGACGCGAAAGCCGTGGCGGCGCAACACGTCGATCGTGCCGTCGCGCGAGCCGCTGTCGATCGCGATGCGCTCGAGCTCACCCGAGCCAGGCTGCCGGTCCACGGCGTCGAGCACCCGGTCGAGCAGCGGACCGCCGTTCCACGTCGGGATCGCAAGCGTGATCTTCATGGCGATGGGGGGGCGCGGAGCGTAGACCTGTGCCCCTCCGTCGTCGAATGAAGAGCCTCGTCCTGGCGCCGTACGTGCCCTTTCCACCCGACCACGGCGGAAGGATCCGCAGCGGGGTGCTCTGCGCCGCGCTTCGGAAGCTCGGCGAGGTCGTGGTCGCCTGCCCGCTTGGTTCCAGCGAAGCGGAGGACACGGTTGCCGCCGCGGGCGAGTTGGGACTGGAGCTCGTCGCACTCGGAGATCCCGAACAGCGGACCGACATGCGCCGAAAGATCGGTTGCTGGATGCGCGGCAACTCGGAGTTGCTCCTGCGTCGGTGGTCGACGACGGCCCGGCAAGTCGCGGCGGCGCACATCCGGCGGGGTGACATCGACCTCGTCATCGCCGATTCGAGCTTTGCACTACCGCTCCTCGACGGCACCAATCCCAGACCACTCGTGGTGCATCTGCACAACGTCGAGCACGCGGTGCTCGCGCGCTCGGTGTCGACTGCGCGGACGCTCCGCGATTCCTCGCTCCGAAGCATCGAGCGGCGTGCGGTGCGCAGGGTCGAGCGTCGCTGGCTACGACGGGCGCAACTCGTGCTGACCGTCTCGGCGGGTGACGCCGCGCTGGCGAAGGACATGGCACCGCGCGCTCGTGTCGAGGTCGTCGAGAACTCGGTCGACCTTGCGGCGATGCCGCAACTGTCGCCTGCCATCGGCGAGGACATCCGCTTGCTGTTCGTGGGAAGCTACGACTATCCACCCAATGAGCGAGCCGCGCGGGAACTTGCAGTGGATCATTTGCCGGTATTGCGTGAACGCTGGCCGGGGCTGCGGGTGCGCTTGGTCGGCAGCGATCCTGCCGGTGCGTTGGCCGACCTTCGACAGATCCCTGGAGTCGAGGTGGTCGGGCGAGTGCGGGACCTGGTCGACGAGTACCGCCGCGCGCATGCGGTGTATCTGCCGATCCGTGACGGCGGCGGCACGCGACTCAAGGTGCTCGAGGCATTCGCGTTCGGGCGACCCGTCATCGGGACTGCCGTCGCAGTCGAGGGGCTGGCATGTGAGTTCGGTGTGCACTGTCTGCCGTGCGAGTCACCGCGGCAGGGTGTGGCAAGCCTCGAGCG
>JBFXDD010000062.1:2620-12304 GCA_050181465.1 Planctomycetota bacterium
AGTTCCCATGTCGCCCGATTGACGATGCGCACGATGCTCGGATCGTGAGTGAGTCGACGGTCCATCGCGACGACTTCGCGCGCGGGCAACTCGAACGCTGGATGGCCGAACCAGGCGGTTCGCGTGCGCATTCTCGAGCCATCGGCAACCGTCGCGACGCCTAGGAGAATCGAATCCGGCAGATTCGCCCCCGCGGGGATCACCGAGTGATTGCCGAGGAAGGTGTCGCTGCCGAGTCGAACGGGCGCATGTGTGACACGCCCTCGATCGACGATGCCTCCGCCGAGATAGATGCCGTCGGCAAAGAAGCTGTGCGCACCGATCGTGAGGTGCTCCGGCAGCACATCGATGATGGTGCTGATCTCGCAGCCCTTGCCGATGCGAGCGCCGGCAAGTCGCAGCCAGGAGGGCCAGAACATCGTGCCGCTCAGCCATTCGCCCGCAGTCTCGACGGCGCGCGTGCGCAGGAGTGCGATGACGTGACGCAGACTGCGTCGCTCGATCGTCCCGGCCGGCACCTTGGGGCCGAGCCGCAGCGCGAGCGCCAGCAGCAACAGGCTCGCCGCGAGCGACAGCGGAATCGATGCCACGAACCACCACAAGCCGGGACCGAGGGTCGGCTGAGCGATCCAATCGGTCACGGTGGCCGAATCGACTTCGAACCAACTGATCAGGAACGCGGTCGCGAGCAAGGTCGGGACTGCGGCGAGCCACGTGAACAGCGCGCGCAGAGTGAGCAGCGCGACCGCGTGCCCGGCCGCCGGCAGCGGCAGCGAGGGACGGTCGAATCGAGCGGGCTCGGGGTTCGGTCGGCGCAAGCGAGCGGGAACACCGTGCCACTCTTCGCCCGCCCCGGCGATGGACCCACTCGACAAGGACGAGAGCGCGGTCAATCGCGACTGTGCGGCCATCGTTCCGCCGCCGTCGATGCCGGCGCGGACATCGAGCGTCGCACCGTCGCCGATCCGAATCGGCCGATACACGTAGCGACTCCGCTCCAGCATCACGACGCGAAGCGCGGCATCCTGGTTCAGCGTCACATCATCGCCGATCTCGAGAAGGTCCCAACCGCCGCGGGTCAGGTCCACGCCACGATGGATGTGGACGTTTCGACCGATGCGAGCGCCCAACCAACGCAAGGCGATGACCTGCAGGGAAGTGAGCGTGAGCGTGCCCCATGGAATCCACTGTGCGAGATGAGACACGAGCCAGTGGCGGAACCCCGCGGCCGAGTTCGCGAGGATCTCGCCTTCTCGATAGGTGCCGATCAGCCATCGCTTCGCGCACACGACGAGCGCGAGCGCGAGTGCACCGAGTGCCAGTCGCCCGACGACGAGCAGCGGCGGCAGCAGGAACAGCGCTGCGAGCGGCGACAGGAGCGTGAGCAGCCACGGCAAGCCCGTGCACGCCAGCCACCATGCCAGAACGCCGAGAATCCACGCTTCGGCGAAGATCCAGACGCCTTGCGCGACCGCGACGGCCAGAGCAGCGGCATCGTCGGCCGGCGAACTCTGCGGTGCCCGAGTCACGCGGTGATCGACGGGTTGTCGTGCTGCGAGCGCGCGCGGCGTTCGCGTTTCGTAGAGATCACGCACGGACAGGTGCGCGCCCTCGCGATCGTCACGCAGTCGCGAGATCAACAGCGCGGCGCGAACCGAGTCACCGCCGACATCGAAGAAGTCGGTCTCGACGTCCATCGAGGAATGACCGAGTGCGTCGCGAAATGCGGCGAGGAATCGGGCCTCTCGCGGCGATGCCGTCGCACAAGGTGCGGTGGCGGGGTGGGGAGGAGGTTCCGGATCGGGAAGCGCCTTGCGATCGAGCTTCCCACCGATGGTCGTCGGGAGTTGCGCGATCACGACGATCCGCGTTGGCACCATCACCGCGGGAAGGCGCGCGCGCAGCGACTCGCGAACGGCCGACTCGTCGAGCGGTGGGGCTTGTCCATCCAGAACGACGAAGGCGAGCAGACGCTGTCCGGCGTCCACTTTGCACGCCGCCTGCGAGACACCGGGGATCTCCCGCAGGCAGGCTTCGATCTCGCCCAACTCGATGCGATGACCGCGAAGCTTCACCTGGTCGTCGAGGCGTCCCTCGTAGAACAGCGTGCCGTCGCCGACCTCTCGCACACGGTCGCCGGTCCGGTAGATGCGGCCGAACTCGGGATGCTCGACGAAGCGGCGCGTCGTGAGCTCGGGATCACCCCGATAGCCCCGCGCCAAGGATTGTCCTCGGATGCACAGTTCACCACTCTCGCCGCTCTCCACCGGCATCAGTCGCTCGTCGAGCACGAGTGCTTCGCTGCCGGGTACCGGACGACCGATGCAGATCGGTCCGTCGGCAGTTATGTCGGATCGAACTACGGTGACGGTGCACTCGGTCGGGCCGTAGCCGTTGACGAGGCGGCGACCGGGCGCCCAGTCGCGGGCGATGTCCGGCTGCAACGCTTCCCCGCCCACGTACAACAGCCGGAGCACGGGCAGATCGCGGGCCGGATCTCGACTGCCGAGTGTTCGCAGCAGCGTGGGCGGCGGGCACAACACCGTGATCGATTCGCGTCGCAGCCACGGCAGCAGATCGGGACCGAGGCGAATCGTCGGATCGTCGACGACGACCAATGTCGCGCCCGATGCGAGCGCCAGCCAGGTCTCCTCGATCGAAGAGTCGTATGCCGCCGAGGAACCTTGCGCGACGCGATCCCCGGGTCCGAGCGCGAACTCGTCGAGATCTCCGCGAACGAGGGTTGCGATCGATCGATGCTCGATCATCACGCCCTTCGGGCGGCCCGTCGTGCCCGAGGTGTAGATCAGGTAGGCGAGCGACGATTCGGCGGCGGTGTCGCGAACAGGGTGGGTGCCGCGGACGGCTGATGCCTCGGCCGGAAGTGGCAGCAGGGTGACGTTCGGAGGGGTGATCGCGCGTGCACGCGCCTCCTGTGCTCGGCTGAACGACAGCGCCACGGCCCCGCTGTCGACGAGCAACAACCGCAACCGCTCATCGGGTAGCGAAGGCTCGAGAGACAGGAACGCGTGGCCGGCGAGGTGCGCCGCGATCTGCGTGGCGAAGAGATCCGGATCGTGACGATCGACGAGAATCGCGACGACACGTTCTTCTTGCGTGAACTCATGCAGAGAGGTTGCGATGGCCTCTGCGCGCGCTCGAAGGTCGGCGTAGGTGCGGGTCGCGCGGGGTCGGTCGTCACGCGGCGGAACATCGATCGCGAGGTTCGACGGCCATCGCGTCGCCGCGCGCAGGAGGAACTCGTGCAGCAGCGTCGGTTCGTCGGCGCTCAACGAAGTCGCGCGAGCAATCGCTCGGCCTCGGGGTCGCCGCTCACGATCGAATCGGCATAGACTTCACCGAGCGCGCGTCGAAGTCGGTCGAGAGCGTCGTGCGCGCCGGCGTCTACGAAGATCGCATTGGAGTCGACAGACGAAGCACGCGTCGACTCGGACCCGAAGACCACGACGGTTCGAGGAATCGTCGGCTTGCGCCGCGTGGAACGGCAATAGGCACTGACGTCGTTGGCGATGCGCAACACTTCGCGATCGCTGCGCCGCGCGCGGACTCGCAGCTTCGACCGCAACCAGAGCGCGCGCGGCAGCCGAGGAATCGTGCGCAGCACGCCGAGGAGTTGCACACCGACGCCGGTACGCCGCGCCTCCTTCCGTGCGTTCCACGGCATGAAGAGGATGCGCATGGCGATGATGCGCCAGTCCGTCACCGTGCGCCAGAACATCAACTCGCGGTTGCGTCGATCGAGTTGCTCGACGCGAGAGCGACCGAACACGCGAACGGAAGTCGCGCGATGCCGATGATGCACCACGCTGTCGGTCACGAACTCGATTCGCCAGCCGCATCGCCAGGCGAGGTAGGAGAGACTCGCGTCCTCGGCGTAGCACGGGGCATACAGCTCTTCCATCCCGTCCAACGCGCGATACTTCGCAAGGTCGTAGGCCGAACTGCCGCCGCCGGCCCAAGCGGCAGGGATGGCCGGTGCGTCGGTCGGGCCGTCGACCTGTTCGAAGCGAAGCATGCCCTTCTTCGCGTAGATCCGCGTCCTGCCGGTCTCCACGCGATCGCCAGCCATCTCGATCCGTGCGGTGGCCGCGAAGAAGTCGGCATCTCCGAAGCGAGCCAGCAACGTGCAGAGGAAGTCCGGCTCGACGCGCATGTCGTTGTTGAGCAGGACCAGGATGTCGCCGTGCGCGGCTTCCACACCCGCGCGCACGCCGCCCACGAAGTAGCGATTCTGCGGAAGCTGGACGATGCGCACGTCGGGATACTCCGAGCGAAGGAACTCCACGGTCCCGTCATCGCTGCCGTTGTCGACGACGATGGTCTCCACCGGTCCTTCGACCTTCGCGATCGCCGGCGGCAACGTCGGCAGTAGCTCCGCCAACAACTCGCGACCGTTCCAGGACGGGATCACGATGCTGACACGGCGTCCGCGTGCGAGTGGTTCGACGCGCCGGCGGGAGGCGCGGATGGCCCAGACGAACGGGGTCGCGAGGATGTCGAGCGCCGCGCACGCGATGCCGAGCGGAATCGCGTAGAGCCAAAAGAGCGGCAAGAGCACGACGTCCCGCATCGTGCCGGTTCCGCTCACGGCTTGTTGCCCTTCTCCAGCTCGCGAACTCGGCGTCTGGCTTCGCCGAGCATCTCGATGAGGTGCAAGGTCTGCGCAGACAGCGACGTCAGCTCTTCCCGCTTGATCCGCAGGTCTTCCGCGAGCCGTTGGCCCTCGTCGAGCTTCTCGATTCGTTGTTCGAGAGCAGCCAATCGCGAGTCGATGGATTCGAGACGGGCGAGGATCGCGCGCAGGGAATTGCCGAACAGCATGGTGTGATCAGCGAGTCAGTCGTGCCGCGATTGCCAGGTGGCCGCGGGTTCGGGCGAGGTCGGCCGGAAGTTGACGGTCGTCGCTGGGCAGGTTGACGTCGGCGCCGTGTGCGACGAGGAGATCGACCAGGTCGGCATCGCCGCGATGCGCGGCGAGATGCAAAGGCGTGTAGCCGCCGCGCTGCGGTCCGTTGGGATCGGCGCCGGCTTGGAGCAGCGCGATCGCGACGCGCGCAGATCCCGCGGCCACTGCGTGGTGGATCGGGCGCGACAGCGAAGGATTGCGCGCGACGGAATCCACCGGGGCGCCATGCCGGATCAGCCAAGACACCAGATCGGCGTGACCGAAGTGCGCGGCGATGTGCAAGACCGTCGTGCCGTCGGGTGCTTGGTTGGTGATGACGCTATGGGAGCGCGAGGCCGCCGCGGCAAGATCGTTGAGACGGCCCAGTGCCGCTGCCTCGAAGCAGTCCAGTGACCCGAGCCGCTCGAGCAGAAACGCTACGAGCTCGGTTCGGCGATGCAGGAGCGCGGACATCAACAGCGAGTTGCCGTCGGCGTCGCGACAGAGCGCGCGGCCGGGTTCCGCTTCGATCGCGCGACGGATCGCGTCGTCATCTCCGGCACGAAGCGCCAGGAAGAGTTCGGATTCCTCGGCCATGGTGGAAGTTTGCGCGATGTTGCCGTCAGGCGATTCGAATGGGTTCACGATCCTGGCTGCTGACCAGGAAGTGGACGTCGGGCAGGACGTTCGACAGGCGTTGCGCGAGAACCGGAAGGTATGCACGCTCGCTGCTGGAATGCTCGCAGAGCACGATCGTCGCGCCTTGCTCGAGCGCGGCGAGAACATCGTGATGGCGCATCTCACCGGTGAGATACGCGTCGGCAGGAATGTCGAGAATCGCGGATGCGCCTGCCCCGGCGCAGAGCGCAACCGAACGGATCGGTCGCGGAGATCGCGGTTCCGCGACGCGAAGGTCGGTCACACCTAGATGATCCTTCACCCTGCGGAGGAGTTCGTCGCGATCGAGCGGGCGATCGAAGTCCACGCAGCGCGCGATCCCGGGATGCTCTTCGCTGCCGACTCGCGTCGCCGCCGGTCGGCGGATCGCCGTGCCGCGGAGGCCGCCGGCAAGCCAGTCGTTGAGGCCGTCGATCGCGGCGTCCAGAGCGGTGTGCGGGGAGACGATCGCGAGGTTGGCCGAAATCGCGCGGATCAGCCGGCTCTCGACGGCCGCTGACGCCCGCAGGCGCTTCAACGGTCGAAACAGCGGTGGGTGGTACGCGATCACCAGTTCGCACCCGGACTCGATCGCCTCTTCGAGCACGCGGTCATCGAGGTCGATGGTCAAGAGCGCTCTGCTCACGCCGGCATCAAGTGTCGGCTCGACGAGCAGTCCGACGTTGTCCCAGTCCGCGGCGAGCCGAAGCGGTGCGAGCCCGTCGAGGGCGGCGACCAGTTCGGCGAGAGAGCGCGGCATGTGCGGAGCTTCCGCCGTCTCCCGCGTGCGGGCAAGCACTCGTTCAGACCGGAGCGTCGACCCAGCCCGGACGACCCGTGAACGTCCGCTGCGATCGCCGCGGAACGCTCCCGGCGGCGCCGCTACGTCGGCTCCTTCTTGGGCCTCGACTTGCGGCCATCGCAGCAGACGTTCACGAGTAATCCGGGCTAGGGCGCAGTCCAGCCGGTGGTTGGCTCATCCTGTGCCGCGACGGTGATCGTCGGGTGACGGTCGGAATCGAGCGCGGTTCGTGCGGCCGCCACTGCCAGCTCCGGCCGATTGTTGCGTCGGCTGAGGTGGGCGAGCCACACCTGGCGCAGTCTGGGGCCGGTGAGATCGCGTAGGAGTGCTGCCGCCGACGCGTTGTCGAGATGGCCGAGTCGCGAGCGGATCCGCGCCTTGAGGAAGGGGGGATCGGTGCCCTGCTCGAGAAGTTCGAGGTCGTGGTTGAACTCGAGCAGCAGCGCGTCGCAGTCGGCGAGCCAGTCGCGGATCGGGCCGTCGCAGCAGCCGAGATCCGTCGCGTGGCCGTAGGAGCAGCGGCCGTCACTGACGCGCAACGCCATCGTGTGCGGGGCGTCGTGTTCGATCGGAACGGCGATCAGCTCGAGCGCCCCGTGACGAAACGGTCGCAGCGCATCGATGCGCGTGAGGCGCCGGTGGCACTCGGTGCCAAGCGCGCGGGCGGTTGCTTGGGTCGTATAGATGCGCGCCCGATGGCGGACGGCAAAGGCGTTGGCGCTGCGGATGTGATCGTGATGGCGGTGGGTGACGAAGATCGCGTCGACGCTCGACGGGTTCGCGCCAACCGCGATCAACCTGGCCTCGAGGTCCTCGATCGGCAAGCCGGCATCGACCAAGAGGCGCGTGCCGCCCGATTCGACGAGCGTCGCATTGCCGAGGCTGCCGGAGCCGAGTGGGAGGACCCGCACGATCTGTTTCTCAGTTGCGGTTGGCGACGGGATGGCGTGCCGCCGTGGCTGCACCTAGCCCGGCACCGAGGAGTCCGCTCAATAGGGTCCAACCCACCCAGACACCGAGTTGTGCGAGCAGCGTCGCGCCGACCGCGGCGGTCATGTCGGGAGGGGTCCACAGCTTCTCCGGCGGCCCGAACTGCGTGTAGTGGGTCGTCCAATCATTGGCGAGACAGACCAGCGTGACCGCGATCACTCCAGCTCGCGCGAGGATCGCATAGAAGAAGAGCGACCAACCCATACCGGGCCAGCTTCGAGCGACGAGGAACGCCAAGAGCCAGCTCGTTGCCGACGATACGGTCACCGAAACCAGGATCGATTGCTTGCCGTCGAGATAGCGTCCGAAGCCGAACGCGATCACGCCTACCAATGCGACGAGCGCGATCAGCGCCAGGCCGGTCAGGCGCCAGGGTCGATCGATGCCGAGCCCCAGACGCGACTGGCGGCGTCCGAGCCAGAAGCCGATCAAAGGCGGCAACCACGAGATCCCCAGCAGGAATCCGCCGCCGCCGCTCTCGGTGGAGGCGTTCCCGTTCAGCTCGAGGAGCAGCCGAAGAACTGTGATCCCGAGCGTGACGCTGCCGAGAAGCAAGAGGATGGACGTTGGGACACGGGTGCGCACGGGCCAGACCATAGTTCAGGCGGAACGCCGTTCAATCGATCGGGCAAGCGGCCGAGGCCATGATGCGGAATCGATCCCATGACATGGCTCTCCGTTGCAAGCATCGTGATCGCCTCCGTGATCGTGGTCTGGGCGTTGATCGCCGCGACCGGAAGCATGCGCTGGTCGCAGCGCACCCGACGTCTCTTTACACGATTGCAAAGTGAGTGTCGGACGATTCGCCCGAGTCTCGTGGATCTGCGAGAGACATCCTCGCTACCTGTGCCTGTTCGGCGCTGGTTCGAACTGTCCCTTCGCGATGGTCAACCGATGATCCAGCGCGTGTTCCTGCGGCAAGAGGGAGAGATCGATCTGGCGGGGGCGACACCGCGCTGGTGTCGCTTCCGAGCGCGCCAGTCGGTCGTCCTGGGCCGGCCGGGCTTCGCATGGAGTGCACGGGTCTCCATCGTGCCGGGCGGCTGGGTCGGGGTGCACGACTCCTACGTCGGCGGCAACGGCGCTCTCCGTGCTGCCTTGCTCGGTTGGTTGACCGTGGCGGACTCATCCGCTTCTCGCGGCACGGATCGGGATGAGTGGTTGCGCTTCGTCGCCGAGGCTCCGTGGTATCCGACCGCCCTACTCCCGAGCCAGGGCGCTCACTGGACGGCGATCGACGATCACTCGGCCCGGGTCACACTTCGTGATGGTTCGCTCGAAGCCGACTTGGTGTTTCGATTCGGGGAAGCGGGCTTTGTGGACACCGTGAGCGCCGATGCGCGTGGTCGCATGGTCGGCAAGGACACGGTGCCGACGAAGTGGCTCGGCCGCTTCTGGGATCATCGCGAGCGATCAGGCATGCGCGTGCCGATGGCCGCGGAGGTGGCATGGGTCATCGACGGCGAGGTCAAGCCTTACTGGCGCGGTCGTGTCCTCGAGATTTGCCATGAACCGGATCCCGAGCAGGGTGAGAACTGACCGCTGACTCAGAACGTGATCCCGAGTGTCGTGAGCGCTTCATCGACCTGGCGATCCCAGCCGCGGTTCGCGGCGGGGCTGGCTGGACTCGGATGCGGGATCCGACCGAAGCGCAGCGATCGATCGACGAGTGCGCGGCGCACGCGCGCCTCGGCGAAGGCGCCGACGCCGAGGATCGTCGTGGCACCGGTGGCGTCGACGACGTCCACCAGCAGCGAGTCGCAGACCTCGAACAGACGAGCCGTTTCTTCGCGCGGCAGTTTGTCCGGAGTCAGATTGCGGCCACTCTCCTCGAGGAACGCGAGCGGGCAATAGTTGTGCACGAAGGCCCGCGCGAAGAACGCGCTCGGCGTGCCGCAGCGCCGCGAGAAATAACCCCACAGGCGACGTCCGCTGACTTCGCTGCGTTTGCATCGGAACCCCTCGATCGGTCGCGCGGGATGCTCCCGCTCCGGGCGGTCCACCGACTCCTCGATTCCGAGCCAGTCACGAACTGCGGCGACCTCGCCGAACGGCACACCGGTCTGCACCATGCCGAACGGCCCAGGGTTCATTCCGACGAACAAGATCTCCTTGCTGCCCTTGCCGTAGCGATCGAGCCACTTCGCATGGGCTCGCTTGGCGTGGATCAGCGGGTTGTATACGAACGCGACCGGCGCCGCGAAGCGCAACGGTTCGAGCGCCTCGATCGCGCGTGCAGTGGCCTTGGCGAGTTTGCTCATTCGTCTTGCGTTGCATTCGTGCCGACGGCTGCCGTGATGCGCGCGTGGAGTCTGGGCTCCGCGACTTG
>JBFXDD010000062.1:12404-15226 GCA_050181465.1 Planctomycetota bacterium
AAGCGCAACGGTTCGAGCGCCTCGATCGCGCGTGCAGTGGCCTTGGCGAGTTTGCTCATTCGTCTTGCGTTGCATTCGTGCCGACGGCTGCCGTGATGCGCGCGTGGAGTCTGGGCTCCGCGACTTGCACGTCGAACTCCCGCTCGACGCGCGCGCGCGCGGCGCGTCCCATCGCTTCGCGCATCGCGGGCTCGCTTGCAAGTTGCGCGATGGCATCTGCCAGGGCACTCGGATCGCGCGGAGGCACGGTGATCCCCTCGACACCGTCGTCGAAGGCCTCGCCCAGCGACCCTGTCCGAGTCGCGATGACAGGCAGCCCTGATGCCATCGCTTCCAACATCGCCGTGGGAATCCCGTCCTTGTCGCCGCTCGTCGTCTCGACGAACGGTGCGACGAAGACATCGCTCTGGGCCAGCGAATCCACCACCCGGGCATGCCCGAGCTGTCCCGTCAACTCGACACGGTCTTGTACGCCGAGTGCGCGGATGCTCTCGCGCAGCTCGGACTCAGCCGCCATGGAGTCCGGGTTGCGTGGATCGGCAGCGCCGAGGATCCGCGCGCGCACGTCGATCTTGCGAGCGGCAAGCAGGGCGATTGCCTGAACCAGGTCGTGCAGCCCCTTCTTGCGATCGATGCGCGCGATCACGATGAGTCGCAGTGGCGTCGCGACATCGGACCGCGGCGCCGCGACGGCGAATCGCGACAGGTCCACCGCGTTCGGCTTGACCACGAGACGAGCGCGCAGCTGGTCGCCGCCGATCTTGGCGAGTTCCTCGGCAATGCGATGCGACGTCGCCACGACCACGGTTGCCGTGCGCAGATGAAGCGGCACCACCTTGAGGGGCCAATCGCGGAGAACGTGATCCGCGTAGGCGGTCAGACCCCGAGGAATCCCGAGCAGCCACGACGACACGAGTCCGCACAGTGCCGCGTTGTAGAAGAAATACGTGTGCACGTAGCGGGCGCGCCAAGCCTCGAGGCGACGCGCGTAGGTGAACGCGATCGACAGATCGAAGGACACCGCGAGGGCATCGCGAGAGAGCCCTGAGTGCTCGCAAAGCGCCCCCATCAGGCGGTCGAACTCACGTGGCGAGCGAGTTTGCCAATAGCGGATGTCGGCGCGATGGGTGCGGGCGGACGGCCGCACGAACTCGGCGTTGGCGAGGAGCGGTGCGAAGTCGGGGTGGATGCCGTCCTCTGTCGTGTGTGCGTGATGAAAGAGCTTTACGTCCGCGCCGAGCATTCCCTGCATCGAAGTCAACTCCTGGTAGACGAACCCGTGAGCGATCACCGGCAGCTCCGGGGTGCTCATCGCCGCGATCCGCAGTCGCGGCCCGGAGTCGAGGCGTGCGAGTCGCGCGCGCGCCAAGGCCTCTCGCCAACGGGCGATCCAGGACGTCGGCGACGAGATCATCGGCGAGCGATGCTAGCCCGGACTCTTCGTGAACGTCTGCTGCAATCGCCGCAAGTCGCGCTCGGCGTCGTCGCTTCGTCGGCTCCTCCCTGGCAGCGTAGCTACAGCTACGCTTCGGTCGTCGCACGACGTAGCTCCTTGCCGAGCATCGACCTGCGGCGATTTCGCGACGACGTTCACGAAGAATCCGGGCTAGCCCGGACGATTCGTGAACGCCTGCGGCGATCGCTGCAGATCGCAGCAGTCGTTCACGGCTCCTCCGGGCGGGGTCGAGGTCCGGCTTCGATCCACCACGTGGCTGCGTGCGTGGATGGCCGGCATCGGTCACCGTTCCTGCTCGAGTCCACGTCACGAAACGACTCCCAAACCATGACCACCAAACTCCTTGTCGCGCTGCTTGCGCTGTTCACCCTTACCTCACTCGCCGCCGCCCAGGATCGCCCCGAAGGCGGTCGGCCCGAGCGGGCTCGCCGCGGTGCTCCGGTCGGCGAAGTCGGTCGGCAGGACGGCGGTCCGATGCGCGAGCAGATTCGCGAACTGGTGCGCGAAGCGGTCCGCGAGGCGCTCGCCGAAGAGATGCCGGGTGCCCGCCGCGACGCGAACAAGATGGCGCCGCGCGCCAGGCAAGGCATCCGCGCTCAGCGCGGCCAGGGTGCTGCGCGATTCCAGGGCGGTCGCACCGCGGGCCGCCTGCCTGGTCTGCGCGCGCGTGGCCTGGGAATCGCGATTCGTAGCCGAGCGATGGGCGGCGCTCCCATGCGTGGGCCGCAGTTCGGTCGCGGCGAGTTCCGAGGTCGGCCGGAGCAGATGCGAGGGCGGCTCGAGCAGCTGCGAGGTCGGCTCGAAGCGACGCGCGAGCGCATGCAAGAGCGCGCTCCTGCGAAGGGACGCGAGGGCAAGGGCGCCGCGCAGCGGCGACCGAACCGGGCCGGCGACCGCGAGTCGGTCTGAACAAACGCGTGCGACGATCGCCGCGGGGATTCGAACACTCCCGGCGATAACCTCCCCGCCCTGATGCGAGGTCGCTCTGTTCGTCGCGCCGCCGCTTGCGTAGCGTCGGCCCTGGTTCTGCTGCTCTCCCCCACCGCCTGCGCCGGACTCGGGGGCAGCCACCGTGTGCGTCGCGCGCCGATCACCATCGCGACGTGGCCCTTCGGTCGTCTGGCCACCGATCGTGCGATCGATGCCCTTCGCGACGGCGCGAGTGCGCTCGACGCAGTCGAAGCCGGGATCCGCGTGGTGGAGAGCGCGAGTTCGGATCGCTCGGTCGGGCTCGGCGGTTTTCCAAACGCCGCCGGCTACGTACAGCTCGATGCCTGCATCATGGACGGCAAGGATCATCGAGCGGGTAGCGTCGCCGGAGTCGAGGGCGTCGTGCACCCGATCACCCTCGCGCGGCGCGTGATGG
>JBFXDD010000062.1:15326-18686 GCA_050181465.1 Planctomycetota bacterium
TTTCCAAACGCCGCCGGCTACGTACAGCTCGATGCCTGCATCATGGACGGCAAGGATCATCGAGCGGGTAGCGTCGCCGGAGTCGAGGGCGTCGTGCACCCGATCACCCTCGCGCGGCGCGTGATGGAGAAGACGAAGCACGTGATGCTCGTCGGGGAGGGCGCGCGTTGGTTTGCGGAAGAGGAGGGACTCGAGACCGTCGACGTCACGTCCCACGCTGCGACCAAACAGCAGTGGCGCGCGCGCGATCGTTCGGAAGCAGCGCCGCCGCGCGAGGGGCACGACACGATCGCACAGTTGGTGCTGCACGCAGACGGTTCGATCGCGGGCGGTTGTTCGACCAGCGGTGCCGGCGGCAAGCTCCCCGGCCGGGTCGGCGACTCGCCGATCTTGGGCTCGGGGCTGTTCGTCGACGGCGAGGTGGGTGCGGCGGGGGCGACCGGAATCGGCGAGAACGTGATGCGCTACTGCGCCACGTTCCTGATCGTCGAACTCATGCGAAGCGGCATGCACCCCCAGGTGGCCTGCGAGGAAGTCGTCCATCGCATCGCCGCCGTGGATCCGCGCGGATACCAGCTCGACATCTGCTTCATCGCTCTCGACAAGGTCGGCCGCTTCGGCGCTGCGGCCTCGAACCAGACCTTCCCATTCGCCGTGGCAACGGCGGAGGGAACGCAGATTCAGAGCGTGCGGGCGGTGGTGCCGCGCACGGCTGCCCGAGCGCGCTGATCCTCGAGGTCGCGAAGCGGTCCGGCCGAGCGCGAATCGGTAGCGAAGCGTCGATCGCGCGCGCATCATTCGAGGCGCCCGATGCTCCTCCAGCGCTTCCCTCCCATGGGGGTCTACGAGACCCTGTTCCGATTCGCCTCTGCCACCGGTGCCTACATGGGGGATCTCGGCACACATCCGTGGGCGCAGGGCTTCCCGTTGACCTCGCCGGTGCCGGGCGGACCCGAGTTGCCCGAGACGATCCGCGTCGGCGCGACCGATCGCATGTATCCGAAGGCCGATGGTCAGCCGGCACTGCGCGAGGCGATCGCGAATTACTACCGCGACTTCTACGGCGCCAAGATCACGGCCGATCACGTCGCGGTCTTCGCGGGGGGGCGACCGGCGATCTACGCGATCCTGGCGTTCTTGCGCCGTGAGTCGCGGGTGGTCATCGAAGAGACCGAATACACGCCCTACTTCGATCTTCTGAAGGTTCTGGGACGGCCCTTCGATGTGATTCCGAGCAACCCGCAAAATCGCTTCCGGCCCACGCTCGACGATCATCCGCGCGCTGCCGCGTCGTTCCTCATCAAGAGCAACCCGACGAATCCGACCGGTGTGGTATGTCGGGACGCCGCGCTCGCCGCGCTGGTTGCCGAATACTCGCGTCCGGGGCGCGGTGCGCTGATCGACGAGGCATACGAGTTCTTCTGCGATCCGCAGCCGGTCAGTTCCCTCGCGCACGTTCCCGATATCGACGCCACCGACCTCTTCGTCGTCGGTGCAGCAACGAAGGGACTGCAGGTGCCGGGCATGCGCGTCGGTTGGGTGGTGGCGTCGCGCGAGCACATCGAAGTCTTGCGCAACTACTCGTCGTTCGGGATGGGCGGAGTTTCGCGGGCGTCGCAGCTCTACGTGACGGAGTTGCTGGGGACTTCGCGCGTGCGTCACGCGCGAAGCGCCATCGCAAAGTTCTACACCTCACAGCGCCGCCGCTACGGTGAAGCACTCGCCAAGCTCGGCCTCGAGATGTTCAGCGGCGATGGCGGCTTCTACCACTGGTGCCGCCTTCCGGAAGGACTTACCGGCGACTCGTTCAACGAGCGACTGTTCGCACACAAGGCCGGCATCCTGCCCGGCCGATTGTGCGACATGCACCGGCGCGGCGACGCCGGTCCGCTCGGTCGCATGTTCCGGTTCTCTTTCGGCCCGCTCGGGCCGGAGTCGTTCGATGGCGACGTCGCGATCCTGAAGGCGTGCCTCGGTTGAGTTCACGCAAGCCGAACGCGCTCACCGCACGGCGTCGGCGACCTGAGTCTTGGCCGGGAGTGCGAGCAGTCGCTTGCTCTCGACGAGCAGCCAGTCGATGCCGGTGAACGGCTCGAACGAGATGTCCTGCCATCGCACTAGCCCATCGCCGTCGACGAGAAAGGTGCCGTGCAAGGGCATCGCCTCGAAGTCATCGTGACAGCGCCAGGCACGGAACGCGTCGAGTTTCGGATCGGCGAGGAGCGGGAACGGGAAGCGTTCCGCCGGGTCGAGCGCATCGAGTGACTCGGCGGCATCCTCCACCTCGTCGGTCCCGATGGCGAGGATCTCGATGCCCTGATCGCGGAACGCCGCAGCGCGCGGTGCGATCGCTTGCAGTTGCTCGATGCAGTGGAGGCAACCGAAGCCGAGGTAGAAGACGACCAGTGTGGGCTTGCCGCGTCGGCTCGAGAGGTCGATCGTCGCGCCATTGGTGGCGGGCAGCGCCAGCGACGGCGCCGGCTGTGGCTGCCAGTTGACCGGACCGAGTGAACCAAGCGGCGGTCGACTGCCGAAGTCGGCTGGGAAGAGCTCGTTCGAATCGGCGACCGCAGTCAATCCGAGTCGCTCCGCCAGAGGCCCACGCGCACGCGGGAACTCGGCGAGCTTCGACTCGTGTGCGCGCAAAGTCTCGGCCTGTGCTGGATCATTCGCTTGTCGATAGGCGAGCACCAGTCTGCCGAGCGTGGGCAGGCGTCCGGGAGACTTCGTGACTTCCGTCTCCAGGAGTTCGATCGCGGCTTTGGGATCGCCGGCGGCGAGGTGTGCGTCGGCGAGAAGGATCTTCGGCATTCCGGAGATGTTCTTCAGCGCAGCGATACCTTCGGCGTGCTTGCCCGACGCGAGCAGGCGCTCAGCCTTCAGCTCTTCGCGGAGATCCAGCACGCTGCTGACGAGATCGGTTCCCTCGCGCTGCGCCCGCTCGAGGTCGGCGTCGATGTCCTTGCGCGGCTTCTTTGCGGTCAAGGCGGCGTCTTCCGCGTTATCGAGCTTCTTCGCGCGTTCGGCGCGGGCGCGCGTGAGCATCGAATCGAGTTCGGCAATCAGCACATCGGCCGCCGCGAGGTCGCCGCGGCGAAGCTGCGCGCGACCCAGCAAAGCAACGCGGCTCAGGTCGGCTTCCACGCTGCCGTCGCGATCGAGCCAGCCGGCTTCGTCCAGACGGACGGCTTCGTCCCACAGCATGTGTTCCTCGCAGATCGTCAACAGACGTTGGCGGGCGTAGCCCGCGATTTCGTCACCCTTGTCGAGCCGGTTGAACTTCGGATGGCGGGGCAGAGCTGCGAGATTGCGGGCGATCGCGAGCGCTTCGTGGACGCGACCGAGGTGCGAAAGACTGCG
>JBFXDD010000063.1:0-1288 GCA_050181465.1 Planctomycetota bacterium
GTGATCGATTCCCGACGCGTGGACGTGGTGACGCGCGGTGAGGTCATCGACGCGGATGTTCCGATCCGCGTCTTGGCCGTCGATTCCAATCGTGTGGTCGTCGCTGCCGCTCCGGCGCACGCCGATCGCGACTGATCCGTCTTCCCTCGACTTCCTCAGCAACTCCGATGTTCACGACAGCACTCCTCTCTCAGCCTCGCGGCGACAGCCAGATCCTCTACTGGGTCTTGGGCGTCGCCATCATCCTCGTCCTGATCGTCGTCATCGTCCTCCTCAAGTTCATCAACTTGTGGATCCAGGCCTACTTGTCGAAGGCGCCGATCAGCATCTTCGTGCTCATCGGAATGTCCCTTCGCAAGGTGAACCCCGCGGTGATCGTGCGCGCGATGATCAGCTCGCGGCAGGCCGGTATTCCGATCGATGTGCGCGATCTCGAGGCGCACTATCTGGCCGGCGGCAACGTCATGCGCGTCGTCAGCGCACTGATCGCCGCCGACCGCGCCAACCTGGGTCTCGACTTCCGCCGCGCGGCGGCGATCGATCTCGCCGGTCGCGATGTGTTGGAAGCGGTGCAAACCTCGGTCAACCCGCGCGTCATCGACTGTCCGGGTGCCGGCAAGATCGCGGCGATGGCCAAGGACGGCATTCAAGTGCTCGCGCGCGCGCGCGTGACGGTGCGAGCCAACATCGACCGCTTGGTCGGTGGTGCGACCGAAGAGACCATCATTGCCCGTGTAGGCGAAGGCATCGTCTCTTCGATCGGCTCCTCGCAGACGCACAAGCACGTCCTCGAGAATCCCGACTTCATCAGCCGGACGGTGCTGTCGAAGGGGCTCGACGCCGGGACGGCTTTCGAGATCCTGTCGATCGACATCGCGGACGTCGACATCGGCGAGAACATCGGTTCGCGACTGCAAGCGGACCAAGCCGAAGCCGACAAGCGCGTGGCGCAGGCCAAGGCCGAAGAGCGCCGCGCGATGGCGGTGGCTCTCGAGCAGGAGCAGACCGCGGAAGTCGTGGCGAATCGTGCGAAGCTCGTGCTCGCCGAGGCGGAGGTGCCCAAGGCGATGGCCGATGCTCTGCGTCAGGGCAACCTCGGAGTGATGGACTACCAGCGCCTGCGCAACATCGAGTCCGACACTCGAATGCGCCACGAGATCGCGAACGCCGAGGAGGGCCAAGGCAAGCGCGACGATCAGGAGCCCCGCTGATCATGCAGTGGTCGTCGAACGTCCGCCGGATCGCCGGCTCGGTGAGGTGCGCCGATGCGTGACCTCATCGAGGCGCT
>JBFXDD010000063.1:1388-18280 GCA_050181465.1 Planctomycetota bacterium
AGCGACGTCGGTGCGGGGATGCGCAACCGCAAACTCGAGATCCACATCGGCTCGAGCGGCGATCGTCGCGCGCATCGACGTCGCGAGCTGCACCGCGTGCTGGACCTCACCCGGCCGGCAACGGTGTTCCTCGCCGCCGAAGTGTTCGGCAAGCCGCTCGCCCTGCGCGACGAGCCCGGCGGTCTTCAGCCCGGTTCGTGACCCTCTGGCGTCGATCAGTTCTTGATCGGCGCGGCCGGCACTTCGCGCCCTCGACCGCGCAGGCCTTCCCACTTCTCGCGGTCGACGTGCGGGCGGCGCTCACCTTGCGCCAACTCGAACGCGATGTCGTAGACGTAGGTCGCCACGCGTGCGAGCTTGCCGAAGTCGATCTTCTCGACGGTGTCGCTCGGCCGGTGGTAGTCGCGATGGAAGCCGGTGAAGAAGAAGGCGATCGGCACCCCGTGCTTCGCAAAGTTCCAGTGATCCGAGCGGAAGAACACGTCCTCGGCATCCCACTCGAGCGCGAAGCCGGCGAGGTCGTTGCGCGCGACACACAGCGAGTGGAGTTCCTCGCTGAGCTTCTGCGTCCCGACCAAGTGCAGGCAATCGAGGTTGTCCTGCGCCCGTTCCTCACCGCGTTCGCCCTCTTCGTTGCGGCCGATCATGTCGATCTGGAGTTCTGCGATCATCGCCTCGAGCGGGATCGACGGGTTCTTCGCGAAGAAGGCCGAGCCGATCAGGCCCATCTCCTCGCCGCAGAACGCCATGAACAAGATGCTCCGCTTGGGAGCGATGCCGTTGGCGACGAATGCGTCGGCGATGCCGAGCAAGCCGGCCGAGCCGGAACCGTCATCGTCGGCACCCGGCGAGATCACGCCGTTGCGAATCCCAAGGTGATCGAGGTGACAGCCGACGCCCACATACTCATCGCGCAACTTGGGATCACTGCCGGGCAGAATCGCGACCACGTTCCAGGCTGGGGCCTGCGACTCCTCGATCTTCACGTCGAGCTTCAGCCGCGCGGTCGGGACTACGATCTTCTCGACCTTCGTCAGGCCTGCCGTCGTTCGGCCGAGTTGGAGCGCCGTCATCAGCCGATCCAGATCGCTGCGCTGAATGTCGCAGCGGGTGGGGGCGTTGCCGCGCCGGGCACCGGCCGGCCCGCCGGCACCGGTGCCGGGTCGGCTCATCGGCGGGAAGGCCTCGCTCGACTGCCAGGCTTCGTCGTCCGCGATCGCGACGAGCGTGCCGCCCGAACGTGACACGGCGCGGGCGATGCGACTGTTGCGACGCGCCCCTTCGAAGCGCCGGGCGTTGGCGTCGCTCGCATCGCCGTCGGTCTTGCCGACATAGACCGCGATCACCGCGTGATCCTTGAGGTCCAGTTCTTCCAGATCGCTGCCGTCGGCGGCGGCCGTGGCCACGATCGCCAGGTTGCCGTCGATCGTGGTCGCGAGGCTTGCCTGCCCGCGAAGGCCATTCGCTGCAGCCAGCGACCAAACCATCTGGCCGTCGCGTTCCACCGCGAGACCGGGCTCGGCGAGCTTGGGTGTCGACAAGGTCCACGGCACGGCTTGCAGGTAGGTGCCGTCGTCACCAGCTGGCTTCAGACCGAGCTTCTCGAAGTGCGCCGACACGTACTCGGCGGCCTTGCGGAAACCCTCCTGGCCGGTGCCGCGACCCTCGAACTCCGGCGATGCCAGGACACCTAGGTAGTCGCGAAGCTTGGTTTCCGCGATCGCTGCGGCGCCGCGAGCGCGATCGGCCGGGAGTTCGCGACGAGCGACGGTCTTGGTGTCCTGTGCGAGACCGACACCCGCGAGTGCCAGGAGCGCGACAGCCGCGAAGGGGGCGGTGGCCGGCGACACGGTGGCCGCGAGAATCTGGGGGCGAGAGTTCACGTGCATGTTAGGAAGGCGGCGAGCGTCGGGAGGCGTCGTCGCTGCGCGGATACGTCAGTCGCGATCGCTCGGCGAGTCGACGAGGGTCGTCGACAGATCGAGTTCGGTCTCGTGCCGGGCGTCCTCCGCGTAGCCGAAGGGCCAGCGGTCGAGGGAGAATAGCGGCACCAACTGCGGCGGCGCGTGACGGACTCTTCGCAGAGATGTCCCGACCGAAGCCGCGCCGGCGACCGACGCGGCGAGGTCCCGGCTGCCGTCCATCAGCGATTGCGGCGCTCGGATGACTCGGTCCATGGATCGACCCAGGCGTCGCATCGCCGGCGTGGTCTGGCGCCCAGTCAGGGCGACCGGCGCCGAGATCGCGCGGGCAGAGCGCTGCAGCGCGGCGTCCGAGTGGCGGCCGAGCACTGCGGGCAAGGTCCGAAGATCCTCGCTCGCCTCGCCGAACAGCCGCGCGAGGCTACGCGACATCCCGGCGATGGGACGCGCCGGATCGATGCCCGGTCGATGGCCCTCGGTCGCCGCGCAGCCGACGACGAGTGTTAGGAGCGTCGAGCAGAGGGCGTTGCGCAGCGTGTTCGTCACGGTCCAACCAGTATCGGCGATTTCCGCTCAGAGACGAGTCAGCGGTCGAATGCCAGTAGCGGCCAGGACCGATCCGGCAGGTCGCGCACCGCGAATCGGGCTCGCAGCTCGCGCTCGAGCGCCTCGATCCGTCCTTCCATCCCACGCATGCCGCCGCGGAGGCGATAGCTCAGATCCAGGACGACCGGTCGCCGCTTCAGCTCCTCGCGCAGGAAAGCGACCAGCGAGTCGACGAGCACGCGATCGTCGGGCTGCTGCAGCGCGAGTGCCGTGAGGTTGATCTCTTCGAGCTGCGAGGAGTAGTGCTGAGCCGGGGGTGCGTTGTCGCTCGCCGACAGAACCAAGCCGGCATTGTCGAGAGCGAACTCGAGGCGCGTGATGCGTTCGCCGAGCCGCTGTTCGCTGCCGAAGGAGAACAGTTGCCAAGCGCCGATCGCGGCCTGAGCCAGGATCCAGGGCAGGGCCGTGCGGACACCGGCTCGCGTTCGCTCGAGGTCGGCGAGCAAGAGCGCGGTGGCGGGAATCGTTCCGATCAAGTAGGCGCCGCGCTCGGGTACCGACCACCAGAGGAAGAACGCCGT
Organism: Planctomycetota bacterium; assembly: GCA_050181465.1. Classification (GTDB taxonomy): domain Bacteria; phylum Planctomycetota; class UBA1135; order UBA1135; family UBA2386; genus JACRLW01. The sequence goes on from JBFXDD010000063.1 coordinate 4,438, forward strand.
CGCCGGGACGATACTCGCTGCCAGTGCGAGATCGCGAGGCGTCGCGCGGCGGAGTGCACAACCGAGTGCGACCAGTTGCAGCGGCGCGAGGAGCGCGAGCGGCAGGAGCCATGTCTCCACGATCGTCTCGACGCCGAAGTTGCCGGCGAACTCGCGGATGGTCGCGAAGGACTCGCCCGTGGGGAGCGCGGGCGGAAGGCCGCGGAGTGCGCGCGAGAGAATGGCGCCGCCGAGCATGCCGACGAGGAGCGTGCCGCCTTTGGCGACGAACTGGGCCAGGCTGGAGTGATCGCCCGCCCGCGGTCGCATCGCGTGGGCCAACAGTAGGAAGCCGGGACCGAAGACAAGGGTGGTCGGGTGCGTGAGTTGTGCCACCGCGAGTGCGAGGGCGAGCAGGACGGTCGACCGTCGGCCGTGTTGCCAGTCGAGGGCCAGCGTCAGCCACGTCGCGAACGCGATGGCCGCGAACTGCAGCGAGTGGGTCTCGACTACCGCACCGAAGAACCAGACGACGGGTGTGACCGCAACCAAGGTGCCGATGGCCAGCACTGCCCGTCCCGGGCTGCCGCCGCGGCCCAGGGCGGCGGTCGTGAAGCCCACTCCGATCGCCATCCCGAGTGCGCTCAGCAGATGCATCGCGAGAGCTGGGTCGTGCGGTCGAAGTGCGGAGTGCAGGGCCAATGCCAGCTGCGGATACAGCGGATTGTGGTAAGCGGCCGGAATCTGGCCGCTCGCGATCCAATGCACGAAGTGTGCGGCGTCGTTGCCGAAGAGGCGATCGGGTGCGGTCGACATCGCGAACGCGAACGCCGCGATCGCCATCACACACGGCACGCTCCGTGCTGCGGATCGATCGGTTCGGGGCAGGATCGCGACGGGAGACATCGGGAGCGGCGGCGGCGAGGCGACGCGCGAAGGATCGCGACGAGCGGCGCAAAGTGCCAGGAACTGATTCGCGGAGGCGAGGATCCGGCCACCGACCGCTAACCTGTGACCGCCCGATGCCGTCCGATCGCCCTGCACGGTCCCGCCGCCGCCGCATCCTGTTCCTCGGCTGTGCGCTGCTCCTGCTCTGGCTGTGCGCCGAGATCCTCGCCTTCGTCGTCTATTGGGCCGGATTCGGGGAACGCTTCTCGCCGGCACGGCATGCCGAACTGAGGACCGAGCTGACCGATGCGTCGCAGCAGGCGCTGCAGCAGCGGCGCACGGCGACCTCGATCAACTGGAGCTTGCATCCGTACCTCGGCTACGTGATGGATCCAGAGGACGCCTCGGCGAGTCGGCCACCGGGTAGCCTGCTGCCGATCTCGTCGCACGGCTTCCTCGATGACGGCCCGCCGCGTCGGCTTCGCGGACCCGACGAGCTGCACGTGGCCATCCTCGGCGGTTCCGTGGCGCAGCACTTCGCGGAGTTCGGTGCGCCCACCTTGGCCGCCGCGCTTCGCGAGCAACCGGGACTGGCCCATCTCCGGATCGTGTTCGTTCGATTGGCGCTGCCGGGCTACCGCCAGCCGCAACAGGTCTTGGCGTTGGACTACGCGCTCGCCCAAGGTGCGCGATTCGACGCGATCCTCGATCTCAGCGGGCTCAATGAACTCGCCGAACCGGTGCAGAAGGACGCCGAGGGTGTCGTGCACCCCGACTTCCCGTCGAACTGGCAATTCCTCGCCGCGCAGAGCCTCGAGCCCGCGACACAGCGAGCGATCGGGGGCGCGACCTTCCTCCGCGATCTCCGGGCGAACCTCGCCCACTGGACCGACCTACCGATTCTGCGTTGGTCGCCGCTCTGCGGACTTGCGTGGCGAAGCGCCGATCGCGCGCTCGAAGCGCGTCAGACTCGATTCGCCGCGGAGGCGGCGCGGCGTGGGGATCTCGTTTCCTTCGGCATTCGCGGACCGAGTGTCGAATCGTTGGGTTTCGATGCTGCGCTCGACTACGGCGCGGAGCTCTGGCAGCGGGGGGCCCGGCTGATTCACCAACGCGCCGAGTCGATCGGCGCGAAGGCGTTCTTCTTCTTGCAGCCCAATCAGTACGTCGACGGCGGCAAGCCCTTGAGCGCAACCGAGCGACGCGATGCGTTTCGCACGGATCATCCATCGCGTCGCATCGTCATGGACGGCTTTCCGCGCCTGCGCGTCCGCGGGGAACAACTCGCGCAGGAGGGTGTCGCGTTCTTCGACCTGTCGAAGGTCTTTGCCGATGTGGCGGAGACGCTTTATCTGGATCCGTGTTGTCATCTCAACGAGCGCGGCAACCAGCTCCTGGCGAGCGCGGTTGCGCGGATCCTCGGGCCTTCGCTCGCGCTGGATCGCACCCCGTTCCCGCGGGACCTCGTCCGCGGCCTGCGCGCCGACCCGTCGTCCATCCGACTATCGGCGATGTTCGCGGCGACGCGGATCGAGATCATCGCGGATCTCGCGGACGGTAGCTCACGCCACGCGAGTTTCGCGTGTCGCGACTACGCGAGCGAAGATTCGCGCGTGGTCGAAGTCGATGCCTACGGCGTCCTTACGGCGCTGCGTGAGGGCAGCACGGCGATTCGCGCCACTCTCGCCGGCCACTCGGTGCGCGTTCCGGTGACGGTGGCGTTCCCGCCGCAGCACGCTTTGGATTCGCCGTCGCCCCGCCGAGACGATCCCGCACTCGTCGTCACCTCGAGCGAGACCGACTTGACGATCGGACTCGATCGCGACGCCCCGGCGGGAATCGAATCAGCATGGCTCCTCATCGGGACGGAACCGTACCGATCGCCCTATTGCCGCGAGATGCTCTACGTGGATGCGCGTGCGAACCCGCCGAGGATCGTCGCGCGGAGCGGCGAGCGCTTCGCGTGGTCGGTGCCGATCGAACCGGCCCTGCGTGGGCGCGCGATCTGTCTACAAGCGGGCTTGCTCGATCCACGGCTGCCGTGCGGGGTCCGCGTGACGGACGCCGTTGTCGTCCGATTGCCGTGACTCGTCCCGATGGGTGCGCGCCACCTTGCGCCGGCCCGGACGACTCGTGGAAGTCCGCCGCGATCGCCGCAGCTCGCGCCCGGCGGCGTCGCTACGTCGGCTCCTGCCTGGGCATCGACCTGCGTCGATCTCGCGACGACGATTCGCGAATCGTCCAGGCTAGCATGCGCGCATGGCATCCATCCGCGCCGTCGCTGCGCAGCTCTCCGTGCTCCTGCTGGTCTCCGTCGTGCGCCTTGCTGCGCAGGAGGGTTGGATCGAGTTGTTCGACGGCAAGACCCTGAGCGGCTGGACACAACGCAACGGCACCGCGAGCTACGCCGTCGAAGACGGCGCCATCGTCGGGACCACGGCGAAGGGTAGTCCCAACTCCTTCCTCTGCAGCGACGAGTTCTTCGGCGACTTCGAGCTCGAGTTCGAGGTGAAGCTCTTCGACGACGAACTCAACAGTGGCGTGCAGATTCGGAGTTGGTCGAATCCCGCGCACGACCAAGGGCGAGTCCATGGCTATCAAGTCGAGGTCTCGACCAACGGGCACGCCGGCTTCATCTACGACGAGGCACGCCGCGGCTGGTTGTCGCAGGACCGCGATCACCCCGCCGCGCGCACGGCATTCCGATCCGGGGAATGGAACCGCTACCGAGTCCTGTGCCTCGGGCCGACGATCCGCACGTGGATCAACGACGTGCCGATCGCGACCGTGGTCGACGACTTCGCACCGACCGGCTTCCTCGGCCTGCAGGTGCATTCGGTTGGCGGCGATCCGAAGTGGCGGGTCGCTTGGCGATCGCTGCGTCTGCGTCGCCTCGGCGATGGTGGCGGATTCGGCGATCTATTCGACGGCAAGTCGCTGAACGGATGGCGCGTGAACGAGAATCCGGAGTCCGTTCGCGTCGAGGCGGGCGCAATCGTCATCCGCGGTGAGCGCGCGCACCTCTTCTACGACGGTCCGATCTACGACCACGCGTTCCGGAACTTCGAACTCCGTGCGTTGGTGAAGACCAAGCCGAATGCCAACTCCGGCATCTACTTCCACACGCAGTTCCAAGACAGCGGTTGGCCGAGCCAGGGGTACGAGGTGCAGGTGAACAACTCGCAGGGCGACTGGCGTCGCACCGGCGGCCTCTACGCGATCGCCGACGTGCGCGAAGCGCCTGCGAAGGACGGGGAATGGTTCGAGATGGCCATCACCGTGCGCGACTCGCACATCACGGTCGCGGTCGACGGCAGGGTTACCGCGGACTACACGGAGCCGACGGACGCGAAGCGCGAAGCCGGGTTCGAGGGGCGTCGGCTGGGGCGCGGGACCTTCGCACTGCAGGCCCATGACCCCGGCTCGGAGGTTCACTACAAGCAGATCCGGGTGCGGCCGCTGCCGGAGTGATCTGATCGGCGTCGCCGTGCGTCCGTGCCGAACCGGGATTGCAGCGGCCGGGCCGGTCTCGGGTCGAGACGCAGAAACGGCGGTCGCGGCGCTGGCTCTGGGTCGGTGTCGAAATTCCCTTCAGAGCCGTCCAGGCGGTGTCGACGGATTGGACAGGACCAGGCGGTCCGTTCCACCATGCCACGACTCGATCCTCACCGTCCTGCATCTACTGTTCCGGTCCTCCTGTTCGTCCTCGGCGCCTGCGCCGGCGGGCTTGGTCCGACCGCGGGCGGCGGTGGCGCGACCAACCGTCCGCCAATCGCTCATGCGGGCTCTGCCGAGAGTCGATTCGAACTCGATCTCGTCACGGTGGACGGCACCAAGAGCGCGGATCCCGATGGTGATCCGCTGACCTTTCATTGGCGATTTCTCAGGGTCCCTGACGGCAGTCCTGCGGCCCTCGACGACGATTCCCTGCCGCGACCGACCTTCCTCGCCGATCGGCCGGGCACCTACGAACTGGAGTTGCGCGTCCGCGACGGCGTGACCGAGAGCGCTGCGGCCACCTTGCGCATCGAGGTCGCGGCCGACGATGCCCTGCGGGTCGGACCGTCGCGTGCGCTGCGAGTGCCCAGTGATGCGGTGGCCGTGGCGACGGCCGGGGCGACGGTGCGGATCGATGCCGGAACCTATCACGGTGACGTGGCCGTGTGGTCGGCCGACCGACTCAGCTTGATCGCATCGAATGGTCCGGTGGTGCTCGACGCGGCCGGTCGCTCGGCAGAGGGCAAGGCCATCTGGGTCGTGCGTGGGAGCGACACTCTGGTCTCCGGCATCACGTTCCAGAACTGTCGAGTGAACGACGGCAACGGCGCCGGGATTCGACTCGAGGGCGGCGACTTCACCGCGCGCGACTGTCGCTTCCTCCACAACCAGATGGGCTTTCTCTGCGGCGACCTCACCGAGAGCGATCTGCTGTTCGAGGGCTGCGAGTTCGGCTACTCGCAAAGTGACGGCGCTCTGGCCCACGGAATCTATGTCAACAAGGTGCGCTCGTTCGAGCTGCGGCGCTGTCATGCGCACCATGCGACGCGCGGCCATTGCGTGAAGAGTCGGGCACGGGAGACCCGCATCCTGTGGTCGCGCATCGGGGACTTCGCCGACGGTGCGTCGAGCTACACGATCGACCTGCCGGACGGCGGACTCGTGTTCCTGTTGGGGAACTTGATCCACAAGGGCGCATCGAGTCAGAACGAAGTGTGCGTGAGCTTCGCCGAGGAGCACCGAGGCTTGCATCCGATCGATGAGCTCTGGATGGCGCACAACACGTTGGTCAGCGAGCGATCGACCGCACTCTTCGTTCGGGTGAGCGGTGGGAGCGCGGGACTTCGCAACAACCTCTTCCTGGGGCGGGCGAACGTCTTGACCGGGAACGGCGAGCGGCGCGGCGACTTGGTCGTCGACGGCTCGGCATTTCAGGACTCGATCGCGCGGGATTATGCGCTGGCGGCGAGTTCGACGGCGATCGATGCGGGAGTCGATCCCGGCACGGCACGCGGTGTCTCGCTGGCGCCGGGCTTCGAGTATCGGGGGGACCGCGAAGAGGCTTCCCGCGCCGACCCCGGCGCGCCGGACGTCGGGGCCTTCGCCTTCGTGGCGCCGCGCTGATCGGCGGCTATCGTGCCGCTCGCATGCAAGACGCCCTCACGCCGCGCCCGGAACACCGTTTCACCTTTGGTCTGTGGACGGTCGGCAATCCCGGCCGCGATCCTTTCGGTGGTCCGGTCCGCCCTACTCTCTCCCCGGTCCAGATCGTCGAGTTGCTGGCCGAGGTCGGCGCCTTCGGCGTCAACCTCCACGATGACGACCTCGTGCCCTTCGGTTCGAGCGCGCGCGAGCGCGACCGGATCGTCGCCGAGTTCAAGGGCGCACTCGAGTCGACCGGGCTGGTGGTGCCCATGGCGACCACCAACCTGTTCAGCCATCCCGTCTTCAAAGACGGTGCCTTCACGAGCAACGACGCGCGTGTGAGAGGTTTCGCGCTCCAGAAGACGATGCGCGCGATCGAACTCGGCGTCGAGCTCGGTGCGAATACCTACGTGTTCTGGGGCGGCCGCGAAGGCATCGAGTCCGAACCCAGCAAGGATCCCGTCGAGGCGCTGAAACGTTTCCGCGAGGCACTGAACTTCCTGACGCACTTCTGTCGCGATCGCGGATACGCGATGCGCTTCGCGCTCGAAGCCAAGCCGAACGAGCCACGTGGGGACATCTACCTGCCGACGACCGGTGCGATGCTCGGCTTCATCGCCACGCTCGACCATCCTGACATGGTGGGGGTCAATCCGGAGGTCGCGCACGAGCGCATGGCCGGACTGTCTTTCGTGCACGCGCTCGCCCAGGCGCACGACGCCGGCAAGCTGTTCCACGTCGACCTCAACGATCAGGCGGGGCCGCGCTACGACCAGGACTTGCGCTTCGGTTCGAGCGACCTGCGTGGTGCGTTCCACATGGTGCGCTTCCTCGAGGAGTGCGGCTACGACGGGCCTCGTCACTTCGATGCGCACGCGTACCGCACGGAAGACGTCGAGGGCGTCAAGGACTTCGCGCGCGGTTGTATGCGCACCTATCTGGCGCTCGCAGGCAAGGCGCGCCGCATGCGCGACGACCTCGAGATCCAGGAACTGCTGACGGAGATCCGTCACACCGATCCGGTCGCCGGCGCACTGCTCGGCAATTACAGCGCGAACAAGGCCAAGAAGCTGCTCGAGCACGACTTCGCGCCGGAGTCGATCTGCACACGCGGCTTCGGCTACGAGCGCCTCGACCAACTGGTGACCGAGTTGTTGCTCGGCCTGCGTTGAGCACGCGTATTCCCCATCTCGAGCCTATCCCGGGCCAGCCCGAACTATCCATGAACGTCTGCTGCGATCGCCGCAACTCGCGCCCGGTTGCGTCGCTGCGTTGGCTCCTCCCGGGCGCCGTAGCTGCGGCTACGCTTCGATCGTCGCCCGACGCAGCTCCTTCCCGGGCATCGACCTGCGGCGATCTCGCGACGACGTTCACGAATAACCCGGGCTAGTCCGGACTCTCGACGACTGCCGACCATGGACCCGAAGGAATCTTTCCAACAACTTCTCGCGCCGCTCGCCGACCGGCTTGCGGCGTTCGAATTGAGCGACCCTGCAGCGGTTGCGGCGACCTTGTCGCGCGAGCTGCCACTCGACCATCCGTCGATCCGCGCGCTGCGTGACGCCGCGGTTGCCGGAATGGCGGCCGGCTGGCTCTTGCCGAAGGAGAACCAGGGCATCCGCTTCGGCCGTGCGGCGAAGGACTTGTCGGGGTTCTCGGTCGACGCTGTGTGGATGCAATCGCCCGGACCGCGCCATCGACATCCGGCTGGGGAGATCGATCTCTGCTTCGCGCTGGACGGTGACCCGCGGTTCGACGGCAACCCCGAAGGGTGGACCGTCTACGGCGCGGACTCCACGCACGTGCCCACGGTGCGCGGCGGGAGCATGCTCATCCTCTACTTCCTGCCGGGCGGGCAGATCGAGTTCCTGGGGTCATGAGCGCACGTCTCGTTGGGTCGCTTCGGTCCGTGCGAGACCTCGTCCTCGGCACGCTGCTCGGCACGCTGCTCGGCGGCGGCGCGGCTCACGCGCAGTCGCCGGAGGTGGTGCCGTCGAGACTCGACGAAGCGATCGCCAGTCACGCCGCGGCGGCGCGCGAGGCTGCCGGCATTCCCGGCCTTTCGGTGGCCGTTCGCTTGCCGGACTCCCGCATCCTGACCGCGGCGAGTGGACTGGCCGACGTGGAGAACGAGGTCCCAGCCACCAACGCCAGCGTGTTCCGGTTCGCTTCAATCAGCAAGAGCCTCACCGCCGTTGCGGCGCTGCGACTCGCCGCGCGCGGCGAGCTCGATCTCGATGCCGATGTTCGACTGCGAGTGCCCGAGTTCGGCGAGAAGGTCGGTGTCGTGACGACTCGGCAGTTGCTCGGACACCTGGCCGGAGTCCGGCACTATCGATCCGGTGAGATCGCTTCGGTGCGCCATTACACCGATGTCGTCACGCCGCTTCAGATCTTCGCGAACGATCCCCTGATCCACCCGCCGGGTACGCGCTACCTCTATTCCACCTACGGGTTCAACCTCGCGGGGGCGGTCGTGGCGCGCGCCGGCGGCGAGTCGTTCTTCGCTCTCCTGAAGCGTGAGGTGCTCGATCCCGCGGGGATGACGGCGACCGTGATCGACGACCCCTTCGCGCTGATTCGCCATCGCGCGAAGGGCTATCGGCGAGTCGACGATCGGCTTGCGAACTCGATTCTCGTCGACATCGGCAACAAGGTCCCCGGCGGTGGGCTGTGCGGCACAGCCGACGACCTCGCGCGGTTCGCGGATGCGCTCCTGACCGGCCGTTTGCTCGACGACGCCTCGCGCGAGATCGCCTGGACGAGTCAGCACACGAGCGACGGCAAGCCCACCGGATACGGCTGCGGCTTCCAGGTCAAGCTCGTCGACGGGCACCGCATCGTCTCGCACGGCGGGGCGCAGCCGCAAGTGAGCACCTTGCTGTGGATCGACGCCGATGCCGGTCTCGCGGTGGTGTTGCTCGCCAACCTCGAAGGTCAGGCCGGTGTCCTCGGTCGCCTCGCGCCGGAACTAGCAGCGCTCGCGGCCGCCACGATGAGGGAAGATCGTCGCTGAAGGCCTTGCGAGTTCGGCGGCCTTCGCCGAACCGCGTTGGGGCCCCTGTCGAGATCTTCACGCGAAAGTCTTCGAAGGCTCGTCCCGTGTTGAACGAGCCTTGTCGGTGGGGGGGTGATCTGTGACCGCGCGGGGCCAGTCGCCGCCGCGTGGACATCTCATCATGAATCACCTCCGCAACACCCTCGCGTTCGCATTGAGCTGCGCTGCCTTCGCGGGCGCGCAGACTCTCTGCCCGCGCCCCGAGACGCAACTGAGCTCGGGCAACGTCACCACCAGCATCTACGGCTTCGCCGCTTGGCAAATCGCCGCGCCGAAGGACTTCGTTTCGGCCAACGCGACCCTCGGTTACGTCGCAAACTCACGCGTCGTCTACGCCGCCTGGGTCGACCGATCGTCCGCCACCGCGACCGATGTCGTCCTGCGCTTCCTTCGCTCGGAAGACGGCGGCTTCTCCTGGAACACCGCCAATGCGATCGACGTGTGGACCAGCAACTCCGCGGTCGGCGAGACCTTCGACGGCGTCGATCTCGACTTGCTGGCCGACGGCAACAACGTCTTTCTGGTCATCACGGCCGATCGACTCTCGAACGGACAGCCGCACCCCACGCAGCAGGACAACTGCTGGGTGATCGGTTCGAACGACCAAGGCCGCACCTGGCAATCGATCTGCGTGTCGCGCGGCACCGAGACTGCGCTGACCACCGGCGATCTCCTGCGTGACGTCGACGACCCGATCGCGGCCTCGGGCAACGGCCGTTGCCATGTCGTGTTCGAATCCGACTACCAGAGCGCCGCGGGTCGCGGCGGCGCGGCCACCGGATTGGAGGACGTCTACTACCAGGCGGTCGAATTCGACGCGCAGGGCAACCTCGTGTTGGTGTTCCCAGAGGAGCGCCAGCTCGAGTCGACGCCGTCGGGCACGGTCGACACCGACTTCCCGGGCGTTGCCGTCGACGGCAACAACCTCGTCTTCACGTGGCAGGACAACCGCATCAGCGTGACCGGCACCCCGCCGGCCTACAGCGACAACAACCGCTACAACGATTCGTTCTCCCGCACGTCGGCAGACGGCGGCACATCGCTCAACGCCGAACACAACCACACCAACTTCCAGGTCGTCAACCTTCCGCCTTGGGACCAGCGCCAGACCCGCTGCGCGATCTCGGGGCAGACTGTGTTCGTGATGCAAGAGGATCCGCGCAACGGCAACGATGACGTGTTCCTCAGCCGCAGCACCGACCTCGGCGCCAACTGGGTGGATGGGGTCGTCGTGTCTCTTTCGCCCGCGGGAGTCGACAGCGATCGCACCGGCATCACCATCGCCGGGAACACCGTCGTGATCGCCTACTGCGACGATCGCCAAGGTTCGGGTAATGCCGACAACGACGTCTACGTCGTGGTCGACCACAACCTCGGCGCGGACTTCCTTGCCGGCACGCAAGTCGAGCACATCGCCATCGACACGCCGACGAGCTGCACGCTCTACAATCTCGATTCCTTCGGCGAAGTCTTCGCCGTCGCTGCGGAGACGAGCGCGTTCCCCGAGGACGCCGGTGTGGCCTTCAGTCGCGACTTCGGCGACAGTTGGGAATGGTGCGCGACGCTCCAGTTCGGCAACGCCGACTGTGATGACATCTACGTCGCCGTCACGCAGAATCGGGACGTGCAGGTCGTCTGGCAGGATGACGACAACCAGGGCAACGACTTCAACAACGTCTACACCCGTGGGCTTCGGACGCCGAAGCTGGTCGATCGGACGGCGGCCGGCATCGGCTACGTCTATGAGGGCTTCAGCCGTTCGGACGACTTCAACCTGGCGATCCTGTTCGCGTCGTTGAGTGGACCCGGCTCCAACGGTCTCTTGCTCGATTCCCAGCGCGGTGTCGGTCTCAATCTGCTGCCGGACGGCCTGACGCTGGGCATCGTCTCCAATCTGCCGACCTTCTTGTTGCTGGTCGATCCGAACGTGCCCGGCAGCACCACTTGGGCATTCCCCAACTTCGCCCAGATTCTCGGACTGCAGATCACCTGGGCGGTCGCCACCTACGATTCGGTCAACAGCCGATTCGCGACCGGCTTCACCGATCCGATCGTGCAGCGCTGAGCCCCTGTCGGGCTCGCGCGCCGCTCGATGCGGCTGTGTCAGTTCCGCGCGTGGTTGTGGAAGTGCCGCACGCTGCGCTCGCCGTTCTGCCAGATGTCGTCGTCGTCGTGCTCGAACGGCAGTCGATTGCCGTGCACGTCGATTCGGAACCACGAGCCGGCTTCGAGATCGAAGCGATAGAGGCAGTATTCTTCGACGACCCTGGCGGCGAGATCGGCGCCGAGCGCGTCGATCAACTGGATCCGGCGAGCTTCGGTCGCAGCGTTGAACTCGCTCATACGAGCACGCTTGTCGCGGTCGGCGGCAGAGTCGAGTGAGTCCATCGCGCGGTGGTCTTCACCCAACTTCGTGCTGACCCACTCGGCCACGATCGCGGCGCGCGGATCATCGGACAGGAGGCCGATCCGCCGTGCGACCACGCTCGCCGGCAAGGCAGGGAGTGACGCGGCAGCGTGTTTGGCGATCGGTGGGACCGTGGGGCTGGCACGATGTTGTGAAGCGCGCGAAGCCGGTGCGTCGGGCGTGAGCACCGCGGGCGAGAGACTCGTCGCCACTGGTGCCGCGAGCATGGGTGCTGCGGACGTGTTGCGCGGCACAGCTCCCTCTTCGTGGCGAGGCAGGACGTCAGGCGACTGCCAGGCGCAGGTGCCGGTGTAGAACCCAGCCATGACGCAGGCGATCGACGCGAGACCCAACACGAGCGGGCGAGAAGTCATGCAACAGAGCGTGATCGGACTTCATCAAGCGATGATCAGGCCCGCAGTGGAGATTCCGGCAAGGGGATCCGCCGTGGTCGGCCGTTCGCGAACGGAGTCAGTGAGGGTCGCGACGGTCGTCCAAGAGGCTGCGCAAGTCGGCGGGCAGCTCGGCATGCAGCGTCAGCACGGTCCCGTCGATCGGATGGGCGAACTCCAACTCTGCGGCGTGGAGTGCGATGCGTTCGCCCAGACGCGCAGAGTTGTCACGACTGCCGTAACGCCGGTCACCGACGATAGGGTGTCCAAGTGCGGCGACGTGGGCGCGGATCTGATGCGTTCGGCCCGTTTCGAGTTTGATCTCGAGCAAGCTGCGTCCCGCGCCGTGGGAACGCAGGGTCCAGTGGGTCCGCGCCGGCTTACCGTCGAGCGCGACGCGCGCGCGTGACGGCCCCGGCCCTCGGTCCTTCGTCTCCAGAGCCAACTCGATCGTGCCGCGTCTGCCGGCCCAGCGGCCTTCGACCACGGCGAGATAGGTCTTCCGGATCGTGCCGTCCCGGAACGCTGCCGTCAGTGCGCGGAGCGCCGCGCTGGTCTTGCCGATGACCACCAGCCCGGACGTCGGGCGATCGATGCGGTGAGCCGGTGCGGGTCGAAATCCGGTGAGGGAATCCGTCTCTGGCGGACAGTGACCTTCGATCCAAGCGAGCAGGTGCACCGACTCGCGTGCGGTCCCCGGCTGCACGGCAAGTCCGGCCGGCTTGTCGACGACGAGTAGGTGTTCGTCTTCGAAGACGACCGGCACACGGGGCAGAGATCGCCGCGGCCCGGCCGCTGCCTGAGCCTCGGCTCGGAACTCGAGAAACTGCTCGGGAGTGATCCCGACTTCGATCGCGCTGCCGCCGTCGACGGCGTCCTGCGCTCGCAGTCGGGTCTTGCCGCTGCGCACCTTGCCCTGCCGGAGCAGGCGGTGAAGCAGGGCGAGCGGCGCGTTGGGCAACAACTTGCGCAACACGCGATCGGCGCGCGGGCCGCCGTCGTTCGGGCCGAGTGTGACTTCGATCACCGCCACAACAGACGTCCTCGCGGTCTTCGTCGCAAGGGAGCGAGCCTTTGGCGGTGCCTTCGGATCGGTGAGAATCCCACGGCCATGGTGCGGTCTCGCCAACGACTCTTCTTGGCCTTCGAACTCCCCGCGGCGCTTCGCAACCGACTCGCCGAGTGTTCGCGTGGGCTCGCTGCGGAGTTCCCCGATCTCCGTGCCACCGCCGAAGCCGACCTGCACCTCACGCTGGTTTTCCTAGCCCGGATGATTCGTGAACGTCGTCGCAAGATCGACACAGGTCGATGCCCAGGAAGGAGCTACGACGGTCGACGACCGAAGCGTAGCTGTGGCTAGGCTGCCAGGGAGGAGCCGACGTAGCGACGCCGCCGGGCGCGACTTGTGGCGATCGCAGTAGACGTTCACGAATAGTCCGGGCTAGGAGAGTGCTCGCCGGCGAATGCGCGCGCCCTCGCTGAGCGACTGGCCGAGCAATCGTGGGTGGGGCCGATCTGTCTGCGAGTCGGTGGTCTCGGTGTGTTTCCGAGCAGCGGTGCGCTACGGGTGATCTGGGCGGGTGTCGAGGATCCGTCGGGTCGGATGGCCACCCTTCAGCGATCCCTCGCCGAGTCGATGCAGGCCTTGCTGCGCCTGGCACCCGAGCCGGGGTGGCGGCCGCATGTGGCGCTGGCGCGCCCACGCCGATGCGCCCGGCTCGGTGGTCTCCGCGCGCGGCTCTACGGGCTCAGCGTGCGTGTCGGACCCTGGCACCGCGAGGTGGGCGAGGTCGTCCTCTTCGATTCAGTCCCACCGCCGCGCGATCGAGGCGCGGGCTCCGGCCCGCGGTATCGCGTGCTGGCTCGTCGCGGACTCGATGGATGAGTCCGCGACGTGTGCCGCCGGCGCGTTCACCGCGTCGCCGGCCGCACTTCGAGACCGCGGCTGAACGCGATGCCCTGCGGCGCGGCGGCATC
>JBFXDD010000064.1:0-4239 GCA_050181465.1 Planctomycetota bacterium
CGGCACCCAGCACATCCCGTCGGGTTCGCCCGGCAGCGACATCCGCCCGCGAACTCGATGTTCCCGCAGATCGAGGATGGTGAGCGCGTCGGCCTGAGTGTTCGCGACGAAGGCGGTCGCACCGTCGGGAGTGACCAGGATCCCGACCGGGACCGGGTCGGTCGGCGGCGTCGAGGCGCCGTGCGCTCCTGCCTCTGCACCCTCCGGAGGATCCGGCAGCGCCATCGTGATCGAATGCGTTCGCTCGCGCTTCGTCGCATCGAAGACTTCGACGGTGCCGGCCTTCGCACAGGAAACCAAGGCGGTGCGACCGTCGGGGGTGAAGGCGACGCGGATGGGAAAGCTCCCGCACTGCAGCTCGGCGAGGACTTCCAGGGAATCCGTGCTCACGAGGCTCAGCGTGTCGGCCGCGCGATTGCCAACCCAGAGTTCGCGGCTTGCAGGCCGCAGTGCGAGCCCCTCCGCACCGGCACCGGTTTCGACGACACGAAGCACCGACCTCGCCTCGAGATCCACCGCGCTGATCGAGCCGCCGCCGATGTTCGAGACGAACGCTCGCCCTGCCGAAGAATCGAGCACGACCATGTGCGAGAGGTGCGCCTCGGTCGGCAGCGCGGCGAGTACCCGACCTTCTCGAATGTCGACCACCAAGAGTCGCCGCTGCGTCTCTGCCGTCACGACGACACGATCACCGTCGGGAAGGAACGCGATCCCGTGCGGGCGCAGAAATCGTTGCCGCTTGCTCCCTTCCGGCTCTTCAGCGCCGGTCGCTTCGGTCTCGCCGAACTCCAGAACGATCGTTCGCGTCACGGTCTTCGCGTGCGCGTCGATCACGGTCAATGACGAGCCCGGTTCGCGAGCGCCGTAGTTGCAGACCACGACCGTGCGGCCGTCCGCGGCCGTCGCCGCTTCGTGAGGGCCGACGCCCACGGGGAGGCGCGCGACCTCGGTCGCGCTCGACGGATCGACCAACACCGCTTCGGCTCGCGACTTCGCGAGCACGATCAAGATCGGACCGGCAGCGGTCGGCGCGGAGATCGGGCCCGGGATCGGGGCTGAGGTCGTCGATCGCTCGCCGGTCGGCAGGGGACGCGGTTCACCCGCCTGCTGCGCACAGAGGACCTGCAAACCCGCCACCCATGCGCACACGAAGCTTCGAATAGACATCCACTGTCTTACGCGCGATCGGGATCGCTGCGAGTGGATCGTCCGCGCCCTGCTGCTATCGTCCCCGCCCGCATGCGCGCACGGACCTGGACTCTTGCCCTGCTCTCAGTCTGCATCGGTTGTCAGTCGGCACCCGTTCGGCTCCCGTTGGCCGAGCCGACGGCGAGCGCCGGACCGTCGCCGCTCGCGACTTCGCCGGCAGGCACGCCCACCCAAGAGGCCGCCCCGACCGCCGAACGCCGGGGTGCCGGCCACGTCGCCGGGGATCGCATCTTCTCGATCGATGCGCACCTCGGTGTGCCGATTCTCGATCGCGCCATCTTCTGGGACGGCAACGCCGAGAAGGACAACTTCGGCCTCGGCGTGAACAACTATTGGTTCTTGTCGGATTGGTTCGCGCTGCGCGCCACGCTCAACGCCAACGTGTTCAAGGTCCCCGGTCGCGACACTCTCGCCGGTGAGATCGAGGCGGGCGGTCGCTTCTACGTGTGGGACTTCGATACCTGGAGTGTGTTCTGGGACCAAACCGGCGGCTTCGAGTACGCCAACGATCAGGTCCCGCCCGGCGGCACCTATTGGAACTTCACCTTCTCCTTCGGGCCGGGTGCCGACATCCCGATCGGTGACGACGCGCACCTCATGCTCGGCATGCGCTTCCATCACATGTCGAACGCGCTCGGTCGCACGAGCGCACGCAACCCGAGCCAGAACGAAGGCCGCTTCTACATCGAGTACGGATGGAACTGGTGAGTCACTGACGGCTCAGCGCAGGCGGTGCAGCACTTCGCCGGCCTTGCGCACCAGCAGCACACCCTCGCTCTCACGATCGGCGAACGACTCCAGATCGATGCCGGCAGGGTCGCGGTAACCCAGTCCGATGCGGCGACACATCGCCTCATCGATCCCACTCGCGAGAGTCACGCGCACCCGCGGTCGCTCGACACCGTCGACGAAGGCTCCGTCGCCGCGCACGTGAGTACTGTGCGCCAGCACTCCCCACGGTTCGCTGCGAAACTTCGCCCACTGCGCCACGAAGTAGTCGCGCACGTGATAGCCGATTCGCTCGAGGATGTGCCCATGCACGCGCGAGACCTCGCGGATGTGCGGGGCGAAGATGACGAGCTCTCCGCCGTCGGCGACCACCGGCTCGAGCTTGTACATGCACTTGCCCCCGGTCCAAAGATCGGGATACATGGGCGGACACACCGACACGACGGTGTGGAACGGGTGATCGCACCACCGGATGTGCACGCGCCGCGACAACTCGACGGCCGCCGACCATGCGGCACGGATCTCCCCGCCGAAGAAGCCGAGCAGCGCGCCGTCGGTCGAACCGACGACCATGCACAGCGCGCGCTTGTCGGCCTGCACCATCGCTGCGGCTCGGTCCAGCACTTCGCGCACCGGAGTGCGTTCGACGCCGATGATTCCGCGATTGGTGATCAACGCACCGAGCCAGTGGAAGAAGTCGATGATGGGACGGCCGGCTACCCCGGGGAATAGATACTTGTTGCCGCCGGAGAAGCCGGCGACCTCGTGAGGAAACACCGGCCCCAGCACCAACACGTGCGAAGCCGTCGCGACCACCGAGAGGATCGTGATCGGCACCTCGATGGACAGTCGTCCTTCGCTGATCGCACTCACGTCGGCTTCTCGGAATCGGCCGACCTCGACGAGCTGGGACTCGTCCCGCCAGGCGTGATTGAGGATCCGCAGACGCGGATCGCAATCGCGATCGGACAAGCCCAAGTGCGCGCGTGCGGTCGCGTCGTCGAGCGGCTCATGGGTTCCCAGCGCGATCACGACCACCACCTCGCGTGCTCGCGATTGCAACGCCGCCCAGACCATCGGGAACACCGTGGTCAATGGACAGGTGCGCGTGCGGTCTGGAACCAGGATGACGACCTGCTCGCCGTCGATCGCCCAGGAGTCGATCGTGCGGGCCACCTCCGCTGCCACGGCCTCGGCCGACAGCGACGACGAGAATGCTTCGTTCATTCGAGCGACTCCGCCCCTTCGAGCGGCGTCTCGGTGAGTGTGGCGTGGGCGAATCGAGCGGCGCCGACCGCGCTCGCGTCGACCGAGTCGACACCCATCGACTCGACATCGACGATCTCCAGACCGGAAGGAAGTCGCTCCGCGAGCATGCGACGAAATCCTCGCGAGCGAACCAATCCCCCACCGATGCGCAGTCGCGTGATCGATGCCCCGCTTGCCCGCAAGGCAGCCGCGATCGCCGCGACCTGATCGCAGAGTCCGTCGACGATCGCCCGCGCGATCTCGGCGCGGCCGTGCGCGAGCGAAAGGCCGAGGATCGCACCGGCGGGTGCCGAGTCGTAATCGGGAAATCGCCGCCCGGCGAGTCCCGGTGTGAAGCGAACGCCTCGCGCGTCCGTCGCCACCCCTGCTGCGGCGTCGAGCAGGGCATCGACGCGGCGACTCGGCTCGACTTCCGCGAACAACAAGTCCGCTGCCCATCGCGCGGCGTTTCCCATGTCGTTCACCGCTGCCCCGGTGATCCAGACTCCTTCGTCGAGCACGTAGCTGAACGACCCGTGGGCTGGATCCGCACGCCGCGACCGCGTCGCGAGTCGCAACGCGGCGCTGGTGCCGAAACTCGCGGCCGCCAGACCCGGGCCGATCGCCGAGAGACCGAGATTCGCGAGGCAGCCGTCGGAGGCGCCGAGCACGATGGGCGTCGCCGGATCCAGGCCGAAGCGATACGCCATGCCGTCGCTCCAGGAATGCACGCGCGTGCGGCCGTCGACGACATCACCGAGACGAGATCCATCGATTCCTGCGATGGACAAGGCTTCGTCGTCCCACCGAGTTTGCACCGCGTCGAACATCCCGGTCGCGCTCGCCAACGAACGCGAGAGTGCTCGACTCCCCATCACGCGCAGCAGCAGATACTCGGCGAGCGAGACGAACGATTGCGCGGCGTCGAACAGTGCAGGCTCCGATTCACGCAGGTGCACGATCTTGCAGAGCGGCGAACTCGCGTGGATCGGAGTACCCGTACGGCGCCAGAGTTCCGCCGCAGTACTCGATCGAGCGAGGTCCGCAGCGGCA
>JBFXDD010000064.1:4339-14675 GCA_050181465.1 Planctomycetota bacterium
GAACAGTGCAGGCTCCGATTCACGCAGGTGCACGATCTTGCAGAGCGGCGAACTCGCGTGGATCGGAGTACCCGTACGGCGCCAGAGTTCCGCCGCAGTACTCGATCGAGCGAGGTCCGCAGCGGCAGCCGAACCGCGCGAATCGGCCCACGTGCGCAGACGTCCGAGCGGTGATCCCGCGCGGTCGAGCGGGATGACTGCGTGCATCGCGCACGACAACACGAGGCACGCCGGACGCCCCCCGCACGCCGCCGCGACGGCGGACACCGCACGACGAGCCGCCTCCAGAGCACGATCCGGATCCTGCTCGGAGATCCCCGGTTCGGGCTCGAACGTCGCGACCGGCTCCTCCGCACGCGCCACGATGCCCGTCGCCGCCGACCAGAGGATCGCCTTTGCACTGGACGAACCCAGGTCGAGAGCAAGGATCGGCGGTAGGGCAGACGCGTCCATGTTTTGGACCGACACTACAAGAGCGCGCCCTCGGATTCGCCGGTCGTGAACCCCCGATGGTGCGGCGCGATCTCGCGCGAACGACGACTGCGGTTTCTCCGGCGGATCAAGGACTAGAGACGGAGACAGACCGTTCGCGCCGGCACGGACCCCCGCCGGCTCGCCGCGCTCCGTTCGATCTGCCGATGACACCCATGGTGGAGCAGTCCGCTCTGCCGTGACAACGAGGACTTCGCACCGATGATCGAACCTGAGGCTACCGCGACGGGCGCGTCCGTTGCGGCGGATCTCGCCGCCCGACCGTGGCTCCGCGCGTACCCCGCGGGAGTCGACTGGCATGGTGCCATCGACAGCCGTCCGCTGCCGGAGCGCTTCTTCGAGGCTGCCGACACCTACGCCGACCACGCCTGCCTCGAGTTTCTCGGCAAGCGCTGGACCTATGCGGAGATCCGCGGCTTGGTGGTGCGTGCTGCCAAGGGCCTCTCGCAGATCGGCGTCGGGCCGGGCTCGCGGGTCGGTCTGTACCTGCCGAATACTCCGTACTACGTGGTCATGTACTTCGCCGCGCTGAGCGTCGGTGCCACCGTAGTGAACTTCAATCCGCTGTATGCGAAGGAAGAAGTCGCGTGGCAGATCCGCGACTCCGGCACGACGGTGCTCGTGACGTTGGACGTCGACGTGCTGTGGAGCAAAGTCCTCGGACCACTGTCCGAGGGTCGACTGAGCACGGTCATTCTGTGCCGCATGGCGGGCGCCTTGCCGTTCCCGAAGAACCTGCTGTTCCCGATCCTCCGCCGCAAGGACATGGCGAAGGACGTTCGTCGCCCCTCGGTCATCGGCTTCGATCGACTGATCGCCAACGACGGCCGATGTGAGCTGCCCAAGCTGGATCCCCGTCAACCAGCACTGTTCCAGTACACCGGCGGGACGACCGGAACACCGAAGGCTGCCGTTCTCTCTCACGGTGCGATCGCTGCCAACGCGTCACAGGTGCGCATGCTCATGCCGACCTTGGAGCTCGGCGCCGAACGATTCCTCGGTGTGCTGCCGCTCTGTCACGTCTTCGCGATGACCGCGGTGATGAACATCGCACTCACGACCGGCTCGCTGATCGTACTGCTGCCTCGATTCGAGCTGCGGCAGACGCTCGCGACGCTGGCGCGCATGCGACCGACCATCTTCCCCGGCGTTCCCGCCGTCTACGCAGCAATCAACGAAGCCGATGGAGTCGGTCGCTATGACTTGCGATCGCTCAAGTTCTGCATCAGCGGGGGCGCGCCGTTGCCGGTGGAGATCAAGCGACGCTTCGAGTCACTCACCGGCTGCCGTCTCGTGGAAGGCTACGGGCTCAGCGAGTGCTCGCCGGTCGCGGTCTGCAATCCGCTCCTCGTCGACGGTCGCGAAGGCTCCATCGGTGTGCCCCTCCCCGGCACCGACGTCGAAATCCGTTCGGTCGAGGATCCCTCACGTCGACTCGCGATCGGCGAAGTCGGCGAGGTCTGCATTCGCGGCCCGCAGTTGATGGAAGGTTACTGGCAGAAGCCGGAAGAGACCGCGAACACGATCCGCGACGGCTGGTTGCACACCGGTGACATCGGTCGCATGGAGGCCGATGGCTACGTCTTCGTCGTCGACCGCATCAAGGACGTGATCTTCCGCGGCGGCTACAACGTGTATCCGCGCGTGATCGAGGAGGCGATCTATGCGCATCAACACGTCGCGGAAGCTTGCGTGGTCGGAGTCGACGACGGCGTGCTGGGCCAGGTGCCGAAAGCGTACGTTCGCTTGATCGAGGGCAAGCAGCTCTCCGAGTCCGACCTGCGGGCCTTCCTGAAGGACCGACTCAGCAAGCTCGAGATGCCCCGCGAGATCGAGTTCCGGACCGAACCGTTGCCGAAGACTCGGATCGGCAAGCCGAGCAAACTAGCACTCCGGGGCGAGCAGCACGACACGAGCCGACGCGACACCGCATAGTGCGGGACGCCGGGTCGGGTTCGGACTTGGCGCTCCGGTGGTGGTCGCCGAGCCGAATGCCGGCATGATTGCGATACATGCACTCCGCCGTCGCGCTGCTGTCGCTGTCCGCACTGACGATCGCTGTAGATGGCTTCACTCGCCATGACGGTCCCGATCCGCTGTGGCATTGGCAGGTGCTCGACAGTCGCATTCGCGACGGCAAGCTCGAGGCTCGCTTCGGTCCGGCGCTGGAGATTCGCGGCACACTCTCCACGGTCACGGACGCCGGTCACGTCTGCGGTTGGTTCGACGGCAAGAGCGCGCTGATTCTCGAGAACGGGATCGCGGCAGCAGCGACGCGACTACCGAAGGAGCACCTGACGATCGCAACCTGGGCGTCGATCGAGACTCCCCGGCAGTTCGGCGGCCTGTTCTCACTGTTCCAGGACAACGGCAACGCGGAAGCGGGTGTGGTGCTCGGCTACGACGAATCGGTGTTCACAATCGGACTCGCGAGCGAGGGCGCGAACGACGGCGACGGCAAGATGACCTACCTGCGCGGGAAGACCCGTTACGAGGCGGGCCGGATCTATCACGTCGCGGCCACGTACGACGGCAAGACGATGCGCCTCTACGTCAACGGCGTCCTCGATGCCGCGAGCGAGGAGCAATCGGGCGCCGTCTTCTGGCCGAAGAGCGCCGCGCTCGCGGTAGGTGCGTACCACGATCGCAACGAGCATTTCCCCCACCACGGTCGCATCCGCGATCTCGCGGTCTACGACCTCGCCGCGAGCGACAAGTGGGTCGCCCACGAGTTCGAGCACGGCAAGGAGCTCGCCGCATCCCCGGCAGTGGTCCACTACCCCGATGAACTCGGCTTCGTGGTCGCGCCGTACCAGCAATGGGTCACCGAGAGCTCTGTAACGGTCATGTGGGAGACCAGTCGACCGGCAACATCCGTCTTGATGTTCGGACGCAACGAGTCCAACCTCGCACCGGTCACCGTGGCCGGAAATCGGCTCCTGCACTCGGTGCGCGTCGATGATCTCGAACCGCTGACGGCCTACTTCTTCCGGGTCGAGAGCACCGATGACCGTCGACAAGCTCTCGCGAGTCCGCTCCTGACGACCAGAACAGCGCCGAAGCCGGGGGACGACACACCGATCGCGTTCGTAGTGATCGGTGACACACAGGATCAGCCGGTCGTCGCAAAGCGCATCGCGAAGTTCGCCTTCGGCATGCGACCCGACTTCGCGGTGATCGCCGGCGATCTCGTCGGCACCGGTCCCAACAAGTCCCATTGGACCGAGCAGTTCTTTCCCAGCATGCAGATGCTGATCGAGCGCGTCGCATTCTTCCCTGTTCTCGGCAACCACGAGCAGGACGCGCACTTCTACTACGACTATGTCGCGCTCCCCGAACCGGAGTACTACTACACCTTCCGGTACGGCACCGCTCAGTTCTTCATGCTGGACAGCAACCGCGAAGTCGCGCCCGGTTCCGAGCAATATGAGTGGCTGGACAAGGAGCTCGGCAAGTCATCCGCGCGGTGGAAGTTCGTCGTCTACCACCACCCTTCGTACAGCTCCGACGACGACGACTACGGCGACATGTGGAAGGGTCCGTCCACGCATGGTGACGTCCGCGTTCGCCAGCTCACCCCGCTGTACGATCGTCACGGCGTCGACATCGTTTGGAACGGCCACATCCACAGCTATGAGCGCACGTGGCCCTTGCGCGGCAATCGCGCCGTCGAGTCGAACGGGACCATCTACATCGTCACCGGCGGCGGCGGAGGCCGACCGGAGCGCGCCGGACCGATCCGCCCTTACTTCCAGAACAACGTGCGCGAAGGCCACCACTTCTGCTTCGTCGCGATCCACGGCGACACGCTGGAGTTCAAGGCATTCGACTTCGACAACGACCTGTACGACGTGACGACGATCCGAAAGCAGTGAGTCGAGGAGGCCGACGGCGAATCAGGATCGGGACGAGTCGATCGGCCGCTCCGCTGCCGGGGAGTGATGATCCGGAAGCGAGAGTTCGCTGTGCACGGCGCATCGGGGGAGTTCGCCGTCGACTTCAAGGGTCGGTAAGCCGCGGCGTGCTTTCCTCGAAGCGTCCAGCCCCATCGCCTCTCGCGATCGTGCCGCGTGCACCCGCTCCAACGGTCGACATGAACCTGTTCATCGACACCAGGGTGTTGATCTCGACGCAGTTGGCAGTCTCGGGCAACGGTTCGGCGGGGTTCCGCCCCATGAACGGTGCGACCGAGCTCATCCTTGGGTCAGCCGCCGCCGAGCGCGTAGTAGAGCCGTCCGACCCATTCATGCCACGCCCACGACGACTCGTGGAGCGCTCGCGCGGTGGGCAAGAAGGTGCCGACCGTCATCGGTTGCGGCGCACGAAACCCGGTCGGCGCCGGCACGAAGACCAGCGACGTCTTCGCAAAGGCTTGGCGCGCTCTCGGCATGTGCCACGCGTGGGTCACCACCAAGGCGCGAGACAGCTCGGCGCGGGTGAGAATCGCAGCCGACAGCCGTGCGTTCTCCGCCGTGTTCTCCGCGTGCTCTTCGAGCCAGCGGACCGGCACATTGAAGTCTTCCGTGAGCACGCGCGCCATCACACTGGCGATCGACGGCTCACCCTCGCGCGGCGGGCCGCCTGTCACCAGCACGGGTAGCCCGGTCCGCCGCTGGAGCGCCGCCGCGTAGCGCAGCCGCTCGAGCCCGACTCGATCGACGGTCATGCCGCCGAACTCAGCGGCTTCCCGCGCGACTCCGGCGCCGAGCACGACGATCGCGTCCGCCGCCGGGAGTTCTCCGTCGCGAGCGAGCACCGGCTCCGTCTGCAGACTCCGCAACAGGGTCGCACCGACGATCGGCAGCGAGTGAAGCACCAAAGAGGCGACGGCCACGACAACCAGCGCACATGCCAGTCGCTTGCGAGCTCGCCACAGGAGAAGCCCTGCTACGGCAAGCACGAGGCTGTGCCCGGGTGGTGCGATCAGGGCGTGAATCCAACTCATGGTGAGCCGAGTCCTCGACGATCAAATGCCGGCCGCGACCAAGGGTCGCGAGCGTGGACCGTGAAACTGCCCAGCCGCGTCTGCGAGTTCGACGATCAGCGGCGCCGGAGTGAAACGCTCCGCACCCGCACCGCGCTCGACCACGTCCGGGGACGTCGCCAGACTCAGGAGCCGCGAGCGTACCTCGCCCACGCCGCGGGCATCCGCATAGCGGAGCAAGCCACCGCGGAACGGGGCGAATCCGGTCCCGAACACCGTGGCCAGATCGAGCTCCGATGCGCTCGCCACGACCTCCTCGGCCAGACAACGCGCGGCCTCGTTGACCATCGTGAGCACGAGTCGGTCGACGATGTCCTCGTCGGCGAGTTCGATACGACGCTTCACCAGGCGCGCCAGGTCGTTCGCCAGCTCGGGTTCGCGACCTTTCTTGCCGTAGCGATAGAAGCCCAGATTGGTCTTCTTGCCCAGACGCTCGGGCGACAGGAAGCCGTCGATCAGGTCGGTCGACAGCATGCGCCCGCCATACGCAGTCCCCAGCGACACACCGACGTGCTTGCTGATGTCGAGCCCGACTTCGTCGAGCAGGCGCAGCGGCCCCATCGGCATGCCGAACCCGACCATCAGGCGGTCGATGCGGGCGACATCGATCCCGATTGCCACGAGACGCAGCGCCTCGTCCATGTACGGCCCGAGGATTCGGTTGACCAGGAACCCAGGCACGTCGCGGACCACGATCGGCGTCTTGCCGAGCCTGGTCGCGAGTGCGGCCACGGTCGTGAGCACGCCGGGATCGGTGCGCTCACCGCGCACGATCTCCACCAACGGCATCTTGCGAACCGGGTTGAAGAAGTGGAGACCGCAGAAGCGCTCCGGATGTGCGAGCTCGGCGCCGATCGCGTCGACCGACAACGAAGACGTATTGGTCGCCAGGATCGCCTCACTCGAACACTGAGCTTCTAGTGCCGCGAGCACCTTCCGCTTGACCTCCAGCCGCTCGGCGACGGCCTCGATCACCAGGTCGCAGCGCGCGAAACCGTCGATCGTCGTCGTGCGCTCGAATCGATCGATGGCGCCATCGAACTCGTGCGATTCGACCGCTCGCCGCGACAGCTTCTTCTGCATCTCGCTGCGATGCGCGTGCTCGGCGCGATCGAGCGCCTTGCCGTCGAGATCCATCAATCGCGCCGCCATGCCCTTCTCGGCACAGACGCTCGCGATCGCGCCGCCCATGACACCTGCGCCGAGCACACCGACTCGCGTGATCGCGCGCGGCGCATTGGAACCCTTGCCGCGACCGAGCTTCTTCTGCTCTTCGGATGCCAGGAAGATCTGGATCAGGTTCTTGCTCACCGATCCGCAGGCCAACTTGGCGATCGCGTCAGCTTCTCGCGCCGCACCGTCTTCCATGGATACCGACGGCGCGGAAGCCACCAGAGAGATCGCTTCGAGCGGCGCGGGATACTGTCCGCGAGTCTTCTCGAGCACCTTCTTGCGCGCTTGACTGACGATCACCGCACGCGCGGCGACGTTGCGATCGATGAGGAAGCTCTTCGCGCCTCGGGTGCGCGGCTCCAGGCGTTCCCGGCGCATCGCGATGTCGGCAGCGACCTTTCGCAGGTACTCCGGCTTCGTGAGTCGATCGACGAGCCCCAGCTTCTTGGCCTTGCGCGCGTCGTACAACTTGCCCGACAGGATGGCTTCCAGCGCGGTGGGCACACCGACTCGCCGCGGGAGACGATGGCAACCGCCCCAACCGGGCACGATGCCGAGCTGGGTCTCGGGCAGTCCGATGCGCGTGCTGCGCTCGTCGGTCGCCACGATGAAGTCGCACGCGAGCGACAACTCGAAGGCGCCGCCGGGAACCGGACCACCGACCGCCGCAACCACGATCGGACGCATTCGCTCGATGCGCAGGAACAACTCATGCACCGCGAGGACGAGTTCGCGCGTGCGAGCTGCGTCGGAGAGTCCGAGGATGGCCTTCACGTCGGCCCCCGCCGCGAACTGCGACGGCGTTCGACCGGTGATGACGATGCCCGCGAGATCGCGTTC
This sequence comes from Planctomycetota bacterium, assembly GCA_050181465.1. Lineage (GTDB taxonomy): Bacteria > Planctomycetota > UBA1135 > UBA1135 > UBA2386 > JACRLW01. Next base: position 11,829 of record JBFXDD010000064.1, read on the forward strand.
GTTCTCGAGCGCGAGGATGTGGCGCTCCAGGTCGCGAAGCAGCGGGCCGTCGAGCACCGCCAGGCTCCGATGCGGCGGATCGAGGATCAACATCGCGAGCCCGGGCTCGGGCCGCTCCAGACGCACGCAGGCGCCCTCGGCCGGTGCGTCGTCGGGAAATGGCAGTCGAGTCGGATCGATCATGCAGCACACCGTTCCAGAATCACCGCACCGCCTTGGCCGCCGCCGATGCACAAGGTGGCCAAGCCGAGTTCGTGGTCACCTTCGCGCAGCTCGTGCGCGAGAGTCAGCAGGAGGCGCGCACCGGTTGCGCCGATGGGATGACCGAGCGCGATCGCACCACCGTTCGGATTGAGTCGTTGCGGGTCGATCTCGCCCAGCGCGTGCGCGCGCCCGAGTTTCTCCTGAGCGAAGCTCTGGCTGGCGAACGCACGTTGGCAGGCGAGCACCTGCGCCGCGAATGCCTCGTTGAGTTCGACGACGCCGAGATCGCTGAGCGCGAGGCCGGCTCGTTCGAGTGCGATTGCCGACGCGTACACCGGACCGAGCCCCATTCGTGCCGGGTCGAGTCCGGCCCAGGCGAAGGAACGCAAGATCGCGAGCGGCGTGATTCCGAGCGCGCGTGCGCGCGATGCGGTGGTCACGAGCAGCGCGCAGGCGCCGTCGGTGATCCCGCAGGAGTTGCCGACCGTGACTAGGCCGTCGGGCCGCTCGAAGTACGGCCGCAGCTTGGCGAGCCGTTCCACCGACTGGTCATCGCGAATCGAATCATCGACATCGAGAGCCGACTGTTCGGATCTGGCGCCGAGCGGGAGATGCGGCAACAACTCGCCGCGAAAGCGACCACGAGCGCTCGCGGCCTTCGCGCGCTCGTGACTGGCCACCGCGTAGCGGTCGACGTCGTCCCGCGTGAGACCGAAGTCGCGCGCGAGCAGCTCCGCAGTTCGCCCCATCATGAGTCCGGTGGTCGGATCGGTGAGACCTTCGACCAGTGCGACGCGCGGCGAAAGGAACGACGGCCGGAACGCCGCCATCGCAGCGATCCGTTGCGGCAAGGACTTGGCCTTCGCGAGGGCGGCGAACATCGCGGTCATCCGCGAGTTCATCAGCAGGGGATAGGCGCTCATCACCTCGACCCCGACCGCAAGGTAGAGGTCGCCGTCGCCGGCGCGAATCGAAGTGACCGCGGACGTGACCGCTTCCATGCCGCTCGCGCAGTTGCGCTGCACGCTTCGCGCCGGCACTTGCCACGGTACTCCAGCCCGCAGCGCGACGATGCGCGCGATATTGGCTTGGTCGTGGGGCGGCCCCACGCTGCCGGCGATGACCTCGTCGATCTCACTCGGGTCGATCCCGGTCCGCGCGATCAGTTCCCGCGCGACCCTGGCGCCGAGGTGGCCGGCGTCTTCCTTGGCGAAGGCACCGCCCGCGCGAGCCCAGGGGGTTCGAACGCCCGCCGCGATCACGATCGGGTCGGAGGTAGGCTTGGTCATCCTTCTCCTCTAGCTGGTTCGGCGCGCATGGTTCCCCCGCTATCGGCAGTTCCGCGACGCCGGCCGCACTGGCCCTGACGATTCGTGATCGCCCGCTGTGATCGCGGCAGGTCGATCTCGCGACGGCGATCACGAACGGTCCGGGCGAGAAGGGCGGAGGAAGGTCGAGCACCCAGCCCGGCCGCCGCTCAGAGCTGGGGCTCGAGGACCTCGGCGAGGATGCGAAAGGCCGCCTTGCGCGGGGACGAGGGCCGCCAGGCCAGGCCGATGCGGCGAACCGGTGCGGGGTCGACGAAGGGTCGGACTTCGAGCTCGCCGGCGCGCACTTCGACCGCGGCGGCCATCTCGGGCAGGAGCGTCACTCCAACCCCGCTCGCGACCATCTGGACCAGGGTGTTGAGGCTGGTGGCGCGGAAGTCGATCAGCTCCTGTGCGCCGCCCGCGCGGCAGACCTCGAGGGTGCTGGCGCGAAGGCAGTGGCCGTCCTCGAGCAGGAGGATGGGCTCACCGGCGAGGTCGGCCTGGGTGACCTTCTTGCGGCGGGCGAGCGGATGAGTTGGGGGCATCGCGAGGAGGAAGGCCTCCTCGAAGAGCAGCAACGTCTCGGCGTCATGCAGGTCGGCCTCGAGCGCCAGCAGGAGGAGATCGAGTCGACCGGCGTCGAGTTCGGCCACGAGATCCGTCGTCTTGTCCTCTCGGATGAGCAGTTCGAGCTTCGGGAATCGACGTCGAACCGCGGGGAGCACGCGCGGCAACACGTAGGGCGCCACGGTTGGAATCACCCCTAAGCGAAGTCGCCCCGCGAGCGGATCCCCCGCCGAGGTCACGCCGCGCAGGAACTCGTCGGCGGCGACGAGGACCTTGCGCGCGCGCTCGGCAGCTTCCGCGCCTGCCGGAGTGATGATGACCCGCCGCGCATCGCGCTCGAACAATCGCATTCCGAGCAGCTCTTCCAGCTTCTGGATCTGCGCACTGAGCGACGGCTGCGAGATGTAGCACCGCTCCGCAGCTCGCCGGAAGTTCAGGGTCTCGGCGAGGGCCACCAGGTATTCGAACTGTCGGATCGTCGGCCGTTCCGGCATGGGCGACAGCATCGCCGTTCGCTCCGACGATTTCATGCGGCGCGCGACGACTGAAGCATGGCCGTAGCTACGCTGCCAGGGAGGAGCCGCAGCAGCGACGCCGCCGAGCGCGTCCTGCGGCGATCGCAGCAGACGTTCACGAATCATCCGGGCTAGCATCCTTCGAATGCTCGCAACGATCAGTCGTCTCGTCCTCGCAGTATGCGCGGCCCTCCCCCTGGTCGGACAGGAGGACGCGTCGCCGCAGCGACCGCCGCACATCGTGTTGTTCC
>JBFXDD010000064.1:14775-17705 GCA_050181465.1 Planctomycetota bacterium
ATCCGGGCTAGCATCCTTCGAATGCTCGCAACGATCAGTCGTCTCGTCCTCGCAGTATGCGCGGCCCTCCCCCTGGTCGGACAGGAGGACGCGTCGCCGCAGCGACCGCCGCACATCGTGTTGTTCCTCGCCGACGACCTCGGCTACGGAGATGTGGGCTTCCACGGGAGTCGCATCCCGACACCGAACCTCGACTCGCTCGCCGCAGAAGGCGCGCGCCTCGAGCAGTTCTATGTGCAGCCGGTGTGTTCGCCCACGCGCGCGGCTTTGCTGACCGGGCGTTACCCGATGCGATTGGGTCTGCAATGCGGGGTCATTCGACCGTGGGCGAAGCACAGCTTGCCGCTCGACGAACGCACGCTCGCCGATGCCTTGCGCGAAGTCGGCTACACGACGGCCATTTGCGGCAAGTGGCACCTCGGACACACGACTCCGGAGCAACTCCCTCTGCGCCGCGGCTTCGACTTCCAGTACGGACCGTACAACGGCGCGATCGACTACTTCACGCATCGTCGCGACGGCGGCCACGACTGGCACTCGAACGATCGCGCAAGCGACGACGAAGGTTATGCAACCGACCTGCTCGCAGATCGAGCCGTCGCGATCATCGCCGAGCACGACACCGCGAAGCCGCTGTTCCTGTACGTTCCCTTCAACGCGCCGCACACTCCTCTGCAGGCACCCCAGAAGTGGGTCGACGAGTTCGCTCACATCGAGGATCGGCGACAGCGAATCTATGCAGCGATGGTTGCTGCCATGGATGCGGCGATCGGACGCGTTCTCGAAGCTCTGACCGAGTCGGGGTTCGCAAACGACCAGACTCTGGTGCTCTTCCTGTCCGACAACGGCGGCATCTCGACACTCGGCTCGAACGGTGTCCTTCGTGGTCAGAAGGGACAGCTCTACGAAGGCGGAGTCCGCGTGCCGGCGATCGCACGTTGGACGGGTCGGATCGAAGCCGGTCGGGTGGTGGACGCACCCATGCACGTCACCGATCTCTATCCCACGCTGCTCCGACTCGCCGGTGCGAAGCTCGACCAACCCAAGTCTGTCGACGGCAGCGATGTGTGGCCGACGATCACGACGGACGCGACCGCGGCCGACCGTGAGATCCTGCACAACGTCACGCCCTGGGGAGGAGCCTTGCGCAAGGGCCGCTGGAAGCTGGTGCACAACGGAGCGGTGCCGGCCAACGCGACCCAGGCTCCGCCGACCGATCGCTTCGAACTCTTCGACGTCCTTGCAGATCCGAGTGAGCAGCAGGATCGCTCGGACGAGGAACCGAAGATCGTCGCCGCGATGCGCGACCGGCTCGAGGAGCTCCGCGCGGCGGCCGTCCCGCCGATCCTCTCGCCGAACGCGGCGCCGAAGGGATTCGTGGTGCCGAAGGTGTGGGGCGAAGGGCAGAAGCCTTGATCGCCGCGGGTGCCGACGGCAACACGAGAGGGCGCTCCGCGGCAGCCTGAGACCGGACCCATCGCCACGAGGTCCGCGATCGAGGTGTCTTTGGAAGGTGGGCGGGGTCCCCGCGACTCGAGTCCCTCACTTCTCGGGCGACTTTCCCGAGTTCGCGGAAGCCGAGCGGATCCGAGTCTCTACTCGTGAGCCATGTCGATCCGCTTCGACCCCAACCGCATTCGGCGCGCCCGCGAGGGTGATCGAGCGGCCTTGGAGTCCTTGTGGCTCGAGCATCGCGGTTGGATCGCCAGCGTGGTGCGCGCCCACGCACCGCGGGACAGCGAGGTGGACGATCTCGTGCAGGAAGTCGCGGTGCGATTCGTGCGCGGAATCGGCGGCCTGAGCGAGGTCGCAGCATTCGCCGGCTGGCTCCGCACGATCGCGGTGAACGTCGCGCGAAGCACCGCGCGCAAGTCGATCGGCAGACCGAAGACCATCGAAGTGGACAGGGACCTGCCCGACGCGAGCAACGCAACGCGTCAGTCCGACCGCGAGCGACTCGAACTCACGCTGCAGGTGATCGAGACCCTCGAACCCGACCTCCGCGAAGCCCTGCTGCTCAAGTCGCTCCACGGCTTCTCACAGATCGAGATCGCACATGCGCTCGGAGTACGCGAGACCACGGTGGAAAGCCGACTGGCCCGCGCTCGTCAGGCACTTCGCAGCGCGCTCGCAGCTCTCGACCAAGATTCACGACATCACCCGCTTCGGCGGGTTCAGGGATGGACACCATGAACGAACTCGATCGGCTTCTCACCCGCGTCATCGGTCGAGATGACGATGCCGGCGACTGGCGCCGCCTGCGCGAACTCGCCGCGAACGACCCGCAGGTCTGGCAATCGCTCGCCGACGGCCTCGACGACGACTCGGTGCTCCGCGCGGCACTCGCATCGGCCGATTCTCCCGCGGCGGTGTCACTCCCTCCTGCGCCGCGCCGGATCCGGTTCGTTGGCTGGGTCGCGGCAGCGGTCTTCGCGACGCTCTGGTTGGCGGGTCTTCGCTCGCCCCTCGCGACCGCCGTCGACGGCCCGGCAACCCCGGTCGTCATCGAACCAGCGACGCAGCCGATCGCCGAGCAGTTCGTCGGCGAACTGCCGCGCGTCGTGGTTTCGACCGGCGATACCGCCGCAGACGGCAGCGTGGAGATCGTCTACCTACGCCGAGTCTTCGAGCGGACCCGCGTCCACAACATCAACACGCTCAACCTCGACGAGACCGGCACCCCGTTCGAGAGCGAACTCCCCGCAGTGCTCATCGCAGGCCCTCGCTCGATGTGATCTGCCTGCCACGAGCCATCCATCCAACCAAGCAAAGTCATGAACCGACTCCTATTCCGAACCGCAATGATCTCCAGCCTGCTCGTCGCGCAAGCTTTCGCGCAAGAGGCGGGCTCGGACATCGTCAACCCAGTCACCACCCGCCCGCCGCTGACCGTCAAGTTCGAGATCGACGGCACGCCGCTCACGCTCCGC
>JBFXDD010000065.1:0-16728 GCA_050181465.1 Planctomycetota bacterium
TCGGTGGAGTTGCGCGCGGCTGGGCGGCACCCAGTTCGAGTCGGTGCTGGAGAATCCCCCCGCCGGCGACACGTGGCTGATCCTCGGACTCGAGCGGCTCGACTCGCGCGGCTGCGGCACCTGCACGCTGGTGCCCAATCCATGGTCGGCTCTCCTCTTCGGGCCGCGGTCGGCACCGACGCGCGGAACGCGCGTCAACACCATCACGATCCCGGACACTCCGCAGTTGCTGGGGTTGCGGCTCTATCAGCAGTGGCTGGTGATGAGCCCCGCCGCGACCGGCTGTCCGTCGCTCGCGTTCGACCTGTCAAACGCGCTGCAGATCGAGATTCAGTGAGAAGCCGCGAGTCTACCCCGGATGATCCGTGAACGTCGTCGCGAGATCGACGCAGGTCGATGTCCGGCAAGGAGCTGCGGCGGTCGACGAACGAAGCGTAGCTGTAGCTAGCGCTGCCAGGGAGGAGCCGAAGTAGCGACGCCGCCGGGCGCGACTTGCGGCGATCGCAGTAGACGTTCACGAATCATCCGGGCTAGGAGCGAGGTGTCACATGCTTGGCCGTGCGCGTTCGCGCATGGCGGTCATCCCGCTCCGCCCCACACCACCACCCCATCCTTCACCGTCATCCGCGCGGGGTTCCCACCGAACACGTAACCGAGTCCCGACCAGCTCGGCAGGTCGAGGGCGACGAAGTCGGCGCGTTTGCCGTCGTGCAAGGTGCCGAGCTCCGCGTCGAGGTGAAGCGAAGCGGCGGGGTTGATCGTCATCGCCACCAAGCACTCGGCCGGGGTCATGCCGTAGAGCACGCACGCAAGCGTGGCGATCAACGGCATCGACATCGTGTAGCAAGAGCCGGGGTTGAAGTCGGTCGCGAGCGCGACCGCGGCACCCGCCCGCCAGAGCGCCCGCGCCGGCGCATGCTTGGCCTTTCGGAGATAGAAACTGGTGCCGGGCAACAGCGTGGCAGTGGTTCGCGCGGCGCCGAGTCGCGAGATGCCGTCTTCATCGACGACCGCGAGATGATCCGCCGAGTCGGCATCGAGCTCGCAGGCGAGCTGCGCGCCGCGCATGGGTTCGATCTCGTCGGCGTGCACACGCAATCGCAGGCCGGCAGCGCGCGCGGCGGTCAGGATGCGTCGACTGCGCTCGCTGTCGAAGACCTTGGGCTCGGCGAACACGTCGGCCGATTCACACCACGGCACCACCGCCGGCAACATCTCGGCGATCAGGTGATCGACGTAACGATCGGTGTGCGGGCGGTACTCGGCCGGCACTTCGTGCGCACCGAGGAAGGTGCGCGAGACGGTGAGCGGGTGACCCGCCGCCGCACGCGTCAACGCGCGCAGACTGCGCAGCTCGGCGTCGACGCTGAGGCCGTAGCCGCTCTTGCCCTCGATCGTGGTCGTGCCGTGGGCGAGAAAGCCGTCGAGGCGTGCTCGCACCAGCGCGACGAGTTCCGCCTCGGTGGTCTCGCGCAGCGCGCGGACCGACTCGAGAATGCCGCCGCCGGCCGCCGCGATCGCCATGTAGTCGGCGCCGGCACAACGCATGTGGAACTCGCGTTCGCGCGTCTTGGCGAACACCGGGTGCGTGTGCGAGTCGACGAATCCGGGAAAGACCACGAGCCCGCGGAGATCGACCTCTTCGCGCGCGACGAAGCGCTGCCGCAGTTCCTGAGTGCTGCCGGTCGCGACCACCCGGCCGTCGCGCACCGCGATCGCCCCATCGAGTTCCACCCGCGGCGCCTCGATCTCACCCCGCCGTGCGCCCCGCGCCGGGCCGTCCGCCAGCGTGACGAGTTCACGCGCATTCAGGAACAGCCGATCGACGGCAATCTGGTTGGCCGGGCTCACGCCTGCCGACGGTAGGGTGCCGGCCGAGCCGTGACCAGCGAGCGGATTCGGCGAGCGGACTCAGCCGGCGTCACGCAAGGGGAACGACGGCGCGATCCCCGCCCGGGAGAACAAGATGGTCAACCGATCCTGGATCCGCCGTCGCGCGCGGAAGACGATCATCTTCACCGCTTCGGGGCGCATGCCGAATTCCTCGCCTAGATCGAGATAGCGACGGCCGAAGACCTCGACCTGCTGGAGCACGTAGCGCTCGCGATCCGCGAGCCCGTCGAACGCCCACAGGTAGCAGGCGAGCAGGAGCGCGTAGGCGCGCGAGGCGTCGCGCGACGACTCGTCGGAGAGCACCTGTTCGACCGGCGGTCGCAACCGTTCGTCGGCCGATTCGCAGAGGAGGTCGTTGCCGCAGTAGGTCAGTTCGAGCGCGGAGCGGCTCGGTCGCATGCGGCGGCGGATCGCGTTGTCGAGAATCGTGTTCGACCAGGCCCGGAAGGCGCCGGGCCGCGACGCGACGAAGCGGTCGGGGTAGCGATAGACGTTCACCAGCACGTCCTGAACGATCTCCTCCGGGTCGATCAGGCCGTGGCTGTGACGCAGCCGACTGCGCGCCGCGGCCTCGAGGATCGGCCGCACCAGCGCGGCGAGCGCCTCGAAGACTTCGTTGCTCCCCGTGCTCCGGAACAGGTCCATGAGCGCCGTCGCCAGCGCCTCGTCCGGGCGCGCGACCACCTCGCCGTTGGTCCAGACGTCGCCGAGGTCGACACCGTGCGCCGCGAGGGTCGCGCGGGCATGACTCTGCGCAGCGAAGGAGCGATCTTCGACGGTCGACCGACCGCGGGTGCACTCGAGGGGACTTGTCACGACCATGTCTCGCTCTGAGCGAATCCCGGACCGAGCCGAAAAAAAAACCGTCACAGTCTCGGGCGACTTCCCAAAGCCCATCCCAACGGCCACTTAGGCCGGCAGGCACGGCGCAGCATCGAGCCTGTGCGCAATCGCACACCAACGGGCCCGTGCCGAACCGAACAGCACTTGAGCGATCCGGCCGCGACGGTCGATGTCGGAGCGGGGTCGACGTTCGTCGATCGCGGATCCACCTTGCACGGCTCGTCATCGACTCTCGTCCAACCGCTTCACTCGCTGCCCTCGGTGCTGGGCATGCGGGATGTACGCGCCGCCATCCTGCGAGCGACGCGGATCGGGTCTGGACGAGAAGACGTGGAGGCGCTCCTGGCGCTCGACCCACTGACGACCATCCGCGCCCTGCGCCTCGCGAGTGCGCCTTTGTGGGCGCCGATGCGACCGCCGGAGTCGATCCGCGAGCTGGTCGCCACGCTCGGTGTCCCCGCGATCCAGCGGATGCTCGACGTCGAGCCGGTCGAAGTGGAGCGCACCGCCTCGATCCGCGCCTTGTGGCTGCATTCCGTGGCGACCGCGGCCGCCGCGGAGGTGCTCGCGGACCACTTCGGGGCCGCCGAGCCGAAGGTCGCCTACCTTCGCGGACTCACCCACGATCTGAGCAGTTGGTTGGAGCAACTCGGTCGCCATCACGACGGTCGGGCGATGACGCTGGGCGGCGAAGATCTGATCCGCCTCTGGAAGCTGCCGTTGCCGCTCGAGCAAGCGTCTGCGGATGACGAGTCCGTCGCCGATGACCCCAGCGTCGGCGACAGCCCTCGCGATCCGATCGCCTTTCTCCGGCTCGCCCCACAAGCGTTGGTCGAGGCGGCGGATCAATTGGCCGTCCTTGCCGGCTTCCCCCACCCCGGCCAGCCGTCTGCCCCGATCGTTCCCAACCGCGAGTTGGAGCAGGCGATCGGCTGGGTCCGCGAGAGCGTGGCCGCGGCCCTGGAGCGGGTGGGTTTGACGGCCGCAACCGTCGCCGCTGCCGACGCGGATCCCGCCGGCGACGACCTCGAGTTGGCACTGTTCGGCGGACGGCAGTCGCCGAACCTCAACGAGTTGGTCTCGCGGCTCGTCGGCTGCGGTGAGTCACGCAACTACGGCACGCTCAACACGCTGGCGACCGCAGCAGCGCTGCGCTTCCTCGACTTCGATCGAGCCTTCGTCGTCAGTTGGAGTCCGGCATGCCGACGGGTCTGGGTGCGCGGCAAGGCCGACCTCACGGAACTCGGCGTGCAGCGCCGGCCGCTGCGGCCGACGGACCGCGAGAGCGAGATCCTCGCCGAAGCACTCGAGACCCTCGAGCCCCTCGTCCTCGTGCGCGGCGACCCTCGCGAGGGGCTGTGCGGCGCTCTGGGAGCCGATCGCGCCATCTTGGTGCCGCTGCGCGGCAACCAACGACTGCCGAGCTTTCTCGTGGTCGATCGCGCGCCGACTGCGCGCTATCTCGACCTTGCGGTGGACGGCACGAACGCCCGCATCCTTGCCGGCTTCCTGGCGTTCGCGATGGAGAACCTCGAACTCCGGCTGCGGCGCCGGCGGGCCGAGCGCAATGCCACGATCGACCCGCTCACCGGCCTCGCCAACCGCGGTGTCGGCCTCTTCACACTCGGCACCACCATCGCCGCCGCGCAGCGCAACCAGGCGCCGCTGTGCGTGATGATGATCGACCTCGACGAGTTCAAACAGCTCAACGACACCTACGGGCACCTGGTCGGCGATCACGCTCTCCGGGTCACCTCCGCGGTGCTTCGGCGCACCATGCGCGGCTCCGACACGATCTGCCGCTACGGCGGGGAGGAGTTCCTGGTGGTGCTTCCCGAGACCAGCGCGGAGGACGCCACGATCCTGGCAACCCGCCTGTTCACTGCGGTCGGCGAGGCCGGCAGGGCGCACGGACTGCCGATCACCTGCTCGATCGGCTTGTCGTCTCTGCGACCGACCGACAGTCTCGACGACCTGGTCGGCAGGGCCGACAGCGCCCTCTACGCAAGCAAGTCGCGCGGCCGGAACCGCTTCTCGGCCGACACCGACTGAGAGGGTTGCCCGCCGACTGGCCTTGCCCTTAGCCTGCTGAGTTCCTTGGACGACCTCCCGCCTGAACGCACCGCGGCGCGGACCGCAGCCCGCGAGGCACCCGAACTCGATACTGACCGAAGGCGAACAGGCTTCCCGGGCCAAGGCGCGACCCGCCGTCGATGGAGGTCTCGGTGATCCCGTTCGACCCCGCCGGCGCGGTCGCCGTAGCAGCCGACGCTGCGGCCCTGTCCGGACCGCACGTCGGCCTCGCCTTCGTAGCACTCATCGTGGCGACCCTTGGTGCGCTCGTCGGTGCCGCACTCCTGGTCTACTCGCCGACGAAACTCGCGCGTGACGAAGCCGGCCGCAAACTCAGCGAGCGCCTCGCGACGACCGAGCGTGAGTATCAGGTCGTCGCGCGGTTCCTCACCATCGGCTCGGTGGCCTGCTTCGCGCTGCTGGCGTGGTTCGCATTCCCGACCTCTCCCTACGTGGCGGTCGGGGTCGGGCTCTTCCTGGCCGTCCCGGCCTGCGGCGTGCTCCCAGCGCTGATCGCCGAGGCGCGCGCCGAGCGGATCCTTCGGCTCGGCATCCCCGTCCTCGGACCCCTTCGCCTGCTTCTGTTGTGGATCGTCGTGCGACCGACGTTGGCGATCGCACACAGCCTGCTGCGAACCTTGCGGGTCTCCGACCAGAACAAGACCGCCGAGCCCGACGAGATCGCGGACGACATCCTGGCCGCAGTCTCCGATTCCGCGCAAGAGAGCGCCCTGCCCGACGAAGAGCGGGAGTGGATCGGCAACATCGTCGAGCTCAAGGCGAAGACGGCGCTCGAGGTCATCACGCCGCGCACCGACATGATCTCGTTCCCCGCGACGATGCCGCTGGACGAAGCCGTCCGACGCGCCATCGAGGCCGGGTTCTCGCGCTATCCGGTCTATCGCGACCGCGTCGACGACATCGTCGGAGTGTTCTACGCCAAGGACGCCCTGGCGCTGATCGCCCAACCCGAGCGGCTGGTCGGCGGCAAGGTCGGCGACCTCGTCCGCAAGCCGTTGTTCGTTCCCGAGAGCCTCGATCTGGTCCAACTGCTTCGCCAGTTCCGGGCGACGAAGCGGCAGATGGCGATCGTGCTCGACGAATACGGGGGTACCGCCGGCGTGGTCACCATCGAGGACGTGATCGAGGAGATCGTCGGCGACATCGAGGACGAGTACGACCCGGTGATCGAGCAGCCGATCAAGGTGGTCGAGGAAGGCTCCGTGATCGAGGTGTCCGGCCGCACCCGCGTCGATGAGGCGAACGAGCACCTCGAGGATCGCATCCCCGAGGGCGACGACTACGACACCGTCGCCGGGTGGGTGTTCACCAGCATCGGTCGCATCCCGCAGGCGATGGAAGAGCTGGTGGTCGACGGACTGGCGATCCAGATCCTCGAGGCCGACGACCGGCGCATCGGTCGCATGCGGCTCACGCTCGTGCGGCCCGCTGCGCCGGAGACCGCGTCGGTGCGCGATTCGGCCGGCGACGTCGACTGACTCCGCGCACGCCATGGAAGCGATCGTCTGGCGGCGAACCGACCTGCGTGAGTCGAGTCGGCTGTTGACCTTCGTGTCGGCGGAGCGAGGGCGCTTCGTCGCCCTCGCGAAGGGCGCCCACCGCAAGAACAGCGCGACCCTGGGCCGGATCGACTTCCTCAACCGCGTCGACATCTCGTTGTCGGGCAAGGGCATCGCGCTGCTGGGCCGAGTTCAACTGCTGCACGAGCCGCGCGCGCTCCGCGAGCCACGCCGCTTTCTCTTCGCGAACGCGCTCATCGAGTGGTTCGACCGCGCGATGCCGCCGGACCGCCCCGAGCCGGAACTGTTCGATCTGCTGAGCGGCTCGATCACCCTGGCCGAGCGAGCCCCCATCAAGCAACTGCCCGCGGTGCTCGCGGCGGTCGAACTGCGACTCCTGCGTGCGCTGGGGCTGCTCGCCGAGTTCGATCGATGCGCGCGATGCGGCGTGGCACTGGGCGACGATGCGACCGTCCATGCGCTCCGCCATGAGGCCGGAGTGGTCTGCCTCGCCCACCGCGGGCCACAGGACCCGATGCTCGCTCCCGCAGTGCGGACGCGCATGCGCACCCTGTTGGCGACACGCGGGCGCGACCTGGCCAAACTGGGCGACGACCAAGCCCAGGGCGCTGTGCTGGGGATCCTGGCGCGCTGGCTGGCCGCGGGCTTCGAGCGCGAGTCGCGGCTGCGGGGGAGCGCGCTCGCCGCCCTGGCGCGGTGACCTCGCGCCGGCCGTCGCGAGCGAAGCAGTGCGCGCTTCCCCGCTGCCTCGCAATCGGCTCGAATGCACGGATGCGGTCGGTGGTGTTTTCGGCGGTTCTCGCGGCGAGCTTGGTCGGTTGCTCGACGGCTCCATTGGCGGTCCCGAGCGACCCCGCGCAGGCGCTCGAAGTCGCCGCGGGCGCCATCGACACCCAGCCGGAGGCCGCCGCCGCAGCCTTGGCCAAGCTCGATGAGGCCGCGTTCTCGCCCAGCGATCGCGAGCGACTCGGGTTCGAGCGGATCCGCGCGCGCGCAAGCGCCGGAGACCTCTACGGCGCCTGGCGCGCGCTCGGCCGCTTCGTGCGGGAACACCCGCTCGGGATGTTCCAGCCGCGCGTGCAAACCTTGCACTTCGCGATCGCCCGAGCGTTGCTGGAACGCGACGCGAGCTACTTCATCTTCGGTTCGGATCACGACGACGCGATCGTCGTTCTTCGCGACTTCGTCGAGCGCTACCCGACCGATCCGGAAGCTGCGCATGCGCTGTTCCTGCTCGGGGAGGATGCCTTCGCCGCGGAACGATTCGGCGAAGCGCGGCGGCGCTTCGAAGAAGTCATCGCGAGCCATCCCGACAGCGAGTGGGTCGCCGCCGCGCACCAGCGCCGTGTCATGGCCCAGTTCGCCGAACTCGAAGGCCCCGAGTACGACTTGCCGGCGATGCAGCAGGCCAAGAACGAACTCGCCGATTTCCTGAGGATCCGGCCGCCGGAGCGGCCCGACTTCCGGCAGGAAGCCGAGACCGCGCTCGCGACCGTCGAGGACTGGATCCGCACGCGGTACCAGCAGAACGCGAACTTCTACCGAACGCTCGGCAACGAGCTCGGAGAGGCCTACTGGCTTCGCCGGCTCGTCGCGGAATTCCCCGACGACCCCGGCCTCGCGGCCGCGACGGAACGTCTCACCGCCCTCGATGCCGTCACCAGCCGATGACGGCCGCTCGCATGCCACACGACAGCCTCCGCTGGTCGATCCTCGCAGCCCTGCTGACACTGGCCGGCTGCGGCTACACCTTCGTTCAGGACGGTCGGGCTCGCCGCGCGGTGGCGGTCCACGTGGTCGACAACCGCAGCTTCCGCCAGCGGATCGAGATCCCGCTCACCCGTCGACTCCACGAGCAACTGCCGGTGCTCGGGCCGTACGTGCCCGCCGCACACGACGACGCCGAGGTCGACCTCTACGTCGAAATCGTCGACATCGAAGGTCAGACCTTGGCCGGCGCCGGCCGCACCCCGGTGCGCGAGGGCGCCCTCGACTTCGCGATCCGTGCTCGCCTGCAAGACCGCGAGAGCGGCCGCGAATTGCGCAACGTGCGCATCATCGATCGGGCAGAGTTCCGGGTTGCGGTCGGGGAAACCGAACAATCCGCCATCGAGGAGTCGGCATACGACATCGCCCGCAAGATCACGCTTGCGCTGGATCGGCCCGACTGACGAAACAGCGAAGGAAGACCGCCCTTCCGCGCCACGGCTACTCGGCATAATCGCCGAGCCGACCGGACCCGGCAGCGCCGGCAACCACGACGAACCATGACCGAACGTCCTAGCGCCCCACGCCCGCGACCCGACGACAAGGGTGACCGCTCGCAAGCGAAGAAGCCCCGCGGCCTCGGCGGCGTGATCTTCATCATGGCTCTGCTCCTCGCCATGTTCGTGATGGTGTCGCAGGCGGGGATGCAGAGCGAAGCGTCGATCTACGACTTCTATCGGGGCCTCTTCAACGGTCGCATCGAGGGCTCGACCTGGGAAGACGGCCGCGTGATCGCGCAGGTGCGCAACGAACAGGGCGAACTGCAGAAGATCGAAGTTGCCTATGACCGCGCTCTCGACGCCGACGCCCCACTGATCCAACGCCTGCTGCCGTTCGGCGGCCGACTCGACGCACGCACTTACCGCGGCAGGCTCGATCGGCTCCAAGGGGAACTCGATCGCAACGAGATCGCGGCGAAGCTCGCGGTGTTCGTCGCAGAGACTCCTGCGCCCGGGACCGCACCCGCTGCCGAGGATCCGCTCGCCGGCTACGCGGTCCTCGTGCTCGATCGCGGCGACGGCGAGCGTCTCCATCGCGTGGACGCACGCGGCGAGGATGGCGCGAACCTGCTGACCTTGCGGCGCGCACTGGAAGCCCGCAACGTGCAGATCGTCGATCGATCGCTGTCGCGCAACCCGGCGACGCTGCGGATCGAGCGCCCGAACACCGCGCTCTACTACGTGCTCGGGACCATCGGACCATGGATCCTGGTGATGTTCATCGCCTGGTTCCTGTTCTTCCGACAGATGCGCTCGCCGGGCGGTTCAGGCGGTGTCTTGTCCTTCGGACGCAGTCGTGCCGCGCTGTACACGAAAGAGAATCGCACCAACGTCACCTTCGAGGATGTCGCCGGCATCGACGAGGCGAAGGAGGAATTGCGCGAGATCATCGAGTTCCTGAAGAACCCGCAGAAGTTCGCGAAACTCGGCGGCAGCATCCCGCGCGGCGTGCTGCTCGTGGGTTCACCGGGCACCGGCAAGACTCTGCTGGCAAAGGCCATCGCCGGCGAAGCCGAGGTCCCCTTCTTCTCCATCTCGGGCTCGGACTTCGTGGAGATGTTCGTGGGTGTCGGCGCGAGCCGCGTGCGCGATCTGTTCCGCCAAGCGCGCGAGAACAGCCCATGCATCGTGTTCCTGGACGAGATCGACGCGGTCGGTCGCAAGCGCGGCACGGGGATGGGCGGCGGCCACGACGAACGCGAGCAGACGCTGAACGCGATCCTCGTCGAGATGGACGGCTTCGACAGCGACAAGGGGACGATTCTCATCGCCGCAACGAATCGTCCGGACGTGCTCGACCCGGCGTTGCTGCGTCCGGGTCGCTTCGATCGCCAAGTCACGATCGACATGCCCGACGTGAAGGGTCGCGAGAAGATCCTTCGCGTGCACGCGCGCAAGATCAAGCTGCGCGCCGGTGTCGACCTGTCCGCGGTCGCTCGCGCGACCCCGGGCTTCTCCGGCGCCGAACTCGCCGCGCTCGTCAACGAAGCCGCGATCCTCGCCGCCATGCGCTCGAAGGAAGCCGTCGAGTTCGGCGATCTCGAGGAAGCACGCGATCGCGTGCGATTCGGCCGTGAGAAGCGGTCGCGCATGCGCGATCAGGAAGACCTCCGCGTGACTGCCTACCACGAGGCCGGCCACGCGATCGTGTCGACGCTCCTGCCGCAGCTCGACCCCATCCACAAGGTGACCATCGTGTCGCGCGGGCTCGCACTCGGCCTGACGACGTCGTTGCCCGAACGCGACGACTACCATCACCGTCGTACCAAGCTCCTCGGCATGATCGCGATGTGCTACGGCGGCCGGGTCGCCGAAGAAATCGTGTTCAAGGAGGTCTCCGCCGGCGCTCAGAACGACATCGAGCAGGCAACCAACCTCGCGCGCCTCATGGTCTGCGAACTGGGCATGAGCGAAGTCGCCGGCCCGATCAGCTACACGATGCCGCGCGGTTCGGACTTCCTCGGTCGCGACTTCGCCATCGGACACGACGTCAGTCAGGAGACGCTCGCGACGATCAACAAGGAGGTCCGTCGCATCTGCGAGGATCAATACGCACGCGCTCGCCAGTTGCTCGTCGAGCACCGAGCACAGCTCGACGCGGTCGCCGCCGGTCTCTTGCGCTACGAGACACTGACCGGCGAAGAGGTGGCTGCGGTCCTCCGCGGCGACGACCTGGACAGCTTCCGCGCCGCGCGCCAGCGCAACGAGTTGCCCGCGCATCGGCCCACCGGCAGCGAGCGCAGCGAGCCCGGAGTCGACCTGCTCGGTTCGGAGGGCTTGGCTCACCCGTGAGCGCGCACGTGCCCCCCATCGTCGAACGCGACCGAACCGCGCGCACGCGGGTCGGCAAGACCGCGTTGATGGGGATCGTGAACGTGACGCCGGACTCGTTCTCGGACGGCGGCCGATGGCTCGAGCCCGAAGCTGCGATCGCCCGAGGGATCGCCTTGGTCGAAGCCGGCGCAGATGTGTTGGACGTCGGCGGCGAGAGCACGCGGCCGGGCTACGTTCCGGTGCCGCCGGCGGATCAGATCGCGCGCGTGGTGCCGGTCATCGAAGGGCTGCGGGCACACGTGAGCGTACCGATCTCGATCGACACCACGCACGCGAGCGTCGCGCGCGCCGCACTCGACGCCGGTGCGGATTGGATCAACGACACCACGGCACTCCACGACGACGAGGCGATGGCCGACCTCGCCGCGGAGCGCGATGCACAGCTCGTGCTGATGCACCGCTTCGAGCCGGCGCGCACCGCGGCTTCACTGCCGGCCGCTCGCGAGTTGGTGCGGACGATCGCGAGGACCCTCGCGTCGCGGGTCGACCTGGCCGTCGCCCACGGCGTCACCCGAGCGCGCTGCATCCTCGATCCCGGGATCGGCTTCGGCACGACGCCGATCGATGCAGTCGCCCTGCACGTATTCGTGGACGAACTCGCCGCGCTCGGGCTTCCGCTCTTGTTCGGACCCTCGCGAAAGTCCTTCCTCGGTGCGGTCGCCGGCTGTCCGCCGGGCGAGCGCGAGTTCGCCACCGCCGCCAGCGTGACGCTGCTTGCGAGTGCGGGAGTCGACTACGTCCGCGTGCACGACGTCCACGCGATGCGCGGCCCGGCCGCGCTCGGTGACGCGGTGCGCGAACTGCGGGCTCGGGAGGGCGACTCGTGAACGCCGAGACCGTCAAGATGATGATCGAGATCGCGGTCTTCGCGATCGGCATCTATGCAGCACTGCGATTCTTGCGCACGACCCGCGGTGCAGGAGTCATCCGCGGGCTGGCGATCGTGCTGCTCGCGTTGATCGTGTCGTTCACGATCCTGATCAACCTGCTCAATCTCGAGCGGCTCAACATCATCTTCCAGAGTTTGCGCGACATCGCGGTCCTGGGACTCATCGTGGTGTTCCAGCCGGAGATCCGCCGCGCGATCGTGCATCTCGGCGATTCCCCGATCTTTGCAAGACTGCTGCGGACCGAGGTGCGCAAGATCCATCGACTGCTGCGATCCGTCGCGCGTCTGAGCAAGGAGCGGATCGGTGCGCTGATCGCGATCGAGCGCGACGGTTCGTTGGCCGAGTACTCCGACACCGGCATCCACATCGACGCCGAGCTCAATTCCTTCCTCATCGAGTCGATCTTCTTCCCAGGCACCGCGCTGCACGACGGCGCGATGATCATCCGCGGCGAGCGCATCGTCGCGGCCTCGTGCCTGCTTCCGCTGAGTCAGAGTCAGGAACTCGACAAGCGCCTCGGCACACGACATCGAGCGGCACTCGGCCTGTCGGAGGAGACCGACGCACTGGCAGTCGTCGTCTCGGAGGAGACCGGCAAGATCTCGGTCGCACTCGGCGGTCGCCTGCGCTACGGACTCACCCTCGAGGAACTCGAAGCGGAGCTGGAGACCGGTCTCGGCATTCAGAAGGATCGCTCGCGTTCGCGAAAGAAGGAGGCCAATGTCGCGCAAGCCTGACCGTGCCGAGCGCGGCGGAGTCCTCGGCCTCCTGTTCGGCGACTTCTGGCGCAAGCTCTTCGCGCTCGCACTCGCGACCGGCCTCTGGCTGTATCTCGACTCGCAGGTCTCCTTGCCCGGTAGCCTGGAGGTCGAGCTGACGCCGGTCTCGTTGGACACCGACCCCAGCGCCGCGCGCAGCCACGAGATCTCGCTGCGCCTCGATCTCATGCGCTACTCGGTGTTGGGGTTCCACGACGCGGATGCACCGACCGAGATCGTGGATGGGGTGACGATCGCCGTGCGCGGTCCGCGCCGACTGGTCACCGAGTTGCTCGAGGCGCCTCGATTCAGTGTCCCGGTCGAGCCGGTCGAACGCGATGGTCAGCCGGCCTTCGAGTTCGCGCTCGCCGACATCCGCGCCAGCGAAGCACGCTACGAGGGCTTGCTCCGCTCGATGACGCCGTCCCGTGTGCGCATCGAACTCGCCCGCAACACCACCGCGAGTATCGCGCTCCAGCGCAGCCGCATCCGCGTGATCGCGCCGCCGAACGAACCCGGCCTCGCCGAGCGAATCGTGTGGGACGACCTGAAGGTGACCCCGAGCGTCGTCACGATTCGTGGACCGGAGAACACGATCCGCGCCATCCAGACTTCGGAGCGAGCACTGTTCGAGTTCCGCCCGAATGCGACGACCCCCGACCAACGCAGCGTCAGCGCACCGCTCCAACTCGCGTCGGAGTTCTCGCAGGTGACCGTGAGTCCCGGCACTGTGGCGATGGACGTCCCGCTACGCACCGCTGGCCGGGTAACCAAGCTGAACGCCGTGCCGATCGTCCTCGCCGGGGAACACGCCAGTCGCTTCGAACTCGCGGAGACGACCCTCGACCTGGAGATCCTCGCCTACGGCCAGCTCGAGACCGAACTCGCCCTGCACCTCGTCGACGACCAACTGCGCGCGTGGATCGCGGCCAACTGCCTCGTGATCGCCTTCCCACCCGCCGACGGCGGCCAACCCAAAGCGGCCTTGCACATCGCCGGGCACACCGACGACGAACATCGAGTGTCGTTCTGGCCGTCCATCAAGTACCGATCGAAGACATGAAGAAGGAACGCGCCGAGTCGTTCGAGCCGCCACGTTTCGGGACCGACGGACTTCGCGGGCGCGCCGGTGAGCCGCCGCTCGATCCGGAAACCCTGCGTCGCGTCGGTGCTGCGCTCGGAATCCATCTCCAGCGCCGCGGTCCCGAACAGAAGCGCGTGGTGATCGGCAACGACGGTCGCGACTCCGCGCCCTGGATCCTCGATGCGCTGGCACAGGGTCTGGCCGCAACCGAGGTCGCGACGATCGACATCGATCTCTGCACGACCCCCGCGCTCGCGTTCCTCGCCCGAACCGAACCGTTCGCGGCCGGTGTGATGATCTCCGCCTCACACAACCCGGCGGAGGACAACGGGATCAAGATCTTCGATGGAGAGGGCCGCAAGCTCAGCGACGAGGCCGAGCGCGAGATCGAGCAGTTGACGGTCTCGACCGCGTTCTCGCCGATGGGCGAAGTGCGCACGAAGAGCAAGACCGAACTGCTCGGCAGGTACGTCGACTGGCTCGGCAACTACTTCGCCGGTCTGGATCTCTCTGGTGCGACGGTGGTGATCGATGCCGCCAACGGCGGTGGCGCGGCCCTGGCACCCACCGTGTTGCGCGCCTTCGGTGCCGACGTCGTGGAGGTCGCTTGCGAGCCCGACGGCACCAACATCAACCAGAATTGCGGGGCGCTCGCACCGGCCAACCTGGTGCCGACGGTGCTCGCATCCGGCGCCGTGCTTGGGATCTGCCTGGACGGTGACGGCGATCGCTGCATCTTCGTGGACGATCGCGGCCAGATCGCCGACGGCGATGCGATCCTCGCCACCTTGGCGCCACGCATGCTCCAGCGAGGCCGGCTGCCGAAGGCGACCGCGGTTGCGACGGTGATGAGCAATCTCGGGCTGCACCACGCCCTCGCGCAGGCAGGAATCCAAGTCGCGACCACGCCGGTCGGCGATCGGCACCTCGCCGCGCGGATGCGAAGCGATGGGCTCACTTTGGGTGCGGAACAATCCGGCCACGTCTTGATCGACATCGGCGACGGGGTCTTGGTCGGTGATGGCCTGTTCACGGCCTTGCACGTATTGGCCATCGACGGCGTCCGCGAGCACGGGACCGCCCGACTCTTCGCGAGCTTCGAGCGATTCCCGCAGAAGTTGGTCAACGTCCGCGTCGGGCAGAAGCCGCCGCTGGCGGAAATCCCCGCGATCGTCGCTGCGATCGCCGATGCCGAACGACGACTCGGCACACAAGGGCGAGTGCTCCTTCGCTACTCGGGCACCGAGAACCTCTGTCGCGTCATGGTCGAGGCACGTGATCGTGAACTCATGGAAGCGATCACCGCCGAACTCGTGCAGGTCGTGACCTGCGAGCTGAACGGCGAAACCCACCCATGAGCACGGCGCCGAGTGTCGAGGTCGCGGTGATCGCGAGTCGCCGAGAAGTCGCCGTGGCGGTGCGGTGCCGCGACCAGTTCGTCGTGCCGGTCGCCGGGAACGGCGCGTCGCCGAGCGATGTTGCGAGTCTCGTCGCGACGGCCGTGGCGGAGTGCGGTGCGACTCCGAGTTCGATTCGTCGCATCGTGCTCGATCGCGGACCCGGTTCGTATACCGGACTGCGCTCCGCGCTCGCCTTCGCTCGCACCCTTGCGGCCTTCCACCCGATCGAACTGGGCACGATCACGAGCATGGAGTGGATCGCGCTCGAGGGATGGCGGGCGCATGGGGAGCGTCGACAGTCGGGGACGATCCTCGTCGCACTCGACGCAAGGCGCGGTCACCATCACCTCGCCACCTTGCACTGTTCGCCGGACGCCGTTTCGCTGCGATCGGCACCGACCGCGGTCGCCGCAGCGGCCACCGAGAACGCGATCGCGGGCTGCGAGCTGGTCATCGCCGAATCGAACCTTCACGCGACGCTGGCGGCGAGTTGCGCGAAGGCCGGCGCGCGGCTGGTGGAGTTGCCGCCGGTCGACGCACGCAGCCTCTTCGACCCGTCACTCGCGGTCAGCTTCGACGGCGATCTGGCCCTCGAGCCGCTCTACCTGCTGCCGAGCTACGCCGAAGCGATCGCGCCTGCCGCGGACTGAACTCGTCGCGCCGACGAACCGCGTCCGGTCGATGTGCGGCACCTCGGTACATGCAGCGGGCCCGCGGCGAGGAGGTCGCTGCGAGCCCACTGGATTGCCACCGCATCCACACCCTGCGAAGCGAGTTCGCAGCTCGAGGCCGCGGTTGGCGGCGTGCCACCGGACAGGATCCGGAAGCGCGCCGTCGTCGATCAGAGATCGAAGGGGCGGAGGGTCTTGCGCTTGTTGTCCAGCGCGCGACGCTCGGCGCCACGAATGATCTCTCGCACCTTTGCATCGAGCGCGGAGTAGAAGTCCGACGACACGTTGCAGTCCTTGGCCGCGGCCTTGGTGCGCGACTTGGAGATGATCAGTTCGCCAGCGGCCGGCTTGGCCTTGGCGCCTTTCTTCGCAACTTTCTTCTTGGCGGCCATGAGTGCCGATCCTTTCGTTTTTTTGTTCGAGAACACGTGGGTTGCGATGCACCCCCTCGGCGCACCGCTGGGGCCGGATGTTGACGTTGCGTTGAAGAAAGGCAAAGAAAAAAAGGGCGGGAACGCGCGAGAAACCGGCGATTCTCGAAGGAATTCGGGATTCGAGTGCCGCTCGGCGCTCCCCGAAGCCCCTAGCGAACGCCTTCGATTCGGCAATTCGCGGTCTGCGCAACCGCTGCGGATCGCCCGGAAAGGGCCAGTAACCGGCGTGCGCTGCGAAGCCGCTCGACGTGCGCGGACGGTCGCGAGTCAGCCCGGATCAGCCGTGAACGTCGTCGCGAGATCGACGCAGGTCGATGCCCGGCGAGGAGCTGCGGCGGTCGACGACCGAAGCGCAGCCGCAGCTCCGCTACGAGGGAGGAGCCGACGCAGCGACGCTGCCGGGCGCGAGTTGCGGCGATCGCAGCAGACGTTCACGAATGATTCGGGCTAGCCCGGATTGTTCGTGAACGTCGTCGCGAGATCGCCGCAGGTCGATGCCCGGCAAGGAGCTACGACGGTCGACGACCGAAGCGTAGCTGT
>JBFXDD010000066.1:0-16147 GCA_050181465.1 Planctomycetota bacterium
TGTGCGAGATCGAGCAAACACACCGGGACTCGTTGGCCGCGGACAAGCTCAGCGCGGCCACGGCGCGGAGAAACTCGCAGACATCCGGTGAGAGAAGGTCGGCTCTCACTTCGATCGCTCTGCCTCTGGCCCGGATGATTCGTGAACGACTGCTGCGATCGCCACAAGTCGCGCCCAGCGGCGTCGCTACGACGGCTCCTCCCTGGCAGCGTAGCTACAGCTACGCTTCGGTCGTCGACCGTCGTAGCTCCTTGCCGGGCATCGACCTGTGTCGATCTCGCGACGACGTTCACGAATCATCCGGGCTAGGACGTCGGTCGCGTTCGGCCCGTAGACCCGATCTCGGAGCGCCTTCGCGATCGCGAGCCGCTCGTCCGGCGTCATCGCCCACATCTGATCCCGGTCCCACCGCTCGGCTTCCGCGAGCGAAGTCGACTTGTGAGATTCTCGGTCCATGATCCGCCGATCCAACGTGTGGCCGCGGCTCTTCGGCACCTCCCAGCGTCTCTCGCCCGGGCTGTTCTTGAACGTCGTCGCGAGATCGACGCAGGTCGATGTCCAGCAAGGAGCTGCGTCGGTCGACGACCGAGGCGTAGCCATAGCGACGCTGCCAGGGCGGAGCCGACGTAGCGACGCCGCCGGGCGCAAGTTGCGGCGATCGCAGCAGACGTTCACGAATCGTCCGGGTTGGAGACCACAACCGCTGAGGCACCGGCGCGACCCGCTCGCTACTGTGCGCGCCATGCTGCACCGTCCCAGTCGTCGGCAGTTTCTCGGGCTCTCGGCCGTCGCCGCCGCGGCTCCCGTCGTCGGAGTGAGCCGGGGCGACCGGCCGGTCGCCCGCGCGACGGCGGTCGACCATCGGGTGACGAGCGACCGCAAGTTGCGCCTGCTGGTGGTCGGCGTGGCGAACCGCGGGCAGGCGAACCTGGAAGGGGTGATGCACGAGGACATCGTCGCGCTCTGCGACATCGACTCGCGCTACCTGCACGCCGCCAACCAGAAACTTCCCGGCGCCAAGCCCTACGTCGATTGGCGCGATGCACTCGCGCACGACGGGCTCGACGGCGTGGTCGTGAGCACGACCGACCACACGCATGCAGCGATCAGCAAGGCCGCACTCGAACGCGGCCTGCACGTCTACTGCGAGAAGCCGCTGTCGCACACGGTCGGCGAGGCGCGCATGCTCACCGAGCTGGCCGCCGAGCGCGGGCTCGTGACCCAACTCGGCACGCAGATCCACTCGCTGCCCAACTACCGCCGCGTCGTCGAACTGGTGCGCTCGGGCGCGATCGGCAGGATTCGCGAGGTCGACGTCTGGTGTGGAGTCGACGCCTGGGGTGGAGTGCCGATGCCGAGCGGCAAGGACCCGGTGCCGGACTTTCTCGCCTGGGACCTCTGGCTCGGGCCCGCGCCCGCGCGCGACTACGTCGACGGCGCCTTCCACCCCGCCAACTGGCGCCGCTTCTGGGACTACGGCGGCGGCAACCTGGCCGACATGGGTTGCCACTTCCTCGATCTGGCCTTCTGGGCGTTGGACCTGCGCTACCCGACCAGCGTGGTCGCCGACGGCCCGGCCCTCGACGGCGAGGCGACCCCGAAGGGCCTCGGCGTGCGCTGGGAGTTCCCCGCCAGCCACGACGGCGGGCCGGTCACGCTGACTTGGCACGACGCCGGCCGGCAACCCGCGCGCGTCGCGGAGCTCGGTCTGGGCGGCTGGCGCAGCGCGGTGCTGTTCGTCGGAGAGAAGGGCCACATCGTCAGCGACTACTACCGCCACGAGCTCGGCCCGAAGGCGAAGTTCGAGGGCTTCACGCCGCCCGCGCCGAGCATCGCCGATTCGCCCGGCCACTACGTCGAGTGGACCGACGCCATCCGCGGCAAGGGCAAGCCGCTGTGTCACTTCGGCTATTCCGGTCCGCTCACCGAGACTGTGCTGCTCGGCAACGTCTCCTATCGCCTCGGCAACAAGAAACTCGTGTGGGACGCGGCGACGCTGCGCGCCACGAACGCCCCCGAGGCGGAGGGCTTCCTTCGCCGGACGTGGCGGGAAGGTTACTGAGTTTCTCTGGCGCCAAGCCCCGCACGACGAACACTTCGACTCCTGACATGCGCATCGAATCCTCCTCCCTCGTCGCGGCCCTCGCGGTCTTCGCCACACCCCTGGTCGCGCAAGACCGCAGCAAGCCCTGGTACCAGATGGACTACGGGCCGTGCCTGTCGACGACGGTGCAAGGCTTCACCGAAGACAACGTGGCGCTGAAGGGGCGCCTCATCCGCCTGGGGGATCGCGCCGGCGTCGTGTTCGACACCGAACTTCTGCGCGTCGCGACGGCCTTCGTCGACGGCTACGTCTCCCTTCGCGGCACTCCCTTCGACGGTGGTCACGGCCCGATTCCCTATGCGATCGGTCGTGAGGTGAGTTCGACGCAGCAAGCGCCGGGCTGGGCGAAGGACGGCAGTTTCGATGATCCGCGCCCGATCCCGCACGGCCCTTTGCCCCGCGATCACGCGCGCTTCGAAGGGCACTGGTTCCACGGTGAACAGGTGGTGCTCCAGTACCGAGTCGGCGGCCGCAAGGTGCTCGAGACCCATGAGTTGCTGACCGACGCCGGCGGCAAGGGCATCGGCATCGCGCGGTGCTTCGAGTTCGGCCCGGGACCGGCGATCCGCGCCGTGCTCACCGACGTGCCGAAGGAGAGCGGGCCGGTGGGCCATTCCGCGATGGGGCCGACGGGCGGACACGAGTTCGACTGGCAGCGCGTCGAACCCCCGCGCGGCGATCGCCCCGAAGTGATTCGGCGCGCACGCACGACCATCCGCTACGCCGGCAACATCTCGCTTGCGCTGATCAAGGCCGGTGGTCGCGTCGAGATGGAGGTCGTCGCCAGCGATCACGCGCTCTTCAGTCGCGTCGCGTTCTGGACGCGCGATCCCGATGCCGCCGCGACCGACCTGGTGGTCGACGACACGGTGCGTGACATCTCCGGACTCACCCGGGGCGGCCCGCGTCGCTGCGAGGAGACGATCACGACGACGATCACCCGCGGTGCGAGCGAGGGCCCCTTTGCGGTCGACTCCTTCGGCATTCCCGCGGACAACCCGTGGAAGTCGCGGCTGCGTTTCGCAGCCTTCGATTTCGTCGACCCGGACACCGCCGCATTGTCGACCTGGAACGGCGATGTGTGGTTGCTGAAAGGCATCAGCAAGGCGGAGGGCGATCTCACCTGGTCACGCTTCTGCACCGGCTTGCACGACCCCTTGGGTCTGAAGGTGGTCGACGGCGTGATCCACACGCACGGTCGCGACGGCCTCCATCGCCTGCGCGACGTCAACAAGGACGGTGAGTGCGACTTCGTCGAGGTGTTCAACAACGACATCCTGATCACGAAGGGCTTCCACGAGTTCGCCTTCGATCTGCAGACCGACGCCGCGGGCAACTTCTATTTCAGCAAGGGTGGTCCGGTGAACCCCGGCGGCCGCGGCTTCCAGAAGCTGGTTCCGCATCACGGGATCATCGGCCGTGTCAGCAAGGACGGTTCGACTCTCGACGTGGTCGCCACCGGTCTTCGTGCGCCCAACGGCATCGGCGTGCGCGCCGACGGGGTCGTGACCTCCGGCGACAACCAAGGCACTTGGATGCCGGCGTGCCGGCTCAATCTGTCGACCAACGGCACCTTCTGGGGTTGCACCGACACGGCGTGGCGCGACCAGGAGCCGACGACCTACGACGAGCCGATCTGTTGGCTGCCGATGTCGGTCGACAACTCCGGCGGCGGTCAGGTGTGGGTGCCGGAGGGGACCTGGGGCGTGCTGGGCGGGCGACTCATCCATCAGAGCTACGGCCAGAGCACCAACTACCTCGTGCTCACGCAGGAGCACGAGGGCAAGACGCAGGGCGCGGTCGTGCGCTTGCCGATGAGCTTCGAGTCGAGCCAGATGCGCGGGCGCTTCTCGCGCGGCGATCTCTACACCGTCGGCTTCCAGGGCTGGCAGACCAACGCGGCGAAGGAGACCGCGTTCCATCGCGTGCGACGCACCGACAAGCCCTTGCGCATGCCGTTGCAATGCCGCTTCGTGAACGAAGGTGTCGAACTCGAGTTCAGCGACGCACTCGACCGCGAGGTCGCGACCGATCCGTCGAGCTGGGAAGTCGAGATCTGGAACTACCTGTGGTCGGAGAACTACGGCTCGCCCGAGTTCGCGCCCAGCGCGCCGGATCGCAAGGTGAAGGAAGGCGAGAAGAATCGCGATCGGCTCGCGGTGCGTTCGGTCGAACTCAGCGAGGACGGCAAGCGCGTCTTCCTCGCCGTCGACGGCATGCAGACGGTGATGCAGATTCGCGTGGGCTGGTCGGTCGATGCGGCGATGGTCGGCGCGGGTCAAGACGCGGCGATCGACGGCGAACTGCACGGCACGATCCACTTCCTGGTGCCGCGATCCGGCGAGCGATGAGTTGGGTTCCGAGCCGGTGTCTGTGGTTCGCAGCGGCCGTGCTGGCGACCGGCGGATTGCCGGCGCAGGAGCAGGCTGCGCCCGGCTTGGCGTTGACCTTGCAACGCAAGGTCGCGAGCGAGGGCAGCCTGTTGGAGGACTCTCGGGTTGCGGATGCGCTCGCGCTGCGCGTCGCGCGGCGCGAGAGCCCGTCGCCATTCCTCGAGCCGGGAATGTTCGAGGCGATCTTCGACGGCTGGATCGAGGTCCCGCTGCGCGATGACTGGACCTTCGGCTTCCTCGGCAACGGCAACTTGGTGCTGTCGATCGACGGCAAGGAAGTCCTCTCGGCGATGGGCAAAGGCGAGGTGCCGGTCACCTCTTCGCCGATTCGACTGCGCAAAGGGCTGCGTGCGATCTCCGCTCGTTACCGCACGCCGCTGACCGGCGAAGCCGACCTTCGCGTGACCTGGGAGAGTTCGAAGTGGCCGCGGCAGACGCTGCCGCCCACCGCGCTCTTCCACGATCCGAAGTCCGCGCAATTGGGAGCAGGATCCGGGCGTCGCCTCGCGCGCGAAGTGCTCGCCACGCGTCGTTGCACCGCGTGCCACGCCTTGCCCGCCGATCTCCCGGTCGCGATGCCGGAGCTGGCGATGCGCGGTCCCGATCTCAACGGCGTCGGGGACCGGCTCGAGCCCGCGTGGATCGCGGCCTGGTTGCGCGATCCGCGCGCGCTGCGGGCGAGTGCGCGAATGCCGGCGATGCTTCACGGCGAGAGCGCGCTCGCCGACGCGGCCGATCTCGCCGCTTGGCTGGAGGCCCAGTCGAGCCGCTCCGGCGAGTCGACCGCGGCAACGAGCGGCGATGCCGAGCGCGGTGCCGCGCACTTTCGTGAACTCGGTTGCTTCACGTGTCACGCGACGAACGCGAGCGACCGTGACGCCTGGATCGACCTCACGGCGGTCACGGCGAAGTACCGCCCCGGGTTCCTGGCGAAGTTCCTGCGCGACCCACGCGCCCATGATCCGTGGATCCGCATGCCGGATCTCCGGCTGAGCGAAGCCGAAGCCGCAGACCTAGAGAGCTACCTGCGCGCGACGATTCCGCTTCGCGAGTTTCCTGCCGTTGCGGGCGACGTCGAACGCGGCAAGGTGCGCTTCCTCGAACTGGGCTGCGCGGCTTGTCACAGCAGCTCGCAGGCATCGAACGCGAGCTCGCCGAGTGCTTCGGCGCGGCCGCTGAGTGAGGTGCTCGATTCCGCCGTCGACGGTGGATGCGTGGGGGAACCGCGAGCCGGCCTTCCACACTTCGTGCTCAGCGCGGCGGAGTTGACCGCACTGCGCTCGGCCAAGTCCGAGCTCCTCGCCAGCCTGTCGCGCGATGACCCTGCCGAGTTCGCCAACCGTCAACTGCGTGAGCGACGCTGCGATGCCTGCCACCAGATCGGCGCGCAGTCGTCGTTGTGGACGACGCGAGAGTCGCTCGCTCCGCCGCCGAGCGGGAGCACCTCGGGAGAGGACCAGAGCGCAGAACATCCGGTGGAGGTCGCGCAGAACCGTCCGGCGCTGACGCATGCCGGGGAACGACTGCAACTCGCGTGGCTGACCGCCTTCCTCCGCGGTGAGGTGGAATCGCCGCGACCGTGGCTCCGCGCGCGCATGCCGCGGCTCGATCGGTCGCTGAGCAGCGGTCTCGCTCGAGGGCTGGCGGCACGGCACGGGTTGGATGCGCGCGAGACCGACCTGGCGGTCGACCCGGCGAAGGCCGCGATCGGCAAGGATCTGGTCCAGTCGGGCACCGGCTTCGGCTGTGTGACCTGTCACTCGCTCGAGGGCGTGGCACCGACCGCGCTGTTCGAGGTCGCCGGCATCGACTTGGCGTGGATGGCCACTCGGCTGCGCGACGACTTCTACCGCAGTTGGATGATGGACCCGACCCGCTATGACGCTGCCTCCAAGATGCCGAAGTTCATGATGGAGGACGGCAAGACGGGTTTGGCCGCGTGCGATCGCGATGCGGCCGCGCAGTTCGAGGCGATCTGGCACTACCTGCACACGCTGCCGCCGAAGCGGAGCGGTGACGGCGCGGTCAAGAAGGCCGTGCGGTGAACGGCGAAGTCGCGCCGTCGCCGCCGCCGTCGCGCCGCGAAGCGTTCGCGTGGTGCCTGTTCGACTTCGGCAACTCGGCGTTCGCGACCTTGGTCGTCACCTTCGTGTATGCGGCGTTCTTCAGCAAGTCGATCGCGCCGAACGGCGGAGACGTGCTTTGGGGACATGCGCTGACGGTCAGTGGGATCCTGATCGCACTGCTGTCACCCGTCCTCGGGGCGCGCGCCGATCAACGTCGCGGCGGCAAGAAGCGGATGTTGGTGTGGTGCAGCATGATCTGCATCTCCGCCACCGTCCTCCTCACGTTTCCGAATGGTTCGCCCGCCGAACCGGCGAGTACGCTGACCATCGCGGTGGCGCTGCTGTTGTTCGTGATCGCGAACGTCAGCTTCGAGTTGGTCTACGTGTTCTACAACGCGTTCCTGCCGGAACTCGGGCCGGAGGACCGGCTTGGTCGCTTGTCGGGTCGCGCGTGGGCGCTCGGTTACGCGGGCGGACTCTTGTGTCTGGTGGTCGGGCTCGGCTTCGTCGGGTTGCCGGAGATCGGATTCGGTCCTTGGCTCGCGGAGAGCGGTGCGTGGAACGTGCGCGCGACCAACCTGCTGGTCGCTGCCTGGTTTCTCGTGTTCGCCGTGCCGGCCTTTCTGTGGCTCCACGACCGGGGCGTCGGCGCGAGCGGCTCAGAGCCGGTCGGCGGCGGACTTCGTCGCGCGATTCGCGAAGTCGTGCGCACCTTGTCGCACCTGCGCAGTTTCCCGGACCTGTTTCGCTTGCTGATCGCGCACCTCGTCTACAACGACGCCGTTCTTGCGATCATCGGCCTTGCCGCGCTCTACATGGAGCGCACCCTCGGCATGGAGCTGTCCGAGATCATGGTGACGGCGATCGGCCTCAACGTCGCTGCCGGGCTGGGTTCCTACGCGTTCGGCTGGATCGAAGACAAGGTCGGTGCGCGCGCGGCGATCGTCGGCAGCCTGGTTCTGTTGCTCCTGGGTGCGGTGCTTGCGGTGGCCGTGCCCACGGTCACGGCATTTCGAATCGCCGCCGTGCTCGTCGGTCTGGGACTCGGTCCGAATCAGGCATCGAGCCGCAGCCTGATGGCGCGCTTCTCCCCGGCGGCCAAGCGCGCAGAGTTCTTCGGGATCTTCTCGCTCAGCGGCAAGGCCACGGCGTGGATCGGCACTTTGTCGTTCAGCCTGGTGGTGATGGCAACCGGCAGCCAGCGCCTGGGTCTCGTGCCCTTGGTGTTCATGCTCGCGCTCGGCTTGTATCTCATGCTCGGCGTGAATCAGGCGCGGGGCGAGGCGCGTGCGCGAGCGGAGGAGGTCGGATGAACGCGCAGCCGGCTCTCGTGCGCGACCTTCTCGATCGCATCGCGGACTCGGAGACCGTGTTCTTGACGGCGCGGGGCGAGAGCCTGGACGGCGATCGATTCGTCGCGCGCACCGAGGAACTGGCGCGGCGCATCGTGCGCGCGGGAGTTCCGGAAGGTGCGCGGGTGTGCTCGTGGCTCGAACCTTCGGTCGATCTCGCCGTGTTCCCTTTCGCCTGCGCGCTGGCCGGTGTCGTCGCGGTCATCGTCAATCCGCGACTGTTGGATGCGCAGGTGCGGCACGTGGTCGACGACTGCGACGCGCACGCCGTCCTGACCAGCCCGACCAAGTTGCTCGCGACGCGCGATCGAAGCGTCGCCTTCGGGGATCGGCGGCTCTGGATGATCGACTCCGACGGCAAGCCGGGCATCGAGGAGCTGCCGCGCGACATCGAGGCGACGCCGCTGCGCGGCCGCGACGACGCCGATGCCCCGGCGATCTTCCTCTACACCAGCGGTTCGACCGGCAAGCCCAAAGCGATCGTCCAGACCGAGCGCAGTCTGTGTGACGGCGCGCGCATCGTTGCCGGCTATCTGGGCCTCACGCATCGCGACAAGGTTGCGGCGGTGCTTCCGCTGAGCTTCGACTACGGGCTCAATCAGCTCACCGCGGCGATGTTCGCGCGTTCGCAGGTCGGCTTGCTGAGTTACCTCACCGCAGCCGATCTGTTGCGGCATCTGGTGCGCGGCGGCTTCACCGGCCTTGCCGGCGTGCCGGAGATCTGGGTGGACGTCGCGGCCCACCTCGCGACGGGTCGCTTCGATGCGGGCGAGCTGCGCGCCTTGCGGTACGTCACCAACAGCGGTGGTCGACTGCCGGACGCCACGATCGCGGTGCTGCTCGATCGACTGCCGTGGGTGAGCGTCTTCTCGATGTACGGCCTCACTGAGGCGTTTCGATCGAGCTTCGTGCCTCCGGCCGAGTTGCGCGAGGGGCGCCGCGGGGGCGGGCGTGCGATGCCGGGGGTCGAGCTGTTCGTCGTCGATCCGCAGTCGCGGCGAGTGCTCGCACCGGGTGCGGTGGGAGAGCTCGTGCACTGCGGTGCGTGTGTCGGCCTCGGCTATCACCAGCGACCGGAATCGACGGCACGGCACTTCGGTCCGCACCCGCTGCTTGGTGAGTCCGGCGGGCGAGCGGTGTATTCAGGCGACCTGGCGAGCATGGACGAAGGCGGCAACGTCACCCTGCACGGGCGAATCGACGCGCAGATCAAGGTGGGCGGCTATCGCGTGTCGCCCGATGAGGTGATCGAGGTGGTGCGGCGCGTGACCGGCGTGCACACCGCAGCGGCGGTGGGTGTGCCGCGGTCGAGCGATGGACTGACCGAGTTGGTCGTCGCGATCGTTCCGACCGACGCGAAGGGCGACCTGGCCGCTCTGCGCGCGCAAGTGCTCGCGAGGGTCACCGGTGAACTGCCGCGCTGGATGGTGCCGGCGCGTATCGAGTTCTACTCCGCGTTGCCGCAGTCGCCGAACCAGAAGATCGACCTCGCTGCGTTGCGCGAACTCTTGACGGTGCGTGATGGTTGAGGCGGACCTGCGTGTCCTGTTGGACGAGTACGTCGCCCGAGTGCCGGAGCACTTCGATACCGTCCGCCGCTTCCACGAACTGCTGTCGAAGCGCCGTGACGCGCTGTTGCGTTCGTGTTTCGACCCTGGGCATGTCACGGCATCTGCCTTCGTGGTGGCGCCGTCGCTCGAGTCCTGTGCGCTCCTGCTGCACAAGAAGCTCGAGAAGTGGCTGCAACCCGGCGGGCATGTCGATGGGGAAGCGGCCGTCTGGCGTGCGGCGCAGCGCGAGGTGATGGAGGAGACCGGCCTTGCTGCACTGCGACTGTGGAGCCCCGCCGGTTCACCCGCGATCTTCGATCTCGACATCCATCCGATCCCGCCCTTGCGCACCGAGCCTGCGCACGAGCACTTCGACATCCGCTTCCTCTTCCTCGCCGACGCTCCCGAGCAACTCGCGATCAGCGAGGAATCCATCGACCTCGCCTGGGTGCCGCTCGCGCGGCTGGCGGAGTGGACCACCGAACCGAGCGTGTTGCGGTTGCGGGAGCGTTACGCGACTTCCGCCATGCGCACTTGAGATCGGTTGCGAACCCTGGAGTGCGACCAGTTCGTCTGATCGGTTCGCAGACGTTGGAGAAGCGATCGCTTCGTTCAACTCTCGCTCGCTGTCCGACTGGTCGATCGCGCGCCTGGATCCCGTCTGGCATCGACTCGCTGGTCATTCGGGAAACCGGTGATTCGATCGACACAGTGGTGACACGGGTTGGCGAGCAGATCGTCGTTCCGACTCGGAGACGTAGAGGACGCGAACACGGTCGCAGTCGAGGCGACACGGACCCTCTTGGGGCGATGAGGAGCCGTTCTTCGGTCGGCTCTTGCGTGAAGCGGTGGACATGGCGGATCCACCGGAGTCCCAAGCGATGGACGCCGATGATTCCGCATCGGTTGGCGTGCTCCTCGTTGGTCCACCCCCCGAACTGAGCTGCGCCTCGCAGCACCGCACCCGGAAATCCCAGTTCCGTCCGGCGCGGAAGCGGCCGTCGCGATAGCCTGGGCCTCGCTCATGCCCGATCGAGTCGTTCGCCGAGTGCTGGCCTGCGTGGAGATCGCCGACCGCGGTGATCCCGACATGTCGTGGGCGATCGCATTCGCGCAGCAACTCGGAGCGGAGCTGATCCTGTTCACGGTGATCGACCGACCCGCGATGGTCGCACTGATCGGACGACATGGGCACGCGGATGGTCGAGGGCATTCCCATGGTCGCGGACCGAGCGGCACCTTGACCGCGAGCCTCGTGGAAGACGCCAAGCGCGTGCTCCAACGAATCGTCGACCAAGCCGCTTCGGCGGGGGTCCTCGCGCGCGGTCACGCGGTCGTGAGCGAGGAAGTGCCGGAGGAGATCCTCAAGGAGGCGATCGTGCAGCAGGTCGACCTCATCTTGATCCGACCCTCCGTTCACGGCGGGTTCCTGCAGCATCTGATGCGCAGCACGGTGGAAGAGATCCTCGGGGCTGCGCCCTGTGCCGTGCTGGTCGTCAAGTCCTCGCGCGCCGTTCTTCGTTGAGACAGTTCTCGTTGAGAAACGCGACACTCGCCGATGGGCGGGGTGTCGAATCCGGCCTTCCCGCCGCGTCCGACTCGGACTGCCGCGAGTGGATTGCCGATGGCGTGAGGATGATGGCGGCGCGAACCAGGAGGCAGTCGCGATGAAAGGCAGCCGATCCAAGACGACCGCGCGCGCGGTCGGCCGGGCCTCGGCTGCGAGCAATCGCAGTCGTGAAGGCGGGAAGCTGCGCGCGCTGTCGGCTGACGAGGTGCGTTGGGTGTGCTCCGCCGTCGCCCGCTCCCGCGTGGCCCCGGGGCCCTCGCGCCTGCTCGGGCAGCCTCGGGCGATCGCCGCTCTGCGGACCGGACTCGAGCTGCGCGCGCCCGGCTACAACGTATTCCTCTCCGGACTGATGGGCTCGGGACGGACCAGCATCGTGCGCTACTTGCTCGAAGAGATGCAGGTGCCCCTGCGCGAAGGGCCCGATCTGGTCTTCGCCCATAACCTCGCCGAGCCGAACAAGCCGCGCCTGCTGGCATTGCCGCGAGGCACTGCCCATCGCTTTCGCGACGAAGTCGCGGAGTTGGTGCTCGAACTTCGCGGTGCGATTCGCGCGGCACTGGCGTCGCGTGCGCACCGGCACTCCCGCAAGCTGGTGCGGGTCGAGGCCGACCGCCGTCGTGCGCGATTGCTCGCCGCGCTGCGGCGCGAAGCGGAGCGCGCGAGCTGCGCCTTGGTCGAGTTGCACGAGGACGGCGAGACGCGCATCGAGATCCTCCCGATGGTGGACAGCGGGCCGATGTCGCTCGAACACTGGCACGAGGCGCGCGCCAACGGCCGCATCACCCAGGCCCGCCACAAGCGGGTGATGCGCGCGCGTGAACTCTTGCTCGACCGTCTCGAAGAGGTCGGCGAGTTCGTGGAGCGCGCGATGCGACGGCATCACCGGGAGCTTCGCGGCGTCGATCGAAAAGCCGTTGCCGCGGCGATCCATCGCGTGATCGGCGAGTTCGGCGAACGCTGGAGTCAGCCGACCACGCGCACCTGGCTCGACGGCTTGCACGCATCGATCGTCCAACAGCTCGCGCGCTGGGTGGACGACGGCGACTTCGGCGACGGCGAGGACGGCAGCGACAGCGAGTACCTTCCGCTGCGCCAGGTGTCTGCCTTGGTCGTGAAGTGCGGCGAGGATTCCCGTTGCCCGGTCGTCGTCGAACCCAATCCGACCTACGTCAATCTCTTCGGACTCATCGAGCGCGTCGAAGATCAAGGCGGCTCCGAACTGCGCCGCATCCATCCTGGTGCGCTGCTGCGGGCCGACGGCGGCTTCTTGATCCTGCGTTGGGCCGACGTCGCGGCGGAGCCAGGTGTGTGGCAACACCTCAAGCGTGCGTTGCGTAGCGCGCAGCTCGAGGTTCGTGAGTTCGATCCGTCGGCAGGCACCACCGCCGGTTCGTTGCAGCCGGAAGCGATCCCGCTGGACGTCAAGGTCGTGATGATCGGCGAGCCGGGCGCTTACGAGGAGCTCGCCCACGAGGACCCGCAGTTCGCGCACCTCTTCAAGGTCCACGCCGAGTTCGACGCCTCGCTGGCGAACACCCCCGAGAATCGGCGCCGCTATGCCGACTTCGTCGACTGGGTCGCGCGCAACGAGAAGTTCCCGCGCTTCGCGGCGGATGCGAACGGCGCGATCGTCGAGCACGGCGCGCGCTTCGCCGGGCGTCAAGATCGCCTCACCACTTGCTTCGGTGAACTCGCCGACGTCGCGCGTGAGGCCGCGCACGTCGCGATGGGGGAGTCGGCGCGCACCATCCGCCGTCGCCACGTCGAGGCCGCCATCCGCGAGCGCGACTGGCGGCGCGGGCTGGCGCGCGACCGCATGGAGCAGGCGATCGCCGACGGCTACGTACTCATCGCCACTGCCGGCCGCGCGATCGGTCAGGTCAACGCGTTGACCGTAGTCGACGACGGTGTGGTTCGCTTCGGCAAGGTGGTCCGGCTGACGGCGGCGACCGGTCCGGCGCTCGAGGGCCGGCCGGACGTGGTGAGCATCGAGCGGGAAACCGACCTGTCCGGTCCGATCCACGACAAGGGAGTGCTCGGCCTGCGCGGGTTTCTGACCGCGATCCTCGGCCGCGAGCGGCCGCTGGCTCTGTCCGCAACCATCGGCTTCGAGCAACTCTACGGCGGCCTGGACGGCGACTCGGCGTCCTGCGCAGAACTCTTCGCGCTGCTCTCCAGCCTGGCCGAGGTGCCGATCGACCAAGGGATCGGTGTGACCGGCTCGATGAACCAGCGCGGTCAGGTGCAGGCGGTTGGCGGTGTCGATGAGAAGATCGAGGGCTTTTGGCGGGCCTGCCGCGCGCAGCGGTTGACCGGGCGCCAGGGCGTGCTGCTCCCCGAGAGCAACGCGCGCGACCTGATGCTGGAGCCGGAGCTGGTGGACGCGGTCGCGCGCGGTCGTTTCTTCGTCTGGACCTTCAGTCAGGTCCTCGAAGGCTTCGAACTCTTGACCGGAATGCCGATCGAGCAGGTGCTCGCGCGCGCTCGCTCGCGCCTCGATGCGTTCCGGCGCGAACTCGATCTCGGCGATTGAGAGCGGTCCTCGCTATCATCCTCGCGCGCCGTCCGCCGTCGTTCGCGTGACGTCGCGTCCGCCCATGACCGAGATCGCCTCGCAACGCCAGGTCCAGGAAGTCGACCAGATCGTCGTTCGCTTCGCCGGAGACTCCGGCGACGGCATGCAACTCACCGGCGACCAGCTCACGCGCACGACCGCGCTGATGGGCAACGACCTCGCCACCTTCCCGGACTTCCCGGCCGAGATCCGCGCCCCTGCCGGCACCCTGCCGGGCGTCTCGGCCTTCCAGCTTCGCTTCTCCAACTTCGACATCCACACGCCGGGCGACGCCCCCGACGTGTTGGTCGCGATGAACCCTGCAGCGCTGAAGGCGCACATCAAGACGCTGCGGAAGGACGGCATCCTCATCGTCGATACCACGAGCTTCGGCGCGGTCGATCTGAAGAAGGCGAAGTACGAGACCAACCCGCTCGAGGACGGCAGCCTGTCGGGCTACCGCATCATCACGCTGGAGTTGCAGCGGTTGACGCGCGAGGCACTCGCGGAGACTTCGCTCGACACGCGGAGCAAGGATCGCTGCAAGAACATGTTCGCGCTGGGGATCGTCTCCTGGCTGTTCCACCGCGACCTCGAGCCGACCATGGGCTTCTTGCAGAAGAAGTTCGCCAACAAGCCCGAACTGGTGGATGCGAACATCCGCGCGCTGCGGGCGGGCCATCTCCACGCCGAGGTGAGCGGGGTCTTCCAGTCCGCGTATCGGGTCGCTCCGGCGACCTTCATGGCGAAGGGAACCTACCGCAACATCATGGGCAACCAGTCGCTGTGCCTCGGGTTGGTGGCAGCGTCGAAGAAGAGCGGCCTCAACCTCGTGCTCGGCAGCTACCCGATCACTCCGGCGTCGGACATCCTGCATCAGCTCAGCGGCTACAAGCACCACGGCGTCGTCACCTTCCAGGCCGAGGACGAAATCGCCGCGGTATGCGCCGCGATCGGTGCGTCCTACGCCGGACAGATCGGTGTCACATCGACCAGCGGACCTGGACTCGCGTTGAAGTCGGAAGCGATCGGACTCGCGGTGATGACCGAGCTGCCGCTGGTCGTGATCAACGTGCAGCGTGCAGGACCGAGCACCGGCATGCCGACGAAGACCGAGCAGGCCGACTTGTTGCAGGCCATGTTCGGACGCAATGGGGAGTGCCCGGTGCCGATCGTCGCATGTCGTACGCCGGCGGATGCCTTCCAGGCGGCGTTCGATGCCGTGCGCATCGCACTGACCTACATGACCCCGGTCATCGTGCTGTCCGACGGCTACGTCGCGAACGGCGCCGAGCCGTGGCGCGTGCCGGATGCTGCGAGCCTGCCGGCGATCGAGGTGAAGTTCGCCGCCGCTTCCACCGACGGCAGCAAGTTCAAGCCCTACCAGCGCGATCCCAAGACGCTTGCTCGCGTCTGGGCTCGGCCGGGCACGGCTGGCCTCACGCACCGAATCGGCGGGCTCGAGAAGGAGGACGTCAGCGGCAACATCAGCTATGACCCGCAGAACCACGAGCACATGACGCGTCGGCGTGCCGAGAAGGTCGCGCGCGTCGCCGATGCCATCGCGCCGGCCGAAGTGATCGGCAGCGCGGATCCCGACGTGCTGCTGGTCTGCTGGGGCGGTACCGCGGGCGCGATCACCGCGGCGACGTTGCGGCTCGCGAAGGCCGGCCATCGTATCGGCGCGGTGTGCCTCCAGTGGGTGAACCCATTCCCGAAGAATTTCGGCGACATCCTGCGCGGTGCCAAGCGCGTGGTCGTCGCCGAATTGAACGGCGGTCAGCTCGCGATGCTGGTCCGCGCCCAGTTCCTCGTCGATGCCAAGCCCTTCACAAAGGTGCAGGGACAACCGTTCACGAGCCAGGAGATCGAAGAGCGAGCGCTCGCTGCCCTCGCGGAGGTGAAGTCATGACGACATCGAATGCCCCGCTGACCGCCAAGGACTACAAGTCCGACCAAGATGTTCGCTGGTGCCCGGGTTGCGGCGACTACGCGATTCTCAGTGCCGTGCAGAAGGCCTTCGCCGAGCTCGGCAAGCAGCCGCACCAGGTCGCCATCGTGTCCGGTATCGGCTGCAGCAGTCGATTTCCGTACTACATGGAGACCTACGGGTTCCACACGATCCACGGCCGTGCGCCGGCCGTCGCGACGGGCCTCAAGCTCGCCAATCCAGACCTCGACGTGTGGGTGGTCACCGGTGACGGCGATGCGCTGTCGATCGGCGGCAACCACCTGATCCACGTGCTGCGTCGCAATGTCGGTCTCAAGATCCTCCTGTTCAACAATCGGATCTACGGACTCACGAAGGGGCAGTACTCGCCGACCTCCGAGCGCGGCAAGAAGACGAAGTCGACGCCGCTCGGCTCGCTCGACGAGCCATTCTCGCCGATCGGGCTCGCGCTCGGTGCGGGGGCGACCTTCGTCGCGCGCTCGGTGGACATCTTCCCGGCTCACCTCGTGAGCATGGTCAAGCGACTCGATGCGCATCAGGGCACCGGTCTGTTGGAGATCTATCAGAACTGCAACATCTTCAACGACGGTGCCTACAAGAGCTTCAC
>JBFXDD010000067.1:0-1446 GCA_050181465.1 Planctomycetota bacterium
GGCGCCGGCCGAACTGCGCCTGGTCTGCGTGAGCTCAGCGCGGGCGGCGCAGCAGGGCCTCGGCGAAGGCGACGCCGATCCTGGCCATGGTCTTCGCACTGCCGAGATAGTGATACGCGGCGTTCGAGACGCCACGCTCGAGCTTGCGATCGTCGGCTTCGCTCAGCAGTTGTCTGCGAAAGTGGGCGACTTCCTTCTGCAGCTGCGCCTCGTCGGTCGCCTTGGCCCCGCGGTCCGCCTTCTGCTTGTCGCGGAGCGACCGCTCGAAGCGGCGCACTTGATCGACCTTGTCGATGAGCGCGGCGAGTTCGACGTCGAAGTAGGGGGCGGTGGGGACCGCGAACACGTTGTCGCGGAACTCCGGCAGGTCGGCGACGGCCGCCATCGCGGCCTGGAAGTTCCGATGGACGACTCGACTGCGATCGCCCTCGGCGACCGGACCACCGACACCCATCACCCCGATCACGAACGGCAGTTGCGGGGCGTCGAGGTCGCGCCGGACGTCGCGGACGAGTGCGGCCAGACACTCGGTGTAGGCGGCGTAGCCGTCCGCCTGATCGCGCTGCGGATACACGCCGCGATCCACCATGTCGTTCCAACCTTGGAACCACACGAAGCCGGCCAACTCGTAGCCGGCCGCGGCGTCGTATTCCGGGCAGACGCGCTTCGGATCGGCGAGCACGCGCTTCACGTGTTCGATGGTCGCGCGGTAGTAGTGGCTGGTCGCCGCTTCGCGCTCGGCGCGTAGCTTGGCGATGTCCTCGCCCTTCTCCTTCGCCTTCTCGAGGCTCGCGTCGTCGAAGGGAAAGGGGCCGGCCGAGGGCGGACGAAAGTCGGTGTGCAGCGACTTGCCGCCCCACGCGCACTTGATGATGAGCACTGGGTCGTCGTGCGCCTCGTCCATCGTGATGCCGAAGGTGAACTCCGGACCGATCTTGGTT
The DNA here is from genome assembly GCA_050181465.1 of Planctomycetota bacterium. Taxonomy (GTDB): domain Bacteria; phylum Planctomycetota; class UBA1135; order UBA1135; family UBA2386; genus JACRLW01. The sequence goes on from JBFXDD010000067.1 coordinate 942, forward strand.
CCGGGCACGGCGGGATCGCGACGCGCGCCGTAGCCGGCGGTCAACTTGCCGTAGCCTTCGCCGTCGCCTTTGCCGCCGGCAGCGTGGGTCAAGTCGGCGATCCAGACGCCGTCGCACGTCTTGGGCTTGCCGTCGGCGGCGCGCATCTTCGCGAGGAGCGGGGCGGTCGCGGGATCGTCGCCGATCGCATCGAAGGTGCGAATTTCGGCGTGACCCTGCATGTTCGACTGACCGACCAGGACGTAGACGCGCAGGCGCTGGGCGTGAGCTTCACCGAAGCACGAGAATGCGAGCAGACTCGCGAGAGCGAAAGGGAGCGAGGTCGAGTTCATGGTGATCCGTCAGCGCGACATCCGCAGTTCGAGACTGCACTGGAGGATATCCTCGCTCTCGGCTCGCGCGTGAATCGTCACTTCGCCCGACCACCACTGATCGAGAACGCGGACTCGATGAGACCCGGTGGCGAGCGAGAGTTCCAAGCGGTTCTCCTTGCTGGTCAGCTCCG
>JBFXDD010000067.1:1546-16082 GCA_050181465.1 Planctomycetota bacterium
CGTCATCGTGGAGCCGAGACTGGACTGGTATGCGTGCACGAGCACGCCCGGAATCGCGCTCCCGTCCTCCGCCGTGACGATGCCTCGCTGCGGTCGGGTGATCGGCAGGTGGACATCGAGCGTGAGCGACTCGTCGAGCGTGCGTATCTCGATTTCGTACTCGCCGTCGAAAGTCGTCTGGTGACGCGCGAGTAGACTCGTGGTCCCCACCGGCAACCCATGCACATGGAACTCGCCGAGATCGTCGGTCCGAGCGATTCGTTTCGGATAGGGGCTCGGCAGATGCACGAACACTTCGGCGTTCGAGAGCAGCGCAAGCTCGGAGTCGGTCACCCGACCGTGCAGCGTCGCACCCCTGCCCAGCGTGACCTCGCACGTCATGAAGTGATCGGGACTGGCCGAGACCTGCACGGAGCAAGGGCCGAACCCGTCCTTCGATGCGTGAACGCGGATCATCTCCGCCGGCAGCGACTCGAATTCGAAAGTGCCGTCTTGTCGCGATCGTTCGATCGGCCAGCGCAGGCGATCTCTTCCGAAGTTTCCCGCCGACTTGGGGGTTCCGGCCGGCCAGCGAGTCTCCGCGATCAGTGTGGCGCCCTCGATCGCTCTTCCCTCGGCATCCCGAACCACACCGCGAAGACGCCCGAGTGCCGGCTCCAGAATGAAGTCCGCCTCGACGTCGCCGAGCGCAAACGCCTCCGCATCGGAGGCCAAGTAGCCGGGCTTGCGGGCGAAGAAGGTGACGCCGAGTCCGCCGGACACCACTTGGTAGTTCCCGTCATCGTCGCTGCGAGCAAGCAGCGCCGGGCCGGATGCGTCGTGGTCATCTGCCCACAGCTCTGCATCTGGGATACCGCGACCCTCCGTATCGATCACTCGGCCGCGGAGTCGGAGTTGGGGAGCCACGACCAAGTCCACGAGGTGATCCGCACCGGGCTGCAGCAGCACGTGCTCGAAGGAATTCACCCAACTGCTGACGAGATGACTGCCCGGCCGCAGATCCACGAACCGAACCTCTCCGCGCGAGTCGGTGCGCCGCACCGTCTTGCTCATGAACAAGTCGGCGGTCGTGTCCTCGTCCGCCAGGTTGACGATCACAGGGGCTGCGACGACCGGTTCGCCGTCCGTGCTGCGCACGCGCACGAGGAGGCTTGCACCCGGTGGCGCGACTTCGGCCGTTGGTGTCGTGTTGGTGGCAACGAATGCACGCCTCTCGTCCGTCGAACTCGCTTCCGGTGCGGGGGCCGTCTTCGAGGCCGAGTCACCCGATCGCTCCACATGCGTGGCCGTCCGATCATTCGCTGCATCGTCGGCCGGCGCTTGGGGCCGATCGAGATGACACCGCAACACAGCCACGAGAATGGCGACGATGAGCAGCAGGAGGACTCGGCTTCGATCCAGCTTCATGTTGCCGAAGGGCCGTCATGCCCAGGCATCGTATGGTAACCCGGACGACTCGTGACCGTCTGCTTCGATCGCCACGAGTCGCGCCCGTCGGCGTCGCGACGTCGGCTCCTCTCTTGCAGCGTGGCTGCGGCTACGCTTCGATCGTCGCTCGCCGCGGCGCCCTCCTGGGCAGCGATCTGCGTCGATCTCGCGACGACGTTCACGAGTAGTTCGGGCTAGACCTGCAACCGCGTACGCATCGCCGCTCGTCGACCCGACCACCAGCACCACAGCCGGACTCCCCACAGCACGAAGAGTCAGCCGAACAGGGAGAATCCCCCGATCTGCGGATCGCTGTGCGTGGGGAAGTTGGCAATGCACTCGGCGCCGAGGACACCGGCTCGAAAGGCCGGCGCTCTCCCTGGCGTCGGCGGCACTCAAACCGGATCGGTGAGGTGGGATCCCACGAGCCGGGCACCGATGCAGAAGCCTCGCGGATGCGGCGTCAGTCCGCGGTGAACACGGCGGCGTTGGTCAGGGTGTACCGCAGTGTGGTTGGGTCGAGAACCACGCCCTGCACGTAGATGCGGGTCCCGGCCGGGAACGGAATGCGCGTCATCGCCAACGAGGCATTCGGCCCGGTCATGGTCGGCAACGAACCGAGGTAGCCGAAGAGGTTGATGAGCAGGAAGGAGTTGCCTTCGAGGACAGGGAACAGTCCAGGAGCCGCGCTGAGATTGAGCGCGAACAGTGAGTTTGACGGGCCGCGGGTTTCGAACACCCAACGCGAGGGACTCTGCGTGACCTGCAGAGGATTCCCGGTCACCTCGTCCGCGCCGAGGTCGGGAACGAGCCCGTAGTACGCCGGGTTGAGGAACGAGTACGCAGAACGCGAGTCACCGTCGACGTCGATGCCCAGCCACGTCGAGGCGGTGAGGGACCGATCGCCGGCATCGATCGCCATGCTGTTCGGTTGCAGCCGGTAGTCGGAGTTCGCCGGGTCCAGGAACTCCGTCGAGGGGAACGGATCGGATCGATCATGCGGCCCGGCCGCGAGAGTGAAGGGCTGATTGCACGCGGTCTGTCCCATCGCGATCGATGTGGTGTAGCGGTCGATGAACTCGTTGAGCGGCAACCAGTTGTAGTCGACCGTCAGTTGGGTCAACGGCGCACACGTCCGGAAGATGCCGCTCAATCCCGGGCCGAGGATGATGTTGTTGACGATCTCGATGGTCGCGGCGCCAGCGAATAGGACACCTAGGGTGTCGTCGACCATGGTGTTGTTGCGGATGATCGCGGACGGGTAACCCGTGGTCGTGTCGCCGTTCAGCACCTCCACGGCGGCTCGGAAGCCAACGATGATGTTGCTGCCGATGTAGGTCGTATGCGAGCCGGGCTGGACCTCGATGCCATTCAGCGGACTGCCGCCGAAGAGCCGATTGCCCACGATGGTGGCGTCCCACGTGCGGATCAGACCACGGATGGAACTACCCATCGATGCGCGTAGCGTGAAGCCGGTGATGCGTGCGCCGCCCCGGCACTCGAACTCGATCTCGCGTAGGACCGTGCTCTGTGGGCCCTGGACCGCGACGAGTTCCTTCCCGGTGAGCTGAATCGTCGAGGCTTCGCCGTTGAGGCAATTGTAGCTGCCCGGCCGCACGAGGATCGTGGCACCGGTGGTGGTGTTGTTCACCGCTTCGGTGATCGTGCGATACGGGTGGTTCACCGAACCATCGGGCGCAGTGCTGCGGCTTTGGGAGTCGACCCAGGTCATCGTCGGCACGCCGCTCGCCGGCGGCCATGGCGACTCGGTGATCGATTCGATCGAGTGCGTCACGGTCTCGTTGGCGTAGAAGTGGATCGCGCTGCCGGCGATACAAGCGAGGTCCTGATCCCCGTCGTCATCGAAGTCGGCGGTTGCCGGGCTGGCCTTTGCGATTCCTATCGTCGTCACGTTGGGGCTCAGTGCACCACTCGCCTGGGTATGGGCAACCTTCGCCACGATGTTCCGCACGGATGAGTCGAAGATGTTGAACAGGATTTCGTCGGAGCCGTCGCCGTTGAAGTCCACCGCGGAGCAGGAATAGCCGATGCCGTTCGACAGGCCGGTGAACCTTGGCCCCATGGCGAAGCCCGGCCCGCAGCGCGATTCTGCGGTAATTGCCGTGAGCCCGGGTACCGCGGTCTGGCCGTACGTCTGGGTGAAGAACACATCCGCACACGCGTCGCCGTTGAGGTCGCCGCTCGCGACGCAGCCTGGGTAGGCGATCTGACCGAGACTGAGGTCCTGTACGAAGCTCAGGCCGCTCGCGCTCGAGTAGTTGCGCACGACTCTGCCGCCGTACAGAAGGAAGTCGAGATCACCGTCGCCGTCGATGTCGAGTGGCGCGAGGCCGCCGTAGCTGGCTTGGTTGCTGCCGCCCGGCACCTGGAAGTCCGCGGCCGAGGTCAAGGTCATCGACGTCGAGTCGATATCGACGATCTCGAGGTGAATGGCGGTGATGGGTACCCCCACGGTCTTGAGCACCGCGATCTCCAGTCCGGCATCGGTGTCGAAGCTGCCGAAGCGCAGATCCATGATTCGGCCCCCTCCCGCGGCGATATAGCGCACGATCGACCCTGGGAAGCCGCCGGTCCCGTCGTTGAGCACGTACTGAATCTCGCTCCCGGAGGCGACAATGAGGTCGTCGTAGCCGTTGGCATCGAGATCGGCACCGTAGATCTTGCCCCGCGCGACCCCTGGGATCAGGGTGGGCAGGAAGCTCCCGGGTGCGGCGGGGTCGTTGCGGAGCACAGCGACACCGGTGGTCGTCGTGCTGCCTCCCGCCGGGGAGGTGGCGAGGTCACAGAACGCATCGCCGTCGAGGTTCAGTGCCGTCACGTACTCGGGGTTCGCGCTCGTGCCGAAGGGATTCGGTGTGCTGACCGGAGCGGCGAAGTTGAATTGCGCGGCGAGTGCCGACGGTACGCCGAAGAGCGCCATGGCGAGGCTGCGGGAGCAGTGCGAGTGCTTCGGGTTCATCGATCCCCTCCACGGCAGGGCAGCTGCGAACACCAAGCCGGAGAGCGGAATCTTCCGACCCTGGCGATCTCCGGCCAAAGCGGCCACACTGCGGGGCTTCCCAGAATCCCATGACTGCCGATCAGCCCACGCCACCGCCGGGTCCCTATCCAGCCGTTCCGAGTCAGCCCGACTTTCCAGCGATCGAGCGGGCGATCCTCGCGCGGTGGCAGCGGGAGGGGCTGTTTGCCGAGTCGGTCCGTTTCCGGCCGGAGGGGGACGCGGGCAAGAACGAATACGTCTTCTATGACGGTCCGCCCTTCGCCAACGGCCTGCCGCACTACGGCCACCTCCTGACCGGGTTCGTGAAGGACGTCGTCCCGCGCTACTGGACGATGCGCGGCAAGCGCGTCGAGCGCCGCTTCGGCTGGGACTGCCACGGCCTGCCCGCGGAGATGGAGGCCGAGAAGCAGCTCGGCATCTCCGGCCGCCGCGCGATCACGGACTTCGGCATCGCGAAGTTCAACGAAGCCTGTCGGACCTCGGTCATGCGCTACACCGGCGAGTGGCGGCGCTATGTCACTCGGCAGGCGCGCTGGGTCGACTTCGACAACGACTACAAGACCATGGACCTCTCCTACATGGAGAGTGTGATGTGGGCCTTCAAGCAGCTCTGGGACAAAGGGCTGATCTACGAGGGCTTCAAGGTGATGCCGTACTCGTGGGCGGCGGAGACCCCGCTCTCGAACTTCGAGACGCGCCTCGACAACAGCTACCGCGTGCGTCAGGACCCCGCGGCGACGGTGGCGTTCCGACTCGCGCCCGCGGCCGGCGATCCGTCTCCGCTCGAGGTGCTCGCCTGGACGACCACGCCCTGGACGCTCCCCTCGAACTTGGCGCTCGCCGTCGGTCCCGACATCGACTACGTCGCGATGCGCAAGGACGGGCGAACCTTCGTGCTCGCCGAGGCCGCTCTCACCCGCTACGCGAAGGAACTCGATGGCGCCGAGCGACTGGCGACCATGAAGGGCACCGCTCTGGTGGGGCGCCGCTACGAGCCGCTGTTTCCCTACTTCAAAGACCATCCGCGATCGTTCGCGATCCTCGAAGGTGACTTCGTGTCGACCGAGGACGGCACCGGTGTCGTGCACATGGCGCCGGGCTTCGGCGAAGACGACCAACGCGTGTGCGAAGCCAACGGCATCGCGCTGGTGGTTCCCGTCGACGATTCCGGTCGCTACACGGCCGAGGTGACCGACTGGGTCGGCATGAACGTGTTCGAGGCCAACAAGCCGATCCTCGATCGCCTGAAGGCCGAAGGCAAGCTCATCAAGCGCGCGACCATCGATCACAACTACCCGCACTGCTGGCGCACGGACCAGCCGCTGATCTATCGCGCGGTGAACTCGTGGTATGTGCGCGTCACCGACTTCAAGGATCGGATGCTCGCGCACAACCAGCACATCCGCTGGATCCCCGAGCGAGTGCGCGACGGCCAGTTCGGCAAGTGGCTGGAAAATGCGCGCGATTGGTCGATCAGCCGCAATCGTTTCTGGGGCTCCCCGATCCCGATCTGGCGCAGCGACGATCCGCGCTACCCGCGCATCGACGTATACGGCAGCATCGCCGAACTGGAGCGCGACTTCGGGGTGAAGATCACCGACCTGCATCGCCCGGCGATCGACGAACTCGTGCGTCCAAACCCGGACGATCCCACCGGCAAGTCCAAGATGCGCCGCGTCAACGAGGTGCTCGACTGCTGGTTCGAGTCGGGCAGCATGCCCTTCGCGCAGATCCACTACCCCTTCGAGAACAAGGAGTGGTTCGATCATCACTTTCCCGCCGACTTCATCGTGGAGTACGTCGCGCAGACGCGCGGCTGGTTCTACACGCTGGTCGTGCTCGGCACGGCGCTGTTCGATCGCCCGCCGTTCCGCAATGTCATCTGCCACGGCGTCGTGCTCGACGAGGACGGCCAGAAGCTCAGCAAGAAGCTGCGCAACTACCCGGACCCCGAGCAAGTCTGCGAGTCCATCGGGGCTGATGCCCTGCGCTGGTTCCTGATGTCGTCCCCGATCCTGACCGGTGGTGATCTCAAGATCGAGAAGGACGGCAAGGGCATCCAGGAAGTGGTGCGGCTGGTCGTCAATCCGATCTGGAACGCGTATTCGTTCCTCACCCTGTATGCGAACGTCGACAGCTATCGCGCACGCTTTGCCGTCGACAGCGAGCACCTGCTCGACCGCTATCTGCTCGGCAAGACGCGAGACCTCGTTCTCGGCGTGCAGCGGTCGATGGACGACTACGACATCCCCGCCGCGTGCATGCAGATCACCGCATTCCTCGACGCGATGAACAACTGGTACATCCGTCGAAGCCGGACGCGCTTTTGGGGCGAGGCGGGCGAGGGGGCGCGCAACGCGGCCTACGACACCCTGTTCACCGTGCTCGTCACGCTGTGTCGGGTGGCCGCCCCGCTGTTGCCGATGCTGACCGAGGAGATCCATACCGGACTTTGCGGCAAGGGTTCGGTACACCTGCAGGATTGGCCCGACGTGAGTGCGTGGCCGGAGAACGTCGCACTGGTGCGGACGATGGATCGCGTGCGCGACGCCTGCAGTGCAGCGCTCAGCCTCCGCGAGCAGAAGCGACTGCGGATTCGCCTGCCGCTTGCATCGCTCACGATCGCGGGTGCGGCAACCGCCGAACTGCGCGAGTTCGACGAGCTGATCCGCGACGAGCTGAACGTCAAGGCGGTGCGAGTCGCCGACGACATGGCAGCCTACGGCGCCTTCCAATTCGTCCCGAATGCCGCGGTCTTGGGGCCGCGACTCGGCCAGGACATGAAGAAGGTCATGCAGGCCGCGCGCTCCGGCGATTGGAAGGTCGATCCCGCCGGTAGCGCGGTCGCCGGCGGTATCGCGCTCGGCCCCGGCGACTTCACGCTCCGACTCATCCCCAAGGAGGGTGTGACGAGCGCCGCGTTGTCGACCAACGATGCGGTGGTGGTGCTCGACACCGACCTCACGCCCGAACTCGAGCGCGAAGGTGTCGCTCGCGATCTCGTGCGACTGATCCAGCAGGCACGCAAGGACGCCGGCTTCCACGTCAGCGATCGCATCGCGCTGTGGCTCGACGGCGGGGACGACGTCCTCGCCGCCTTCGCTGCCCACCGTGACTACGTGATGGACCAGGTGCTGGCCGTACGGGTCAATGAGGGAGTCGCGCCGGAGGGGGCGTACGCGACCCATGCCTCCTTTGGTGCCGGCAAGGAGACTAGTTCGATTTCGATCGCACGGGTTTGAGGTTCGCGTTTCGCCGAGTTCGTGCGTGCGATCGAGCGGCTTCTGCCTCCATCAGCGGCTCCCGAATCGGCACGTGCAAGGGTCGTTCGACGACCTCTGCCTCGAGCAGTCGCCGATCGATCTCCATGGGCTGGATGCGACAATTCACCTTGGCATCGAGCTCGCCTTCGAAGGTGGTCCGGCTCGAGGGCACCATGTCGACGGTGAATCGCATTCGCGAGCCCTTGCTGAGCAGAAGGACCTTCACGCGGTTCTCGCGCGAGAGTCGGGGCGGATCGTCGGTGAGGAAGCGAAGTTGAACATTGCAGAACACGTGTGAGCGTCCTCTCCGGTCGGGAGCGACGAACATTGGCGATGTGCGAACCTCGGCGATCGATGAGGGTAGCACCGTCGCGCCCGTGCGGATGGTCTTGATCGGAATGCTCACGTACGTGATTGCGGATTCCCGCGAGGTTGGCAACGAAGGTCTGATGCTCAGCATGGTGAGCCCACTGCGAATCAGATGCGCGGGGACCTTCCTGGGTCGTCGAATCCGTCCCGACGCGAGTGTGGGCTCCTCGCCGGCAATCGGAACTGCTCGGACACAGCCGTGATGCGGAGTGAAATCGAGTCCGACCTCTACCGGTGGCTGGAGGCGTCCGAAGACCGCATCGGCAAGCTCCGGCGAAAGATCTGCCAGGCATCGGTCGAGATCAACGGACTTCCTCGAATCGTGTCGTACCTCGGCGAGCAGCCTGCTCAACTCACGATCGATTACGTGGTCAGGCTCGCGTAGCAGATTTCTCAGCCAATGTTGGAACTCGTCGAGGCTGATGAGTGGGTAAGTCTCGGGGATCGTCAGTACAGAATTCATGCTTCCATGTCCCTGGTGATTCGTGTTCTCGCGGAAAGGTTCGTCAGCGACGGGATCTTGCGTCGGTTGGATCGCTCATTGCTCCTGGCCGTCAATCGGCGCAGTCCGTCGAGATCGATTCCCGAACTCATGAGCTTGCGCCGGGCCTTGCTGTAGCGCTGGTCAACCGCACCCTCCGTGAGGCCGGGCTCTCCGAGTCGAGCGACGATCTTCCTGGATGACAGAAAGCTCTGCTCGTCCAAGAAGTTGTCCACACGCAGCTCGACCACGCGCCGCTGGTCCGGTGGCAGGGCGCGCAACTTTGCCCGAAATAGGCGGGCCTGGAACTCGCGTCGTGGATCGTCAATGACATGACCGTCACGTTGATCGGCCACGGCTTGGAGGTCGGCAGGGTCGTGGGGCCAAGCGACGCCTTGTCCAGCCGTTGCCCGCCGTAGCCGCTTCGCGGCGACTCTCGTGCACTTGGCGACGTAGGCCGCGAACGGACCTCCCTCGGCATAGAAGCTCGGCTGCGGTCGTTCTCGCTCCCCACTTGCAACTCGACGGTGGACCCGGAACAGATCGACGAGAACGTCCTGCTCACATTCCGGCCGAGACTTCTTGCGCGCAGCGCGTCTGGCGACGCGTCGGATCTGCGGGCGGTAGCGGTCGAGCAGGCCGACGATGTCATCTCCGAATGCGCGCGCGTCGGCGATAGCGCGCTCCAGTTCGCTTCGAGCGAGCTGACGCAGTTGCGGAATCGGCAGGCCCGCCTTGAGGTGGCGTTGCGCGAGCTTCTTCGTCTTGCGAAGGAACTCCGTTCGGATGTCGGTTCTCGGATAGATTGCCGCGAGCTCGCAGAGAAGTCTTCGCATGTCGAGAGTGGCAGGGACGAGAGGGGTGGCAGGGGAGGAAGCTCCGCGAAGTCCAGATTCTCTTCGAATCTTCTGGGCACGACAGCGACGGATCCGCTGCGGTCAGATTTGCGCTGTTGAGTGGGAGCGACAGCGACCCCCATGCCGTGCGGTGCCTTCACCGTCGCTTCAAGCAGATCGCGATCTGGTCCTGTTGCGCCGAGGTTGCAGTCTCCCCGTCGCGGGACGGTCTCCGCGGCGGGCGGTGTGCGATGGCGACGATCCTCTATGGCATGGCAGGTGAGGGCCGCGGGCACGCGGTACGGGCGCGAGCGCTGCGCGACGCACTCGCACCGCGGCATACCGTCCACTTCTTCGCCCCGCACATGGCGCGGAGTTTCCTCGCCGATGGACCGGGCGAAACCCATTCCATCCCCGGACTGCGATTCGGCTATTCGCGCGACGGTCGCGTCGATCTGTGGCGAACCACCCTCGGCTCGCTCCGCTTCGTCGCCGGAATGAACAAGGAAGTCCGGGCCGTGACGTCGCGCATGGCGCGGCTCGAACCCGACCTCGTCATCAGCGACTTCGAACCGCTGACCGCCCGCGCCGCGCGGCGCTTGGGCGTGCCGTGCCTCGGGCTCGACCACCAGCACTTCATGGTGGTGAGCGATCTCTCCGCACTCCCCACGCGCCTGCGCAACCACGCCCGGTGGATGGGGCCGGTGGTGCGCATGGTTGCGCCGCGTGCCGACGTGCGCGCGGTGTCGTCGTTCTGGTTCCCGCCCGGCAAGCGCGGATTCGAACGAGTCCAACGACTCGGCGTGCTGCTGCGCTCGGTGGTGCGCCGCGCGCGACCGAGCGATCACGGCCATCTGTGCGTGTATCTGCGGCACAGCGCGCCACGGAACCTCTTGCAAGTCCTCGCGGACACCGGACTCGCGGCGCGCGTATACGGCCTTGGCGACCAGCCTCCGAGCGGTGGCCTGACCTTTCACGCGATCGACGAACAGCGCTTCGTCGAAGACCTGGCCTCGGCACGCGCGCTGCTTTGCACCGCCGGAAACCAACTGATCGGCGAGGCGGCGTGGCTCGGCAAGCCGGTGCTCGCGTTCCCCGAGCCCGGCAATCGAGAGCAGGAGATGAATGCATGGCTCGTCGAGCTGTCGGGCTTCGGGCGACGGCTGGCCCCGGAACACTTGGAAGCAAGTGCCTTGAGGTCGGCGATCGACGCCGAGTGCAGCTTCGCTCGCGTCCGCCGTCCCGAGATCGACGGTCTCCCGGGCGCCGTCGAGCTGATCGAGCGCATGGTCGGACAACTGCCCGACGCACCGAACTCCGTCCGAACCTTGCCGAGTCAGATGACCGCATGAGAACCCTTCGAATCCTCGCCGATGGTGTTCGGCAGCGGCTCGGCGCGGAGCTGGCGCCGCGGATGCTCACCTACACCGTGACCTTCGCGTGCAATGCTCGCTGCGTGATGTGCGACTCCTGGCGCAAGCCGCCGGAGGACGAACTCACGCTCGGGGAGATCGAACGCATCTTCGAGCAGATGCCGAAGCTGGACGTCGTGCGGCTCACCGGCGGCGAGCCCTTCGTCCGCAAGGACCTGCTGGACATCGGATCCCTCGCGATCTCTCACCTGCGTCCGATCGTTCTCCACGTCACGACCAACGGCTTCCTGACCGACCGGATCGTCGAGTTCGTGGAACGTCGGCCGCGGCGACCGCTGCTGCACTTGTTGGTCTCCATCGACGGCGTGGCGGAGGAGCACGATCGAATCCGGGGTCACCGACACGCCTGGGACTTCGCCATCCGCACGCTGGAGGCGCTGGCGCCGCGACAGCGGGAACTGAATCTCCACGTGGGCGTGAACCAGACCATCGTCGACCGGCGCGGCCTGGAGCAATACGCCAGGCTGCGCGATCGTCTGGCGCCGTTGGGGATCCAGAACCAGGCGGTGATCGCCTACGCGGAAAGCGCGACCTACTCGCTGGAACGCTCGGTCGATCTCGCACCTGCCGATCCCGGCAGCTATCGAACCCATGGCGATCTGCCGAGAGACGAACTCGCGGCGACGCTGGCACAGATGGAACGGGATCTGGGCAAGCTGCCGCTCGCGGACCGCATCGCGAAGCGCTTCTATCTGCGCGGCATTCGGCGACGTCTACTCGATGGCGTCGCAAGCGATCAGCCGCCGTGCGCGGCGCTCGGCGCGCATATTCGCTTGTTCCCCAATGGCGATGTGCCGACCTGTCAGCTCAATACGATTCGCGCCGGCAATCTTCGTCGGCAGACCTTCGCAGAGTTTCAGTCCGACCCTCTGCGGCGTCAGCAGCGTGACTGGGTGCGCCGCTGCAAGGGCTGTTGGGCCGAGTGCGAGGTCCTGCCGAGCGCGGTCTACTCGGGCAGGATCTTCCGTGCATTGCTGCCCGAGCGGCGCACACCGGAGCCCGCGGTTGCGGCCACGACGGTGTCGACGCCATGATCCCGCGCGTATGAAGCAGGTTGCGCCACAACTCATCCGCGCCGCGATCGGTGATGCGCGCCGGCCCTCGGTCGCCTGGTGGGTGATGGCGATCCTCGGTCTCGCGGTAGGCGGCTACGCGATGGCGTTGTTCGACGCGCGTGCGGTCAAAGACGCCGTGCCGGGCTTCCCGTGGCTCGACGAGGTGCACTTCGCTGCGGGGGGTGTGGCGCTCGCGGTCGGTCCCTGGTTGTTCCGGCGCGACTTTCTCGCGCGCCGGACCGCACTGCACCATGCGCTCGGCAAGCTCTACTTCCTGGCGGTTGCCGTTTCCGGTCTCGCGGCGCTGGCGATGGCGCCATTCTCGATGGCTGGCGCGACGGCACGTGCGGGCTTCACTTCGCTCGCGGTCTTGTGGCTCGGATCGACGGCGATCGGAGCCTGGCGCATCCACGACGGTCGCGTCGTCGAGCATCGGCGAGCCATGGTGGTCAGCTACGCACTCTGTTTCGCGGCAGCCACGCTCCGGGTGCAACTGCCGATCGGCATCGCGATCACCGGCTCCTTCGAGCCGGCTTATCGCATCGTCGCCTGGTCGTGTTGGGTGCCCAATCTGGTGTTCGCATGGTGGTGGTTGTCGCGCACCGACCTCGCGGGGCAACCACGGCGCGCAGGGTTCACAGCGAGCGATTGACCCAGTCCACGATGGCTGCTGAGGCCATTGCTCCGCTCGTACGCGCGATTTCGTGACCGCGATGGAAGGCGACCATGGTGGGGATGGAACGGATGCCGAAGCGGCCGGCGACCTCCGGCTCGGCTTCCGTGTCGAGCTTCACCAGCAGTGCGCTGCCGCGCAGCGACATGGCGGCGGCGGCGAACTGCGGGGCCATGGTTCGACAGGGGCCGCACCACGGCGCCCAGAAGTCGACCACGACCGGCAGATCGCTCTTGCCGATGACGGTCCCGAAGGTCGCCGCGTCCAAGTCGCGCGGTGCATCGTCGAGCAGGCGAGATCGGCAACTGGCGCACACCGGCACGTCACGTAGGCGCTCGCGCGGAACGCGGTTGAGCGTCGCGCAGGCCGTGCAAGGAATGATCAAGGACTCGGACATGTCGGTGTTCTACGACCGGAATCCTGCATCGTGCCAGAGCTCCGATCGCGCCGAGGGGAGCGGCCGTTCAGCGGCGACGTGGCCTGCCGGGACGCTTCGTGAACGTCGTCGCGAGTTCGACGCTGGTCGATGCCCAGGAAGGAGCCGCATGGGTCGACGATCGAGGAGTAGCCCTAGCCCGGATTATTCGTGAACGTCGTCGCGAGATCGACACGAGTCGATGCCCGGCAAGGAGCTGCGACGGTCGACGACCGAAGCGTAGCTGTAGCTGCGCTGCCGGGGAGGAACCCGCGTAGTAACGCGGACGGGCGCGATTTGCGGCGATCGCAGCAGGCGTTCGCGAGTAGCCCGGGCTAGCATGCGGGTGGAATCAGACGGGCGCGTCACGCCCAAGGCTAACCAGCGGTGATCCACGCATGAGTGCCGGCCGGGCCAAGGCGCCCAAGCTCTTCGTTCTCGACACCAACGTCATCCTCCACGACGCCGGTTGCATCCGGAACTTCGAGGAGAACGACGTAGCGATCCCGATCGCGGTCCTGGAAGAACTCGACAAGTTCAAGAAGGGCAACGAGGACATCAACTTCCAAGCTCGCGAGTTCTTGCGCCGGATCGACGAGCTGTCGGGGGACATCCTCTCCGACGAAGGCGCTTCACTCGGCGAGGATCTCGGCAGGATGCGAGTGGTGATCGGGACATCCTTCGATCCGCGCGTCGAAGCGTCGTTCTTCGAGGACACCATCGATCACCGAATCCTCAATACCGCGCTGCGCATCCACGAGGGCAGCAAGGGGCGCCGCGTGGTGCTGCTGAGCAAGGACACCAACCTTCGCATGAAGGCCAAGTCGCTCGGCCTGACCGCGCAGGACTACACGCACGACAAGGTCGAGAGCCTCAACAAGCTCTATCGCGGCAAGCGCACGGTGGAGGACGTCGACGAGGCGGTGATCGCGAGCTTCTACGAGCCGGCCGGTGTCGTGCCGGCGGCGAGCGTGCCGCAGGCGGATCGACCCGTCCCCAACGAGAACTTCATCCTCCGCAACGGCTCACGCTCGGTGCTGGCGACCTATCGCGCGCTCGATCAGAGCTTCGTGCGCATCCGCAAGCACGCCGCTTACGGCATCCAGCCGCGCAACGCCGAGCAGTCCTTTGCGCTCGAGGCTTTGACCAACGACGACATCCGACTGGTGACCCTCGCCGGTACCGCCGGCACGGGCAAGACGCTGCTCGCGTTGGCGGCTGCGCTCGAGTGTCGGCGCGATTATCGACAGATCCTGTTGGCGCGACCGGTGGTTCCGCTCAGCAATCGCGACCTCGGATTCCTGCCCGGCGACATCGATGCCAAGCTCGATCCGTACATGCAGCCGCTCTACGACAACCTCTCGGTGATCCGCAACGAGCTGGGCGATGAAGATCCTGCTGCGGAGAAGATCCAGAAGATGCGGGAGTCGGAGAAGCTGCTCATCACTCCGCTCGCCTACATCCGCGGACGGACACTCCAGCGCATCTTCTTCATCGTCGACGAGGCGCAGAACCTGACGCCACATGAAGTGAAGACGATCATCACGCGCGCCGGCGAAGG
>JBFXDD010000068.1:0-15446 GCA_050181465.1 Planctomycetota bacterium
GTCCCAGGCGCCCTCGACCAGGAAGGCCCCGCCGGTCGCCGACAAGTTCGCCACCAGCCCCCGCGCCCACACCGAGGCCGCGGGGATCGTCGGAAAGCGGTAGCGGATCGGTCGCTCGAGGACGACGCGCGCGGCGTGGCGGCGCTCGTCGACGCGCGAGCCGACAGCCTGATTGCTGCTGTCGGGCGAGAAGGCATCCTCGACTGTCTGTGGTTCCATCGGTGCGCGGTCGCTCATGGGGTGCTCCTGCCGGGTGAGTCCACCCGACTGCCCAGAGGATCGGCACGTTCGATCAAGAAACCGAAGTGCGAGACGACAAGCTCGACACCAAAATCGAGAACGTGCCTCGATTCGGGACGCCGCGCGCCGCGCACTCGCCTCACATCAGGCCGACGATGTCGCCGTTCGCATCGAGATCGATGTGCACGGCATTGGGAGTCCGACCGAGCCCCGGCATGGTCATCATCTCGCCCGCGATCGGGTAGACGAAGCCGGCACCCGCGGCGAGCCGGACATCCTGGATCGGGAAGGTGAAACCCTCGGGACGGCCGCGCAGCTTGCCGTCGTGCGACAGCGAGTACTGCGTCTTCGCCATACAGATCGGCAACCGCCCGTAACCCTCGGCGGTGAACAGCTCGAGCTTCTGCGCGGCCAACGCGGAATACGACACGTCCTTGGCGCCGTAGACCTTCGTCGCCAGGGTGTCGATCTTCTCCACCAGCGAGGCCGACTCGGGATAGAGATGGCGGAAGGTCTGCGGCTCCTCGGCCGCGGCCGCGATCGCGTGCGCGAGCGCCTCACCGCCCTTGCCGCCGTCGCCGTAGAGCGTGCTCACCGCCGCGTCGAAAGCGCCCGCTTCGAGCGCGATGCGCCGGATCAGCGCCAGCTCGGCGTCGGTGTCGTGCGGGAAGCGATTGATCGCGACCACGACCGGCACGCCGTGCAAGCGCACGTTCTCGATCTGCTTCACGAGGTTCTGGGCGCCCGCCTCGATCGCATCGAGATCCTCGCGCAGGAGCCCCTCGGGCAGCGGCTTGCCGGCGACCACCTGGAAGCGCCCCGAGTGCACCTTGAGCGCGCGCGCGGTGCACACCAGAAGCGCCGCGTGCGGCCGCAGGCCCGACACGCGACACTTGATGTTGAAGAACTTCTCGGCACCCATGTCGGCGCCGAAGCCGGCTTCCGTGACCACGAAGTCCGCGCAGCGCAAACCGATCTGATCGGCCACGATCGACGAGTTGCCGTGCGCGATGTTGGCGAAGGGTCCGGTGTGGACCAAGGCCGGCGTGCCTTCCAGCGTCTGCATCAACGTCGGCATCAATGCGTTGCGCAGGATCGCCGCCATGGCACCGGCCGCCTTCACCTGTTCGGCGGTGACCGCGCGCCCGCCGCGGGTGAAGCCGACCACCATGCGGCCGAGGCGCTCGCGCAGGTCCTTCATGCTGTTGGACAAACCGAGCACCGCCATGACTTCGCTCGCCGCGGTGATGTCGAAACCGGTTCGCCGCGGCACGCCGTTCTTGTCGCCGCCGAGACCGATCTCGATCTCGCGCAGCGCGCGATCGTTCATGTCGACCACGCGCCGCCAAGTCACGTTCTGCGGATCGAGGTCCAGCGGGTTGTCGAGCAAGAGCGAAGTGTCGACCATCGCCGCGAGCAGGTTGTTCGCCGCGGCCACCGCGTGGAAGTCGCCGGTCAGGTGCAGATTGAAGTCTTCGGGCGGGACGACCTGGCTGTAGCCGCCGCCGGCCGCACCACCCTTGATCCCGAACACCGGCCCCATCGACGGCTGACGGATCGCGCACAAGGCGCGCTTGCCGATGCGATTGAGCGCCATCGAGAGACCGACGGTGTGGACCGTCTTGCCCTCGCCGAGCGGAGTCGGATTGATCGCGGTGACGACCACGTAGCGCGCGCGATCACGGATCCGCTCGCGCTCCAGCACGTCGAGTCGGATCTTCGCCATCGTCGAGCCGTACGGCTCGAGGTCGCCGTCGCTCAGGCCGAGGGTGCGCGCGACATCGGTGAGAGGACGAAGGCGCGCGGCGCGCGAAATGGTGAGATCGTTCACGGGGATGGCAGAGGGCGGGACGGGGCGCGGTTAGAGTAGGGAGCGGCGGCGGCTCGTAAAGCGGCCGCGACGCAACAGCCCCGTGCCCGCTGCCGAACCCAAGGACGATCCGCCACCCGACCCGAGCGCCGACGCGCTCCTGTGCTACTGCATGCATGTGACCGAACGGACCATCGCCGAGGCCATCGCGAACGGCGCCCGCGAGCTCGAAGCCTTGATGGCAAGGACCGGTGCGGGGCGCGGTTGCGGCACCTGCCGTTTCGACCTCATCGAACGGCTGCGCGCCGCCGCCGCCGCCGCCGCGGACCAAGCGAACGAACGATGCAGCGATCGATGAGCATCCGGCTGCTGTTGGCCGTCCTCGCCGCGGTGTTGGCAGCCCTGTGGTTGGCATCGCTCGGCTCGGGCGACCCGCCGAACGATGCCGACGGCGGCCGCGCCGGGATCGGCGCCGCGCGCGATACGAACGAGGTCGAATCGCGGCCAACCGGCGGCACGAGAGACTCCGTTCGCACCACGGCCCACGGCGATTCCGTCGAGCGCCCCACGCTCCCGACGACGCCGCGCGCGCGCGACGGCCTGACCTTGCGCGGGCGCATCGTCGACCACGTCGGGCAGCCGATCGCGAGCGCCGCGGTCGTCGTGCGTGCGCCGTGGACGGCGGGCTGGCTCGCCGACGACTCGCCCGGTCCCGCCGCGACGTTGCAGAGCGTGGTGACCTTCGAAGACGGCCGCTTCCTGCTCGAGTTGCCGGCGCGTGCGCTCTACCTGCTGTCCGTCGAAGCGCCACGTCGCCCGACCGTCTACTTCGATCTGCTCGGGCCGAGCGACGCGGGCGAAATCCGCGATCTCGGGGATCTGCGGGTCGACGCCGGCTTCGGGCTGGTCCTAGACATCCAGCGCGCCGATCGCGCCGAGCCCATCGCCAATGCCCGCGTGCTCCATGAGCCGACGCTGGCCGATCCCTTCCTCGGCGGCAGCGCACCGCGGCGCACGGCGCTGAGCGACGCTCGCGGTCGAGCGATCCTCTACGGCATCCCGGTCGGCGACGGCCGTATCCGCGTGGAAGCGGACGGCTACGCGACCACGGAGCACGAACATCACCACGCCGCCGGCGCCGATGCCGCGGCTCGGCTCACCATCGCGCTCGAACCGGGCCACTCGGTCGGCGGCCGCATCCTGTCGGCGGAGTCGCAGGCGGTGGTCGATGCCCGCGTGGTCCTGGTCACCACCGGCGCGCGAACTCTCGAGATCGGCGCGCGCTCGGCGAGCGACGGCAGCTTCCTACTGCTGGGCGTGCCGAGCGGGGCCGCTCGTCTCCACGTCGAGCCGCCGGCGGGAACCTTGCCGGTCTCGCTCGAGGTGACGGTGCCGCTCCGTGAGCGCATCGAGGTCCGCCTGAGTGAGGGGGCCGTGATCGAAGGCGTCGTCGTGGATGCGGTGACGCAGCTGCCGGTCGGCGACGCCAAGGTGCGCATCGCGCGAAGTGACGGTGCGCCGATCGTGCGCGGCAGACGCTTGCTGAGCCCGACGACCACCACGGGCCGCGACGGGCGCTTCCGCTTCCGCGGCCTCGACGCCGGAAGTTTTCGCGTGGACATCGCGTCGGATCGCCATCGTTCGACGACCGGCG
This sequence comes from Planctomycetota bacterium, assembly GCA_050181465.1. Lineage (GTDB taxonomy): Bacteria > Planctomycetota > UBA1135 > UBA1135 > UBA2386 > JACRLW01. The sequence goes on from JBFXDD010000068.1 coordinate 3,705, forward strand.
AGCTCGTGGCGGCGCCGCCGCCGACCTCGTCGCCGACGACCCTCGCGATTCGTCCCGCACCGCGCGTGCGAGTGCACGTGACCGACCACCTGGCACAACCCATCGCCGGCGCCGTCATCGAGACCTTGCCCGCCGATTTCGACGGCAGCGCGTTGGCAGCCGTGCTCTTGCGCGCTCGGTGTGACGCCGCCCGATCGGCGACCACGGATGCCGAAGGGAATGCCGACCTCCTGCTCGATCGCGACGCCACCCGGCTCTCGGTGCGAGCCGCCGGTCTCGCGCCGCACATCACCGCCGTGCTGCAGCCGGTCGAGAGCGTCGACCCTGCGCAATCGCTGACCATCGCTCTCGAACCGGGAGCTCGGATCGTCGGCCGATGCCGCGACGCCGACGGGCGCGCCGTCGGCGCCGTGCTCGTGCGCTTGGAAGCGACCGGCGGCGGGACACCCCGATGGTTCGCGGAGACGACGAGCGCGCCGGACGGCAGCTACGCACTCGGCCCGGTGGCCCCCGGAAACTGGCAACTGCTCGCGACTCCCGATTTCGGGCGGGCGGCGACGACCACCGAGTCCACGGTCGAACTCGCGCCGGGCGCAGAACGTCTGCTGGAGCTCCAGATCCGATGAAGTTCGTCGTCGCGCTGCTCGCCGTCCTCGCTGTGGGTCTCGGCATCCATTGGTTCGCGAACTCGCGAGGCGAACGCGAGCCGGGGGTGCCCGTGGGCGAACCCGACTCGAACGCCAGGAACCGTTCGGAATCGACTTCGAATCCGGATCGGACCGCGAGCGACGTCGAGTCGCGCGAACCGACGCGCAACGTCGTCGACCCGGGCGCCCCGCGTCGCGATCTGCCGCAGGGTCTGCGCGGCCGCGTGGTCGGCCCGGAAGGTGCCGCGCTCGCGAATGCCGAGATCGAGTTGCTCGAAGGCATCGCCCACAATCCCTTCGACCTGCTGGTCGTCGCCGAGCGCGGTGTGATCGTGCCGCCGATCGCGCGCGCGATCAGCGGTCCGGACGGTCGCTTCGAGGTCGGTGCGAGCAAGGTGATCGGGCGCGGCTACTCCCTCCGCGTGCGTGCGGCGGGTCATGCTGCCGCGGTGTTGCCGCAGCTCACGATCTTCGGCGATCGCTGGACGGAGCTCGGCGACATCCGACTGGAACGCGGGCTCGTCCTGCGCGGGCGGGTGACCGTGCAAGGCAGCGACGGTTTCCCGCTGGCCGGCGCGATCGTCACGGCGCGCCCGGTCGGACTCACCTCCTTGACCACTCCCACCGCAGAATCCGAAGACGGCGCGAGTGCCGTGTGTGACGCAGGCGGCGAGTACGCGATCGCAGACCTGCCCGAAGGCCCGGTGCAGGTGGTCGCGCGCGCGCCGGGTTTCGCACGCGTCGTCCGACCCGTCGTCGAACTGCGCGTCGCCGTCGACAATCGCTGCAACTTCGAACTGCCGCGCGGCGCCACGATCGTCGGCAGCGTTCGATCGACGACCGGGGCTCCCCTCGCCGGTGCGACCATCGAAGCGCGCGTGCTCGTCAACCGTTCGACGATGGCGCACCGCGCGTTCGCGGATGCCGACGGCAACTTCGAGATCATCGGCCTCGAGGAAGGTGCGTTCCTCGTCACTGCGGTCGCCAACGGTCACGTGCCGACCGAACGCAAGCCGATCCGCGCCGGCGCGCGCGACGTCGTGCTCGAACTCTCACCGCAGCCGCGCTTGCGCGTGAAGGTGGAACGAAGCGGCGAGGTGCTGCGCAACTTCGACCTGCTGGTGTTGGCTGCGCAACCCGACAGTGAAGTGCTGCGCAGTCACCCAGGAAGTCAGGTCGCGCGTGTCCTGCCGATCGATCTCGACGCGGACGGCTACTTCGACTACGGCGGAATCGATCCCGGTCACTACGTGGTGCAGGTCGAGGCGACCGGGATCGCGAAGTCCTTCAGCGCGCCGTTCGCGATCACGCTCGAGTCGCCGGAGACGCGCGTGCAGGTGGATGCCTTGCGCGGCGGTTCGATCCGATTGGTCGTCGCGGATGCCCGCGGCCGTCCGCTCTCGGAAGCACAGGTGACGACGATCGCCGAGTTCGTCGACGACAACCCCATCACGCGCATGCTCAGCGAAGCGGTGCCGATGCGGATCACGCAGCGAACCGCGTCGAGCGAACGCAACGGCGCGGTGCAGCTCGACACACTCTCCCCGGGTCGGTACCGCCTCAGGATCGGTCATCCCGATGCCACCGAAGTCGTTCTCGACCCGGTCGAGCTGAGCGAGGGTGGGGCGCTCGATCTCGGCACGATCCGGCTCCCGGCGGGTGCAGTCGTGCGCGGAGTCACCACCGTGGACGGGGCACCGGCAAGTCAGGTGAAAGTGTCCCTCGTGGCCGTCGAGTCCGATGGCAGCGTGCGCCAGCCTCAGGTCCTCGCCGAGGCGACCTCAGACGACCAGGGGGAGTTCCTCCTGGCGAAACGTCTCCCACCGGGACAGTATTTCGCGCGCGCACGGCGCGGCAATCTTCCCACCATCCTGTTGCAGATTCGCGATTACGAGCAGTCCAAACAGACCGTCGTGATCGCCCCCGGGCAGGAAGAAGTTCGCCTACGATTCGGTCTGAGCAGCCGATAGCCCCCTCCGCCCCACAACTCATGAACTCCGCCCTCAAGGCCATCCTCGCCATCGCACTGATCGGTGTGGTCGGCGTGCTCCTCTACACCGTGATGGGTGAAGACCCGGCACAGCCGGGGCCCGGCACCGATCCCGGGATCCAGCGCTCCAACGATCCAGAAACGCCGACGCAGCCGGTCAAGCCGATCGAGGTCAAGCCGCCGGTGGAAGAGCCGACTCCCGTGCAACCGACGCGCACGACCGTGGAGCAACCGATCGTCTCCGGCGACGAGTTCGAGCAGGGCGTGTACGGCATCGTGGTCAACAAGTTCGGTCACGCGGTCGCCGACTCCGACGTCGCGCTCTACGCCGGCCAGGGCATGCGCAACCTGCTCGAGCAGATGCAGCGTCAGCAAGCCGGCGTCGTCGAACTGCCGGCAGCGGTCACGAAGACCGACGCGAGCGGCGGCTTCCGCCTCGGGCTCGCCAAGATCGAGGCCGGGCAAGTGTTCGAGCTCCGCCTCCAGGGCAAGGCACACGCCAACCTCGTTCGCCCCAATCTCACGCTGTTCGCTGGCAAGTGGTGGGACATCGGTCGACTCGAAGTCGAGGCCGGTCTCGAAGTGCGCGGCCGCGTCGTGGCCCAGCAAGGCGGCGGACCGATCGCGAACGCGATCGTCACCCTGAAGGCATCGCCGCAGGGCTTCGGCTTCAGCAACGCGCTCAACACGCCGGGCATCGACGTGCTCACGGATGCCGGCGGCAACTACCGATTCGACAACGCGACGGCGGGCATCGCGTCGATCTCGGCGGTGGCGCAGGGCTTCGCCCGGCAGGAGCGGCCGATGCAGAACTTGCGCACGGACACCGAGAACGTGTTCGACTTCGAACTACCGGTGGGCATGAGCCTGTCGGTGCTCGTCACCGACGCGGAAGGCAAGCCGGTGCCGGATGCCGGTTGGCAAGTGATCTCGATGGCACCGAAGTCGCCGCTGACGCTCAACGGTCGCACGGATCGAGACGGTCGATTCGAAGCCTTGGGACTCGTCGAGGGTCCCTATCAAGTGCTCGTGACCGCCGAAGGTTTCAGCAAGGGCGAAGCGAAACCGGTGTTCGCCGGTGAGACCGATCGGCATTTGGTCCTCGAGAAGCAGGGCGCGGTGCGCGTGAAGGTCGTCACCAAGCAGGGGCGCCTCGTCGAGAAGTACACCGTCATCCGCAAGAGCTGGTTCGAAGCCCAGAAGATGCCGGGCAACCTGTTCTCGGCAAAGCCTCAGCAGGTGACCTCGCGCGACCTCGATCAGGGCTTCTGCACGCTGACCGGTTGGGATCCGGGCAACTACATGCTCGAGATCCACACCGGCAGCCACGCGATGACCTTCTCCGAACCCTTCCAGATCGCGATCGGCAGCGCGACTCCGGAGCTGGTCGTCGAACTCGTCACCGGAGGCGCGCTCAAGGGCACGATCGTGAGCGCCACGAACGGCGCGCCGCTGGCCAAGGCGACGATCGAGACCAAGCCCAATGAGTTTCAAGACAACCCGCTCATCGGCATCTTCGGCAACATCACGCCGTCGAAGGTCTCGCAGATGACGATTCAGACCACCGAGGCCGGTCGCTTCCGACTCGACAAGCTGACCCCGGGGACCTATCAGGTTCGCGTGCTGCATCCCGACCACACGCTGTCGACGATCAAGGACATCGAGATCGCCGACGGCCGCGAGACCGACCTCGGCACCGTCCAGATGATCCAGGGCACCCTGGTGACCGGCACCGTGCGCGTCAACGGCACGATGGCGGCCCAGGTCAAGGTGCAGATCAGCACGGTGACCACCCCTGGGCAAACCGATCCGCGCGGCATGATCAGCGCCGACACCGTGAGCGACGACCAGGGCCGCTTCACCATTCCCAAGCGCTTGCCGCCGGGTCGCTACCAGGCGAGTGCCGGCCGTCAGGGCGAGGTGTTCCACATGGTGGTCGACTACCAGCAGACCAAGCGGGAATTCGACCTGGCCCCCGGCCAACAGCAGTACATTCTCGACTTCGAGATCCGCACGCAGTGAACTGCGCGGGATGACGAAGCCGCGCGCGCCGGTCAACTACTGGGACTACATCCGGGTCGAGGAACTGCTCGCTCTGCAAGGCGGGGTCGAGCGCGACGAGAGCAAGTTGTCCGACGATGAGGTGCGCTTCATCGTCATCCACCAGATCGACGAGCTATGGATGAAGCTCGTGCTGCGCGAGCTGGTCACCGCGCGAAACGTGTTCGGGACCGAGCACGTCGCGGAGTCCTCGTTGCATGCGGCGTGCGCGGGGTTCCGTCGCGTCGCGTTGTTGTTCGAGCTGATGGCGGATCACTTCCGCCTGATGGAGACGATGCGCACGCGGGAGTATCTCGACTTCCGCGACAAGCTGTCGCCGGCCAGCGGTTTCCAGTCGGCGCAGTTGCGCGAGATCGAGATCCTGTTCGGGCTCCCCGACAGCCAACGAATCGCGTTCGGCCATGAGCTGTCGTACATGCAGGCCCTGCGCAGTCCCGACGGGGCGCCGTCGCCCGCCCTCGCGCGCGTCGAACGACGCCGCACCGATCTGCCGAGCCTCAAGGACGCGGTGTACCGCTGGCTGCTGCGCACGCCGATCCAAGGCAGCACACCCGATCAGGCGGACGACGAGGCCACGGTGCTCCGCTACATCGACGACTTCCTCGCCCGTCAGCGCAGGAGCCAGGAAGCGCGCATGGCGAACGTGCTGGGTCATCAGGCCTTGACCGGACCCGACCTCGATCGGCTGCGGCAACGCTACGAGAAGGAGCTGGAGTCGGCGCGCGCACACCTGTGCGCCGACGACGCGCCGGCAGACGAACGCGCCGATCTGCGCCGGCTGCGATGTGCCATCCTGTTCATCGAGGCAAACCGCGATCTCCCGCTGCTGGCCTGGCCGGCCGAGGTCATCGACGCGCTGATCGCGGCCGAGCAGGCGATGATCGTGTTCCGGCAACGCCACGCGCGCATGGTGGAACGCATCATCGGCCGACGGGTCGGCACCGGCGGCAGCGACGGCGTCGACTACCTCGACCGCACGGCGTTGACGTATCGAGTGTTCGCGGAAGTGTGGGCGGTGCGAACCATCCTCCTGCGCCAGGACCTCGACCCCGACGTGGAACGCCCCGACTACTACGCCTTCAAGAGCGAGTGAAACGAGCGGGCCAGCTCAGTCGCGAAGCCGTACGGTGACGTGGGCGCCGTCCTCGATCACCAGGAATCGATCCTCGGGCGCTTCGGTCTCCGCGAGGATCTCGAGTTGGAGACCGACGATCGAGGGCAAACCGACCAGCTCCCACCCCAGGTCCCGCACCTTCCGGATACGGATCACCCCGCTGGCCGTCGGCAGGCCTTCCAGAGCGCAACCCTCACGCCAGCGCAATCGATGCGGAACCACCGCCGCGAAGCTCACGCTGTCCTCGGCGTCGAGGAGCGTCACGTAACCGACACTCGGCCGCACTGCGAGCTGCAGATCACCGAGATCAATCTCATCGCGATCGATCCGCATCGGGTGGAACTCCTGCGCCGTGGACTTCGTGCACATCGCAAGCAAAGCAGGCTCGTCGCTCATCAAGCAGTGCGCTTCCACAGCGCCATCCGGCCCGACCCGGCACCGATAGGCCTCGCTCGAGAACTGCCGGAGTACGAGGAGATCGAGTTCGTCGTCCGGCGGGGACGGAACGCGTGCTCGCAACACCGCAGCGCGTGTGTCGATCTCGAACACTGCCGGCTGGTCGAGCGAGCGAGGTCCTTCGAACTCTCGAAACCGATGCACGCGTCCGCCGTACAACGTCACCTCGACTCGAAACCGCTGGCCTAGCGGCACGAGGAATGATCGATCGTTCGTCTTCGCGTCGTTCTCCGCGTTCGGCAGCCAGACCCACTCCAAGGCGATCCGTCGGGCGACGGAAAGCGCCACTTCATGATCCTCTCCTCGATACTCGGTTCCGGTGTAGTAGCCCGCTTCCGGTTGGATGTCGACATCGGCGACCGGCCCGCCGCCGATCGGGCGCACCACCAGATGGCCCACCGCTCCGAGATCGATCCGCTGCGGGTTCTCGGTGCTCGATTCGCGCAAAGGCACGACCTTCGAGAGGCCCGTCATTCGGATGAGCACCTCGGCCCGTGCCGGGTCTCCCCACTTCCAGGGCCACGGGATCTTCACGGTGCCCAGGTGGTCGGTCGAGACCCGCCGACGCAGCGTGAACCAATCTTGGATCTCTCTGTCGGATTCCGTATCTGGAAATAGGACGAGATCGGCGTGCGCCACGGGATTGCCGCCAGAATCCATCACCGACAGCACGAGGACCGGCATCGGGCTGAGTTCGATCTCGGCACTGGTTTCGCCGGCGGGGAGCATCACCGTTCCCTGGAGTCGATCGGTGGCCAGATAGAGCCAGCGATCGACCGCTGCCGGCGAGAGGTCGAAAGTACCGGGCACTCTGAAGTTCCCGAGCAAGCGATTCCGCAGGCCGCGGTCGTATGGATCGTCACGCGGGTCGTGGAGCGGGGCAGCCAAGACTCCGCGGGCCTCCGTCTCATCGGTCGTGGAAAGAGTGACTCGAAGCCCTTTGCCGGGCGGTGCGATCGCCGGCGGTGGCCGATCATCGAGAGCCGCTTCCGGCCGGCCGGCCACGACGTCCGTGTCCCCGCACCCAAGTGCAGCCATCGCCAGGAGGGACACCCCGAAGGTCCTCGCGCGAACACATGCGATCGGTGAGGTGGACGCTCGCGATCTCATCGCGTCATGCTAACGAGGGCCCCACATCCATGCTGGATGACCGTCGGCCTCGAACTCAGCTCCGCAACTGCCGCATCACCTCGTCCACGTCGCCCGCCGCACCGATGTAGAGCGGGATGCGCTGGTGGAGAGCAGTCGCTTCGACGTCGAGGATGTCGACCTCGCCGTTGGTCGCGCGGCCGCCGGCATGCTTGGCCACAAAGGCCAGCGGTGCCGCTTCGAAGAGCAGCCGCAGCTTGCCGTCGGGCTTCTTCACCTCACCGGGATACATGTAGACGCCGCCTTGGATCAGCGTGCGGTGGAAGTCCGCGACCAAGGCACCGACGTAGCGCGCGGAGCGTGCGCCGCAGCCAGTGTTCCCGGTGCGGAAGTTCTCGACCATTCGCCGCACCGGCTCGGTCCACTTCTTCTGATTCGCCTCGTTCACCGAGTAGGAGCCGCCGGCAGTCGGGAAGCGCAGGTTCGGATGCGTGAGGAAGAAGGAGCCGACGGCCCGGTCGAGCGTGAAGCCATGGACCGGTCCGCCCGCCGTGTAGACGAACATCGTCGCCGGCCCGTACAGCAGGTAGCCGGCAGCGACCTGCTCGCTGCCCTTGCGCAGGAAGTCCGCGAGGCCCACCGCACGGCTCATGTCTTTGCGCCGGTGCACGCTGAAGATCGTGCCCATCGAGCCGTCGACATCGACGTTGCCCGAGCCGTCGAGCGGATCGTGCAGCAGGACGTACTTGGCCTCCGGATGATCGAAGAAGTGCGGCTCAGCGAGTTCTTCCGACGCATGCGCCGCGACCACGCCGACGCGATCGAACACTTCGCGGAAGATCTCGTTGCTCACTTCATCGAGCTTCTTGACCTCCTCACCCTGCACGTTGACGTCGCCGGTCTTGCCGAGCCGACCTTCGAGCCCGGCGCGCAGCACGTTGTTCGCGATCAGTCGACCGGCCAGAGTGACGCGATTGAGGATGGTCGACAGCTCGCCGCTACCACCCGACGTCCCCTGCGAGCGGAAGTTGACGTCGGCGAGAGTGAGATGCTTGACGTAGTCGGTCATGACGAGAACTGTGAGAACTCAGACGAGATCGCTGTCGCCGATCGTGTACCACCAACTGGCGATCAGCCATTCCTCGGGAAGACTCGGATCGAAGGTGCGATGCATCAGGATGCGCTCGTGCCATTGCGCAGAGCTCTCTGCGACGAAGCCGCGCGCGAGGAGCGCCTTGGCCTCGGCGGACGGATCCGCGAAGACCGCCATCACGTGCGCGCGGCCGTGCGCACGCGCGCGCTCGGTCGCGACGGCGAGCAGCGCGTCGGTAGCCGCGGCATCCGCGTCGGGCACGCACCAATCGGCGATCGTGCACGCCCCTGGCAGGAGTTCATGGAACGGCCGCAAGACCATCACGCCGACGAGTTCGCCGGCGCGACGGGCAGTCCACACCTCGTACAGATCGCTCGCATTCGGCGCCGCCAGCCAACGCCACTCCAGGTAGGCACGATCGCGGATCAGCGCGCAGGTCTTGGTCGACAGGAACCGCGCCGACAGCGCGTCGACCTCGTCGCCCAGCTCGCGCACCATCCGACACTCGATGTCCGCCGGACGATCGATCGAACCCTCACTCGCGCTCCGCGCCAGATAGTCGATCGAACGGACTCGCCGGTAGCCGAGATACTTGCTGCCGATCCGCTCGGCTTGCTTCACCGGGTAGCCGTAGATCATCGCGTCGCCGCGCGCGCGCACGTCGTCGAACCAAGGTTCGGCGATCGACAGGAACAGGCCGGGCCGCTTGAGTCCGGCGCGGTGCTCCGGCAGCACGAAGCTGTCGACCGCGTGGACGAAGGTGCGCGGCCCCAGACTGGTGTGGAAGCGCTGCGGCGTGCCTGAGTAATTGCCGGCGATGATCTCGCCCGCCTGTCCGACGAAGATGCGATACCCGGCGGGGTTCTCCAGGTAGACCCATCGCCACGTCGCCAGATCGCGATCGACGTATCCCGGACCACACACTTCACGGAAGGTCTGATTGAACGAAGCGAGAATCCCGGTCTCGTCGCCGGGTCGATAGGGCCGGATCTCGTAGTCGATCGTGGTCACGGGTCTCGTTCTTCGACCATCTCGCGGCGCAGACTGGCGCAGAACGACTCGAGCAGGTCGACGAAGCGCCGCTCGGCGAGCCGGCCGGTCTCGATGACCTCGTCGTGAGACAGCGGTTGTCGACTGATTCCCGCCGCGAGGTTCGTGATGAGGGAAATCCCGACAACCTTGGCCCCCATCGCCGCAACCGCGGTGGCTTCGTGCACGGTGCTCATGCCGACCGCGTCCGCGCCGAGCGTGCCGATCATGCGAACCTCGGCCGGAGTCTCGTAGCTGGGGCCGAGCAGGCCGAGATAGACCCCTTCACGCAGCGTCGGATTCGACTGCATCAGGCGGGCGCGCAGCGCGGAGTCGTAGAGCGCACTCTGATCGGGAAAGCGCGGCCCGAGCGCCGGCTCGTGCGGTCCGATGAGCGGCGAGGTCCCGGTGAGATTGATGTGATCGCGGATGCACATCAGATCGCCGGGCACGAAGTCGGGAGCGATCCCGCCGGCGGCGTTGGTCAGGAGGAAGATCGCCACCCCGCCGCGCGCGAGCGTGCGGACCGCGCGAACGACCTCGCGCGGCGCGTGACCCTCGTAGAGGTGCGAACGACCGGTGAGACAGGCGACCTTCAGACCCGCGACCCTTCCGACCAGCAAACTGCCGCCGTGGCCTTGCACGGCCGGCACCGGCCAGTGCGGTACGTCGGCAAAGGCGATCTCGCGCGCGTCGGTCAGCCGCGAGGCGAAGCTGCGCAGCCCGCTGCCGAGAACCATCGCGAGGCGCACGTCGCGAAGACCGAGCGGGAGCAGGGTCGCGAGCGCCTCGTCGAGGCGCGCCGTTTCGGTGGTCGTGGACGTCGTCATTGGCTCATCACTCCTGCGAGACACGCGGTGATGCACGTCGCGATCGCGCCGGCGAACATCGCGCGGAACGCCATCTTCGCGATCTCGCCGCGACGTTCGGGCGCCATCGCACCCAGTCCGCCGATCTGGATCGCGACCGAACCGAGGTTGGCGAAGCCGCACAGTGCGAAGCTCGCGATGAGCATGGTCCGCTCCGATACCTTGCCGGCCTCCTTCAACGCGGCGAGATCGCCGTAGGCGACCAGTTCCGTCAGCACCAGCTTCTTGCCGAGCAGTTCCGCGAGGATCGGGATCTCGGCCGACGGCACGCCCATCACCGCAGCGATCGGCGCGAACAGCCAGCCGAGCAAGCGGCCGAGAGTCAGCGTGTCGTCCGCACTGAGGATCGAGACCTTCTGCAACAGCAGGCTCACGAAGCCGAGCAACCAATCGGCGACGGCCACCAGACCGAGGAACGCGATCAGCATGGCACCGACGTTCAATGCTAGCTTGAGTCCGTCGGCCGCACCGTTCGCCGCCGCCTCCACCACGTTGCCCGCGGTGCGTTCATTCGGAATCTGCACGCGCCCGCGGGTCAGCGGTTCGCCGGTCTCCGGCCACAGGAGCTTGCTGCAGACGAGTCCGGCCGGGACCGCCATCACGCTCGCCACCATCAGGTGTCCGGCGTCGATGCCGAACCCGACGTACAGCGCAAACACACCGCCGGCGATCGTCGCGAAGCCGCCGGTCATCACCGCGTGCATCTCGCTCGGCGTCATCCTGGCGAGGAAGGGGCGCACGAGCAGCGGCGCTTCGGTCTGCCCGACGAACACGTTCGCACATGCCGAGAGGGACTCCGCACCCGAGGTGCCGAGGAGCCGCGTAGTCACGATCGCCATGCCGCGCACCACCAGTTGCATGAGGCCGAGGTGGTAGAGCACCGCGAGGAACGCGGAGAAGAAGATCAGGGTGGGCAGCACCTGGGTGGCGAACACGAAACCCAGTCGCACGGTCGGCAAGACCGCTCCGGCCGGAAGTTGCTCCTCGACACCCTCCGGCCACTCGACCACCGCGGGAGCGCCGGTGCCGAGCACGCCGAACACGAACTCCGAGCCGCGTTGCGACAGCTTCAGGAAGTCCTCGACGGCGTGACCGCAGGACTGCAGGAACTCGTTGCCCCGCTCCCAGGTCAGAAAGACTCCGCCCAAGACCGCCTGCGCGAGCATCGCCACCACGACCAGTCGCCAGGAAATGGCCCGCCGGTGCTTGGAGAAGGCCCAACAGAGTCCGAGAAGGACCAGAATCCCGCCGAGCGAGACGAGGCGCAGCATCCCGGGATCAGACCCGCCGAAGTGCGCGCGTTCCATCGCCTGGTCGATCTGGCCCGGACTATTCGTGAACCCCTGCTGCGATCGTCGCAAGTCGCGCCCGGCGGCGTCGCTGCGTCGGCTCCT
>JBFXDD010000069.1:0-1829 GCA_050181465.1 Planctomycetota bacterium
CAGCAACACGAGGGCCGCGAGAATTCCGAGCTGGGCGGAGTCCGACTGCGTAGGGCGCATGACCACCATGATATGGCGCCTTCCGCAGATCGTTGGGACAGGCGTCGTCACGAAGTTGTGCAGAACCTCGACAGCGGTCGATGCAAACGACCGCGCTGCCCGGGAACACCCACGGGCGGCTCAGTCAGTGGATCTCGGGATACGCCCGGGAAGGACTCGGAAGGAACCTCAGCAATGCAGACGCCCCAACGGCACTTGTCCGTGTTCGTGCTCGCCGGCTCGCTCCTGACCGGCTGTGCTGCCTTTGGCGATCGCCAGCCCGGCATCGCCAAGGTGGAGGAACTCGTCGCGCGTATCGAGCGCGTGCACGTCGAAGTCGAGCTGGCTCGCGACGCCGCGGCGGCCGCGCGCGAGGGAATCCGGAGTTTCGCGAGCACCTCATTCCAGGGCGATCGCGTGCTCGCCATGAAGGGCGTGCTCGATCAGGTCGCCGACTCGAAAGCTCGAGCCGGCGCGTTGCGCCAGCAAGTCGGCTCGATGCGGTTGGCCGCCGATCCGGTGTTCAGCCAGTGGCGGCTGCAGCTCGACTCGATCGCGAGCGCCGACCTCCGCGCACGCAGCGAGGAACGCATGCGCCGCACGCGCGACGCCTACGACTCGATCGCCGTGGTCGCGGTGCCGATGCTCGACGACCTCGATGCGTTCAACCGCCGACTCAGCGATCTGAGTCTGTTCCTGAACCTCGATCACAATCCGACCGCACTCGCCACCATCGGTGGAGATCTCGCCGAACTCGATCGGGCGGGCAAGACGCTGGGCGCGGTCTTCGATCGCTGCCTGGTCGCCGCGCAGTCGTACCTCGCGGCGGTGGCGCCGACACCCGGCGACGTCGCCGCCGAGCCGATCCGCTGAACGACTCGGAGACCCAAGATGACCTGGGCGCTGCTGAGCGCGGTGCTGATCGCGGTCGGCATCGCGGTGCTCGCGAGACTCTCGCATCGACGCGAGCTGCTTGCCATGCAGGGGGCGATCGAGCGCCAGCGCACTCATCAGCGTGCCGGCGACGCGATCGCGCGCGTGCAGGAGCCGGTCATCGATCTCTCGCGCTGCCTGGGCTGCGCAACCTGCGTGGCGGTTTGCCCCGAGGGCGGTGTGCTGGAGATCGTCCACGGGCAGGCGGTCGTGTCGAACGGCGCGCGCTGCCAGGGGATCGCAGCCTGCGAACGTGAGTGCCCCGCGGGCGCGATCCAAGTTCGACTCGCCAATCGCGAACGACGCGACGACCTGCCGTGGCTCGACTCGGCGATCGCCGCGCACGGCGTGCCGGGCATGTTCCTCGCCGGCGAGGTCACCGCACGTGCGTTGATCCGCGTCGCGATCGAGCACGGCACCTTGGCGGCGCGCGCGGCTGCCGAGCGAGTCGGGCAGGGTCCGCGTGACGACGATCGGCTCGACCTGTGCATCGTCGGTGCCGGCCCCGGCGGGCTCGCGTGCGCACTGGAGGCGACGCGGCTCGGCCTGCGGTTCGTGCTGCTGGAACAGGAGAGCGAGATCGGCGGGACCGTCGCGCGCTATCCGCGGAACAAGCTGGTGCTGAGCGAGCCGGTCACGCTGCCGCTGTTCGGTCGGCTGGGAAAGCGGAGCTATCGGAAGGAAGAGATCATCGCGCTTTGGCGCACGCTCGCGGCAGAGCATCAGCTCCCGGTCATCACCGGAGCGCGATGCGAGGATGTCGTGCGCGACGGCGACGACTTCGTCGTTCATGCCGGTGAACATCGCGTGCGCGCGCGCTCGGTGTGTCTGGCGCTCGGGCGTCGCGGCTCGCCGCG
>JBFXDD010000069.1:1929-15247 GCA_050181465.1 Planctomycetota bacterium
CGGTCATCACCGGAGCGCGATGCGAGGATGTCGTGCGCGACGGCGACGACTTCGTCGTTCATGCCGGTGAACATCGCGTGCGCGCGCGCTCGGTGTGTCTGGCGCTCGGGCGTCGCGGCTCGCCGCGGCGACTTGGGGTGCCGGGCGAGGACCTGCCGAAGGTCGTCTACAGCCTGCTCGATGCCGGCGCGATCACGTCACGGCGGGTCATGGTGGTTGGCGGTGGCGACAGCGCGGTCGAGACCGCGCTCGCGCTGGCCGCCAACGGCAGCAACGAGGTGAGCTTGGTTCATCGCCGCTCGGGCTTCGTGCGCGTCCGCGGTCGCAACGCGGAGCGAATCGAAGCGGCGATCGCGAGCGGTGCCGTGCGCGTGATCCTGTCGGCAAGACCGATCGCGATCACCGCGGACGCGGTGATCGTCGAGCGCGACGGCGAGGGCGAGGATCGGCGAGTTGCGATCCCCAACGACGACGTCTTCGTGATGATCGGCGGCGAGCCGCCGCGAGAGTTGCTGGCGAAGGCGGGTGTTGCGTTCCTGGCCAAGGGGCAGCAGGTCGAACCGCAGGAACGCGCGAGTTCGACGGGGTGGCCGCCGGCTCTGATCGCCACAGCGGTCCTCGCCCTGATCACTGCCGGATTCGCCCTCTGGCACTCGGACTACTACCGACTGCCGACGGAGCTGCGAGCGACTCACGAGTCGCATCGTCTGCTCCGCTCCGCGCAGGGGCTGGGGCTGGGTTTCGGCATCGCGGCCACTGCGTTGATCCTCGCGAATCTGGCGTATCTCCTGCGGCGTGCGCGCATCCGCCCGTTCTGGTTCGGATCGCTGCGCGCGTGGATGTCGGCGCACGTCGTGACCGGAGTCGCGGCGTTCCTCGCCGCATTGCTGCACGCGGCTCTCGCACCGCGTTCCACCCCCGGCGGCCATGCGCTCCTGGCGATGCTCGTCATCCTGGCGACCGGTGCGATCGGACGGTGGATCTACGCCTTCGTGCCGCGACGGGCGAACGGTGAGGAAGCCGGGATCGAGGAAGTCCGCGAGCGGGTGGAACAGTTGGCGCGCGATCCTGCCGATGAATTCGGGACGCGGGCGAGCATGGAATTGATGCGTCTCATCGAGCAGCGACAGTGGCGCGGCACCCTGCTCGGGAGGATTGCCGGGCTGGTCGGACTTCGCGTGGACCTCTGGCGCGCGCTCCGTCGCCTGCGCGCCCAAGGCATCGCGCAGGGCGTCACGGCCACGCAGCTCGAGGACGCACTGGCGCTCGCGCGCGAAGCCCACGCACGTTCGCTGGCCGCCGCCCACTTCGAGGACCTACGCGCCGTGCTCGCGAGCTGGCGATGGCTCCATCGCTGGGCGGGACTCCTGCTGGTGATCCTGCTCATCGTGCACGTCGTCTATGCGATCGGCTACGGCAGCGTGATGAGCGGAGGATTGCCCTGAGCGCACGACCATGGAGCGCAGACCATGAAGTGGCTCGAGCCGAAGGTGTGGATCGCGGTGCTTTCGGCGGTGGCCGTCGCCGGCTTCGCGACGGTCTCGATCAAGCGTAGTTCGCCGGGACCGGTCTCACTGGTACACGCCAACGTCGCCGAGCTGCGCGACGGCGCGAACTGTGCCGCGTGTCACGGCGGCTGGTTCGCGGACATGGCCGACGCGTGCGTGACCTGTCATGAGCCGATCGCTGCGCAGCGCCGCGACGGCACCGGCGTGCACGGTCGCAGCGAGGCTGCACGCGGCGGCAACTGCGGTGCATGTCACGGCGAGCATCATGGTGCCGGCTTCGTGCCCACCAACGATGCCAGCTTCGCCCTGGCTGGGTTCGGTAATCGTGCGAGCTTCGATCATGCGTCGATCGGTTGGACGATGGCCGGTCGACATCTCCAGCTCGAGTGTGCGCAGTGCCACGAGCACGCCGACGTGAAGGTGCTGGCCGAGGGGCAGCGGCGCTTCGCCGGACTCACCGCGGATTGCGCGAGCTGCCACGACGACCCTCATCGCGGCGCCATGTCGCACGCCTGCGCCGACTGCCACACCCAGGACGCTTTCCCGCAACCGAGTTTCGTCGATCACGCCGAGCACCTGTCGCTGGCGGGCGGTCATGGCGGGCTCGACTGTCGGCAGTGTCACGGCAAGGGTGGACCGCATGCTCTGGAGCGCGGCGAACGTGCGCACGGATCCGCTCGCGAGTGCGCCGACTGTCACGATTCCTCGCATTCGCCTCAGTTCCTCGCCGGGATCGCCGCGGATGCCGGTCTCTCGACGAGTGCAACGTGTGCGACGTGTCATCGCGCCGAGCACGGCTCGTTCGCCCGCGAGGTGACGCTCGAGCCGAAGCAGCACGCGCATCTGGGCTTCGCTCTCGAGGGCGCGCATGCGTTGGACTGTGCGGCCTGCCATTCGCTCGCCGACTCCGCTGCCGAGCGGCGCTACGCCGGTGCGACGGCACAGTGTTCGAGCTGTCACACCGATGCCCACGAGGGCTTCTTCGATTCGTTGCCCGGCGGCGCGGACTGCGCGCAGTGCCACTCGCCGACGCACTTCCGCGAGACGATCGCCGCGGGCTTCGACCATGCGCGGGATGCGCGCTTCCCGGTGCGCGGCGCGCACGCTCAGACCGAGTGCACCAGTTGCCACGTGCCGCTCGAGGAGCCGGACGAACACGGGCGCAGCTTCGGCAGGATCCCGCCTGCCGAGCACGCATTCACCTCGTGTCGACCGTGCCATCATGACCCGCATCGCGGCGTCTTCGACCGCGCGGAGGCGGGTTGTGCGCAGTGCCACGGCGAGGACTCGTTCCGCAGTCTCGCCGACGAGTTCGACCATGGTCGTTGGACCGGGTTCGCGCTTCGCGGCGGGCATGCGACCGCGGGCTGCGTGGCCTGCCATCGACCCTCGCTCGCGCCGGGCAGCAATGCACTGGTGCACGATCGCCCGCGCGGCACCGCGTGCGCCGACTGCCATGCCGATCCACACGCCGGGCAGTTTGCGATCGCGGCTACCACCGATTGCGCGCGCTGTCACGTCGACGGCGCCGGCTTCGCCGAGCTGATCTTCGACCACGATCGGCACTCGCGGTTCGCGCTCGGCGAGCAGCATCGCGCGCTCGCCTGCGCGGCCTGTCACAAGAGCGACGAGAAGGCCGACGGAGTCGTCCGCTACAAGCCTCTGCCGACCGACTGCTCGTCCTGTCACGGCGAACATCGTGATCCGCTGCGCCGAGGGGGACGTCGCCGATGACATCACACAGCCCATGGGCACTCGTGCTGCCGGTCGTCGTCGCCTTCGCGACGACCGCGCCGGCTCAGGACACCAGCGTGCGCATCGACCTGCGCGTGGTCATGGTGGGTGCCGACGCGATCACGATCGATCGCGGGACGCGCGACGGACTGCAGGTCGGGGATCGGCTCGCGCTGTTGCCGCGCGGCGGTGGCCGCTACGGCGCGGTGGTGCGCGAGATCGGCGATCGCAACGCGATCGTCGTGCTCGACGAACGCGACGTCCGGATCGAGCCCGGCACTCGCGGTGAGATCTTCCTGCCGCGAACTCGCTTCGCCGCGCCCGAGCCGGTCGCGAAGCCGGACACCGATCCACCCCGCGCAACCGAAGAACCGCAGCCCAAGCCCGACGATCCCGCGCAGCCGAAGCCGCGCGCCGACGGCTGGGAGCCCGGTATGCCGCTGTTGGCCCGCGTGCGGACTCAGCGACCCGCCGAGCGCACGCCCGCGACGCACGGTCGCGTCTGGATGGCCGGATCGATCGTGCGCGGCGCCACCGACGAGCGCGGCGATCAATACGCCAGCAGCTTCCTGCGAACCGGGGCGAGCCTCAGTGCCGACAACCTGTTCGGCCGCGGCGAGACCCTGGCCACCGACTTCGAGTTCGCCCACCGAACTCGCTTCGACGACGACTTCAACACCAAGCTGATCGTGCGTCGGCTGTCCTACCGCGAGGGCGGCGACCGCTTCGAACCCACGCGCTGGGAGTTCGGTCGCTTCTTGCAGAATCAGATGCCGGAGTTCGGCTTTCTGGACGGCGCGGAGTGGAGTCGGCGACTCGAGAGCGGGGATCGCGTCATGGCGAGCGCGGGCTTCCTGCCCAATCCGGATGACGAACTGTCGACCGGCGACGACTTCCAGTTCGCCGCCGCGTACCAGTGGAACCTCGATGATCGCGGCGCCACCAGCTTCGACCTCGGCTATCAGAAGACCTTCCATCACGGCGACAGCGATCGCGATCTCCTGGTCGCGAAGGGTCGGTGGGACGACGGCGCCGGGTGGTCGGCATTCGGAACCGCCTGGATCGATGTCTACACCGGCTCGCGAGATGACGAGAAGGGCAGCGGCTTCGATCTCACGCAAGCCTTCCTCGGCGTGCAGCACCGCGACCCGAACGGCGACGTCATCGACCTCATCTACCGCCGCACCGGGTTCCCGTGGACCTTGCGGCGCGAGTTCGAGCCGCTGACGCCGGCGGAGATCGACGACGACCACACCGATCGACTCGCGTTGGGCTGGCGCACCGCGGCGTCGGCCGACACGTGGTGGCGCTCCGAGCTCGCCGGTTGGGCGGACGAGCGTGAGCACGGCGGCTCGATCGAAGTCACGCGCGGGATACGCAACGTCTTGTTGGACGGGGCCGAGTTCGAACTCACTGCGTTCGGCTCCGTGGCCGCCTACGAGAACTTGCTCGGCTTGCGCGTCGCGCTCGGTCGTTCCAGCGCGTCGGGTCGCTGGGACATCCTCTACGAGATCGCGAACCATCATCTCGAAGGACGACTCTCGAACGCCGACGACCTCATCCAGCATCGACTTCGTGCGAGCTGGGCGACCGATCTGGGTGACGGCTGGAACCTCGCGGTCGACACCGATGTGACGCTCTGGGACGACGACCTCGCCCTCGGTCTCGGCTTCTTCGTGCAACGGCGATTCTGATGCAAACTCACTCCGAAGCTCCGTCCGCTGCGTCGCGACATCGACGACGACGTCATCGACTCCTGACGTGGTGCGGCGCTGTCCTCGCGTGGGTGATGATCGGCTCCTGCGTCAGTCGCGGCGAACCGGATCCTGCGGCGCACCGCTGGTGGGCCGGTCTCGGCCCGGTGTTGTCACACGACGGCTTCCCCGGCGATTGTCGACTCTGCCACGCCGGCGCCGACTGGAACACGCTCGTGCCCGAGTTCCAGTTCGATCATGCCAAGGAGACCGGCGTCCCGCTGAACGGCGCGCACTCCGCGGCTCGATGTCTCTTGTGTCACAACGATCGCGGCCCGGTGGCGAACTTCGCGAGCCAAGGCTGTGCGGGATGTCATGAGGACGTCCATCAGGGAACGCTCGGTCGTTCGTGCGACGAGTGCCACGGCGAATCGACCTGGCAGCCGAAGTCACTGGTCGCGCAGCACGTCCACTCACGCCTGCCGTTGACCGGTGCGCACGCGAACGTCTCCTGTCAGCGCTGCCATCCGGGCGCCTTCGCCGCCAAGTTCGTGCCGACGGACACGGAGTGCGTCACCTGCCACGCCGACGATCTCGCACAGGCGAACAACCCGCCGCACCTGGGGTTGGGTTGGGTCGACCGCTGCAATCGCTGCCACATCCCGACGCACTGGCGGCAAGCACAGGTGAGGTGACCATGGCATGGCGACTTGCGCGCGGCCTTTGGAGCGTCATCCGGAACTGTTCAAGTTTTCGACAGGCCAGCCGAAGAGATCCTGGGTCCGCCCAGGCGGACAGAGGAGGAACGGACATGGCTTCGCATTCGCATCATCCTTCGCGCTCATCGTCGATTCTGATCGCGTTCGCGCTCTCGTTGGCGGCTTGCGGCAGTGAGTCCGGCGGTCGTGAACTCGTCGCGACGGCGGAGTCGTGCATGCGCTGCCACAACGGTTCGCTCCACGACGACTACGCCGGTCCCGGCCTCGAGAACCCGCATCCCTTCACCGGTGCCGAATCACTGAAGTGCACGACCTGCCACGGCGGTGACCCGGCAGGAGAAGACGCCGCGTCGAGTCACGTGCCGCCGCCGCCGGAAGTCGGCGATCGCGAGCAGCAGCGCCGCGACGCGCGGGCGTGGTTCAACAAGTTGACCCTCGCGGGGATGGACAAGTTTCCCGACTACACCGTCGACGGCCAGACCTACACCGCACTCGACTACCTCCGCTTCCTCAATCCGAGCGATCTTCGCGTGACCAGCGTTGGACAGGGTTGCGCGCAGTGTCATGCCGGTCATGCGGATTCCGTCGCCGGTAGTCTCCTCGCCAGCGAGTCGGGAATCCTCGCCGGTGCGCTGTTCGCGGCCGGCATCGAGTCGGAGGTCGTCGAGAGCCGCGGTCTGCATGAGAACACCGCGAACGACAAGGGTTTCCGGGCTTTCGTCGATCAGCACTACGGCATCGGCGGCACGCAGCGCGGACAGGTCGAGCGGCTGATCGAGTATCCGGTGTTCGCCCAGCGCGGCGCGAACGGTCCGCGAAAGGTCTTCCGCAACCAGGACTACAACGCCGCGGGGTTGGCCGACGATCAGGACGCCGTCGGGCGGATCGTGAGCGACTCACCGCTCGGCGATCTCTATCACGAGCAGATCGCGTTCACCTGCGGCGACTGCCACCTCGGCAGCAGCGGCGCCAACAATCGTTACGGCGACTTCCGTCCCTCGGGGTGCGCGGCGTGTCACATGCCCTACAGCCTCGACGGCCGCACGGGCAGTCGCGATCCGAACGTTCCGCGCAACGAGCCGCTCGATCCCGACGACATCGACGAACCCGAGCGAGCGCACGTGCGAAGCCACCGCATCCGCAGCGTGAAGAAGACGCTCGCGAACGGCTCCGAGATGGACGGCATCGACGATCACACCTGTGCCGGCTGTCATCAGGGCAGTAATCGCACCGTGATGCAGTATTGGGGAATCCGACTCGACCAGAACCAGGATCTGCGCCGACGCGTGCAGTATCCGGCGAATCCGGTGAGCTTCACGAACACCGCGCGGGACACGCGGCTGTTCGATCCGGCGGTCGGCAATCGCACCTTCAACGGCCGCAACGCCAACCAGTACATCCTTCATGAGGACTATGACGGCGACGGTCGAGACGACACGCCGGCCGACGTCCACCACGAAGCCGGCATGGGTTGCATTGACTGTCACGGCAGCGAGGATCTGCACGGCGGCGATCCGACTGATCCGAACGGCAGTCCGCTGCTCTCTCGCATGGGGCAGGCTGTCGGTATCGAGTGCACGAGCTGTCACGGCACGGTGGAGTCCTATGCCGCGACGGTCGCCGGCCGCGCCCTCGACGGCGAAGACCGCATGCTCGCCGTCGACCGCAAGGGCTCCCCGCTGAACAACGTCTGGCAGGACGGCAGCGGCGACTACTGGCTTCGCAGCCGTCTGACCGGGCGCATGCACTACCTGCCGCAGACGCGCGACTCGGTCGTCGACACCGGCAAGGTCGATCCGCGCGACGGTCAACCGGTCTACAGCGCGCTCGCGTCCTATGCGATGGGACGTGCCGACGCGGATCCGGGCAACGGCATCGGTCCGATCCAGGCGCACCGCAACATCGACGGCTTCAGCCACACCGATCGGATGGACTGCGCGTCGTGCCACGCTTCGTGGACCAACACGTGCATGGGCTGCCACCTCAAGGGTGAGTACGACGAGGGCAACAACTTCAGCAACATCACCGGCGAGCGCATCGTCTTCGAACAGGCGAACGCCGACTTCACCTATCAGTCGCCGGTCTACTTCCAGCTCGGCGTCAGCCCCAAGGGCAAGATCACGCAACTGTCGGCGAACACGAAGGTCTTCTTCCAGTACCGCGATCTGAACGGCGACTGGTCGAAGATCTTCTCCTTCTCCGATCGCAAGGGTCGCGGCAACGATGCGGGAGCGGTCGGCTTCCCGTCGCTCAGCCACAACGCGATCATGGCGCACAGCATCCGCGGCCGCGTGAAGGCGACCGACGAAGGGCCGCGCTACTGCACCGCGTGTCACATGACCGACAGCGGGCTCGCGGCCTGGCGTCCGCAGTACGACGCATTCCGGACCGCGCTCCAGAACCGTCAGTACGGCGCGCTCGACTTCAATCTCCTGCGCGACCACATCGGCAAGAACACCGGCAACCAGCTCGACTCGCCCTTGTTCGTCCACATGGCGGCCGGGCTGGGCAGCGGGCTGTTCCTCTTCGATGAGAAGGGTGCGCCGGTGAACCCGCTCGACGGCGACCCGAACCGCTTTGGCGCGGAGGGTGTGGCGCCGGCCACGAACTTCGATCCTTTGCGGGTCCGTCTGGATCTCGATCGGATCGTCGAGCAAAGCGGCCGTGCCAACGGCTCGAACAACCATCCGCTGCTCGATCCCCTGCTCGGGGCGGCGCTGCGCGACGGCGCCTCGGATCCCGAGATGTCGGGTCCCCTGGGAGCCACCCTGTTGCGGCTCCTCACCGACCCGGATCAGGGCCTGGTCCTCGACGCTTGGATCGATGCCGACGGCCAATTGCGTGGCGAGGCGGCGCGGCTGCTCCAGGGGCGCTGAGAATTCCCGATACATTCTCGTGACGACCGAGAGCGGCCGGTGTAGACCCATACATCGCCTCTCACGCGCGCTTCGATCCCAAGGCTGAAGCGAGCGTCCCTTGAAGTACCTGTCCCTGTTTGCACTGGTCGCCGCGGCATCATTGCGCGGCCAGCAGCTTCCCTCTCCGCCGCGCCTGGTTGCCGACTTCTCGTCGGAGCCGGCGACTGCGATCTCCTCGGAGCCGTCCGATTTCGTCGCCGTGGGTGCCATGACTTGTTTCGTGGCGACGACCCCGACGCACGGCCGCGAGCTCTATCGCAGCTTCGGCTCGCGGAACACGACCGCACTCGTCCGCGATCTCGCGGCCGGCTCGGCTTCCTCGTTCCCCACGAGCCTCACTGCGGTTGCCTCTCGACTGTTCTTCTTCGCCAACGACGGCGTGCACGGTCTGGAGGTCCATGTCAGCGACGGGACGGAGGAAGGCACCCGCATGGTTGCCGATCTCGAGCCAGGTGTTGCCGGGAGCATCCTGCGTGGCGGGTTCGCGGTGAACGGCAAGTTCGTCTTCGCGCGAGGCGATCAGAGCTTCGGCCTCGAACCGTGGGTCAGCGATGGAACGGCTCAGGGAACGCACATGCTCACCGACATCAATGTCGGCTCGCGGTCGTCTTTCAGCACGCTGGATGCGATCGCAGCAGTGGTCGCGCAGGATGCCGGCGGGCGTGAGCACCTGGTGTTTGTCGCCGCGGCCGCGAGCGGTCTCGAACTGTGGTCGTCCGACGGCACGCCAGCGGGCACTGTGCGACTGCGATCGCTGGGCGGTCTCGAGACTCGTCTCGTCGCTTGGTCCGCGGGCCGTTTCCGATCCGGTCGGGGACTACTCGACCTGTTCGTGACCTCCTCGGCACCGACTACACAGCGTCAGATCACGATCGCCACCGACGGTAGTGTCCAGGGCACGTCGGTGGTCGCGGACGCGGCACCGCGACAGTTCGGCACCGTCGGCGAGAAGCTGCGCCAATTCGGCTCGAGTCTGGCGTTGCCGCGTGGCGACTCCGTGTTGCTGGTCGATGTCGAGCCGCTCGCGAGTCGGTCCGTGAGCTTGCCTGGCGGATCGACGAATCCGCAGGTCTTGCACGAAGTCGGCAGCGACTTGTTCGTGCAGGTCCAACGCGGATCCGAGGTCGTCCTGCTTCGAGTCAGCAGTGGTGCGTCGAGCTTCGTCGAGGTGGGAACGATGCCCTACCCGCTGAGTGGTGCCGTCAACGGCGCAGATGCCGACACGCTCGTGCTCGGCGGCAAGATCGTCTCGACCGGCGTCGGTCGGTCCTCCGACATGTGGGCGATCGATCCCGCAAGTGGGCAGGCGACACTGCTCGCGGAGCTCGTCCGAGGCGAACTCGTCGCCGGATCAGGAACCGCCTATTTCGCGATTCGTGATTCGAGCGTCGGAGGCGAGCCCGGCATCACCGACGGCTCGCTCGGGGGAACCCGAGTGTTGATCGACCTGGCCCTTCCACCGAGCGGTCAGGGCACCGTCTCGTCGCGCGTGAGTGACTACTATGCCTTCGGCGAGCGCGCGCTGTTTGCCATTGCGCGTGGCACCAACGAACTCTCGGTACACGTCTCCGACGGCACTGCGCTCGGCTCGGTCGAGATCGCCCGAGTCGGAGCACGTCTGTTGATCGATGCGGTCGAGGCCGGCGGTCGAATGTGGTTCGCGTTGAGAGCACCCAGCGGTGGTTCCAGTCTTTGGGTGACCGACGGCAGTGCCGCCGGCACCTTGCAGGTTCGGGATCCTGCCGCGATCGAAGTGCTGTCCAATCTGCTCCCGATCGGCGACTCGGTTGCCTTCCTGGGCAGCAGCATGAACGTGACGGGACTCTACCTGGGTGCAGGTCGAGCGACCGTGCTGCTCGCGAGCATGCCCGGCCGCATCAGCGGCCGCGTCGCGCGACTGGGAGACCGTCTGGTCGTCGCGTCACGCGATCCTCTTCGCACAGAGCTTGCCTTGTCGGTGTTCGACCCGGTTGCTCAGAGCCTGACGAACTTCGCCAACGTCCCTGTCCAACTGGCGGCGAGCTTCGATCTCGTCACCGGCCACGACCGGGTGTGGTTCGCTGGATTGGACGCCGGCGGTCGCGATGCCATCTGGTCGACGGACGGAACTTCGACGGGCACTCGGATCGAGTTCGCCTCCTCGGTGGCTTCGACTCTGCTCGTCTCCGGACGGGTACTGATCGGTCGTGACTCGGTCTGGTCGGCGTTGGGGCAACGGATCCTGGCGCTCGACGTCCGCACTCGGAGCGGTCGAGTCATCGAGCTGCCCATGGGAGCGATTCGCGGCGGCACCGCGGTACTCGGCAACCGACTCGTCTACTCTTCGCTGTCGGTCGGTGTGTCCACCGAGTTGTGGAGTGTCGAAGGCAGTGCGAGTGCCCCCGAGCGATTGCGGGTCATGGATGCGGTCACGGTACTACAGAGTCTCGGCAGCCGTTTCGCGGTGGTGTCCGGTCAGGCGATCGGTGGCGGAGCGGAGCTGCTGGTGACGGACGGAACACTCGCCGGGACCCGAGTGGTCGGCAGCTCACCGTTGGTGCTCAGCAACCTCAGTCAGTTCGCTTCGGCGCGTTCCGTCATCGGTGGACAGGCCTGGGTATCGGCAGCGGACCCTGCCTTGGGCGTCGAGCCGCACGTGATGGACTTGGGTGCTGCCTACGAAGCGAGTGTCGCGGCGTGCGGCGGTGAAGGTCGCGCGGCAGGCTTGGACATCGACGGCGCGCTCGAACTCGGTTCGCGTCGCGAGTTCCGCGTGCGGAGCTCGGCCGGCAACATCGGCTTCTTGCTGCTGGGACTCGATCCTGGTCGCTCGATCCCGTTCGGTGCTGCGGGCGCGTGCCAACTCGCGGTCGATCCGTCGATCGCATTCGTGAGTGCACCGCTCGCGCTGGTGCAGGGTGAAGCGCGGGTGATGCTCGACGTGCCGGATCTCGCCTTGCTCGACGGCATCCTGATGTCGGCGCAGGCGGTGATCGGCGGCACGGACGCCGCGCTGGGCTTCGATCTGAGCAACGGCATGGTGCTCAGTCTCGGTCGCTGAGAGTTCAGATCACTCGCGCTCGGGCCCCGGAACGCGTCGCGCTCCGAGGGCTCGAAGCGCTTCGAAGCCGAGCAGGCACAGACCGAGCGCGAGCACGCTGATCGCGATTCCTGCCGAGCCGAGTTGTTCGTGCTCGTGCACCAGGGTCCACACGAACTGACCCACGCAGATGGCGGCGACGACGAGCAGCGTCGGCTTGCGGCCGATGTGATCGACGACATACGCGCCGATCGGCGCGCCCAAGGCGACCACCGGTGCGGCTGCCAACCAGTTGCCGAACACGCCGGGTTGCAAGCCCGTGGTGAGCAGTTTGGTTGCCACGCCGGTGACCGACGCGATCGCCATGATGACCACCGAGGTCGGGATCGCGATCCGCAGGTCGGTTCGACACAGCAGGATGAGCACGGTGTAGAGCACCATGTCCACGCCGACTCCGGATGCGGCCACCACCGTGGCTCCTGCCAAGAGCCCGATCGCGAAGCCGAGTCGTCGATCGCGCTTCGGCCCCAAACTCTGCGTGCCGTGGTGGCCGGCGATCTCTTCGATGCGACGCAGGTGCAGGACGCCGAAGCTGCCCCAGATCACCGCGAAGATGAGCTTCACCCACAGTTCCGGAAGCCACGGCGCGATCCACAGCACGCCGATGGGAACGCCGATGAGTACTCCGGCGATCGAACCTCGCAACATGTCGATCGCGAGCGGAGTGCGTCGCGAGAGGATGAAGATGCTCGCACTCACCATCCCGATCGACTGCACGGCGAAGGCGAAATCTCTGCCCAGTCGCGCGGGCTGATCGAAGAGGAGCACGAGGATCGGGAAACCCACGGTCCCGCCGCCCATCGGCGTCGAACCGGCTGCGTAGCTGCCGGCTGCCATCGCGGCTGCGATCGGCCAGTGCGTCGCGATCATCGCCCAGCCGTCGATCGCGAGGATGGTGCCGAGCCAACCCGCATAGAAGACGGCGAGCCAGACGAACCACGGTCGGAGCTTGGCCGCGCGAGGTGGCATTTTGTTTCCCGCCGAACGCGCACTAGCTCGGATCAGCCGCCCGCGCGCTTCACCTGCATGCCGCGGGCGACGAGGAACTTCTCGACCTTGTCGCGATGATCGCCCTGCAACTCGATCACGAAGTCCTTCACCGCTCCGCCGACACCGCAGAGCTTCTTCAACGCGGTGCACAGCTCGGTGACGTCGTCGAGCGTGCCGGTCACGCCGGCGATGGTGGTGACCGTCTTGCCGCCGCGTCCCGAGGTCTCACGCCGAATGCGAACGACACCGTCACCTTCGGGTGCGCGTGCGCGACCCTTCGGCGGGTTCTTCGGATCGATGCGGCCGAGGGCGCTGTCCCAGACGATGCGAGGGCGGGTCATAGGGGAGTTTGTGCCGGGGGATTGTGCCCGAGTGGACCTTGGTTGTCGCGATCGGGCTAGTCTGCACGGTCGAATCCACGCTCGAGTTTGCCTTGCCGGTGCATGAGCGGATCTCGGCACGGTTCTCGCCTCTGGGCGTCGCCCGCTCGTTGCATTGCGATCCTCATGAAGACACTCGCCGCCGTGCTTTCTCTCGCGATCGTTCTCCAGGCTTCCGCGAACGCCCAGGAATCGATCGCATGTTTCGACGCTGCGCAGGTGCAGATCGACCCCCTGGCGCCGGCCTTCGAAGCCATGCTGGACCTCGATGGCGATGTCTACCCCGATGCGGTGGG
>JBFXDD010000070.1:0-15084 GCA_050181465.1 Planctomycetota bacterium
GCGCAGGAGCCGTCCCGCACCCTGAATTCTCACGCATTCTCCTTCGAACAGCTCGGCGTCGGCGTGGTCGAGGAGCGACTCCTCGACCCGGTCACCGGCGCCATCCGGTCTCGCGCAGTCGACGCCTCGAGTCGAGTCGTCGACATGGACTCCCTCCGGTGGGCGAACCACCGACTGAACGACCAGCGACTGGTCAAGTTCGGCGGAGACTTGACCGAACGCATGAAGCTCGCGGAGCAACTGCAGGTGGTGTTCTGGTTGCAGCGCCCCGCGGCGATGCCGGATCTTCGGCGGACGCTGGATGCCCGCATCCTTGCGGGTTCGAGTGCCGAGGACGCGCGGCGTCACGCGCTCGACGTCGCGGAACGACACGTCACCCCGCTGGTGGAAGCATTCGCAGCGGCCCTGCGCGACGCGGGCCATACGCCGGATCACGTCGACCGTCACGCGCCGATCGTCTTCGTGACGCTGCCGATCGCGGCCATCGAGCGCTTCGCGCAGCGCAGTGAAGTCGACAAGGTGTATTGGTCGTCACCGCAGTGGATGGACGAGTCGGTGGACGTGTCGAGGAGCGAGTCGATGCCCAACGAATGGGCATCGCCGAGCGCACGCACCGATCACGTGCATCGACTCGGAGTCACCGGTGCCGGTGTCAAGGTACTCGTGAACGACACTGCACAAGCGGCGTCGAACAACCCGTTCTTGCCGCCGATGATCAACGGCCGCACCGGCACCGCCGCATCCCACGCGACGGCAGTCTCCGGCATCATCGCGTCAACGCACACGCCGCACACCGGCGCCGCCCCCGGCTTGCCGAACCTCTACAACTACGGTGCGTCCGGCGACACCAATGCGCCGATCGCGTGGAGCTGGGGTATGCAGCAGGGCATCTCGTTCGGGAACTGCTCGTGGTGGAACGGCCAGCGCGGCACGATCAACTTCCTCGATCGCTACTTCGACTACATCATCCGCAACTTCGCCGTGATGTTGTTCAAGTCGGCCGGCAACCAGGGCAACGGTCAAGCTGTGACCACGCCGGGCAACGGCTTCAACGTGATCGCGTCGGGATGCGCCGACGACCGCAACACCCACGATTGGGATGACGACATCATCGCCAGCTTCTCGAGCACGGCGAATCCGACGCAGGGCCACGAGAAGCCCGAGATCGTCGCCCACGGCACGGCGATCACGACCACGACCACGAGCTCCCCGTGGATCGGCAGCGCGGGAAGCGGCACCAGTTACGCATCGCCCGTCACCTGCGGCGTCGCCGCACTCCTGGCCGCCACGGACAACGCATTGCTCGCCAAGCCCGAAGTCATCAAGGCGATGCTCATGGCCGGCGCCTGGAATGACGTGCATGGGACCGGCGTGCTGAGCGACTACGACGGCGCCGGCGGCATCAACGCTGCGGCGTCGCAGAAGGCCGTGAGCGACGGCCAGTACGTCGCGGCCTCGCTGGACTCGAGTTCATTCGTCAACGGCATCTGGAGTCGCAATCTGGACCTGGTCGGCGGTGATGAGACACGCATCGTGGGCTTGTGGTTCTCCACGGCCGACTCGTCCTACGCGACGGACGTGCTCCAGATGGACCTCGACATGACGGTCGAGGATCCCAACGGATCAGTCGTTGCCACCTCGGCGTCGCTTCTCAATCCCTTCGAGATCGTGCAGTTCGTGCCGGCAACGACCGGAACCTACACGGTGAAGATGCACCGCATGCGCTTCCTCGGCACCACCGAGCCCTTCGCGTTGGCCTGGAGTACTTCACAGGATGCCGCCACCGACGTCATGTCCTTCACGGGCACACCGAGCATCGGTTCGACCCTCAGCTTCGAGTTCTTCGATCGCTACCACCCAGGCCAGGCCTACCTGGCGTTGCTGTCCGTCACTCCTCCCCCGGCAGTGACACGATTGCCGGTCGGTAAGGTGCTCGGCTTCGGTTTCGACGGGCTGTCAGCAGCGAGCTTCTCCGCTGCGTTGCCGGGCTTCCTCGGCACGCTCGACTCGACCGGTCACGCGACCGCGAACTTCCCCATCCCCTTCGCTCCCGCCTTGGTCGGCGTGCAGATTTGGTTCGGGATGGCGACGGCGCAGGCAGGGCAGCCCGTGGCCGAAGAGACGTCGGCGATCGGCTCCTTCGTCATTCAGTGACAGCCAGCCGACGCCGGCGCACACCCCGCGCGAGCGCGGGAGGTCAGCCGGCGGTCGTCACGACTGCCGCGAGATTGTGCAGTGCGTGTGCAAGGACCGCCGGCCAAACCGAGCCGCCGCTCACGCGGATCCAACCAAGACCGATTCCCACGAGGAATCGATGCGGTAGCTCGAGGAAGATTCCGCCATTGAGTGCGTGCAGCATCGCGAAGATCGCCGCCGCCACGACGACACTCTGTCGCACGCCGACGACCTGACGAAGTGCGCCGAAGATCGCCCACCGACAGAGCAGCTCCTCGATCAGCGGTGCACCGATCACGATGTAGAGCCACACGACCGTCGAGAGCGCTTCGATCTCGGCGCTCGCGTCCGCCGAGACCCTCAACAGTTCGACCCAGTAGTGAGAGATCGCGAATGTCCCCGCGGCCAGGAAGGGGGCGGCGATCCAGACGCGAAGCGGACCGAGCGAGTCGATCCCCGTTCGGATCGCACTCATGCCGAGGGTGAGAGCGACGCCGCCGATCGCCAGGATCCCGGAGAGTCCCGACAGCAGTACGTCCGACCACTCTGACTCCGATTCCTCGTCGCCGAGCAGAGCGAACTCGATCACGGTCGGCAGCGCCATCGCCATCACGAAGCCGATCGCCACGGCGAGCATGGCGCGCGTATGGGTGCGCCGATCGCGCTGATGTCGTGCGCGAACCCGCTCGAGATGCTCGGTGCGCACGGTCCCGCAAGCGCCGCAGTAACGATCCGCGGCGCCCATGGTCTCACCGCACCGGCGACATACCGAGTCGCCACTCATCGCGGAGGTCGCAGGGAGTTGATTCGCCAGCTCGGGTAGTGGTTCTCCCAGCGCGTCTCGACGCTGCCTTCTTCAGTTTCGAAGCTCACACGCAAGGTCGTGGCGTTTCTGCTGTTGACCGTCGATCCTTCGAGCTTCGGTCGCTGCGACAGCCAGTCTCTCCCCTCGAACAGTCGCTCGAGCGTTGAGCGGCGCGACTGCATCCCCGGCGTGAACAGCTTGACGATCTCGTCGATGCCTGCCGTCGCCCATGCCGACTCGAACGCCGCGATCGCCGGCTCGACATCCGGAGTCTTCAGGTCGGGAAGCGTGATGCCTCGGATGCGCCACCGGCGCGCATCGGTGTCGTACGCGTAGGCCATGACCAGTTCGCCGGACACTGTCTTGGCGGAGCCGGCGATCGGGATCCTCACGGTCCGACTGTTCTCCGGCAGGTCGCCCTCACCGAGCGCGGGTCGGATCTTGTCCCAGCCACGCAGCTCGAGCCGTGCGCGAACGTCATCGCGATCTTCTTTCTCGAATGCCGCCAGGACCCCGTCTGCAGCAGGACTTCCCCAGGCCTCGCGGAACGACTTCACCGCCGTCGCCAGGGTCGGCGGAGCCGTCGCTTTGACATAGACGAACACGCCGATCGCACCGACCACGACCGCGATCCCGGCGATCCGGAGCCGGCCCACCCATGCCGACTTCTGCTCTCGCCGACGCTTGCCGACCGCCCGCACGACGACGCCGTCCGAGACACTCGCTTCTTGGACGCGACGTCGCTCGACCTGGAACTCCGGATGCTCGCGCATGATGCGCTCGAGCCGCGCCGCCCGCGCGACGGCAAACCAGAACACCGCGACGAACAGGATCGTGATCAGGTCCATGGGGCGCGGGAACTCCCCCGTGTAGAGACAGAGCGCCGCGACGATGACGGCGTACACGGTCCACAAGCACGCGATCACCACCGTCCACAAGAGCGGCCGTCGGCGCACACGCAGGGCCCCGACGACCATCAACACCAAGCCGACACCGAAGAACAGCGACCACAGCCAGGTCGACTCGCCTTCCTCGCTCGAATCGTTCAGGTTGTTGCCGCTCAACAGCCCCGGGAGCAGCAAGATCGCCATCAGCACGGCGCCGAGCCAATAGACCAGGCGCAGGTGCCCGATCATCTCGCGAGAACGGTTGAACTCGCGAAGCGCGAGTTGGGTCTCCGCCCGATCGGGATTCGCCGTGGTCGCGCGCGTCCGGCGCGCGCTCCTCGGCTTGGTCGCCATCGAACTGCCGCAACTGCGGCAGAACTTGGCCTCGCTCGGATTGACGGCCGAGCAACTCGGGCAAGCGGACTGCGTGGAGATCGACGGCTCTTCGGTCTCATCCATGGTGCCGGGTCTACCGGTCACCGAAGATCGCGCAAGTTCCGATCACCAACTGAAGCCGAGAGCTTGCGAGAACTTGAAACTGGTTCCCGAGCAGGCGTCGAGGATGAAGGCCTGGGCCCAGACCTGACCCGGGCCCGGGGGAACGTTGAAGTTCCAGCGGGTGTAGCCGGCCGAGTTGGTGATCCCGGGCACCGGCACCGGCATCGGCGTGAAGGACAAGGCGAACCAGAGATTCGTGCCGCCGGCGACCGGCCCGGCACAGCCGACCGGTTGCGCCGGACCGAAGTTGATCCCTGGGGAGTTGCAAGGATTGAAGAAGTCGAGCAAGAGGATCGCGCCGGTGGCCGTCGACGTGGACAAGTCGTAGGCGACCACGAAAGGCGCGCCCGGGATGAAGCCCATGTTGGACCCTGGGGTGCATGAAGTTGCACCGCTGCCCTGCGGCACGTAGGTCGGCGGCAGCAGGACGCGCAGATCGTTGGCGAAGGGCACGCCGGTCGTCGCCTGAGCGCCGAGCCGCGAGCCGAGGGAGACAGAGAGGAGAGTAAGCGAGACCGCGAGCAGCACTTTCATGACCAGGACGCCTCGTTGATTCGAGTCGTCCTGGAATGACCGCTCGCAGGTCCCGGCGGACACCTACGCGTCGAATATTCCTGTCCGCTATTCCTGTCCGCCGCTCGCCGCCGGGATCGCACCGCCGCGCCGCGCACGCGCGGCGGCAAACATGAGGAAGGCGACGAAGAGCAACACCGCCAGGCCGACGAGGTCGCTCAGGCCGTGGGCCTGCTCGTCCAGCCAGCCAGGGATGTGTCGGAGAACTGCGAGGTCCGGATGCATGCCGATCTCGCGGTCGAATCCGGGCAGGAAGCCTTGCATGGCAGCCAGGATGCCGAGGATCGACGCGCCCGCGATCAGGCCGGATGAGAAGAGCGTGCCCTCCGGCTCGTCGTCGTCGTCCGGCTTGCGGCGATAGCGACGATCGGCGAATCGGCGAACGAGGCCGCCAAGGAACACCGGCATCGTGCTCGATACCGGCAGATAGACACCGACCGCGAAGGTCAGCGCGCGGAAGCCGAGCAGTTCGATGAAGATGGAGAGCGCCGCACCCAGCAGGATCAGATCCCAGGGCAGCTTGGCCGAGAGGATGCCGTCGATCACCGTCGCCATGAGTCGCGCCTGGGGCGCATTGAGGCGATCGCTGCCGATGCCGTCCTGCCGGCCGTAGCGCACCTCGCGCGTCGAAGCATCGACCAGGAAGTTCCCCGGCAAGAGTCCGCTACCGGCGGGGAGGTCTTCGCTGGCCAACTTCACGAAGACGTAGCGCTTGGCTTCCGGCGCCGCAGGATCGTCTGCCTTGCGACGCGATTCGAAGACACTGACTACCTCGGCCTTGCCCTCGAGCCTCTCCGCTGCGACCACGAAGGGGGCCGTGACCGGCGTCTCGGTCGTCTCGGATTCGTTCAAGAACCAGGCGACCCAACCGACCGCGAGCACGGAGGCGAGCACACCCGCGATCAACGCACCTTGTTGCCGCACGGGAGTCGCGCCGACGAGGTAACCGGTCTTGAGGTCTTGCGAGCAAGTCCCGGCGTTGCTGATGGCGATGCAAACGATCGCACCGATCATCAGCGCGAGCACGGAGTACTTGGCATCGCCCATCCCGTTCGCGACGAAGATCCCGCAGGTCCCCATCAGGACGGCGATGGTCATGCCCGACAAGGGATTGCTCGTCGAGCCCACTTCGCCGGTGACGCGCGAACTCACGACCGAGAACAGGAACCCGAACACGAGGATCATCACCGCGCCGATCCAATCGATTTGGAACGCGGGCACGAGGGCGACCATGGCGACCAGCCCGAGCGCGCCGAACAGCAAGACCGGCAGCGGCATGTCACGCTCGGTGCGAAGCGTGGCAGATGCGGAGGACTTCCGGAACAAGCCCGCGGCGGAAGCCGTGAGCGACGAGATGATCGCGGGCACGGCGCGCAACAACGCGAAAATGCCGCCCATCGCCACGGCTCCCGCACCGATGTGTCGCACGTAGTTGTTCCAGATCTCGCCCGGCGACATCTCGCCGATGGGCTTCGTCGCGAGACCGAAGGTCCCGGGGATCGCCTGGCCGAACGTGAAGATCATCGGGATCAGGATCAACGACGCGAGCAGCGAGCCGGCGACCATCACCATCGACGTGCGATAGCCGATGATGTAGCCGACTCCGAGCAGCGCGGGATCGAAGTCACAGGCGAGGTGCGTCTTCGAGAAGTACGCCGACTTCTGGTTCACCGCGGCGGGCACCAGCTTGTCGAGCGAAACCTCGACCGCGGTCTTCACGCCGCCGAGGACCGCCTTCAACCCCTGGAAGAGCACGCCGACGATCATCCCCACGAAGACCTTCGTGGCGGAGGTTCCACCGAGTTCCCCGACCCTCAGGATCTCGGCGCACGCCTTGCCTTCCGGATAGCGGAGCTTGCCGTGCTCCTTCACGATCAGGTAGCGCCGCAACGGCACCATCATCAACACGCCGAGAACGCCGCCGGTCGCGGCGATCAACGTGGTCAGCCCGATCTCCAATGGGAACCCGAGCAGGATCAATGCCGGGACCGTGAACACCACGGCCGCGGCAACCGACTCGCCCGCCGAGCCGGTCGTCTGCGTGATGTTGTGCTCGAGGATCGCGCGTTGCCCGTTGCGCGGGCGCAACAAGGCGATCGCGATCACGGCGATCGGCACCGAAGCGGACACCGTCAACCCGACGCGCAGCGCCAAGTAGGTCGACGCCGCGCCGAACACGATGCCCAGGAGGGCACCGAGGAACACCGCGCGGAAGGTCAGCTCGGGTTGAACTTCCTCGGGCTTGACGAGAGGAACGAACTCCGCAGGACGATCGGTCACGCCGGGATCGTCCGGACTCGCAACGCAGCCGTCCAGCTTGGATCGAAGATCGCCCTACTTCGCCAGCGCTTCGCGGACTTTCTCCGCATCGAAGGAGATGCGGACCTCCTGCGGCGCCGGCCCATCGATCACCCCGTCGAAGTGACCGAGCTCCACCGACACGCGGGGCTTGCGTGGACGATCGAACCGAGCGACCACGGCATATCGCCCCGGCCGCGACACGAGCACCATCGCCGCTTCCTCGGCGCCGAGCACCCCACCGCCCGACTTGCCGAGCGACGCACGGGGCACCGTGTTGGTGCCGCCCGACATTTGATCGATGGAGCGAATCGACTCCGGGAAGCCGGTGTCGCCGTCGAACACGAGCGAGATTCGAATCGACGCGTCGCCGGCCACGCCACGCAGGCCCGGCACCGAGACCCGAATCGGTTGGATGGCCCGGGAGACGAGGCGATTCTCGCCGGCCCGCAGCCACCCGCCCGCCTCCGCTCGACCGGCCGCAAAAAGCACGCACTCGAGCGAGGGCTGAAATGCCACGAATCGGATCTCGCCCCGCCGCATCGGAAAGGCTCGCCAGCCGAGACGGCCATCCAACTCGGTCATGCGAACCAAGGCGTGGCCGGACGCCGCGCGGTCGTGCGTCCCATCCGGGTTTGCGGCGATCAGATGGAACACATAGAGGCGATCGCGAAGGTCGATCGCCAGGTTCGGCACGGGTCGATCCGGGTCGGCGATGATGCCGCGCTCGCGATGGAGTTCTCCCGGCACGTTGCGGATGCCGATCGACAATTCGTACACGCCACGCCGGATCGCATCGGAGGCCCAGGTGTGTCGATCGCCCTTTGCCTCGAAACGCAGATCGATCGTCTGGCCGTCGGTCGCGACCAACCGTGCCTCCAGGGCGAGCGGCGGACTGTCGGCCGGCACACGGACCGCCAGCCGGAGGTTTGCCGTGCGCGTCAGAACGACGTCGTTGGTCGGCGGCAAGGTCGCGAACTCCTTGAAGTCTGGGAGATGTCCGCGTCGGCTCACGCGAATCGCCAACGGACTTGGCGGCATCGCGCCGAAGATCGCATAGCTACCGTCTGCCGCCGAGACCGTCGGCGTCAACGGCAACGGACGCATGCGCCCGCCTACGGCCTCGAACACGGCGACCTCCGCGCCTTCGACCGCTTGGCCCAGGTCGTCGCGAACGGTCCCGATCGTCGTCGGCGCCGTCGGCGTCAGCACGATCGTGCCGAGTCTTCGATGGCCGTCGGGCTGCAAGCGACCGAGGGACAGGAGCGCCTGCGGCCGACCTTCGTCGCCGATCGCTCGCGGCACGGAGAGTTCGAGCCGAACGCCGTCGAGGATGCGGACTCCGATGTCGACGAGGATTTCGAAACGTCCGTCCGCAGCGGTCAGAACGGAAGGAACCTCCGTCTGGTAGGTCGCGGAGTGCAGGACGGCCCGCAACGACCTCGCGGGGAAGGGACTCCCGTCGCGATCGGTTGCCGTTCCACGCAAGACGATCCAGTTCGGCGGAGTCAGGATCCGCACCGTAGACACCTCACCGTCGACCGGTGCGGGGGTGATTCGCATCGCCTCCGTGGCCATGCCCTGCCGCGACCTGCTCACGATCGCCACGACGTTCGCAACGACGCCTGTCGCGATGGGATACAGATCGACGGACCGCTGATCGAACGGCTTCGTCGCGAACACACCGTTTGCCAGACTCCGCGCCAGGTCCGGCAAACCGGTGAGTGCTGCGCCGTTCCACGACTCCTTGGGCACCCGCACCGACACATCGAAAGCTGAGATGAGCGGCTCGCCGAGGGAATCGCAGATCTCGACCTTGGCACTGCCGACAGCGGGAAGCAGCAGCTCGATCGGCTCCGTCGGAAGGGGCTCCGCGCGAAACTCCGCCATGACCGGCGTCGCCGCCGCCGCGCGCGCGATGGCGAGGAGACGCTGACTGCGTGCCTCACCGAGAACCAGCGACAGGTGTCGAACCTGCGCACGACCTGCGCCGTCGGTCACGCCCTCCCAGTACACCCCACCGGACTTCGCGCTCTCGATGCCGCAGAGCGAGACCCGCACACCCTCACGGGCCGCGCCGTCGACTCCCGACACGACGAACTCGACGCCGTCATCCTCGACCAGCACGACCTGGAGCGGACCGGGCTTGTCGCGAAACGCCTCGGCGAAACCGATCTTGGCCGCCGTGCGCGCTGCGACCGCGAGTTGCCACAGCGGTCCGACGACTTCGACTTCGCCGCGCTCATCGGTCACGTAACGTCGCCCCTCGGCGATCACGGCATCGACGAGGTGACGCCCGCCCGGCCAGGATCCCCGCAATGGAGGAAGATCGCCAAGGCGAGCACGGTGGCGGCGGTCCTCGATCTGCAGACAGAACACCTCCGCGCCCGCGACGGTGAGACGGGTCGAGGGATCCCAGACACGAATGCGGAGCTGCTCGGGCGAAGGTGCTGGACCCAAAGCCGTCGGCGACAGGCGCTGACGTTCGATGTCCTCGCCGTCGAGGGAGTCCGCAGACTCGGGCTCCCGAAGGCCGTCCTCGGCCATTTCCGTCGTGTTGCGATCCTCGATCGGATCCCCGGTCTCGGGATCGATCGTGGCATCCTGCGGCACGGTAAACGGGGGCGGATTCGAGTCGCCCAGCCCCCCCATCGCGAACCACAGCCCGCCCGCGGTCACCCCGACGACGAGCAGGCAGAGCAACGAGAGCGGGGCGCGCACCGACCGAAGGATAGCGGCGGGGAATCGCGGGGGGTCGCGTCAGGCGCGAGTCGACGTCGCAAGTTCGTCACCGAAGCATCGCCGCGGCTCGCATACCTCGCGCGACCGCCGAGAGTGAAGATCAGGATCACGCCATCTTCGGGTCAGTGTGGCACTTCGCCATCGAGCCGATCTGCACGATCGCCCGACAGCACGTGCCGAAACGCGGAGAAGCCCGTGTTCGAGCGTCGACCAAGAGCCACGAGGACGGGTTGAGCGGCGATTCGCAGGACTCCCCGCCCGAACACCGCACGGCATCGACGTGCGTATTGGGGCACGAATCCAGGCGAGCGCATGCTCCGTCTCGGGATCCGCGGCTTCGTCGTCCGCTGCCTAGCCCGGATGATTCGTGAACGTCTGCTGCGATCGCCGCAAGTCGCGCGCGGCGGCGTCGCCAAGCCGGCTCCTCCCTGGCAGCGTAGCTACAGCTACGCTTGGGTCGTCGACCGACGCAGCTCGTTCCTGGGCATCGACCCGCGTCGATCTCGCGACGACGTTCACGAATGGTCAGGGCTGGGAAGCACCTGAGTCGATCCCCCACGGGATCGAGTCGACGTCCACCATCGGGTCGACGTCGAGGAACTCCATCGCGAACCACGCTCGCTCATCGGGGACTACGCCGGCTGCCAAGTCATCGCCGCAATGTCTTCGAATCCCGTCTCGACGGTGGAACGCGAACGGCGCCAGGTCCGAGCCGTCCTGACCCGAAGGTTCGCTTCGCCGTCGGATCGAGGAAGCTGCATCACAGCCGCCGCCGCACCTCGACCACGCAACCCAGGATCGTCAGTTCGTCCGGAGCCGGCAGGATCGGCGCAAAGGCCGGATTGGACGCTTCGAGCACCGGACGCCCGCGGCGCATACGCAAGCGCTTCACCGTTGCCTCGCCGTGCACCATGGCGACCACGATCGTGTTTGGAGCCGCCGTGGGCCCACGTCGCACGATCACCACATCACCCGGCAGGATCCCGTCGCCGAGCATGCTCTCGCCTTCCACGCGCAGCGCGAAGTACTCGCCGCCGCGCGGCGCGTCGAAGGCGACCTGGCCGTCCGCATGATCGATCGCCTCGGTCAGCCGACCCGCGGCGACGGCCCCCAATACCGGCACAGAGATCGTCCGACGACCTGCGGGCTCGCTCGGCAGTCGATATCCGCGCGCGAGGCGCGGCAGCTTCACCAAGCGGCCCTCCCGTACCAGAAGGTCGAGCTGCTTGCGGGCGGACTCGATCGCCGCGAATCCCATGGCCGCTTGAACCTCGCGCACGGTCGGCGGCTCGCCCGCCAAGAGGCGTTCCCGCACGAAGCGGTAGACGCGCTCGCGAGTCTCGCCGGGAGGTGTGTGAGCCACGAGCGACATCTTGCGTGAGCGCGGTTCGCTGTCAACGCGGCATCGGCTACAACGCGCGCATGCAGAAACTGAAAGTTCTCGTCGCCGGCTGCGGAAACATGGGCGCCTCCCACGCGCGTGCCTATCACGCGATCGCCGACTTCGAGATCGCCGGTCTCGTGAGTCGGACGGCCAAGAGCCGCGACACACTGAGTGCGGCGCTGGGCGGCGTGCCCACGTTTGCTGACTTCGATGCCGCGCTCGCCAAGACCCGACCCGACGTCGTCTCCATCAATACGTATCCGGACACGCACGCCGAGATGGCTCGCAAGGCGCTGGCAGCGGGCTGCCATGTCTTCGTCGAGAAGCCG
Organism: Planctomycetota bacterium; assembly: GCA_050181465.1. GTDB lineage: Bacteria > Planctomycetota > UBA1135 > UBA1135 > UBA2386 > JACRLW01. Next base: position 11,692 of record JBFXDD010000070.1, read on the forward strand.
CTGGCGGAGACTGTGGCGGAGGCGCAGAGCATCGTCGATGCGGCCCTGGCGGCGAATCGCAAGGTCGTGGTCGGCTACATCCTGCGAGTCCACCCCGCATGGTCCCGCTTCGTCGAAGTCGCCCGCACGCTGGGCAAGCCGCTGGTCATGCGTATGAATCTGAACCAGCAGAGCCGCGGCAAGAATTGGGCAACCCACCGTGCGCTCATGGACTCGATGTCGCCGATCGTGGATTGCGGCGTGCATTATGTCGACGTCATGTGCCAGATGACCAACAGCCGCCCAACGCGCGTGCATGCCGTCGGTGCGAGACTCACCGAGGAACTCGCGCCCGGCATGTACAATTACGGCCAGCTCCAGGTCACTTTCGAAGACGGCTCCGTGGGTTGGTACGAGGCCGGTTGGGGACCGATGATGAGCGAGGTCGCCTACTTCGTGAAGGACGTCATCGGGCCGCGCGGCTGTGTGTCGATCGTCGAGAAGAGCGGGAGCGACCGCTCGAGCGGCAGCGCCGACGTCGACTCCCACACCAAGACCAACACGCTCAAGGTCCACTACCAGGATCGCGACGCCAACGACGAGTTCCTGCGGCCGGATGAGTACATCGACACCGCGGACGAACCCGATCACGACGGGCTCTGTCGTCGCGAACAGGAATACCTGCTCCGCGCGATCCGCGAAGACTTGGACTTGCGCGACCATCTTCGCGACGCCGTCGAGAGCTTGCGCGTCGTCCTCGCCGCCGACGAATCGGTTCGCACCGGAAAGGTGGTGGAACTGTGATGTTCGCGGCAACGCGATTCCTGATTGCAGCATGCGCGCTGCTGTCTGCGGCGATCGGGCAGGACGCTTTGCGACCTCGCCCGGTGGACTCCACGCCCTACCCGACGGCTGTCGGAAAGAAGGGTCTCCAGGTGCAGATGGTCGACGACGCCATCGCTCTGGGGGTGAAGCACGCGGCCATCAACATCGACATCTGCTCGCTGATCGCCAGATCACCCGAGGAGCCTCACTACCTGCAAAGGTCAGGATGCGATGAGATCCGCTTCCGGAAACACGTCATCGATGCATTGGATTCGCAGGTTCGAGCGCTGACCGCAGCAGGAGTCGTCGTCACCGCCATCCTCCTGACAACTCAAACCGGAGAGGCCGCGATCGACGATGAGTACACCCACCCGGATGCCGAATCGCCTGCGCCCAATCGGATCACCGCGTTCTCTTCGCGGGACGAGAGTGCCCGAATCGCCCTCGGCGAGCCGATCATCTTCCTTGCCGAGCGCTACTCGGGTGATCCAGCGCCTCATGGCCGGATCTGGAACTGGATCGTCGGCAACGAAGTGAATGCGCACTGGTATTGGTACAACCAAGGTCGTGCATCGCTCGGCGCGGTGGCAGAGGAATACGCGAGCACACTGCACCACATCGATTCGTTGGTCCGAAGCCGCATCGAGAACGCACGGATCTTCGTTTCGCTGGATCACCACTGGACCATCGCTCCGCTGGGAGCCGACTCGGATCGAGCGGTCCCGGCCCGCGAGTTCTTGCTCGCACTTCGCCAGGCCGCTGCGAAGTACGAACGCCTGCGCTGGCATGTCGCCTTCCACCCCTATCCCGAGAATCTGTTCGATCCAAGATTCTGGCGGGACACGACAGCGCCCGATCGCGACGACGCCCAGCGCGTGACCTTCCGCAACCTGGACGTCCTTCTTCGCTTCCTCGCGCGCGAAGACATGCTGCTCGACGGCGAACCTCGCCGCGTGATCCTCAGCGAACAGGGCTTCCATTGTCGCGACGACCAGCACGGCGAGCGCGATCAGGCCGCGGCGTTCGCTCTCGCGTGGTCGCTCGTGACGCAACGCGAGGGCATCGACGCCTTCATCCTGCATCGCCACGTCGATCACTCGATGGAGGGCGGACTGCGACTCGGCCTGTGGTCGCGCAAGGCCGATTCCATGTGCGCGCCGGATCGCCGCCGCCTGATCGCGGAAGTCTTTCGCGATTGCGACACAAGGCGTTGGCCTGCCTGCGCACAGTTCGCGCTCCCTGTCCTCGGAGTCGACCAGCTCGTGGATTGGAAGCCGCAGGACAGCGAACGCGCCAAGTAGCTCAAGCTCGCGACCAGCGCAGCGTGACCGACAGCGGTGAGCTCAGTCGGGGCGAGGTCGGTTCGATCGTCAGCGCCTGCAACCCCAGGGTGGCGCCGCTGAGCGCCGGGTCGGGCGGGATCGGCAGTGCCAGTTGGCCGTGACCCAGCCCATCCAGCGGCATCGGCCCGACCGGCAGCACGAGCAGCGGGTCCAGGTGCAGCGTTCCGAGGTCGCCGATCCACAGCCCGGGCGTGATCGGTAGCGGACTCGCGAAGAGATAGTCGACGCCGCCCGGCGAGACCGGGTCGGAAACCGTCACGAAGAAGTTCGACCCCAGCGGCGCGTACGGGTCGCCGCCCAACCACGTCCGATAGTCGGTGGTGATATGGATCGCCACCTGCTGAACGCCGCTGATCGGCAAGCCCAACTCCGTGAAGCACTGCACGCCCTGACGACCCTCGACGCAGCGCGGGTGGCAGATCGTGGTCACACAGAATGTCAGACACTGCCCCGGCTGGATCTGCTTGCGCCGCGCGATCGTGCTCCAAGTGAGCTGGTTCGTTGCCGGGTTCACGGCGCCGGACCAGCCGTCGGGCGATTGGATGCTCGAAGCGTCGAGCTGATCGACGCCGCACGCGAAATCGATCGTGATGCTGGCGACCGGCAGCGTGCAGTTGCCCGGGTTGCACACCTCGTAGCAATAGGTGTGCGTGGCGCAGAAGAGACCCGGGTTGTAGGTGGTCGTCTTGTGGACGGTCGGCTGGCAGTTGCCTTGTGCGTGCGTCGCACCGGCGAAGGAGATCGAGAGGAGAGCGGCGAGCAGAGCGGATCGGATCATGGCTTGGTTCCTGACTGGCGATTGGTCTTGGAAGGTTCATCCGGTGCGAATGCGCCGGACGAGACCAGGACCGCAGGGAGGAATGGGGACCGGAAGGGAAATCGGCTGAGGTTCTTCGCACCCCAGCCGCCCATTGCGCCCAAAGTTCGGCGCCAAGGCCCGATCGAACCCCGACGGGGTCACCGGATTCGGCGGCCGCCCCGACTTGCGGGCGCCCGGCCGTCACCCGGCCGGCACCAAGTCAGGGGAATTTCTGCTCCGCCGACACGCTGCGCTGGCGGTTCCTTGGTCCCCTGACCCCCATCCCCATCCGCCTGCTCGAATCACCGGAGATAATCTCCCCCGTGGGCACGATCGCCGATCTGCTCCGCGCCGCCGCCGATGGCGACTCGGCCGCACGTGAAGAGCTGTTCCACTCGCTGCAACCGCGGGTGTCGACCCTCGTGCATTCGCAGATCCAGCGTCGTC
>JBFXDD010000071.1:0-14255 GCA_050181465.1 Planctomycetota bacterium
GTGGACGCGACCACCGAAGGTGTCGTAGTCCTCCGGAATGGTGTAGGTGGCCGCGGTGTCGACGTTTCGCGAGAACGAGTAGTGTCGCCAGAACGGACCGACCTCGCCTTGGATACCGTCGGCCAGGGGCGCGGACAGACCGAGATACGCACCGTAATCGCGACCTTCGTAGCGACCGGTCGGGATGTAGTCGTCGCCGCGATAGAAGCCCTCTCGATAGAAGGGGAAGAAGCGCGAGCTCAGCTCGAGTCGACCACCGTTTTCCTCCTTGCGACCATCGCGAATCGTCGCGATCACGCCATCGCGGCCGGCGTAGAGATCGACCTGTGCATCGCGGTCACCCAGGTGATCGTCGCGATACCAAGCGAAGCCGTCGAAGCTCGTCTTGGTGTCGAGCCCCAGAGCAACATCCTCTTCGAGCGGCGCGTTGCCCGCGAGACCGCCGCGAACCACGAGACCTCGCTCCCACGGGGTGGGGCGCGAGCGCACGATCTCGAAATCGCGATAGCTCGGATTGCGGTACTCGCGATAGCCCTGCGCGACAGCGGAGCCTGTCAGCGCGAGGACGACGACGACCGGGGATGGAGGGAGCCAGGAGTGCGCGCGCATCGGTTCGGATCGGGTCTCGCCAGTGGGGCCTTCGCGCAGAGCGTAGGCGACGACCCGGCACGCCGCGGCGGAAAAGTCGCGGCTGGGCCCGGCCGGCCGGCCGCGATGCAACGACTCAGGCCGCGGCGTATGCGGACAGCAGGCGGGCGATCTCCTGATCGCGGGAGAAGCGGCGCCGAAGATCCTCTGAAAGGCGCACCCCCATCGCACCCGCGGTTGCCCGGTGCGCAAGGGCGGCGAGCACGCAGCGCGCCATCGACTCGGCATCCGTGAACAACAGGCCGGACTCGCGGTGTCGAATCAGATCTCGATTCGCCGCGATGTCTCGCGCGATCACCGGCCGGCCGAGAAGGCCCGCCTCGAGGATCACCGGACTCATGCCCTCGGCGCGCGACGGCACCAATACCACGTCGGCGTTGCGATAGGACGGCCCCATGCGTTCGCGAGACAGCGGCGGAATGATGCGGAGTCGCGGTTCGTCGGCCGCGCGCGCGCGCAGACTCTCCGCGAAGTCCGGGTCCTGGTCGGGTCCGGCGATCACGATCTCGGCATCGACACTTCGCTCACGGAGGATCGGCAGCAGTGCGAGCACCTCGTCCTGAGCCTTCACCCGCCGGAGTCCGCCGGGAACGAGGATCAGGGCACGGCTTCGGGGAATGCCGAGCGAGCGACGAAGGTCCGTTCCTCCGGCCGGGAGTTCTTCCGTCGAACGGGGCACGACGTCGATCTTGCCGACCGCCTCGGGTGCCAGCGCCTCGATCGCCGCGATCGCACTCGGTGTCGGCACCAGCACACGGCTGGCCTCGGCGAGCACCTCGCGCACCTGCGGGGACATCGCGTCCCCGCTCAACGCCGCGTCGAGCTCATCGCCGCTGATCGAGACCACCCAGGGCAATCGAAGTCCCAGGAGTAGGACCCCCGTCCGCCACGCGTCGTGTGCATGCACCAGATCAGGATGGAAACGCAGGAGGGTGCCGATGAGAGACCGCCGCAGCTCACCGCGACCGCTCTCGCCATAGACCTCGCAGAGGTGGCCCCGGGACATCAGGCCCTCGCGATAGCGCGCGACCGTGTCACTGGAGCCGCGATCGAGTTCCGGCGAGCCGGGCGCGAGAAGCAGGACTTTCACCTGGCTCAGATCGGCTCTCGACGCCGTCTCGATTGACTGCGCCGTTGGCCCGGATTGTTCGTGAACGTCGTCGCAAGATCGACGCAGGTCGATGGCCGGCAAGGATCTGCGTCGGTCGACGACCGAAGCGTAGCTGTAGCCACGCCGCCGGGCGCGAGCTGCGGCGATCGCGGCAGGCGTTCGCGAATGGTCCAGGCTCGCCGTCAGGTTCGATTCGGCCGGCAACGACGGAATCGATGATCAGTGACCAAGAAATCGACATCTCGGTCGTGCGACTCGCGCGGCACCGACTCGACGACCTGCATCTCGAAGGCGACGCCGCACACGGAGAGACGTGCGGGGGCCCCGGCCAATAGGAGGTCGTAGAACCCACCACCTTGACCGAGCCGACCGCCGCCCGGGTCGAAGGCCATACCGGGGACCAACAGGAGGTCCAGTCGATCGATCGGACACTCCTCGCCGTGGACGGGCTCGAGGATCCCGCGGTAGCCGGGCAGGCAATCGCTCCAGGTGCGGACGGGAAGGAACTGCAACGAGGAGGTCGCGGAGTCGACCTTCGGAGCGAAGACCCTCCGGTCGGTGCGCCAGGCGAGTTCCAGGATCGGAGTGGTATCGATCTCGAACGGCAGCGAGAGGAACACGCCGAGCGAACGACTGTCGCGCCAGACCACCGAATTTGCCAAGTTCCTCGCCGCCGCCGCGCTCCGGTCGGCACGGGCAGCTTCGCTCAGCGACCGCAGTTCGCTGCGCAGACGGGAGCGGAGAGTGGTCTTCACGGCGAGTTCGGCCGGCGGCAAACCCGAGTGTCGGCCTACGGCGGTCCGTTTCCAACGTCGCGTCGCGGAGATCCGAGAACCGCCAGCCGGGACTCTTCGTGAACGTCTGCTGCGAGCGCCGCAGCTCGCTCCCGGCGGCGTCGCTTCATGGCCTCGTCCCAGGCAGCTTGGCTACGGCTACGTCTCGGTCGTCGCCCGAGGCAATTCCTTACGGGGCATCGGCCTGGGTCGATCCCGCGACGCCGTTCACGAATCGTCCGGGCCAGGGGCGGTCAGGCGCGGAATCGGCGGACGGGTGGGCTACGCTCGCGATCTCGCGCCCCATCGCGCCGTCTCGTAGGGGTGCCGGTCATCCATCCCGAACTCCGGAGCATGAAACTCGAGCCCAAGATCCTCTTCGCCGCCGTTCTCGCCGCGTCGATTCCTTCCCTCTCCCTCGCACAGGGAGCGACCGCCGGTGGCACTGACCACCCCGCGATCACGCACAAAGAACTCGGCCGCATGTGGCCCTTCGAACACGCGCCGGTCGCGTTCTTCGAGCACGAGTACGGGTTCTCGCCGTCAGCAGAATGGCTGGAAGCAGTCCGCCTGGCGTCGCTCCGCTACGGCGAGTGGTGCTCCGCATCGTTCGTCAGCCCGCGCGGGCTGATCATGACGAACCATCACTGCGCGCGGGACAACGTGGTGGCGGTCACTCCGGAAGGGAAGGACTGGCTCACCACCGGATACTTCGCCAATTCGCTCGACGAGGAAGTGAAGATCCCGGGGCTGACGGTCCAGCAGCTCGTCAGCATGAAGGACGTGACGAAGGCGATGAACGAAGGGATCGCCAAGGACCTCGCCGGCGACGAACTCGCGAAGGCGCTCGACGCCAACGAGAAGCGCATCCTCGAGGAAGCCGGCAAGGCCGAGGCCGAACTGCTGCACGAGGTGGTGTCGCTCTATCAGGGCGGCTCCTACCAGCTCTACAGCTACAAGGTCTATCGCGACATTCGGCTGGTGGGCACGCCGGATCTGAAGATCGCGGCCTTCGGCGGCGACCCGGACAACTTCACGTATCCGCGCTTCAGCCTCGACTTCTCCTTCGTGCGCGCCTGGGAGAACGACAAGCCCGCTGACACGTCGGCGCACTACTTCAAGGTGAAGGCTCGCGGTGCCAAGGAAGGCGAAACGGTGTTCGTTTCCGGCAACCCCGGTTCGACCGGCCGCCTCGACACGCTGGCCCAGATGGAGTTCCTCCGGGACCTCGAGTACCCCGCGATCCTCCGCCAGGTGAAGGCTCAGTTGCAGAACTTGCGCGAGCGCGAGAAGTCCGGCGAGAAGGGCGACCTCCGCGGCGACATCCTCAACCTCGAGAACACGCTGAAGGCGTACACCGGCTATCTCGACGGCCTCCGCAACGAGAAGGTCATGGAGACCAAGCGCAAGGCCGAGAAGGAACTGCGCGAGAAGGTCGCCGCCGACTCGGCGCTCGTCGAGCGCTTCGGCGATCCGTGGAAGCGTCTCGAGGAGATCGTCGCTGAGAAGCGCGAACTGATTCGTGATCGCAAGGCCGGCTTCCGTGAGCGTTTCGCGGAGCTCGGTCCCGAAGAAGAGGCGCTGGTGAAGCGTATCGGCGAGGCCTTCTTCTCGGTCTACGGCACGGCGGTCCCGCCGGACGCCACCTTCACGCTCCGTCTCAGCGACGGCGTGATGAAGAGCTATCCGATGAATGGGACGGTCGCCCCCTACTTCACGAGCCTGTACGGGCTGTTCGCACGCAACACCGAGTTCGGCAACGAAGGTGCCTTCGCGCTCGAATCGAAGTGGCTCGAGAAGCTCGGCGAGCTCGATCTCACGACGCCGTTCTGCGTGGTGAGCACGTGCGACATCATCGGCGGCAACTCCGGCAGCCCGATGATCGATCGCGACCTGAAGGTGGTCGGCCTCGTGTTCGACGGCAACATCGAGAGCCTCGGCAATCGCTTCGTCTACACCGACGACGTCGCCCGCACCGTCTCGGTGCACCCGGCGATCATTCTGGAGAGCCTGCGCAAGATCTACGGCGCCGGCAAGCTGGCCGACGAGTTCGAAGGCAAGGGTACCGGCTACTGAGCCGGAGCCCCATCGCGGCGCGATCCTCCGCCAGGATGGCGCCGCGGCCTCAGCGACCCGTCGCGGCGTCGCCGACCTTGTAGCCCGTCTCCCACAACCGGAACCCGCCGACGAAGGCATTCTGGTTGCCGCCCATGCGGGCGAGCGGGGGAAGCGGGCCGAGCTTCTTGACGTTGCCGCCGCCGATCACCACGTACTCGGCGACCGTGGCCAGGCGCAGGAGCTCGATCGCTTCGAACGCGAAGTCCTTCCAGCGTCGACGGCCGAAGCGATCGAGTCCGCGTTCGCCGAGGTACTCCTCGAAGGTCGCCTCGCGAAAGGGCAAGTGCGCGAGTTCCAAGGGGACGACGTGACCTTCGTCGACGAGCGCCGAACCCAACCCGGTGCCCAACCCCAGAAACAGCATGCACCCGCCCTCGTAGCTGCCGAGCGCCTGCATTGCGGCATCGTTGATGAGCTTGGTCGGCTTGCCGAACGCGAGCAGGAAGTTGTAGCCCTTCCAACCTGGGCCGAGGTTGCGGGGATCGAGAACCGCGTGACCGCGGCGCACTGGCGTCGGGATGCCGATGGTGACCACCTCGTAGTCCCAGTCCGCCGTCGCGGCTTTGACGCCCTCCACCATCGCGTCAGGAGTCATGCCGCGTCCACTGGGAAACTTGCGCCGCTCGGCCTGACCGGTCGCGAGCAACTTCACATTGGTGCCGCCGACGTCGACGACTAGGATTTTCATGGCTGGGGCAACGGCGCGGACGCGCGCCGAGACCGCCCAACATCGCCACGCAGGGCGCGGTTGGCAAGCAAGCCTTGGCTCGCCCGGCCCATTCGTGAACGTCATCGCAAGATCGACGCGGGCAGATGCCCGGGAAGGAGCTGCGTCGGGCGACGACCGAAGGGCAGCCGGAGCGACGCGTCCGGGCGCGAGTTGCGGCGATCGCAGCAGACGTCCACGAATTCTCCGGGCTAGGATGAAGCCGGTGAATCACCTCGAAGCACTCCGCCAGCACACGGTCGTTGTCGCCGACACCGGTCAGATCGACGCCATCCTGCGTTTCCGACCGAAGGACGCGACCACGAATCCTTCGTTGATCCTGCGGGCCGCCGGACTCCCGGAATACCGCCCGCTGATGGATCGCGCGATCGCCGATGCGAAGGGAACGGGCGACGAGCGGGTGACCGACATCCTCGACCGGCTCTTCGTCGAATTCGGCTGCGCCATCCTGGACGCCATTCCCGGCCGCGTCTCGACCGAGGTCGACGCGAAGCTCAGCTTCGACACCGAAGCCACGCTAGAGCGCGCCCGGCGACTCATCGCGCTCTACGCCGCGCGCGGGGTGCCGCGCGAACGCATCCTGATCAAGATCGCCGCGACCTGGGAGGGCATCCGCGCCGCCGCAACACTCGAGCGTGACGGGATCCGGTGCAACCTCACGCTCTTGTTCGGCTTTGCACAGGCGGTCGCCTGTGCGGAAGCGCAAGTGCGACTCATCTCACCGTTCGTCGGTCGGATCTACGACTACTGGAAGAAGGAGCGCGGAGTCGCCGACATCCCGCTCGACGAGGACCCGGGTGTCGCCTCCGTCCGCCGGATCTGGTCGTACTACAAACACCACGGCTACCGCACCGAAGTGATGGGCGCGAGCTTTCGCAAAGCCGATCAAGTCCGCGCTCTGGCCGGCTGTGATCTCCTGACCATCAGTCCCGAACTGTTGGAAGAGCTGCGCAACAGCGAGGGCTCACTCCCGCCCGCTCTGACTCCCGATCTGGCGAACCGCTGCGCGGATGCGCGGCTGAGCCTTGACGAATCCGCCTATCGCTACCTGCACAACACCGACCCGATGGCCGTCCAGAAGCTCGCCGAAGGTATTCGAGCATTCGATCGCGACGCTCGTGAGTTGGAACGCAACGTTCGCAGCGCGCTGGCCGGCAAGTAGTCGAGAAGTCGCCGCGGACCCGGTGATCAGGACGCCGACGCCACGATCGACGCCACCGTCTTCACGACGTCGGTCTGCGGAATCGCACAGAGCGCGAGCCGCAGCGCCCCTTTCTGCGGGACGACGAAGACGCCGTGCTCCTCGCGCATTCGTCGCGCCCGCTCTTCGGCGGCATCGTCGAACACCGTCACGAAGAAGCCGCCTTCGTAGCGGGGGAACCGCAAGTCCGCCGCACGCGCGGCCTCATTGAAGACCGCGACGCGACGCAGCAGGAGCTGTCGCGCACGTTGGCGTTCCGCGTCGACCGCGGCAGCGAGCGCCGGATCGTCGAGCAAGCGCGCGATCGCGCGCTGACCACCATGGTTGCAGTTGGACCAAGACCCGCGGCACGAGAACACGAGCGCGTTGAGCATGTCGCTCCGCGATGCCGCATTCGGATCGCAAACGATCAGGGCGCCGACCCGCAAGCCGTAGTGGGTGAAGCTCTTCGACGCACTCCAGGCGAACGCCACGTTCACGCGACCGAGCAACACGGCGAGTTCGGCGAGGTGCTGGCGCGGATCCGCACTGGAGCCGTACAGGTAGTAGGCCATGTCGACGAGCAGCGTGATCGGTCCACGCTCGGCGCGCGTCGCGAGAACGTCGGCGACCGCTGCCCACTCCGACCGACTCATGGCGAAGCCGGTCGGGTTGTGGCACGGGTCGTTGAGGATCAGCAGCACACGACCTTGCTGCGCCAACTGACGATCGACCGCCTGCGCGAGTTGCGCGACGTCGAGTCCGCCATCGGCCGCGAACATCGGGAAGGTCTCGACTCGGCGGCCGTGCTCTTCGCAGATCGTCCGGTACGGCGCCCAGTAGAAACTGGTGGTCAGCATCGCCTGACCTGGCTCCAGGAAGTTGACCACCGCGTGGCGCAGCGCCCCGGTTCCGCCCGGTGTCGCAACTGCCGCCGCGATCGAAGCCCAATCCGGATGCCCGACGAAGGTATCGGCGATCGCCGCACGACGGAATTCCTCGACGCCCGCGATCGGCGCGTAACTCGCCCAATGCTCACGGTTGATGGAGGCGACCACCTTCGCGGCGGTGTCCAGGACGACGAGGTGGCCGTCGTCGGTCATCAGGGTGCCCAGGGTCGCGTTCACGACGCTCTCTCCGGCGTTGCGTCGTCGCGACGCTTCGGCGTTCAGGGCGAAGATCAGGTCGTCGGCAGGCTTACCGCTACGGCTCGTGGGCAGGAATCCGGTCACTTCGAGCCATCATGGGCCGCGGCAGGCGGAACGCAACCGAGCGCTGTGAGCACGGCCGACGACGGCCGGGGCGCGCGGACGGTCACCGCCGAGTGGACGTCCCGCTCGCCGCGCCCCGAAACGCCATGGCATCGGGTTCGGGTGCCGCGGTGACCCGACTCCTCGCACCGTCAGCGGCCACCGCGCGCACCCCCACGACGACTTCGTCGATCGAAACGCCCTGCAACACGAACCGCAGCTGGCCCCGGCGACTCGCGTCCAAGGCATCGGCCGCCACCCGTCGCTCGTGTTCCCAATCGGCGGCGGTGGTCTCGCGCCAGACGAAGTCGTAGGCCGCCGCGCCTTCCACCGGCCCCAAGTTCACGATCGTGTCGTGCGCATCGCGCGCACCCTCGATGCGAACCGTGGATGGCGCGCGCGGCGCCGCGGCGAGCTCGGCCATCACGCGGGCGTTCAGAGTCGCCACGCGCGCAACATAGTCGAAGTCGACGAACTCGAGCACGTCGCCGTACGGCTTGCCGTCGCGCTCGGTGAGATTCTGGTGTTGGCGGGAGAAGTCCTCGCGCGGTTCAGTGAATCGAACCGACGGGAATCCGGCTTCGAAGAAGGGCCGATGATCGCCGCCGCGGCCGTAACGATCGCCTCGAAACACCAAGCGGGCCGCGAACCCTGGCATGCCTCGCGATGCCGCCGTGACGGATCGCGCCAGACTCCGCCCGAGCGAGTCGTTGCCGCTCGGCGCGTAGCTGAACACGCGCACGTAGTCGCGGCGCCGCACTCCATCCATCCCCAGCGTGTTGCCCACGATGTCGTTGGTGATCATGCCGTCGACGACCTTGCCGGCGTCAGCCAGCGACTTCGCGTGCACGCCGGAACCCAGCAGCCCCTGCTCCTCCCCGTCGTACGCGGCGAACACGATCGTCGCCGGGAACTCCTTGGTGCAGAGCAATCGACAGGCTTCCAACATCGCGACCGTCCCCGACCCATCGTCGTTGGCCCCCGGTGCTTCGCCCTCACCATCGGCGCCGTTGGAGTTGCGCGAGTCGTAGTGCCCCCCGATGACGTAGACGCGATCCGCATCGGTCGTCCCCGGGAGTGTCGCGAGAATGTTCACGATCGGGATCTCGTTCGGCATCCCACTGCGGCGAACTTCGACACGAGCCTCTTGCCGCTGCACCACCAGCCGGCCGCCGCTGGCCTCGCGCAACGCTTCGAACCTGGATTCGAGCCACTCGCGAGCGGCGCCGGTACCCCGGCCCGGGAGGTCGACCGGCGACAACGGGTGACGAGTTCCGAAGCTCACCAGCGCGCGCAGGTCCTGCTCGATGCGCGACGCATCGGCGGCAATCGGATCCTGGATCAAGGTCAGAGCGGTCAAAGTGACGATCATGGAGGCATGGTAATCCGCGGGCGGGACGCCACGCAGCGCCGAACTCGGATCGCCCCTCGACTCGCCGTCATGCGATCGCCGTCATGAATCATCCACTGTTGACCGGCTCTGTGGCCGTCCTCGCTCTCGCCATGTGTGCTGCGACCCCCGCGCAGGACCTCCGCTCGCGCGCGAAGTCGCAGACGGTCTCCGGGTTCCCGCAGGGCCGCTACTTCCTGGTCCCGCCGCGCGAGAAGGCTGCCGACACCGAGACCGCGCCGGCCGTGTTGGTCGTCCTCCCCGGCGGCGACGGTGGACCCGAGTTTCTCACCTTCGTCGAGAACACCATTCTCGCCGGCCCGACTGCGTCGCGAATGGTCGGTGTCGTCGTAACCGCTCCGCGTTGGAGCGACGACCAGGACACGCCGTGGCCAACGCAGGACCTGCCGGTCTCTCGCATGCGCTACACCACGGAGTCCCTGGTGACCGCGGTGATCGACGACCTCCGTCAGCAGGTCGACATCGACCCAAGTCGCATCTTCCTGTTCGCATGGGGCTCGAGCGGTCGTGCGGCACTGCGTCTCACCACCGGCCTGCGTTCCGACTTCGCCGGTGCCTACCTGGCAATGACGAGTTACCAAGGTTTGCCTCAACGCCTGGAGCCGTGCAAAGGACGCCGGTTTCTCTTCGATCACTCGACCGGCGATCGCATCCATCCGCATGCCGATGCGGTGGTCGCGACGGAGCGATTGACCGAAGAAGGCGCGCTTGCGTGGCTCCGCACCATCCGCGGCGGTCATGGTTGGACCGACACGGCGCGCGCCGGAATCGACACGGGCATCGCGTGGCTGACCTCGACGCAAGCCGTACCGACCCTCGTCGCGGCCGCGGAGCCGACTGCTGGCCAGCAGTTGCTCTCCAACGGCAGCTTCGAAGGCGGGCTCGGCGGCTGGGACGCCATCGACAACAGCGGCACGCTGGAGATCGAAGTCGATGAGACCTCCGCGATCGACGGCGAACGTTGCGTGCACGTCCGCAAGACCGGCAAGATCACCACCGACTCTCTCCGCCAACAGATCTCACTCGAAGGTCGGCGCACGGTGCAGGTCGCACTGCGAGTGAAGTCGAAGTCGGCAAACGCTTTCCAGGTCGCGTTCCTGATGCACGCACCGGACGGGCAAGTGCTCGCCGATGACACCGAAGTGGCGGCCATCGAAGCGGACCGCGACTGGCACTGGGCCATCCGCGACTTCAAGGTGCCGGCGGGCGCGAAATTCGCGACGCTCATGGTCTCCTTCGGTCTCGACGGCGAGGTGTGGCTCGACGACGTGCGCGTCGTCGAACCAGCGGCAGCAGTGACGACCCCGCCGTCACCCGGCAAGTGAGCCGGGTGACGCACAGAGCGTCTACTCAGTAGACCTCGAAGCGGAGCAGTCGACCGAACTGCAAGCCGATGCCCGGCGCGAGCGAGGCCATCTGCATCGGATACACCGCCGAGGGCAGCGTGGTCGGCAGCGTGAAGGTGAGGCTGAGGATGCCGCGTGCGTCGTAGGCGCCCGCGCTGACGCCGATCAGGCCGATCGGATCGATCTGCAGATTGCCGAGCGCGCCCAGGATCGGCAGATCGGCGCGATTGGTGCCGACGAGGATCACGGCCTGCGCATTCGGAACCCCGTTCGCCAGAAAGATCGGGCGAGAGCCGGGGAACGCGTGATAGGCGTAGTTGTCGTTCGGCGCCGAGAAGCGCGTCGTGATGTCCGCGAATCCCGACAGGATGTGCAGACGATCGGCCTCCTTGATCAGAACGCCGTCTTCCAGGCGCTGGATGGCGGCGGGATCGGTGATCCGAGTCGCCGTCTGCATTTCCATCCATCGATCGCCGTAGCTCTGGAACAGATAGACCCGCGACGCGCCGGTGAGCGGATCGTCGTGGACGGAGTAGGAGTAGCTGTTGCCGCGACCGGCGGCGAACGGCGTGCCGACGAAGTTCTTGCTGCGAATCGCAGTCGACTCCATCCCCACGATCGACTGGCTGGACGGCGTTTCGAGGACGACGAACTGATCGGCGTCCCTGAGCGTCTCGCCGGCGGCCTTCGGCCGGGTGAACCAGCGGTCGTCACGCGGCGAGTAGATGTAGGCGTGGGTGTCGGTCTCGACCCAGCCGATGAAGTCCTGCGCATTGAGCCGCGAGAACGTGCCCTGCCACCCAGGCAGTCGGGTCCAGCGATTGGTGAACGCCGAGAAGCCGTAGAGAGCACCGTCCGTGACCGCCAACGCGACCATGTCGTTCACGTCTTCCGCGATCGTCACCTCGGCAGAACCGAGCCCGGCGCCGACGAACACCGCACCGCGCTTGGAGCCGGAGCAACCGTAGTACTCCGGACCGCCCGTGATCGGGTTGACCGAGCGCACCGCGTAGACGTTGTTGCCGAACATCTCGCTCGAAGTCGTGGACGCCTGGTTCGGCAGGATCGAGAGACCGCCGTCGATCGCCCGGAAGCACCATAGGTTGTTGCCCAGGGGGTCGAGGATCTTGATGGCGAAGTCCTGCGCATCGACGATCGCGGAGTTCACGTCCTGCACAGAGATCTGTTGCATGACGCCGTTGTGCGCGCTGTACATGAACAGCTCATTGCGATTCGGGTCCGAGATCGCGATCACGTTCTTGTCATAGTCGAACTGATAGTTCGTGAGCGGTGCCGGGAAGGTGAAGCGCTGCCAGGCGTCGAGGTAGCCGGAGTAGATCGCGACCTCGCTGGTCCCGATCTCGAACATCGCACTGTTGCGGCGAGTGAAGCTCTCGCCGTTGCCGGCGATGTGCGCGACCGGCCAGGTCGCGGACGGTCCCAGATCAAGGACCGTGGCGACCGTGTCCACGAGCTTGGAGAAGCCGATGAGTCGCGTGTTGCCGTCGACGACCGCAGCGAAATTGCGGCCCGGCACCACCGCGTACGTCGCCGAGCGCAGCGCTTCGGTCACCCACGCAGAGGACCACCATTGGAACACATGGACGGCGCTGCCGTCGTCGATCGTGCACAGGTCCTGCGACAGCGTGACGTTACCGGCAGCGGGCAGGCTCAACGCGGCCCACTCACCTTCCATGGTGATTCCCCAGTAGTTGCCGGTGCCGAGTTCGTTCGCGACCAGCGGGTTTCGACCGATGTTCAGGATGCCGAGCGGACCGTTCGCGGTGAGAACGTTGACGTTGCCGGTGCGCGTGCTTCCGCCGATCAGTTGGTTCGGGTTGCCGACCACTCCGACCGCGAAGGTCGCGAGGTTGCCGTCGGCAAGGAATGCGTCGGGCGGCGTAGCGGCAAGATTCACGGTGCGGACGCCGAAGCTGTTCTGCGCCAGCGCCACGGAAGAGAGCAGCAGCACTGCTGCGGGGAGAGTCTTGATGTTCATGACGGGGAGTTGCGGGAGGCCATGACCATCCACCGCCAAGTCATGAGGACGGCAAGCGCAGGACAAACGCTCTTAGTGATCGTGTGAGGATCTCGTGAGTGCCGAATGAAGCTCTCGCTGAAGTGATCGCGCACTCGTCGTCGACACCTAACTTGGCACGATGCTCGAGAGACTCATCTTGTGTGCACTCGGACTGCTCGTCACGACCGCGCGCGTCTCGACTCAGGTCGCAGCCGAACGGCCGCTCGGTAGTCCGCGCATTCTGCAAGGCCCCATGCTGGGTGCCGTGACCCCGACCTCCGTCGCGATCTGGATGCGGCTGTCCGCGGAGGTTCCCGCGACGATTCGATGGGCGACAGCGACCGATCCGGATCGCTGGGACACCAGCGAGAGCGTCGTTGCGCGACGCGCCGACGATCGCTGTGTCACCGTCACGCTGACCGACCTGGCGCCGGCGACCGACTACCTGTGGCAACCGCTCGTGAACGGCGGACCCGACAAGTACCTCGCCGGGTTGCCGCCGTTCCGCGTCACGACCGCACCCGCGGGAGCTGCCCCGCTGCGCGTCGCCTTCGGTTCCTGCGCGCGATTCCAAAGCGATCGTGAGCAGCCCATCTGGCGCTCGATCGCGGCGATGGAACCCGACCTCTTCCTGTGGCTGGGCGACAACATCTACGGCGACACCGACGATCCGGCGGTGCTCGCCGAGGAGTATCGCCGACAGCGCGACGTGGCTTCGCTGCAGCCTCTCCTTCGCGGTGTGCCGCAGCTCGCCATCTGGGACGACCACGACTTCGGGCTGAACAACCACGACCGTACCAGCCCGGTGCGCAACGCCGCGTTGACCGTGTTCCGGCGGTACTGGTCGAACCCCAACTACGGCACGACGACCGCTCCCGGCGTCTTCTTCCACCTCGCACACTCCGGCATCGACTGGTTCTTCATCGATTGTCGTTCGTACCGTGATCCGAACGAGCTCCCGGATGGGCCCGGCAAGACGATGCTCGGCAGCGAGCAACTCGAGTGGCTGAAGCGCGGTCTTGCGGCGAGCTCATCACCGTTCAAGCTCATCGTCAGCGGGAGCGGTTGGTCGGCGGCGAAGGGCAGCGGCGGCGATTCCTGGGCCAGCTACCGCACCGAGCGCAACGCGCTGTTCGATTGGATCATGGCGAACGGCATCGACGGAGTGGTCCTCGTGTCGGGCGATACGCACGTCGGCGAACTCAACTGCATTCCGCGCTCCGACGACGGCGGTTACGACCTGTACGACCTCGTCAGTTCGCCGCTCGCCCAGTTGCCGGAAACGAGTTGGATGACCCGCAGGCCTGAGCTGCGCATCCGAAACGTCTTCGCTCGCAGCGAGAACTTCGGGGTACTCGACATCGATGCCACCCGCGCGGATCCCACGCTCCGCTTCACCCTCTTCGACATACGCGGTCGCGAGGCATTCGCTCCGCTCGAGTTGCGCGCAAGCGAGTTGAAGCCGGGCGTTCGCACGTGGGACACCAAGGCCAGTCCCGGGTTGCGCAATCAGCGCGTGCAGGAGACACCCGGTAGACGGCAGCCTGCGTCGCTGAACTTGCGGCCGCGCGGCCTCAGCGCAACGCATGCACCGCGCGGGCACTCTCGTTGCCGGTGTCGTCCAGGCTCGAGACGGCCACCGCGCTGACCCCGAGCTTCTCGCGCTGCTCT
>JBFXDD010000072.1:0-13996 GCA_050181465.1 Planctomycetota bacterium
ACCTCGAAGACCGAGAAGACTTCGCCGCGCTGCGAGAGCTCGCCGCCAAGCGTTAGCCCGGACCACTCGTGAACGTCTGCTGTGATCGCCACAAGTCGCGCCCGGCGTCGATCTCGCGACGACGTTCGCGAATAGTCCCGGCTAGCCCGGATTATTCGTGAACGTCTACTGCGATCGACGCAAGTCGCGCCCGGCGGCGTCGCTGCGTCGGCTCCTCCCTGGCAGCGTAGCTACAGCTACGCTTCGGTCGTCGACCGACGCAGCTCCTTGCCGGACATCGACCTGCGTCGATCTCGCGACGACGTTCACGAATAATCCGGACTAGTGGAAGAGCGGGCCCTCGAGCACGACGGCATAGCAAGTGCCGATCCCGAGGAACACGATCAACAGCACGCCGATCCCGATCCACCGACCGACATAGACTCCATCGGGCTCACGCGGCTTCGCGATCATGACCAAGGCAGCGACCAGTGCTGCCACACCCACGACCGCCGGTCCAATGATCAGGAGGAGCGGCAGGAAGTCCTGTCCGAGTTCCAACAGCAGGGGGGATATCCGCGAGATCATGATCGCTGGCGTGGAATCAGGCGCCGACGGGATCACAGCGTAGTCCGATCACGATCCACTGCAACGTGCTATGGCACTCGGCCGTCCCAACCTCGAAGCTCTCGCCGATGACGCACGCGCTGCGGCCCTGGATCTATCACGGTGAAACGACCGCCCTGTGTTCCACCTGTCTGCGCCGGGTGGAAGCCAAGGAGGTGATCGCCGACGGCAAAGCGTTCCTGCTCAAGCGCTGTCCGCAACACGGATCGCAGCGGGTGCTGATCGCCGACGACGCCGAGTATTGGCAAACTGCACGCACACGATTCCGGAAGATCGGCGAACAGGTCGCGCGGCCCAACACCGGGTTTCAATACGGCTGCCCATACGACTGCGGGATCTGCACCGAACACGAGCAACACGGTTGCCTCACGATCCTCGAGATCACCGACCGGTGCAATCTGCGTTGCCCGACCTGCTATGCGAACAGCGGCCCCGAACGCTTGACGCATCGCGACTTGCCGACGATCGAGCGGATGCTCGATCGCATCGTCGCGAACGAGATCGAGCCCGACATCGTGCAGGTATCCGGCGGCGAACCCACCGAGCATCCGGAGTTCTTCGCGGTGTTGGATGCCTGCCGACGGCGCCCGATCCGCCACCTGATGGTGAACACGAACGGAGTCCGAATCGCACGCGATCGAGAGTTCGCTCGCCGGCTCGCCGGGTATGCACCGGCTTTCGAGGTCTACCTCCAGTTCGACGGCTTGCGCGAGACAACGCACCGCGCGCTCCGCGGCGCAGACCTGCGCGATGTGCGCATGCGCGCGCTCGATCATCTCGACGAGTTCGGCCTCTCCACCACCCTGGTGGTGACGCTGAAGGCAGGACTCAACGACGACGAGATCGGGGATGTGATTCGCTTCGCGGTCTCTCGCAGTTCAGTGCGAGGCGTCACGTTCCAACCGGTGCAGGATGCCGGCCGTTGCGAAGACTTCGATCCGAACCAGCACCGGCTGACCCTCACCGAGGTTCGACGCCGAGTCCACGAACAGTGCGAATGGTTCGAGCCTGCCGACATCGTTCCCGTGCCTTGTCATCCGGACTGCCTGGCGATGGCCTACGCGCTGCGAACGCCTCAGGCCAGCCGCCCGATCACGGCACTCACCGGGTTGGTGCCGCCCGAAGTGTTCGTCGCCGGTGCCCGGAGCACGATCGCGATCGAACGCGATGCATCGCTGCGCGACGCGGTGTTTCGGGCGTTCAGCACGGCCCACGGACCCGAGTCGGCAGCGGGCGCCCTCGCAAAGCTGCTGTGCTGCCTGCCGACGATCGCTGCGGGCAGCACCGCGGCCTCGGGTGCGCCGCTGGACTACCGGGACGTGTTCCGCATCGTGATCATGCGTTTCCTCGATCGGCACGACCTCGATGTCGCCAACGCGCGCCGATCTTGTGTTCACATCGCGCACCCCGACGGTCGCCGCGTCATTCCCTTCGATACGTTCAACGTTCTCTATCGTGACGAACTCGAACGGGAAGTGCTCGAGCCGTTGCGTGAGCGCGAGGCGCGCGTGTGATCGCCTACTTCCTCTGCATCGTCGCGGGCGTGGTGGCCGCCGGCATCACGGCGCGCCTCCAGCGCGATGAACTACAGACTCCGCGCGCGCTGCGACTACCGCTCGCACTCGCCGCGGCCGGCGGCGCGGTGGCAGGCGCGTATTTGCTGCAACTGCCGGCGGACCTCGCCGGCTGGGTCGCACCGCCGCCGCCGGGAGCGCGCGGCGACGCGCTGCCCTACGGCGGTCGCACGGTGTTGGGCGGCATCCTGGTCGGCTGGGTCGCGGTCGAGATCGTGAAGGCGAAGGCCAAGATCCGCGAGGCGACCGGCGACGCCTTCGCCTTGCCGTTGTCGGTGGCGCTCGCGTTCGGTCGATTGGGTTGTCTGCTCGCTGGCTGTTGTGCCGGTGTCGAGTGTGCGCCAGGCACATGGGCGATTCGTGATGCGAGCGGCGTCTCGCGTGTGCCCGTGCAGGCGATCGAGATTGCATTTCACGCACTCGCATCGCTCGCGCTGGTCGTGGCGGCACGCCGCGGAGTCGGTCGAGGACATCGCCTCGCAACCTATGTCGCGATCTACGCGATCCTCCGCTTCGTGCTGGAAGAGTTTCGACCCCACCCACGCGTGCTGCTCGGGTTGACCTACTACCAAGTTCTCGCCCTCGCACTGTTCGCGCTCGGCAGTATCACCACGGCTCGCCGGTGGCGGAGCGCCGAGCAACTTCGCACGCATTGATGGACTGAGATCGTCGTCCGGAGTCGGGTCGAGGACCGGGAACAGAGCGCCGGGCATCCATTCTTGGGCTGGGCGGTTGGCCGGCCAAGGTCCAGGTCCACCGTGAAGCTGGCGCCGAGGTAGTTCCTCGCGCCGCCCCCGTCGCGCCCCACGGGTGTCAGCCATCGCCTCATCGCGCAAGGTTGATTCGGGACTGCGTTTCCCTGTGGCCCGAGCGGTCTACAGTCAGCAACCACCCTCTCGATTCGGGGCGATGATGCTCGACTGGGCTCGGACACCGCACTCACCTCGGCCAGCGATCCCGAGTTGCTCGCAGACATCGATAGCTCCTCGTTGGTCGTCAGCGGCATGCTCGCCGCGCAGTGGCTTGAACTCAGCATGACGGGGCTGGGCGTCACGAATGCCCTCTCCTGCACGCTCGCGACCGCGAGCAGCGACCTCGGCATCGCGCGCGTTCACGCGCAATCCGGTGCGCGACCGCGCGTGGCGGCGCATGGGATTCCGATCCTCGGGATCGTCGCTCACTGAGTGCGGCCACGGGCCCGCAGCAGGTGCGCACCGGCGGCCAGCACTTCGTCCAGACCTTGGTCGAGTTCGCGCCAGATCCGCAGCGCGCTCCCGAACTCGGGATCTTGCCGCGAGAACGCCTCGATCACGAACCAGCCGCGATAGCCGATGCGATCGAGAGCCGCGAGGATCGCAGCGAAGTCGACCTGACCACGACCGGGAACGCCGCGATGGTTCTCGGAGAGCTGCACATGTCCGAGCGTGTCGCCGTGCTCCAGAATCGCCGCAGTGGGATCCGCCTCTTCGATGTGCGCGTGGTGGGTATCCACGGCGGCCACCACCATCTGGTGTCCGACCGCGCGCACGAGCCGTGCCGTGTCCGCGACGGTGTTGAGGAAGTAGCACTCGAAGCGATTGAGCGGTTCGAGAGCGAGCTTGACACCCACCGCAGCAGCGTGCGGCGCCACGGCCTGGAAGACCTCGACACACGCCGCGAACTCGCTCTCGGTCGGCGGCTGACCGGTGAACGATCCGTACGCGGAGTGGAGCGGACCCGCCAGCACGTCGGCCCCGATCGCTGCGGAGCGATCCAGCAACTCGCGCAGGCGATCGATCGTCGCCGTCCGCACGCTCGGTCGCGCATCGAGCGGATCGTGCGGACTGCTCAGCAGTCCCACCGCGCTCAGCGCAAGCCCATGATCGGCGGCAGTGCGTCCGAGCCAGCCCAACTCTGCCTCCGTCGCGGCGGCGACCGGGACCTCGGCACCTCCGTAACCGTGTCCAGCCAGCGCCGCGAACGCGCTCGCGTGCCGTTCCAGCACTCGAGGCCCGAAGTAGAGGAAGCTGAACGACAACCGCGCCTGTCGCATCGCACTCACCGTCCCAGTTCCTTCGCCGTCCACGGCGTCTTCCGCTCGGCGTGCGCTGCGCGCAGCGCGCGCACCGCCGTCGCGTCGACCGCACTCGCATCGTTGCTCCACTTCTGACGCACGTAGGTCACGACGTCCGCGATCTCCGCATCGGTCAGCGCCGGCCCGAGCGGCACCATCACGTTCTGGAACTCGGCGTCGCCGACGCGAACCTTGCCGTCGAGCCCGTGCAGCACGATGCGGATCGGCACCGAGGGATCGGAAGTGACCCAGTCCGAACCGTCCAGCGGCGGAAAGGCCCCCGGCACGCCGCGGCCGTCGATGCCGTGACATGCGATGCAAGTGCGGCCATAGACGGCCGCGCCGCGGGCGTGCACCGCGTCGTCGATGGGGAACGATCGACTCGCCACGTCGCTCGTGCCGCGGGCGATCGGCGAGTACGCGCGGAGTTCCGCGAGCACGGTGTTGAGGTCGCCGCCGCGGCCGAGCGGAGTCAGCGCGACGTCGTCGAACCAGGCGTTGCCGCGCGCGCCGCCGTAGCCGCCGAAGAGGCAATGCACGATGACTTCGGTGCGATCACCCGAATCGAACTCCACGGCGAGTTCGGTCCAGTCGCGGGTCCCGACGACGCCCTCGGTGCGAGCTCCGCCGTGGATGTTGAACATGGCGCCTGGGCTGCCACGCACGGGCACCAGGTCCTCGGTGCGCACGTAACCGCTGAGCCGATAGCGCGTGTCCGGCTGCACCCGAACCGTCACCGCGACGCCGCAGTCCGAGGCGCGGTCCGTCGCGACGCGCAGACTCGCCTCGTCGTCGCGCCCGATCGCTGCCGGTCCGACCTGCACCCGGTCGCGACCCGCACCGCTGTAGACGCGCAGGTCGGTCCATTGCTCGACCGCCGCATCCGTGCGCGTTCTGAAGGACGGATTGGGCAGGAGGTTGACGACCGGCACGGCGGCAGGCTCCGGCATCTCGAGCGCGGACGCTGCGGCGAGGACCTGAGCGGCCTGCGCGCGCGCGGCGACGTTCCAAGCCTCACGCAGCACCCGATCGTCGAACAGGCGAAGGCGGTCGTCTCGCGCCAGCGCCAGCAGTGCCGCACCGAGCTCCGGATCGGCCGCGGACTCGGCGAGCCCCACCAGCACGAAGGCGAGTTCGCGGCCACGCGGAATCAATCGGCCGTCCCGCAGGAACGCCGCGCGCAGCGCGGCGGGATCGGCGTTCGCGATCGCGATGCGACGCAGCGCCGAGCGTTCGGCGGTGAGTGCGAAGCTCGTCAGCTCGGCCGGCAGCACGCCGAGCTGCGCGAGGACGTCGAAGGCGTGCGGCGCATCGACACCAGCGCGCCGGACTGCGGCGATCAACTCCTCCGCCGTCTCCCGCGCACCGGTCTCCACCAGTCGTCGCTGCGCGTGCATGCGCACGTTCATGTCAACGTGCGCGAGCGCTCGAACCCAGGACGCCGGATCGGCGGTGGCGAGATTCACTGCCGCGGTCGCGGGAGCCGTCGGCACCACGCGATAGATGCGACCGTGCTGCACGTCACGCAGCGGCGTCTCGTAGGCGTTGCCGCGACCGGTACGCGCGTCGACACCCGCCGACGCGCGACTCGGGGTGGGGTTGTGCTGGACGATCAGGTTGTACCAGTCGCAGATCCACACTGCGCCGTCCGGTCCGATCTCCGCGGCAACCGGCGCAGACCACGCGTCCGCCGAGGCATACAGATTGTTGGCCGATTGGCGCGCGCGGAATCCGGCACCGACGCGATCGAGGATGAACTGCCCGATCAACTTGCCGGTCGGCTCACACACGAACGCGATGCGATCGTGATACGCGGCCGGCAGGCGATGCGCCGTGTAGACCGTATGCCCGGCGGCCGCGGTGTAGCGATCGAACTGATCGACCTGACGAATGTCGGTCGAGATCGGGAAGAAGAGGGGATTGTCGTCCGCGCGCGGCGTCGGCTCGGTGGGAACTCCGAAGCGACGGCGCACGGAATCCGGAAACGTGAAGAACCAGCTCGGATTGCCGTTGGCCGTGCTGCCGACGATGTCGAACTCTTCGGTGAAGGACAGCCCCCACGTGTTGTTCGTGGTGTGCTGCAGGAACTCGAGCGCGGAGCCGTCGGGCCGGAATCGAAACACGCCTTGGCCGAACTCGTGGCGTTGCCCCCCGACCTCACCAGCAAAGCCGGAGTAGCCGATGGTCGCGTAGATCCAACCGCCGGGCCCGTAGCGGAGGTTCGACACGCCGGCGTGTGTGTCCCCCATGCGGAAGCCGTCGAACAGCCGGCGGCGGACGTCGGCGCGGTCGTCGCCGTCGGTGTCGGCGAGGAACAGCAACTCGGTGCCGTTGGTGCAGATCACCCCGCCGTTGCAGAACACGAGCGATGTCGGGATCGACAGTTGCTCGGCGAAGCGGACGAAGCGGTCGGCGCGACCATCGGCGTTCTCGTCGATGCAGATCGTGATCCGGTCGTTGCCGACGTTGCCGCGCTGCAGCTCGTTCGGGTAGTCCACAGTCTCGATGACGAAGGCGCGGCCGCGCTCGTCGAACGCGATGTGGATCGGATTGACGATGTCCGGCTCACTCGCGAACAGCTCGAGTCGCATCCCCGGCGGCACCTGCGCGAGCTTCATCGAATCGCTCGGGCTGAGCGGCTTCTGCGCGCGGGTGATCTCGGCGCGGGTTCGATACCCAGGCAGGGAAACGACCTCCTCCTCCAACTTCGGCAACTTCAGCGCCCGCAGTCGTGCGCGCGCGTTCTCGCTCACCGACCAGAAGATCGCGTTGCGAAGCAGCGCCTGGAACTCGCTGCGATCCCACACCCGATGGTCGTGACCCGCCGCGGTGTAGAACACGCGACCGCGACCCTGCGTGCGGGTCCAGGTCCACGGTTCGCCGGCGCGGGTCTGGAGGATCGTGCGGTCGTCGCCGTGATCGGCATGGACATAGGTTTCGTCCCAGGCCCGGAACGACGGCGTCGTCGCGAGAATCGGGTGCTTGGGCACGACGTTCTCGACCGTGAACTCCTCACCGCCGTGCGACAGGAAGCGCGCCCCCACGAGTCGTACGAACCGAGGTGAGCCGCCGTAGCAGGCGGAAGCACAGTGGATCGGCAGAAAGCCGCCACCGTTCTCGACGAACTCGATGAGCGCATCGAGCTGATCCTTCGGCATCGGGCCGTTCTGATGCCAATTCCCGTACATCAGCACGGCATCGAAGTCGCGCAGCCGTGCCGGATCGAGCGCTTCCAGAGGATCGTCGCTCCAGGTGAAGTCGATGCCATCGACACCGAAGACCTGCTTGATGCGGCGATATCGCGTGATCGGATCGTGGTGCGGACCGTTGGCGGTCGGCGCACCGAAGAACAGCACTTGCAGACGACGGGCAGCGCCCTGCGCCTCGAGCAGACCCGCGCTCAGCAGCATGGCCAGCGCGACGAAGAGCGTCCTGCGATGACCGATCTCGTGCGAATGGTGTGAGTTCATGACCGTGACGGGCACGCGTCGCGGAACCGGTGCGGGCGTGGACCTTCGATCCTCGCGTCTGCCGCCGCGGTCGCTTGTAGCTTTGCGCTCCGATTGTGTATTTTTCCGCCATGGCATCCGATGAGCGAGCGCGTGCGTGGCTGTCGGACCTGGGTGCGGCCCAGTTTCGACAGCTATTCGACCACTTGCCGGGAACGCTGTTCTTCGCGAAGGATCGCCGTGGCCTCCTCATGCTCGGCAATCCCGCGTTCGTGCGCCGATGCGGCCTTCGCGACGAGGGCGAACTCGTCGGCAAGCGGGACGACGAGCTCTTCCCACCACGCCTTGCGGCCAAGTATCGGCGCGACGACCTGCACGTGATGCGGACCGGCAAGCCGCTGAGCGGAATCATCGAGTTGTTCCCCGGCGACGACGGTCTCCCCGAGTGGTTCGTCACCGACAAGCTGCCGCTCCGCACGCACGCCGGCAAGATCGCGGGCTTGTGCGGCATCGTGCGCAGCTACGCCGAGCAGCACGCGGCCATCCAGCCCTACCTCGAGCTCGCGTCGGCGGCCGAGCATCTCCGCACTCACTCCGCGAAGCCCCTCGAAGTGGAACGGCTCGCCGCGGTAGCGGGAATGTCGGTTCGGCAGTTCGAGCGCAAGTTCAAGTCGACGTTCCAGACGACGCCGCGCGCCTACCTGATCCAGATGCGCGTCCTTCACGCCAGCCGACTCCTGACGACCACGACGCAGTCACTCACCCAGATCGCGCTCACAGTTGGGTTCTACGATCACAGCGACTTCAGCCGCCACTTCCAGCGACACATGGGCATCTCACCGGGGGCGTATCGGCGCGAACGGGGAGCGGCAGCAATGGACCTGCCGTGACCGAAGGTGCAGGGCGAGGGACGTGCTTCCGCACGCGGTCGCGATCACTCTCTCAGGGGCGAATGCACAGCTCGATGGCATCCGTGAGTCCCGCCGCACGCCGAGCAGCAGGAGCAAGGTCCAGAATCGCGCCCTGCGCAAAGAGTGAACGGCCGACGATCGAGGCGAGGGGCGGAATGGCCAAGGGGATCAGCGCCGGACTACCGGGACCGTTCCAAGGCGTTCCGGCGGACCACGTGACCAGCCCGGCTCCCAGCTCGACTTGGAGTTCGCCGAAGCTCCCACGCATCCCGAGGCCCGGCATCAGTACGCCGCACGGAAACCACGGTGACGGGGCGAACGCGATCAGGAGTGCGGTCGGTGACCCGCTCGCCTGTGTGTTGGACGGGTTGTCGATGGCCAGCACGAGTGTGTCGCCCACCGACGTGGACCCCGCTCGAGCCAGCAGGCTTCCCGTGGGATTGACGCCGCAGCCGCCGGGGAAAGTGCCAGGGATCGGCGCGTAGCGGAAGTCGCTGACGATCACCTCCGCTTCCTGCCCGTTCCGAGGAGCCCCACCGCCGTTGATCCAAAGGTTGAAGTGAAATCGGGTCCGGCCCGCGGTCGGCACCAGATTTCCTCGAGCCGGCGCATGCGTGAAGACGCTGCGGAACATCACGTCGCCGGATGGGATGGAACACGGAGAATGTCGTCCGCGCGCGGCGACGAACTCGACGAGGTCGCGCGTCCAGGTGAAGTAGCGGGTGATGGTGGGAGCGGCGGCGAGATCGGGGAGCCGAAACCTCTGGAGATTCCCCGGCACCTGGTAGGGCTGAACCACGACCTGCGAGGTCGTTGTGTCAGAAGCCTGCCCCCAACGTGAGTCCTCGAAGTCGATCTCACGATGCGGTGCTGCGGGAATCGTCACATCGTCTCCGTAGGGATCCCAGGTGAACGCGCCGAAGGTCAGGTTGGGATCGAGATCTTCGAGCTGACTCTCGGTCGTGAACCAGAACGTCCCGTGACCGAAGGTCTCGACGGACATGAGCTCCGCACCCCACCAGCGCCCGCCACGGAACCGGAGTACGAGATGCAACTGCCCTCGCGCATCGACCCAAACGTCATTGGGGTCATTCGAGAAGACATTCCCCCCAGGTCCCACCGGCACGGGCGACTCCTTCACTGCCCAGGCACGACCGCCGAACTGCAGGGTTCGGCCGTAGCGTGGAGCAAAGGCGATCGCGAGGCTGACGAGATTCGAAGGCACTCGGCCCGAGCCCGCGGCGATCGGCGGTGAGACACCCGGCGCCAGCAGTGCTGCAGCGAAGATGGTCGCGCGGTCGTCGAGCACACCCGACCCGATGGTGACCGCGAAGGTGCCGTCGCTGCGTATGGCGACCACGGGCTGGGTCGGGCTCGGACGAGTCCACCATCCGGAGCCCTCGACCTGGATGTAGACCGCGACCCGGTGCGTCGCGAAGTCGACTCCCTGCACACGTCCGGTGAGTTGGCCGGCACTCCCGTAGCTGGGAAGACCGCTGATCTCGATCCCGATCTGCGCCGCGCAAGTGATGCTGATCGACAGCGCGACGACGAGGCTGCGAAGGCCGACGCGAAGGAAGCGACGCACCGGACGACCTCGGCGACTCACCGAATCTGAACGAGTGTGGGCTGCGTGAGGTCGAGTCCGCCGGAGACCGCAATCAGGCCTTGGCTACTCAGGTCGGCACCGACGATGCCCGGCACGTTGGGGATCGGCAGCATCAACACACCGCTCGCATCGGTGTTGATGACCACCACCGGAATCGAAGCGCTGAAGTAGGCCTGGCAACCGAAGATCAGGAAGCCGTTGGGGTCGAGAAAACCGAAGCCGACCGCTCCGGCCTGCGGGAGCGTGTAGGTGATCGACTGTCCGGGGGTCGGTGTTCCCGTCACGTTCATCGCCGACCCGCGACACGGAATCTGGAAGTCGAAGAGGTTCGGAATGGTCGGATCGAGGTTCACGCGCGTGATGTTCGACGTCGCAATCGCGATCGCGAAGGGATCTCGAACACAGACCGGCGCTCCGGCCGGCAGCACCGCGAACATCACCTCGGCCTGGGCACCGGAGAACCACGAACGCGGCTGATTGTTGGTTCCCATTTGACCCACGAGCGTGATCGCACCACCTGCACCGGGCGTCGTGGTGTAGCACTGCTTGATCCACTCGCAGCCGAAGATCGGGCCACCGTTCAGCAGCACCGGCTTCACCAAGAGGCGGAGCTCTTGGTTCGGATTGATCTGCCCGGTGACCGTCCCGCTGATCGCGAAGTAGTACGGCTCGGGGGCTGTCGAGCAGGGTGCGATGTTGGGGTTGGTGATCGGAGGAACGACCCCGGCGGTGTTGACCACCAGGCTTTGGCCGATTGCCAAGGGCGCGATCAGAGCGACTGCGAACGAAGCGACGTGGAGTTTCATGAGCGAGGCGATGGGTTTGCGAGGAAGGAAGTTCGAGATCCGCCGCGCCGCGGAACGACTGCAGGAGGACCCGACTCAGCTCGGACTATTCGTGAACGTCGTCGCGAGATCGCCGCAGGTCGATGTCAGGGACGGAGCTGCGTCGGTCGACGACCGGAGCGTAGCTGTAGCTACGCTGCCAGAGAGGAGCCGACGTAGCGACGACGCCGGGCGCGACTTGTGGCGATCGCAGAAGACGTTCACGAGTAGTCCGGGCTAGCGAATCGAGACCAAGGTCGGCTGGGTAGCGGTCAGATTGCCCGACACGAGGAGCACGCCTTGCGTGCCGAAGTCGGCACCCACTAGTGCCGGGTTGAAGGGAACCGTCAGTGGGAGCTGACCGGCGCCGTCCGTCGCGAATGCTTCGAACGGGAATGAGAAGTAGAGCCGGCAGCCGAGGACCACCAACCCATTGAAATCATGCGGGCCGAAGATGACCACGCCCGGGCTGGGCAACGTGAACTGCAGATTTCCTCCCAGCGACGGGGTCCCCGTTGTGTCCATCCGCAGGTTGGCGCAGGACCCCGCGAAGTCGTGCAGACTCGGCAAACTTGGATCGATACTGACGGTGGTCACGTTCGACACCGCGATCGACACGCTGACCGGGTTCGCGATGCAGACACCGACTCCGGCATTCCGATCGATCAGCGCGAACTGAACGTCTGCGGTCTGCCCGGAGAACCACGACCGCGGAACGTTGTCGGTTCCAAACTGGCCGATCACGACGAACGAGTTGTCGGGCAGAACGAAGGCACGTTGGCACTGGCTCACCCACGTGCACCCGGGAATCGTGCTACCGTCCAAGCGGCGAGGCTTGACCAGCAGACGAATCTCCTGGGTGGCCGGCGGGCGAACGCTGATCGTGCCGGAGACCGCGAAGTAATGCGGCTCCAGGGTCGTCGGGCAGCCCGGGATGAATGGGGTGCCCGGAATCCGCGGCACGATTCCGGAGGTGGTCACGGTGAGTGTTGCTTGAGCGGGGCCAAGAGACCACGCGACGAAGGCAACCACGAAAACGGCGCGAATCAGCTTTGCGATCATCGATGGATTCTCAATTGCACTCAGGCCGACCGAGCAGGGGCGATCAGCGCTTCGAACCTCAGACCGCGATGCGCCTTTCCTTGGTGGCGCATCGCCGGCGACCGCGCCGGGCGCGGGCACCAATGGTCACTGCAGCCGAATCTCGTGGCCGTCGGTGATCGCCAACACGGAGTTGTTCGCCAACGGCGACGCCACCACACCCTGCAACATCAGGCTGGTCCCGGCGAATCCGGGCGGCATGAGGAAGAACACCGACGAACCGGTGCCGGGGCGAACCACGGGGCCGCCGAAGGGCGGCGCCGACGGGCCGATCAGAACGAACACGGGGCGGGAGAAATCGAGATACACGCCCGGAATGGATGGGATCGGCGGCGCGTTGGTGACGAAGGGCTGTCCGAAGAGGAAGTAGGGCAGCAGATCGAAGGTCCCGAGCGGCGAGGACACGTTCACTTCGAGCACGACACCGCCCGCAGTCGACTTGATGTCGTTGTTGGGCCCAAAGGAAGGCGTTGCGCCGCCGAGTCCGGTGGCGATGCGCAGGTCGTCGCCGCTGCCCGGATAGGCAGCTTGCGCGGGCGGCCCGAGGAACACCACATCGTCGATGTGAGCAGCTCCGCCGGCAAAGGCAGGTTGCAGGTAGAGGACGAGTGCTTGGACCGAGGTCGTTCCCGCGGGGGCGGTGCCCATGATCGGGGCGTTGTCGATCCAGACGTCGACCGGTGAACGGCCATCCAGAACGACACCCTCTGCAAAGCCGATCTCGGTGTTGGCCGCATTGAAGAAAGCGATCTTCATGACCACCCAGTTGTCGTTCGGGAGGCCGACACCGGAGAGCGCATCGCCGCTGAAGTGACGCGACCAGCAATCGAGCGTGAAGGTCTGCCCGGGAGCCGCCGGGAAGGACTGGAAGATGCCGCTGACGTTGAAGCCTCCGGAGAAGTTACCGAACATCGAAACGAGGTTCGGGTTGCTCCGCGGCACGAACTGCGGGGCGGCGGCCGCCTGCGAGAAGGCGTTCCCGAAGGAGCCCCAACCGGCCAGACCACCGGAATCGAAGTTGGGGTTGGTCAGGAGGTTCTGGCTGACAGCCAGGTCCCCGAGGAGGGCGGACGCAAGCAAGGTCGCGGCGAGAGCGGTCTTCATGAATCGACGTAGGTGAGGAACGAACTGCGGAGGGAAGTGAGGGCAGACAGAGCCGCGCACTTCGAGACGTGGATGCGCGCCGAAAGGCGGCGCCGAGTGTGGGACGCGCAGAGGCCGCGATCAAGCGACTAGCCGGACAAGGCGGCGTGCCGTGGTCGCGGCGCTTCGCTCCGCGTGGGGCAGCGCGTGTTCGCTGGTCCGCATCCGATGCCTCGAGGCCCCCTACCGAAGCTCCCTCGCCATGCACATGCTCAGACAGCAACGCCACAGTAGGTCGCCGGGAGGTCGACATGCCGGAGCGAGCCGTGGGATCGCGCTCCCAGGGTAGAGGCGTGGAGGACCCCGGCTCCGTACGAGGCGCATCACGAGACCTGGGAGCAGAATTCTTGGGAGACACGGACACAGCTTGCGCTCATGGGGCGCCCTGAGCGTCTGGGCGCGCCGATGTTCGGTGCGCCGTCGGCTCGGCATCGACCGCTTCCTCCCTCACGTCCATGTTCCCCCGAACTGCTCGCTCACTCTCTCGCATTCCACGTCCTGCCCTGTGGGCAATCGCCGCCAGCTTCACCGCACCGTTCGTCGCCTCGCAGGCGACGCAGGTGTGGGAGGTCAGCGAAGTCAACAACCGGCTTGGGGCAGCCATCGACGCCGGTCATGACGTCAACGGCGACGGCGTTCCCGACGTGATCGTCGGCGTCCCCGGCGGTGACGAGAACGGCGTCCCGACCGGACGCGCACGCGTGCTCTCGGGCACCAACGGCTCAG
>JBFXDD010000073.1:0-12661 GCA_050181465.1 Planctomycetota bacterium
GCGATCGTCCTCCATACCGACTCCGGGATCTTCGGCTATGTCCTCGGCGACGTGGTTCGTTTCCTCTCCAAGAGCCCGCTGCGCCTGGTCTTCGCCGGTCGCACTGCACATCAGCTCAACGCCTTCGGTGAACACGTGAGTTCCGGCGAACTCGACGCCGCGATCCTGCACGCCGCTCGTGTAACTGGGTCGCAAGTGGTCGAGTACACCGCAGCTCCCGAGTATCCCGACGCCGCGCATCCCGAAGGCCGTCACGTGTTCTTCGTCGAGTTCGTGAGGACACCCGAGGATCTCATCTCGTTCGCCGCGGCGCTCGATCGACACATCGCCGCAGGGAACGAGGACTACACCACCCACCGATCCTTCGGGCTGCGCTCACCGATCGTGATTCCGGTTCCACAAGGGGCCTTCCTCGCCTGGATGGCTCGGCGGGGCAAACTCGGCGGTCAGAACAAGGTCCCACGAGTCATCTCCCCGCAACTGCGAGCCGACCTGATGGAGTTCGTGCCGGCGACCAGGTGAAGCACCGTGGGTGGGCCTCGGTCGCCGCGAGGCACCGAGTCGACGAGTCATGCGTTCGTCGTGCCGGCCGTCTCGGTGCTTCTTGTCGAGGACTTGACCTGCGGTCCATCGTCGCTGCACGTCGCCACGGTGGAATCCTGACGAACGCGATCGCTCCCGATGGACGTTTCCACCGCGAGCGCTCGTGCTCCAACACATCGCGCTCGGGAGGGCCCAACGCATGCAACCCTGGACGATCGGCAAGGTCGACTTCCACCTCCATTCGTACGCCTCGAACGTCACCGACTACTACGCCGCCAACTCCTTCGCCATCCCGGAGTCCTACTCCGACCCGATGGAGACATATCGCGAGCTGAAGCGTCAGGGCATGACGCTGGTCACGCTCACCGATCACAACTCCATCGACGGCGTGCGCGAACTGCTGGACGCCGGGTTGCCCGACGTCTTCATCAGCGCAGAGATGACGACGACGTTCCCCGAGGACGGCTGCAACATCCACGTGACCGTCGCGAACATGACTGAGCAGCAGTTCGCAGAGGTCGATCGCCTCCGACGGAACATCCATGAGATGATCGGCTACGTCGACGATCAAATCCGAGCGGAAGCGAGCGCAGCCGCCGGGAATCGCCTTGCGTACTTCATGACGCATCCGCTCATGAGCACGCAGAACCGACCCTATGGCCGGGTCGGTGCGCTCGGCATCGAGCACATCGAGAAGGCGATATTGCTCTGCAACTGTTTCGAGATTCGCAACGGCACCCGCACGCGCACACTCAATGAGCTGACTCTGCGTCTGCTGGAGGGGCTCGATCGCGCGACCTTGGAACGCCTGGCCAACAAGCACGGCATCCTCCCGAAGGGCCCGACGCCGTGGTTGAAGAGCTTCGTGGGCGGCTCCGATGACCACTCGGGGATCAACCCGGGTCAGACCTGGACCGAGTTCACGTACGGCTCAGGGATCAAACCCACTGCGAACGACGTGATCGACTCGATTCGGCGGCGAGAGACGCGCGCCGGCGGCGCTCACGGCGGACCGGTGACTCTGGCACATGCGATGGTGAAGTTGCTCTATGACGGCAACTCGTCGCGCAACAAGGCCAAGAGCAGGAATGCGGTGAGCATGGGTGGCCCGCTGAACTCCTTGCTCGGCCATGTCTTCGACGGCAAGTCGGTTCGGCTGCACCAGAAACTGGCGTTCGGCGCCCGCACGGCAGTGCAGACCCTGATCGGCAACCGGCTCACCAGGCTTCGGAGTGTCGACGTCCCGTTCGAGAAGATCCTCGCGCGAGAGGCTCGCTCGCTGCTCATCGACGGCACGTTCCGGCGTGCCATGGAGAACGCGAAGAAGACCGACGACAAGATCTTCCTGGTCGTCAGCACGCTCCTGAACCGGATCTTCCTGCGCTACGTCGAGCGAATCCGTTCGGCGCGATCGCTGGATCTGGTCCGCACGGTGAAGGAAGTCGTGGCGCTGGTGTCCTCGAATCTCTTCGTGTCGCTGCCGTACCTGCTGTCCTACTTCCATCAGAGCTCGGATCGCATGATCGTGCGTGACGTCCGCGAGGCCTTCGACATCGCGGAGCCGCAGAAGCTGGTGCTCGTCACCGACACGTTCTTCGAGGTCAACGGCGTGGCGCGCACGATTCGCCGAATGCTGCATGAGGCGGCGCGTCGACACATCGACTTCACCGTCGTCACTTGCCTTGCGCCCGAAGAGATGCGCCGGCACTGCGCGGACCCCGAGATCGAGGATCTGATCGACTCCGGTCGTCTCAAGGTCTTCCCGTCCATCGTCAATCTGGACTTCCCGGAGTACGAGGGCTTGCAGATCCGCTTTCCTCCGTTCCTGGAGATGCTCGAGTTCCTCCAGCAGCGAGGCTTCAACAAGATGCAGATCAGCACGCCGGGAACGGTCGGCGTCGCCGGCCTGCTCGCAGCGAAGACTCTGCAAATGGAGACGTCTTCGACCTATCACACGAGCTTCCCGGAGTATGTCGAGAGCTACACCCAGGACATCAGCCTCGAGGCACTGACCTGGAAGTACATGATCCTCTTCTATCACTCGGTCGATGAGGTCGTGGTACCGTCGCGCTTCATCGCCAAGCTGCTCCACGAGCGCGGTCTCCGCAAGCGCAAGCTTCTGGTGCTCGACCGCTGGGTCGATGTCGACCGCTTCCACCCGAGCCGCCGTATCGACGGGTTCTGGCGGCGCTTCGGAATCGAGAACGAAGATGCGTTGGTCAAGTTCATCTACGTCGGTCGCGTCGGCGCCGAGAAGAATCTCGCGCGGCTGGTCGATGCCTACCTGGAGCTCCGCAAGATCGACTCGCGAGCTCATCTCATCGTGGTCGGCGACGGCCCGTATCGAGCCACCATGCAGCAGCGTCTCGGCGACGCTCCGGCGACGTTCACCGGCTTCCTCGAAGGTGCGGAACTGAGTCACGCGATCGCATCTGCAGACGCGAAGCTCTTCCCAAGCACGACCGATACGTGGGGCAATGCGCCGCTCGAAGCGCAGGCATCCGGTCTGCCCGTGATCGTCTCCGACAAGGGTGGGCCACAGGAGCTCATGGAGCACGAGCGCACCGGCATCCGCATTTCGAGCAGCGACCCCGACGCGTTGTTGCAGGCGATGATCCGCCTGATGGACGACGAAGTCAGGACGCGCATGGGAGTCCAGGCGCGGGAGTTCGCGGTGCGCAACCGCATCGAGGAGCCGTTCTCTGCGATTCTCGATTCGGATCGCTATCGCGATCGTCAGCGCAACAAGCGTCGATTGCCGCTGCACGAGGATGTGGAGATCGTCGCGCATCCTCGGACCGACTCCGTTCCACTTCAGACCATCGGTTCATGAGCACCTGGCTCTATGTGTTGCTCGGGGCCGGCGGCGCGCTCGGCCTTCGCGCGCTCTACCGTCGACTCCTTCTCTCCCGCGGCAAGCACCGCTCGTTGTTGGGCCATGCCCGTATGGCTCGGCGGGTCGCGCGTCTCATTCCCTTCTACGAGTATCAGCCGGAACACATCTTCGGTGTCGACGGCGCACCCGCCGACATCGTCGACTCGCGGCGCGCTGCGTTCTTTCGCCTGGCCGAGGCGACGCGCACCCGCGCGCCGCGCACTCTCACCGCGAGTCGAGAACTCGAGCCGGTGGTCTCCGACGTCGCGTTCACGAACGCGTATCGGGTGCCGTTCCAGTTTCGCAACTTCGTGAAGCAGCACCTGGAGGTGGGGCTGGTGCGCGAGGCATCGAAGGGTCGGCAGGTCCAGGACCTGGACGGCAATTGGAGCTACGACCTCACGGGTTCCTACGGCGTCAACGTCTTCGGACTCGACTACTACAAGCAGTGCATCCGTGACGCAGTCGCCGATGCCGAGGCCCTCGGCCCGATCCTCGGACCCTACCATCCGGTGGTCGGTGACAACGCGCGCCGACTCGCCGCGATCTCCGGTCTCGACGAGGTCTCCTTCCACATGTCGGGGACCGAGGCGGTCATGCAGGCGGTACGATTGGCGCGCTACCACACTGGACGCTCCCACATCGTGCGCTTCTGCGGCGCCTACCACGGCTGGTGGGACGGCGTGCAGGCCGGTGTAGGAAATCCGCGACCGGCTCGGGAGGTCTACACGCTCGAAGACATGAGCGAAGCTGCGCTCGTGGCGCTACGCACCCGTAGGAATGTCGCGTGCGTGCTGATCAATCCGCTCCAGGCCCTGCATCCCAACAGTGGCGCACCGGCGGACTCGTCGCTGGTGAACGGTGGTCGCAAGGCAAGTTTCGACAAGTCCGCATACTCCGCGTGGCTGCAGCGACTGCGAGACGTCTGCACCGAGCGCGGAATCGTGCTGATCTTCGACGAGGTCTTCCTCGGCTTCCGCCTCGCACTCGGCGGTGCGCAGGAGTACTTCGGCGTGCGCGCCGACATGGTGACCTACGGGAAGACTCTCGGCGGCGGTTTGCCGATCGGCGTCGTCTGCGGTCGGAGCGATCTGATGAAGCGCTTCCGGCCGTCCCACCCGACCGACATCTGCTTCGCGCGCGGCACGTTCAACTCGCATCCCTACGTGATGACCGCCATGGATCGCTTCCTGCGATTCGTGGAGACCGCGGCGGTACGTGACCAGTACACGACGATCGATGCGACTTGGAATGCGCGAGCCGAGCGCTTCAACCAGCGTCTCGAGTCAGCCGGCCTGCCCATGCGCGTCGCGAACATGGTCTCCATCTTCACGACGCTCTACCTCGAACCGTCGCGCTACAACTGGATGTACCAGTACTACCTTCGCGCTGAGGGCCTGACCCTGAGCTGGGTCGGCAGCGGGCGATTCATCTTCAGCCACGACTACACCGACGCAGAGGTCGACGAGGTCATCGCGCGCTTCGTGCGCGCCGGCGAGAAGATGCGAGCAGATGGCTGGCTGTGGCATTCCGCAGACGCCTCGAACCGCGGCATTCAGCGCACGCTTCTCCGCGAGTTGCTCAGAGCGCGCTTCGGCAAGCGCCCGGCATGAACAAGAAGCCGACCCCGCCGCTCAGATGCGGGGAGCCTGGCCGTTGTGCCAGTCCGTCATCGGATCGAAGCGCTCGCCCTTGAGGAGGTAGAGCGGCGCTCGATGGTAGATTCGGACATCGTGGAACGGATCGGTCAGGATCTTCGTGCACCACACCAGACCGGTCTGCGGCCCCTTGCGGATGCACAACCAGAGGGTTCGCAGCAGCACCGCTGCGGCGCCCACGATGATCCAGAGAACTGCAAGATTGTGAATGAAGCCGGCCGTGTCGACGTGCGGCGCGAACAGGCCGAACATCGCGGGTTGCCACCAGAGGAGGGCCGGCGACAACGCCCACGCGGACATCAGCACCACCTTGCGGCGCAGGTTGTAGCCGACCTTGATGTCTTCCTTGTGTTCGTGCGTGGCGCGATTGACGTTGTCGTACGACTTCGGCTCAAAGAAGAAGTGGCCGATCTGACGCGTGCTCATGGATACCAGCCAACCCATCACTGCGGCTGCGACCGGGTTGAAGAACACGAGCACGTACGCGGCGATGAACGACAGCGCGCTGACCAGGTGCAGCGTCTGATTGATGCGGCAATGGTGGTAGTAGCGGTGGTCGTCCCAGCGCTGCTCATCGAGCGCCTCGAGGAAGGACTGTCGTCCGGACGCGGAAGCGTGTGTGGTCATGACTTGGTATCGGGTTGGGAAGAGTTCGCCGTGGGTTCGTGACGACCGTTGGCGACGGGCGAATCCGGAGTGAGGAAGAGCGGCTCCCCCATCCGGATGCGATGTCCTTCGGTGATGGATGGGTGGAAACGGAGCGACTCACTCCCGAAGACCAGGATGGTCGAGCCGTGCTGGAAGTAGCCCATCTCCTGACCGCGACTCAGTTCTGCGTGGGCAGGGATTCGGTTCGGGCCGCGGTAACGAAGATCGAGATCGCCGTCGAGGAAGCCGAGATGGATGCTCGCCACGAGAATCGCCGCCACGGGCACCAGCGTGAGATGGAAACCGGCCGAAGCGACCTCGAGATCCAACACCGCACGCTCGTTCTTGCAGAACAGCTTCTCGACGCGGGCCAGTGCGATCGGATTGACATTCCAGGTGTCGCCCGAGATGTAGACGACTTCCTCGATCGAACAGTCCACCGGTGCGTGGAAGCGGTGATACATGCTCGACTTCAGCCGGAGCGTGACGTACTTGCCGCCGCGATACCGATCGACCAAGGCCGGATCGGCGAGAAGGTCCGCGATCGCGTAGGGAAAGCCCTTGGCCTGGAATGCCATGCCGTCGACCACGGTTCCGTGCGCACCGACGATGGCGTCGCAGGGACTCACGACGACTTCCGGCGACATGTCCACCGGCCGCGCGCCCGGCACCAGTTGACGGGTGAAGCAGTCGTGGAGGCTTCGGAATCGGGACTGTTTCGACTCGGACAGGTCGAGGTCCTCCGCGAACCATCGCCAAGCAGCGACCGTGGCTCGGGTGAGGAGCGGACTCTCGATCCGGCTGAACCATCCCATGAACCGGGTCGCCAAACGGCGCGGGATGCGATTGGTGAGGAGGAAGTTGATGTCCTCCTGTTGGAAGATCCGCGTGAGCCTCATCGAGCGTTGCTTCGCGGAGTTCATTAGTCCGGCACCAGCGAGACCACGTGTGGAGCCGATCAAGATTCGATGCAGACGGCGGAGATCGCGCGCGCGCGTCTCGCTATCCTCCGCGCATGGCCCTGGCCGAACTCCGCTGGCTGCATCGCGCGTGGCGTTATCGCCTGTACGTGGATCCTGCCGAGATCGGCTGGATCCTTCGTAGCGTCCGCCCCGGTCAGGTCGCCATCGATATCGGCGCCCACAAAGGCGGTTACACCTTCTGGTTGGCGAAGGCAGTCGGGACGGCCGGCCGCGTGGTCGCCGCGGAACCGCAGTCGAACCTGGCGCAGCGACTGACCCGACTCACACGCTCGCTTCCGCAGGTGAAGGTGCTGAACGTGGCCGTCAGCGATCGGAGCGGACCCGCCGAGATCGTCATGCGCAGCAGCGGCTCCAGCCACGGAGCGTCCCTGACTGGATTCCCGGACGGCGACCCCGGCCACCGTCTTCAAGTCCAATGTCGTACGCTGGCGGATGTGATGGCCGAGGGGGGTGTCGATCGCGTCGACTTCATCAAGTGCGACATCGAAGGTCACGAACTGCGCGTCCTGGGATCGTCTCGCGAGATCCTCGAACGGCATCGCCCGACGATGCTGGTGGAATGCGAGGAGCGGCACGCGCACAGCGACCGCGACGGGGTCGCCGGACTGGTGCGGACCATGCAGCCGCACCGCTATCGCATCCGCTTCTTCTTCGGCCGCGAGCTCATCGACATCGATCGCTTCGATCCGGCGAAGCACCAGATCGTCGGCGCCCGCAAGTACGGCAACAACTTCCTGCTCGAGCCGCTGTAGGTCCGGTGCCGCCGCGCGCCGCGTCGCTCAACGCGACTTGCGCTTGGCGGCAGGCTTCGCGGCAGGCGGCGGACTCGCCGGCTTCTTCGCGGCGGGTGTCGGCGGCTGCAGGACCGGGTCGGCGGCGGGAGCCGCGATGCCGGACTTGGCAGGCGACACGGAAGTCGGCGCCGTCGGATTGCCGGTCTTGACAGATTCGCTTCCGACCGTGCGAGGCGACGTGATCTTCGCGATCGAACGCGCGAGCACGTCATGCCCGACCGCTGAGGAGCGCACGATGTCCGTCAGGGACACCACGCCGCACAGGCTGCCGTCGGCGGCCACGACCGGCAACCGATGCACCTGCTGCTCCGCCATGGCGGCCAGCGCCGTCGCGATGTCCTCACCGGCGCGAATCGTGCGAACCGCAGTCGCCATGACCCGAGTCACCGGCAGCTCCGCCAGCGACTTGCCCGAGGTCCAGGCGCCCATGCAGAGGTCACGGTCGGTGACGACGCCGGCAACGCGACCGGCACGATCGGTGACGACCACGAACCCACAGTCGCCGTCCCACATCTTGCGGGCAGCGTCGTTACACGTTTCGTCGATCCCGCAAACGCGGGCGGGAGAGGTCATGCAATCGGAGATTTTCATTGGGGCGAGGCTAAGCACGCGCAACGCCCGATCAAGTCGACAATTTCCGACGCACACCGATGTCGACGTCGACCATGGTTCCCGCGCGACCTTCCGCGCAACATGGCGAGATCGATGACCCTCGCGCCACCGCTCGCGATCAAGCCCCGCTCGGCCGCCACGCCGTCCGCGCTCCTGTGGACCGCGGGCTTCGCGATCCTCGGTTTCGCCATCTGGTCGGAAGGCAGCGTCTCCGGTCAGGACGAGTATCGGCTCACTTTTCGCACGCCGATGGAGATGCTCGATCGCGGCGACCTGTGGACGCCGTGGCTGAACGACGAGCCGCGCCTGCAGAAGCCGCCGCTCCTGTACTGGCTCATCGCGGCAAGCTACGAGGTGCTCGGTCGCAATCCCTTCGCGGCACGCGTGTGGTCGGTGGTCTGCGGGGTGATCCTGGCGATGTCCGCAGCGCGCCTGTCCCGACTGGTCCTTCGCCGTGACGGCACCCTCGCCGCCTGGCTGGTGGTGGCGAGCGTCGGCGTCGCGATCGAATCCCGACGCGCGATGTTGGATCTGCCGATGGGCGCGCTCGCTGTCGCCGCGGTGTCGTTCGGTATCGCGTGGCTGCGCGAGCGACGCACGCGTGACCTGGTGTCCGTTTCGATTTGCATGGCCGCGAGCATGCTCTTCAAGGGACCCGTCGCCATGCTGTTCATCCTGACCGCCGGCGTGGCAGGACTGCTCGCCCGCGGCGGCGGAGAAAACCGGCCCATACCCTGGCTGCCGTTGGCGGCGGGACTGTTCGGCGCGCTCGCGCTCGCGTTGCCGTGGCCGTTGTCGATGGCCGCACTCTGGCCCCAGCTCGGCGAAGTGCTCGCCGAACAAAGCGAGGCTCGCCAGTTCCACGTCGCGATCCACGAATCGATCGGTCCGGTGCTGGGAGGCGGCCTCGGCCTGCTGGCACCATGGTCGCTGATCTTCCTCCATGCGGCCTTGCGGCGAGTCCGGTCGCCGCACGCCGGTTCCAGGTCGACCATCACCGAGTCAGGTCAACGCTGGGCGTGGACCTGGATCGTGCTCAGCGCGATCCCCTTCCTGTTCATGAAGTCCTTCGAGCGCTACCTGATCCCGATGGTCGCGCCCGCGGCCATCCTGACCGCGGCTTGGCTGGAAGACATGGGCTTCGCGCCCCGACGACGTCACCTCAGCGTGGCGTTGGTTGTTCTCGGCTTGCCGGTCGTCGCCTTTTGTGCGATGGCGATCTGGTTTCGCACCGCCTGGGTGTCACCGGCGCTCACGCTGATCGTGT
The DNA here is from genome assembly GCA_050181465.1 of Planctomycetota bacterium. Classification (GTDB taxonomy): domain Bacteria; phylum Planctomycetota; class UBA1135; order UBA1135; family UBA2386; genus JACRLW01. Next base: position 9,381 of record JBFXDD010000073.1, read on the forward strand.
GGGCGCTCGCACTGAGAGTGGCACGGATCGGCGATGCCCCGCGGCAGGTCGTGGTCATGACCGGACTCACGACGGCCCTCCTGCTCGGCGCGGTCTATCCGAGCCTCGGCATCAATTCGCTGCCCGCACTTCCTGCCGACCTGCACATGCGCGACATCGCGACGTACCACGTTCCGCAGCCGGGCATGCTGTCGTTCCGGGCCGGCCGCAGCGTGAAGGAAGTCTTCGAAGATCAGTCGATTCGCAGTCGAATGACCAGCTTCGACGGCTACTTCGTGGTCTTGGAGGATCGCCGCGAACGTTTCCTGTCCGAGTGTGTGCGCGAGGGCTTGAAGCCCGAAGTGACGATGGAGTTCCGCTCGTTCTTCTCGCGGAGACAGTGGCTGAAGTTCGCGCGGGAAGACAGTCAGTGGAGCGACTGGGAGAAGGCGATCCGCGAGCGCTCGCTCGATTCACTGCGCCCGCTGTTCACCTGCTACCAACTGCGGTTCTGACGACAGCTCGACACGCACCGAAGCCGTCGATTCGACTTCGTCACCACGCGGGTCGCGGCGCGCCAGTCGATCAGCGAGCAGGAAGCCGACCGCAGCCAGGCCGCCGAGGACTCCGCAACCCAACCACAGCGCAGTCGGCCCGTAGTCCTTGAATACCGCCGTCCCGACGAGCGGGGCGAGCAAGAACGCGAAGGAATGGACCATCGCGAGGAGTCCCATGTAGGCACCCCGCCCCTCCGCACCGGCACGCACCGAACACCAGCCCATGAGGCTGGGCGATTCGAGCATCTCGCCGACTGTCCAGATCGCGACCGACACGGCCGCGAAGCCCATCGAAGAACCGAAGGGCATCATGCCGAAGCCGATGGCGAAGAGAATCGAACCGAGCGCAACCAGGCGAAGCCGACGACAGCCGGCGACGGCGTGCACCAACGTCATCTCGAACAAGATGATGAGCACCGAGTTGAGCGCGGTCAGCAAGCCGATCGCATCTTCTTCCAAGCCGTAGCTCCGCGAATAGTGGAGCGGCATCGTGAAGAAGAACTGCATGAACACCATTCCGATCGCGAAGGACGCAACCATCGCGAGCAGGTATGGAGGATCTCGAAACGGGCTGGACGATGCCTTCGCCGACACCGCGCGCGGCCCGGAACGCAGCCGACGTCGAATGCAGACCAACAGCCCGGCGGCAGCCATGGAAGTCGCACCGTCGATCCAGAACAGCGCTGCGTAGCTGTGGCGTGCGAGCAGTCCACCGACGGCAGGACCGATACTCCAACCCAGATTCACGGCCAGTCGCGCGAGAGCGAATGCCTTGTTGCGCAACTCCGGCGGCGTGTTGTTGGCGAGCATCGCGAAGTTCGCAGGGCGAAAGGCGTCCGCGAACATGCCGAGCAAGGTCAACACCACGCCGATGGCGACGGCCGACTCGAGTTGGCCGAGGACTACGAACAACACGCCACTTCCCGCGAGACTGGCGAACTGAACGGGCAAGGCGCCGAAGCGATCGGTCCATCGACCGCCCAGATAGGACCCCCCCATCGAGCCGGCGCCGAAGCAGGCCATGAGCCAGCCGGCGGTCGCGAGGTCCATGCCGAGGTTTCGGGTCAACCACAGCGTGAGGAACGGCACCACCATCGAGCCGGCGCGATTGACCAAAGCAACGCTGCACAGCCACCAGATCGAAGCCGGTAACGAGGACCAGGCTTCGCGATAGAGCGACAGGAGTGCGCGCAAGCTCAGCTCTCGATCACCTGGTCCGAGAAGCGATACCAGCAGCCCGGTGCATGCTCTCGCGGGGCGGGCCCGGCTCGCAGCGAGGAATACACGGGATCGATGTCGATCGGACAGTAGTGCGTCACCAGGCTCCAGCGAGTTCGCTCACGATCTCGTCGAATCGACCCACCGTGGACCAACTCTGCGTGCCAGACCAGGGCGTCACCCTTGCGCGGTCGGAAAGTCTGCTTCGGGCAGCCACGCTCGCGAGAGCGTGCGTCGACCCAGTCGAGGAACTCGCGGTCGTCACCGTAGCCGCGCGGCATCGCGCGCGAGCGACCGAACCACAGGTAGGGCGGGATGCGATGGCTGCCGACGTAGTACTGCAGCTCGCCGGTTCCCTCTTCGATGTCTTCGAGCGCGACCCAGCAGCCGGCGAACTCGAGCGGCGAACGCACGTGCACGTACGCCGTGTCCTGGTGCATCGGCTGTTCGGTGCCGTAGCGGAACAGCAGGCTTTGGAACGGCGCTGCCGGTCGATCGAAGAGCCGCTCCAGGAAGCTGCGGATCGCCGGGGCGAACTGGATCTCGCGCGCCAGCGGCGACACCGCGTGATACTCGAGGATCTTGTGCGGCAAGGAGCGGTACTTCGGCTCCATGCGGCGAAAGGTCGCCTCGCCGTCGAACACTTCGATGGGGATGCGCTTGTCGCCGACCTGCCAGCGTTGTTCGACGTCCTCGCGAAGTTGATCGCACAGCGCCGGATCGACGGCGCCGGGCAACAGGACGTAACCGTTCGCGATCCAATGCTGGAATTGGTCGCGCTCCTCGCTCGACCATTCGCCGACCGCCGCACGCCGCGCGAGCCGATCGCTTGCCGCGGGGGCATCGGGCCAAGTGCCGCCGTGCAGGGGATCGCCACCCGGCGTCTGATCGAAGTGCGCGTAGAACGAATCGAGCGCGCGCGGACACGAACCACCGATGCGTCCCAGACTGAACCGCCATGCCGCAGCGGCTTCGCGGTGATTGCTGGTATCGACACCGAGGTGTTCCAACTCCACGATGCAATCGGCTTCGCCGACAGTGCCGCGCTGGGGAGTGATGCGAACCCGCAAGGTAGTCTGTGCCGCACCGGGCAAAGAGGTGCGTAGGTCGAGCGACAGTCGGCCGGCGCCATCGAGTTCGGTGATGGTGCCGTCGAACACGACCGCGGAACCGCCCACGACCGGAAACTCCGCCTGCCACCGCCCACCGACCCTCGCGTCGACGCGCGTCCGGCCCACCACCCCTGGGCCGAGCGGTCGAAACCAATGCGCCACAGCGTCTGCCGACAACCATGCCGCCAACACTTCCTCGACGCCGGCGGCGACGGCTCGGTGGACTCGGACGGGTTCCATGGCGGTGGACATGCTCGGAAGACTCTAGCCCGGACGATTCGTGAACGTCGTCGCGAGATCGCCGCTGGTCCCGGTCAGTTCGAGGCTGCCGCGATTCCGTCGGCGTCGACCCCGTCGACCGCGGCAAGCAGGTCGTGGTAGACGACTCCGGCGAAGACAGCTGCGAGGGAGCCGA
>JBFXDD010000074.1:0-12648 GCA_050181465.1 Planctomycetota bacterium
CACAAACCACGCAAGGTGGTCTTCGGGCAGCCAGTCGCGGAGCGACGGGGGAAGCAAGAGAGCCTGGTCGAGATCGAATCCCTGACGAAACCGCGCCATGGGTGCATCTACGTCGTGGCGCAACCTGCGGCCAGTCCGCGGCGACAAAACTACAATGGGTGGCTGGGCATCCCGTGGCGCAGACTCCTAGCGCCAGCCAATTGATCAACAACCGCAAGGGGCCGCGTCGCGACCGGTGGAAACTACCGGGCGCACACGATCGGGGCGAAGCCTCGATCTCTGTGATCAACGCGGAGGCGCTTGCGACGACAGCGATTGAGTTCGTCCAAAGCCGTACTCGCACTCAAGCGGTGATACGCAACCCAGCTTCGAGTGTAGTCGAGTCGCGTTGTAGAACAGCTCGATGTAGTCGAACACGCGGCTGGTCGGCTGAATCACGAGGCAGAAATTGTCGCCTTACATACAGTACACTGGAGGACACGCTTCTTCATGGTGAGGATCCAACCGAGGAGGCCACCGCAGAGACTCACGATAAGTCCAACTCCACCAGTGAGCAGCTGAATGGTCGGAAACTCTCTTTGCAACTCACCCGCGCGTTGAACGGGGACTAGCATCGCGACGATGCTGACAAAGATCCCAACAAACGTGGGTATCAGCAAGACATAGCCAACCAGGACAACCATACCGCTCATGCGATAGGTCTGCCGCATTCTGAGATCGCCTCGATCGCATGTCCTGCACGGAATCGAGTGCTTCATTGGCATTGACCTGGGACGCCGCTTCGCCTCTAGGTCGAGCTGAATTGCACGCTGCCTCCGGGGCCTCACAACAGTGAGCCAAACCAAGAACTGGATCACAACGACCACGACGAAAATGCCGACAACCGACACGCATGCTTCCATGAGTCTCCCACGACGGTAGCAGGGTCCTGCAAAGAGTCAACCAGAGCCTACGCAACGCCCAGTTGATCGGCTGCGGCGCGAAGCGCCGTCAGGTTCGCGTGGCTCAAGGACCGATTCGGCACGCGCGATTGTCTTGTCTTGCCGCGAATTCCTCGCAACAGTCCATCGCCTCCAGTCTGCACGCGCACTTCGCTTCCGAGGCACTGCGAATGACATCTGTACGCACGGTCTTCGCCAACGGGTGGGTTACCATCCCGATCGCGACTGACGGTTACGACGCGAATCCGAGATAGGTCGCTAACTCCAGTCCGGCGTGTACCGGAGCATCAACCCACCTGGGTGCTCAGTCATTCGCGCAGTCAGACACCCCCCAACCAATCCCACGCGCAACCCCTCACCCCACGCGCCGCGCCAACGGCAACCCCACCAGCAACGCAAACACGTAGATGCCCCCCGCAGCCGCCGCCATCGCGGGATAACCAAAGGCGATCGAGCCAGGCAACACCAGCGTCGTGCCGATCACCGAGAAAACGCCGTTGATGCCGAAGGCCCAGGGCACGAAGTGCGGGGAGCGGGCCTTCACGAGCGCCAGGCCCGTCGGGAACATCGTTCCGAGCGCGATTCCCAAAGGCGCGATCGCCACCAAGGCCACACCGATCCGCGCGGGCAGACCGAGGGAAGCAGTGAGGGAGAAGAGCGGATCGAGACCGAACTGCACGACCGCGAGCATCGCGCAGATCACCACCACCGCGATGACCATCGTCCGCCGCATCGAACGCGCGCGACCGGCCAACATGCTGCCCACACCGGCCCACACCAAGAGGCCGCCGATCACGACCGCGAAGGCGTAGGCCTGGTGACCAAGGAAGAGCACCGCGCGCTGGATGAGGCCGCTCATCGCGAAGATGTAGCCGGCACCGAGACTCGCGAAGTAGACCGCGAAAGGCATCACCACCCACGATCGCAACCCTCGCACGCGCATCACCGCCAGCGGACCGAGGATGAGCAACACCGCCAACCCCAGCATGATGAAGAGCTGACGGAACGTGCGACCGAAGTGCTCGGTACGCCCCATCAACACCTTGTCCGCCGCATCGGGCGGCGTCGCCAGGAACGGCAACACGTTCGCGAGCTCGACCTTGAAGCGACGCCAGATCTCACCACGTCGTACGACGTTGAAGAAATAGGGCCGACTGTCCGGCGCCGGCGCGATGTCGTTGCGATCGTTCGCGAGATAGGCCTCGAGCTGACCCTTCTTGGCCGCCGCCATGATCGGATCGCTCGGCGCTTCCTCACTCGGCACGTAGAGCGCACGCGGTGCCGGCAACATGCTGAGATGCTGAGTGAGCAACTCATACACCCACACGGTCACCCCAGTGCGACCGTCCGCAACCCCGTCGCCGGTGTCGCAGGCCTCGAGAAAAGCGCTCAGCGCACTCAGTTCCTCGGGCGTGAACGGCGTCGGCTTGACCAACAGTCCGAACACCTTCGCCTGCTCCAACATCACGAGGTTGCGCCAGGCATCCTTCACGCCCCGCCGCTCGAGCGCCATCAGCGCGGTCGCGGCAAGTCGCTCACGGAACTGATCGCCGGCGTAGTTCACGCAGAGGATGCCGTCGTCCTTCAGATGCGCGAGATACTCGTCGAAAGCCTCGGCCGTGTAGAGATAGCTCTCGTTCAGCGCGAGCGTGCCGCTCGCGAGCACCGACTTGGTGTCGACCCCGGTGAGCTGGATCAGATCCCAGCGATCACTCGACGCGCGCACATGACTGCGTCCGTCGCTGAGGAAGAGCTTCACCCGCGGATCCTGATAGGGTCGACCGAGGAACTCGGCCATCGGCCCGCGCGCCATCTCCATCGTCGTCGAGTTGATGTCGACCCCGGTGATGGTCTTGGCATCGTGATGCAACGCCGTCTGGATGTCGGGCGTGCCGCCGAGCCCGATCACCAACACATCCATCGCCGCCTTCTTGCGGAAGTAACCGAAGGCGTAACAGGTGCGCTCGAAGAAACCCTTCGCACCCGGCGCGGTGCCGCCGATCAGCGGCGAGCCGTAGCTGCTGTCCTGCGTGAACCACATCGACGGCAGATGCTTCAGGCTGTCGGCCACCGCCTGGTCCTTCGTCTCGACGATGAGATCGTGCACCTCGACTCGCGCGGTCGGATCCCAACGATCGAAGACCGACTCCATGCGCAGCACCGGGAAGCGCTCCGGCTCGCGCGCACGGATCGTCTCGCACTCGCGCATGATGAGCGCGAGCTGGCCGCCGCTCTCCGCCTTCTGGATGCGGTAATCGAGCAGTTCGTCGGCCCACAGGAACAGCGGGATGCCGACCGCCAGCACACCGACCGCAACCAGAACCCGCGCGCGCACGAGCGGCACGGCGAGCAGTCCGCACACGATCGCGCAGGCGATCAAAGCGCGCGGCCCACTGAGCGGCCCCAGCACGAAGAACACCACGAGGCAACCGAGCGCCGAACCGATGAGGTTGAGCCCGTAGCGGGCATGCACGTTGCCGGCCGGGTCGGCGAGGATCGCCGCGACCGCCATGCCCGCGGAGAAGTAGGGTGCGGCGAGCGCGACGAGGATGCCGACGGTCCAGCCGTCGAGCGCGAACTCGAGCTGGTCGGAGAAGCGCGCGAACACCGCGTGCGCGATCACCAGCAGCACGGCGGTCAAGAGCAGGTTGCGCCCGACGAGCCGGCGCGGGTCCCCCATCTCGGCCTTCAGCGACAGCACGCTTCCGCCGGCACCGAAGCCGAGCAGGACGACGCCGACGACCAGGAAGATCAGGCCGTTCTCGAGCGAGTAGGCGAAGATCTTGGTCTCGAGCACCTCCAGTGCCAGAACGAGACAGGACAGCAGGAGAAGTACGAGCGGCATCGGCGACGAGGGAACCTTAGCCCGAACTTCGGGACTTCCGCGCCACGGAAAGACCCACAGCGACGATCCGCCCCCCAGCTTTTGGGGCCTGACCGCTTGCGGCCGATCGCGTCGGACGATCTACTCCCCGCCTTCCGGTCCCGCGATGGCGCGGGAATGCGTCCGGAGAGATGGCAGAGCGGCTGAATGCACCACCTTGCTAAGGTGACGTGGGGATTTCCCCACCGGGGGTTCGAATCCCCCTCTCTCCGATAGCCCTCGCGGCCGTGCGCAGCCCAGGCGGCAGCGCACGGCCGCCGCCGGGGGCTGACGCCGGGGCCGACGCCGGGCCGACGCGAGCGCCACCATCCAAGTCCTCCGACCCGCCGCCGATGAGCCAGGTCCAGCCGCCCTCGCGATCCTCCAAGACGGCGCGATCGCTGCTCGCGGTCGCTGCGGCGAGCCTGGCAGCCTGCGCGGAACCGAGTTGGCACGTCGGCGCCGAACCCGAGGGCGCACGCCTGTTCATCGACGGCCGCCATCGCTACCCATCGCCGCAGACCGGCAAGATCCCTTACTACGGGACCGCGGAGATCACGGCCGTCCCGGCGGTGGCCGCCCGCGACGCCGACGGCCATCGCCGCGAGATCGCCCGCGGCAAGCTCGTGATCGACGAGCCGGTCACGCCCTGGCTCTTCCCGCTGGACTTCGTCTTCGAGATGGCACGACTGCCCTTCGTCGACGACCCCGTGCCGACCCTGATGATGACCGCACCGCCGCGGCAGGACGAATCCGTGCGCGGCGAAGCACCGCGCGGACTCGAGGACTTCCTGGCGCGCGCGCGCCGCGCCGCGGTCGAGCGCTAGGCGCCATGTCCGCACCGCTCGCAGTCGTCGTCGGCCTGGGTCGCTTCGGCGGCGGCGTCGCTGCCGCGCGCTTCCTGGCGGGCCTGGGCTACCGCTTGCGAGTCGTGGACAAGGCGACGGCCGACTCGCTGCGCGAATCGGTCGAAGCGCTGGCCGGTCTCCCGGTCGATTGGCGCCTCGGCGGCGAGGACCCGGCCACGCTGGACGGCACCGATCTCTGCGTGCTCAACCCGGCGATTCCGAACGCGCATCCCCTGGCGGTCGCGGCGCGCACGCGCGGCATGCCGATCACCCAGGAGGCCGCACTCTTCCTCGAGCACTACCCGGGCCGCGTCGTCGTGGTGACCGGGACCAACGGGAAGTCGTCGACGACGATGCTGCTCGGCCAAGCGCTGCGCGCGGGTGGGCTCGACGTGATCGTCGGCGGCAACCTCGGCAACAGCCTGCTCGACGATGCCGAGCGTTGGCATCGCGATCAATGCGCCGTGCTCGAGATCTCCTCCTTCCAGCTCGAACGGCTTGCCGGCACTTCGCTGCGCGTCGAAGGTGCGGTGTTCGCGCCGGTGACGCGCGATCACCTCGATCGCCACGGCAGCCTGGCGGCGTATCACGACGCCAAATCGGTCGCCGCGACGATGGCCGACGAGTTCTGCGTCGTCGACGCCACGGATCCGGTGGCATGCGAGTTCGCGACGACCGCGCGCCATCGCCTACGTCACTCCATCGCTGGCCCGCGCGACGGCGCGCACGCGTGGCTTGACGACGACGGCTGGCTCACGCTCGGGATCGGCGACGATCCGGGCCGGCTCTGCCACAGCGATGCCATGCTGCTCGACGGCAAGTTCCAGCGCGGCAACGCGCTCGCGGCGGCGCTCGCCGCGCACTGCCTGGGCGCCCCGCGCGCGCGCATCGGCCTCGGGCTGGCACTCGCGCGACCCTTGCCCTTCCGCCTCCAGCGCCTCGGCAAGCTGCGCGGCGTGATCGTCTACGACAACGCCGTGTCGACCGCGGTCGAGTCGACTCTCTCCGCACTCGAGACGCTGGTCGGCCGAGTGCATTGGGTCGGCGGCGGCAAGAGCAAGGACGGCGATGACGGCTACCGCGCGACGGCAGCGGCGCTGGCGGGTCGCATCGAATCGGCTGCGCTGTTCGGCGCCGCCGCACCGCTCGTGACGGCGGAGCTCCGCGCGCGCGGCGTGATCGCCAGCGCACACGACACACTCGAAGATGCGTTGAACGCCGCGCTCGAGCGTGCTCGCGAAGGCGACATCCTGCTGTTCAGCCCGGCCTTCGCCTCCTTCGACCAGTTCGCCAACTTCCGCGCGCGCGCGCAGCGCTTTCACGGCTGGTGGCGCGCGCGGCAGTGAGACCCGAGGGTCTCACCAACCGAAGTGCATGACGCGGCTGTTGGACAGCGTCAGTCCGGCGACGTTGGCAGACGCGTCGACGACGACCCACTGCGCCGCGAGCGGCATCCCGATCAGATTCGGATCCACCGGCACCGCGAAGGTCGGCGTCGATGAACTGCCCGTCGCGTCCGTGGGCAACAGGACTTGGAACCCGTCGGCCGTGGCGAGCAAGGTGCAGCCGGTCAGACCGAGCGAGCTCATGTCCTGATTCGTCGGCATGCCGATGTTCAGGATCGCGACCGAGTTCGCGAGCGCGGCGCGCAGCAAGAGTTGCAAGGAACCTCCAAAGCGAAGCCCGCCTTCGCTGTCGACCTGCGGGAGCCGACCATCACTACCCGCACACGCAGCACCGATGCGCGCATTGCGCGCGCCGGCGCGGGCGAAGGGGAACGAATGGACGTAGTTCTGCGAAGGAGCCTGAGTCCAGAAGAACTCCGGCAAGCCCGCGCCATTGGCCTCGCCCAGAAAGCGCGCCTGGCCCGCGTGCGCAGTCCGCGTGAGCGGCTTGAAGTCGACGCCGGACACGATCTCCACGTTCGTTGCGAATCGAATCATGGTGAAGTCCGGAACACCGTCGGCATTGGCGTCGACACCCGCCGAAGTGATCTCGCCGTCGGGGACCCAGAGCACACTGAGATCCGCCCCTGACAGGACTCGATTGCTGAGCACGAAGTCCGTCGAGCCATCCTGATTCACGTCGCCGCACGGGAAAGTGTTTTCCGGAGCGAACGCATTGTTCAACACCGTCCGCAGAGTGCGCGACTGACCGTTGTAGAGGTGGGCATCCTGGTTCTCGTCCACCACCATCCATTCCGGGTAGCCGTCGCCGTCGATGTCACCGATACCGGCGCCGTAGGTGAACCCGCCGCTGAGCCCCAGAGTCCACAGCAAGCTGTTGTCGCGACCAGAGCGCAGATCGGCCCAACCGGTGCCCGAGAACGGTGCGACGGAGACGAGGACGTCGTCGTAGCCGTCACGATCCACGTCGCCCACTCGACCGCCTGGGAGATTGCGAGAGGTACTCACGACTCGGATGAGCGAACCGTCGCGACCGCTGTGGAGCACGGTGTTGTTGGTCGACGGCTGGAAACCCAGCACGTCGTCGCAGCCGTCGCCGTTCACGTCGCCTACAGAGTTGGCGCCCAACAGATCGGGAATCGCTGCGATCAAGGAGCCATCCAGGCCGCGCCGCAGGTTCGAGTCGTTGGTGTTGCCGAAGCGAATCACGTAGTCGCTGAGACCATCGCCGTCGAAGTCGGCTGTGCCGCTCACAGGTGATACGAATCCACCCGAAGAGACACCCGCGGCGTAGAGACGTGAGAGATGGGATCGCGCCACTTCGGTCGACGTGAGCGCCTGCCCGTAGATCTTGACTTCGTCGATCAGGCCCTTGAAGCGGAAGCCCTCGCCGGGGTGCTGCCCGAGCTTGGGAATGCCGCCGGCACTGTAGGCGGCGACCGAGCTGCCCTGCGCGCGACCATCGAGATAGAGCTGCACCCGCGAGTTCGGGCCGCCCCAATCGGAGAAGGTCACCACGACCTGATACCAGCGCTCGGCGGTCACCGTGGTGAGCGACGCCAAGGTCGGGCAACCGCAGCCGATCGCGACCCAGATGCGGTTGTCGGTCTGCATCAGGATGCGCCAGCCGTTCTGGTTCACACCCACCTGGTGATTGATGATGTTCTTGTCGGCGGTCAGCGCATCGGCATCGAGGCGGAACCAGACCTCGACCGAGAAACTGCCGGTGGGAAACGCGGCAGCCGGCAGATCGACTTCGTCGTCGATGCCGTCGAAGCGGAAGGCCTGACCGGAGATCCCAGGTGCGAAGACCAGGCCGCCCAAGGGCGTGCCGTCGTTGCCGCTGATGATTTCCGTAGCACTGCCCTCGCCCGGGTAGTGGGCGACAGGCGCTGGAACGGTCTGTGCGGCGAGCGACGCGCCGAGCAGAAGAGAGGAGAACGGAGCCGCCGCGAGACGATGGCGTACGGCCGAGAGGATTGCCGAGAGCTTCATGGTGGAGGACCGCGGTCAGATGCGCGACACGGGTGAGGGATGAGCGCAGGATCGCAGCGCTTCTCCCAAGGAATCTCCGTCCTGCCCTGAAACAAGCCACTCGGCTCAACCGCCGCGCGGAGGCCGTGCGACCGTCGCGGGAAGGGAGAACCTCGCCGCGTGGAATCCCCACCGCAGGCCGCGTTCCTTCCCGCCCGTTGCACGATCGAGACAACCTCCCATGGCACCTACCAAGCTTTCGCGTGTGCTGCTGCCGGCGCTCTTCTTCCTCGGCGCGCTCCCGACGGCAGCGCTCGCACAACAAACCGCGACGAACACACTCGTGCTGATCGCCGATGACCTCGGCGTGGATCAGGTCGGGATCTACGGTGAAGGATCGAGTCCCGCGCCGACGCCGAACCTGGACACCCTCGCCCGATCCGGCGTCCTCTTCCGCAATGCCTGGGCGCATCCCACCTGCTCGCCGACGCGAGCGGCACTCCACACCGGACGCTACCCGCACCGCACCGGCATCGGCTTCGCGATCACCGGCAACACCGATCCCGTCCTCGCTCTCGCCGAGCACACGCTGCCGGAACTCGTGCGAGCGAACGGCTTCGCGACGGCCTTGATCGGCAAGTGGCACCTCGGCACCGAGGGAATCGGCGACAACGATGCACCCAATCTCGCCGGCTGGTCGCACTTCGCGGGTGCGATGTCGGGTGCGGTCCCATCCTACTACGCATGGCAGCGGGTCGTGAACGGTCGCGCGAGGTTGTCGACCAACTACTGCACGACCCAGGAAGTCGACGATGCGCTCGCATGGATCGGCACGCAATCGTCGCCATGGCTCTGCGTGGTCGCGTTTCATGCGCCGCACACCCCCTATCAGGAGCCGCCTTCGCATCTGCACTCACAGGACCTGACCGGACGCAATCCAGTCACCGAGCCGCGCCCCTTCTACCGCGCGATGGTCGAAGCGATGGATCAGGAGATCGGACGACTGCTCGCGGGACTCGGCGCCGCGCGCGCGCAGACCAACGTGATCTTCCTCGGCGACAACGGGACTCCGGCGCAGATCGTCGAAGCGCCGTTCGTGCGGTCGCATGCGAAGGGATCACCCTACGAGGGTGGCGTGCGCGTCCCGTTGATCGTCGAGGGTCCGGCCGTCACGTCACCGGGGCGCGAGAGCGCAGCACTCGTCACTGCGGTCGATGTGTTCGCGACGGTCACCGCATTGTGCGGCGTCGATGCCCGCGCGAACGTGCCCACGTCGGTTGCACTGGACGGCATCGACTTCGTCGGAACCCTCAGCGACCCGAACTCGGTGCCCGCGCGCACGATCGCCTTCAGCGAAGCCTTCGACGACGACAGCGCCGACGCCACGACGCGCGATGCTCGGCACAAGTTGATTCGCCGGCAGACCGACAACAGCGAGAGCCTCGAACTCTATGACCTGGCCGGCGATCCCTTCGAATCGGTCAACCTCATGAGCCGTGCGCGCAATGCGACCCAGCAACGTGCCTTCGAAGACCTCTACGCCGCACTGGCGAGTTCGCGCGACGAGGGCCTGGCACTCGGCTTCGGTTCCGCCTGCTCGATCGGCACTCTGGCCGCCGGAACGCCCGGCCCGACGCTCGGCTCGAACTTCCCGATCGCGCTCTCCCCGGTCGATCCCTCGACGAGCGGAGTCGTGATCTTGCTCGGCCTCTCGAGAGATCAGATCGGTTCGACTCCCCTGCCGTTCGCACTCGAGTCGCTGGGGATGCCGGGCTGCTACTTGCTCACCTCGATCGAAGACGCGATCGGCGCAAGTCTGTCGACGGGTGCGGCAGAGCTCGGGCTCGCGATCCCGAGCGAGACCGCGTTGATCGGAGCGCGATTCCACCTGCAGGCGAGCGAACTCGTGCCGGGCAGCAACCCGACGGGGATCACGATGAGCAATGGGCTCGCCTGCGTGATCGGGCGTTGATCGATTCGGCGTGCGCCGAGGCGCGCGCGTCAGTTCCCGTAACGAATGCGCAGGCCGTTCGAAGTCACGAGCCCGAAGGGCGCCGCCGCGTCGAGCACTGCAGCCTGGTGGTGGAACTCCACACCGGCGATCCCCACGGGCACGGTCAACGCGAGCGTGTGATGACCGGCACCGCCCAAACCGGGGGTGCCGCCGAGCGCGAAGGGAACCGCGAAGCTCGGCGACGCTGGGTCCAACCAAAGATCCTGACCCTGCCCGAAGAGGTCCGGCAGGTGCATTCCGGCTGCCGCGATCACCAATCCGCCGACGCCCGCCCCGACACCGGCGCGCACGCGAAGTTCGATCGACTCACTCGTGCGAACGAGACCATGCACGCCCAATCGCAGAGCCACTCCGTCCTGGCCGGCGCCACCTGCACCGTTCTGACGGAAGCTGCCGCGAACCGCGCTTGCCGCGACCCTGCCCTCGAGGACTCGTCGCGAGAAGACCTGCAGCACGTCGATCCGACCATCCTGATCGAAGTCGGCGAGCAGTTCGGGTTCGAAGACTTCCGTAGAGACCAACCCGAACGTCTCGCTGCCGAGGTTGCGGAGAATCGTGGTGGCGAATCGGGTCTCCAATCCCGGATACATGAGCAGGTCCGGCTGTCGATCGCCGTCCACATCGGCGAGGCGGACGATCCGCCGGGGCGCGCCGTCGAACTGCGGGGCGTTCGGCACCGGCAGGAGCGAGAACGCGCCGCCGCCGTCGTTGCGCACCAGGACGACCGAGCCCGCGGTCGCACTCGTGGTGCTGAACGGAACGGCTAGATCCACGTCGCCATCGCCGTCGATGTCGCCGACGCCGATCCGATCGTGGAAGCTGCTGAGCAAAGTCGCTACCAGGCGGACCGGAGCAGCGAAGCTCATTCCGCCGAGGTTGGTGACGACTCCGAAGCCGCGAATGGCGGCGGAGTTGCTTGCGAAGACCAGGTCCGCATGTGCGTCGCCGTTCACGTCGACGAGTTCCTTCACCGTGAGCGGCAAGGTCAATGAGTGCCGAAGCTGGCCGTCGCTGTGCAACTCGTAGATGTCCGTGCGATCGACAGAGGTGCTGGCGCCGACCTGAAAGTCGGTGGTCACGACCAGGTCGGCATCCCCATCGAGATCGAGGTCATGCAGCATGGACCGGAACGGATACTCGGGCGGCAAGGTCTGGTTGACGCGCGCCATCAGGCGCTGACCGAGTCGCCAACGACCCGGCGAGGTCTGCTCGGCCGCGTAGACACCGCTGGGCACCGGCGGCGACGGGAAGTCACCGATCGAGATCAAAGCGTCCAGATCGCCGTCCTGATCGCGGTCGCCGAGAATGAGCCCCACGACGTTCTCGACCCCGATCGGGCTCTGTCCTACGACCTCACGCAGGTCCCCGGCGCCGTCGTTGGCGAAGTAGCCGAAGGGCGATCCGCCGAAGTCAACGTCGCCGTCGCCGTCGGCATCGCGCGGGCCCGCGAGGTCGAACTCCCCGCCGATCCAGTCGCCGGCGGCGGTCCGGAAGGGTGTCCTGGTGAGCGGAGACTTCGCGAAGTACACCACGCGCCCCGCTACCAGATCGACGTCACCGTCGGCATCCATGTCGACAGCACCCGCGATGTGCCTGGCACCCATTCCGCCGATGAGAAAGCTCGGCGCGAAGTGGCCGCTGCCGTCGTTGATCGCGATCTCGAAGTTGGAGACGCGATGATTCGGCAACGGTGGACTGCCGCCACCACCGCCGCCGCAGCAGATGCCGTCGAGGTCGCCGTCGCCATCGACGTCGGCGAGGCCGGTCGCGGGGCCGCCCGGCGAAGAGGTCTCCACGACGAATCCGCTCGGGGTCTGACGGATGACCTGGAATGAACCTCGCGTGCCGTCCGGCATCCCGAACAGGACGAAGTCCGCATCGCTGTCACCGTCGATGTCGCCGCTCGCGGGATCGTTGAGTCGCGCGGTCACCGCCGAGATGGGCAACGCGGTTACCTGCCCAGCGTCGGGACTGATCCGGAGGAGCACCGCACCTCCGCCACCATCGACCGTCAGCACCGTGTGGCTGTGATCCGGCATCCGGGCGACGGCCATCGCTCCGGCGAATCCTGGTTCCGAATGCAGCAGCGAAGTCGGTGAACTGCCGCGCACTCCGGAGATCAGACACTCGACCGTGAAGCGATTCGCCGTCAGGTCGAATTCCAGGGCGAGGAGATCGTCCCGACCATCACCATTCAAGTCGACGACCTCCAGATCCCACACGACTCCGACATGCAACGTCGTCTGCGGACCGACGAGCGACGGCGGACCGACGCCGTCGAAGTAGAAGATCTCCACGACACCGCCGATCGAGAAGGCCGCGTCGTCGCGACGCCCGTCGCCGTCGAAGTCACCGGCGACCACATGAGCGGTTCCGAAAGTACCGGTGTAGGTCGTGGTCCAGACCGGCACGAGTCGACCGCTGCCGTCGTTTCGATAGGTGCCGATCGTGCTCGACGCCGTGCCGAGCAGGGCTCCCACCGCATCGGGGTAGACATCGCCATCGAGGTCCAGCATGGCTTCGAAGGCCGGCGCCAGGGGGTCGATCTGCACCTGCGCAGCGTCGAAACATGCGATCGATTCCTGGGCGTTCGCGGAAGCCT
>JBFXDD010000075.1:0-12537 GCA_050181465.1 Planctomycetota bacterium
CGCTTCGGTCGTCGACCAACGCAGCTCCTTGCCGGACATCGACCTGTGGCAATCTCGCGACGACGTTCACGAAGGGTCCGGGCTAGCCCGAACCCTCCGTGAACGTCTGCTGCGATCGCCGCAGGTCCAGCCCGGCGGCGTCGCTGCGTCGGCTCCTCCCTGGCAGCGTAGCTACAGCTACGCTTCGGTCGTCGACCAACGCAGCTCCTTGCCGGACATCGACCTGTGGCAATCTCGCGACGACGTTCACGAAGGGTCCGGGCTAGCAGCGCACACCGACTCTTGATCGAGACGGAACTCGACGCTACCGTCCCCGCCCCGCGCGTCGGCGCGAGCCATCGCACCGACCGTTTCGCCTCCATAGCTCAGTTGGTAGAGCAGCGGATTCTTAATCCGCGGGTCCTAGGTTCGAGCCCTAGTGGAGGTATCGCGTGCAACGCGTCGACGGGCGGAGTCGTGAGGTGGCAGTGACCCCTGTCCCGGGGACCGCAAGCCTCACCCACCCACCGCGGCGGGCGCAGCGTCCTTCGCCTCTGCCGCCGCCGCCGCGAGTCGCTTCGAGACCGCTGGATCGGCAGCATCCGACACGCGGCTGTGCGGTGGCTGCACCGGCTCGAGCGGGAGGTTGATGCAAAAGGTGGTTCCGGCACCTTCCACCGACTCGACGCGGACCTCACCGCCGTGACCCAGCACGATCTCGCGCACGATGTGCAACCCCAAGCCGGTGCCGCTGATGCCACCGGTGTTGGAGCCGCGCTCGAATCTTCCGAACAGCCGCGGCAAGTCGCTGGCCGGAATGCCGATGCCGTTGTCGCTGACCAACAGCGACCAGTGGCTACCGCGCGACACCATCGACACGTGCACACGCGGTGAACGATCGGCGCTCGCATACTGAACCGCGTTCCCGATCAGGTTGGAGAGCACGCGGGACATCCCCCACGCATCGCACACGATCTTGGGCATCGGCTCGCAGCGAACCTCGATTCCCTTCTCCTCGATCTCGTAGCTGAGGAGATCGACGATATCGCTGACCAACAGATTCATGTCGACCTCGCGGAAGACCAACCGCACGCCGTCGAACTCCAACCGCGAACTCTCGAGGAGATCGCCGATCAGCCGCTCCATCACCTTGATCGCGGTCAGGCCGTGGTCGACCGCTCGAGTCGCGGCATCCTCCATCGCACCGAAGTAGCCCTTCTTCATCGAGGCGAGCATGAGCTTGATGGCGGCGAGAGGGCGGTTCAGATCGTGCACGACGTTCTGCGCGACGCCCACCAGTTCGCGGTTCTTCTGCTCGAGGAGCACTCGGTAGCGATCGAGTTCGCCGTATCTCGTGACGAGTTCGAGGTTCGAGGCGACCGTCGCATCCAGAAGCTCCGGAAGCGGCTCTTGATCGTCGACGGGAGTCGAGACACGACCCTGCGGCGCGCCGTACTCGGCGGGTCCTGCGCTCGTCGTCGAAGCCGCCTCGCTGCCCGACGGCAACATCGCCTCGAGCGTCGCCTCGCTGAAGATGTCGGACTCGTCCTGCTCGGCGAGGATCGTCGCGCCCGACATCGGCTGGGAATCCGGCACGTCGTCGAAGGTCAGCTCGAGACTGTCGTCGTGCCGACCCGTCGCGTCGCGGCCGTGGGCGCGGAAGTCCGAGCGATCGTGGATCGCCCACAGCCGATCGCGCGCCGTGGCCGCCACCGCGTCGGGGTCGACCTTGCCGCGGCCGAGACCGTAGAGGCGGACCTTTTGCGCGATGAGTTGGGCCGCGGTCTCGACGAAGGCCTCGAACACCCCGTGCCCGGTGGTCGCTACCGACGGGAACGCGACGATGTCGTCGCGAATGCGGAACCGACGATCTAGGTCGTCCTCGCTGGAGACCTCCGGCAGATCGCGCTTGTTGTACTGAAGCACGATCGGGATCGAGGTCGGGTCGATGCCGTTCTCGTGCAAGTTCTCGAGGAGGCTGTCGAACGACTGCTGATTCTCTTCGACGCGGCTGGCCTCGCTGTCGACCACGAACACCACCGCGTCGGCGCCCGACAGCACGTAGCGTCGCATCCGCCGGTACTTGGGTTGTCCAGGTACCGTGAATCCTTGGATGCGAACTTTGAAGCCGTCGATGCTGCCGAGATCCAAAGGCAGGAAATCGAAGAGGAGCGTCGCGTCCTCCTCGGTCTTGATCGAGACGAGCTGCACCTCGTTGCGCGGACACATGATCTCGTGCACGACCTGGAGGCTCGTGGTCTTCCCGCCCATTCCGCAACCGTAATAGACGAGCTTCGCGTTGATCGTCTTCTCGGCGAGATTGATGTATCCCATGACTCGGCGGCAGCGCGTTCGCTTTGAGAGTGACGCCAGGGGAGGCGCCGCCTCTTCATCGACGCGGGGGGCTCGCCACCTTGCGCGGCACCAGCGCGAAGAAGGTCCGCGCTGCCGGCCCGAAGTGTTCACTCATCGCGCGAGCCGCCGCCTCGGCGTCGATCTCCGCAACATGCTGAAGGAGGGTCGTCGGATATCCGGACATCGCGTCGGCGAGCAACAGGCGCGCGCGCTCGAGTTGCACGGACGGCATGCGCCGGGCGATCTCTTGGAGCTTCGTCTCGAGCGGAGGAACCGCCGTCGCCGCGAGGAGCTGCGATCGGATCACCGCGAGTTCCGCCGGACCCACCGGAATGCTCAGCGCGCGATCGAGGGCTGCCTCGATCTCGGCGCGCGTCGCGCCGGCGGTGTCGCCGCTCTCGCCTCGACGACCGACGAAGGCGAGTTCGCGGTCGAACGGATCGTGATGAAAGGCCGGGAACTGTGCTCGTGCTTCACCACCACGCGGCTGGCCGAGCTCGGTCACGAGCCGTTTGCGTAGCAGCTCGAACGCGACCCGAAACCCGGCGGATGCACTCGGATCCGCGGACGGCACACGCAGAGCCAAGGTCACGAAGGGGGCCGCGACGCGATCGTGCTCGATCTCCTCCAGCGCCGTGAACTCACCCTCCCGGGCTGCCGCCGCCGCGACCGCCGCGCCACCCTCGCGCGGCGGCAACGCCGCGAATGCGGTGTCGACCTCGGCTTGCAGCGCGTTTGCATCGTCGCCACCCAGAAACGCGATCATCGATCCCTCGCGACGCAACACCTCTCGCAGTCGCCGACGCACTTCTGCTGCGGACCACTGCGAAGCCGCCTCGATCGCTCCGGCGTCGATCGTCGAACCGCGGCCGAGCAGTACGCGGCGCGCTCGATCACGGAGGATCGGCCCGGGCAACACCATGGCGTGATCGTCCATCACCAGAACGGCGACGTCCCGAGCTCGCTCGACCGCCGCATCGTCGAGCTGCAGCTCGCCGGACAGCCACTGGCCCAATCGCGCCAGGGTCGCTGGGAAGTCCTCCTCCTCGACGACAGCACCGAGCCAAGTGTGTCCGGCGGTGACGTGTGTGGTCACCGGTGAGTCGGCGGCCAACTTCGGAACGTCGGCACGAAGCGCTGCGGCGAGGATGTGGGCCGACGCCGCGGCTTCCGGTTCGTCGGCGTAGCCGACGGGAAGCGCGCAGTGGAATGCGATCCGGTCGGTGCCGGGCATGGCCGCGACCACCGTCCGCACGCCCTCCGCGACCGGCGGCTCGATGGCCGCGCCGATCGAGCCGGGCGACTTCGTCCCGAGGATGGGCACCATCACGGCAAGCGAGAAGCAGACGAGTGAAGGATTCATGACGTCGTTTCGAGGCGAAGGATTCGGTCGGCGACCGCCGAGGCAGTTGCGTCGTCGTGCGTGATCCACAACACGGCCATGCCGCGCTCCCGCTTGAGCGTGAGCAGCAGCGACCTGACCGCCTGCGCTGCGTCCGCGTCGAGGTTCGCGGTCGGCTCGTCGGCGACGAGCACGCGGGGATTCGCGGCGAGCGCGCGCAGCAGGGCGGCACGCCGCTGTTCGCCGCCGGACAACTCGCGCGCGGTGCGGGCGAGCAGTTCCGGTGTCAGCCCGAGCGCCCGCGCGTAGCCGTCGACGGGTGTCCCCTCGCGGCGCACCTCGCGGCACAGCTCCGCGATGGGGAGCTTGGGCGTGAGCGACGCGGCCGCGTCCTGAAACAGGAGCTGCACCTCGCGGCGGGCCAGCGTCGTCGTTACCCGCCCGGCGGCGGGCGATGCATGGCGGGTCAGCACCGCTGCCAGGCTCGACTTGCCTACCCCAGAGGACCCCAACAGCGCGACGATCTCGCCTTCCCGCAACTCGATCGAGACGTCGCGGAGCAGGGTGCGCCCACCGCGCGCGATGGCGAGATTCGACGCGGTGAGCAGCACGCGGCCATTCGACGCCGCTGCCGGCCGCGAGTCGATCGGCGCGACGACCGGCGGTGCCACGGTCGCGAGCGCGCCGTCTTCGATCGCGAAGCAGCGCACGTCGCGCAGCCGGGCAAAGCGCGGATCGTGGCTCGCGATCAACATCGCGGTACCCGCGGTCGAATCGCGAAGTCGCTCCAGCGCGGCGAGCAATTGGTCGACGCGCGAATCATCCAAACCGGCGCTCGGTTCGTCGAAGAGGCAGAGTCGAGTCTTGCGTGCCAGTGCGACCGCCAACCAGGCGCGCTGCGCCTGCCCGCCGGAGATCGTGTTCGGCATCCGTGCGAGAAAGCCCCGCGGATCCTCGATGTCCAGAGCGGCGAGCGCCTCGCACAGCGCGTCGATGCCGGCCGGCACCCGCGGCAGTAACTGTTGGCCAAGTCGCGCCACGGGATCGAAGGCGCCAATGGGATCCTGCGGCAGCCGGGTCACGGCGGTCGACAACAAGGATCGAAGTGCCGTGGATTCCGCGGCCGGTCTTGGCCGCCCCTCGATCTCGATGAGGCCGCGGACGACGAGCGGATCGCGCGGGGCCACGACACCGGTGATCGCATCGAGGAGCGAAGTCTTGCCGCTCCCGGAGATGCCGCGAATCAAACCGCATTCGCCTGGTCCGAGTTCGAGATCGGCCACGCGGAGGAACGACACATCGAAGCGCGAAAGCACCACCTCACCCAGCCGCAAGACCGGTGTTCTCGGAATCGTCGTCGTCGTGCTGCGGCTGAGTTTTCCGGTCGCCATGACCCACGTGCGCGGAACCGGTACATTCGAGCAGCAGCGCCCGCGCCGACCAAGCCAAGACCGCGCGATCCAGCCACCGACCACCATGCGAACCAAGATTCTCACCGCTTTGTCGATCGCCCTGTCGTTCGCACCGCTCGCCGCACAGGACGACTTCGCGACGCTGCGTGCACAGCTCGACGCCGAGCGCAGCGCATGGCTCGCAGCCAGACCACGCCAGCCGGAGCCCAAGGAGTTCGAGGCGTTCATGCTGGCCGCAGGCAAGCGCATCGAAGACTTCCTCGGCCGAGCCAAGGGCGAAGACCGACTGATCGCGCGGCTCGCACTCGCCGAACTGCTGATGGAGATCGATGCCAAGGATCGCGCACTCGCCGCGTTGCGCGGCATCGACCGCGGCGCCCATTCGGGGTTGGGCCTCGCGACGGCCGCGGAAGCCGCTCAGCGCATCGGCGACGTCGAGTTGCGCGAGTCGTTCCTGGCTGCGGCCATCGCCCGCGAAGAAGCGCTGCAACCGCGGATGGAGCTGGCAACTTTCCTCGCGACCCGACTGGTCGAAGTGGAGAAGGCAGAGGCCATCTTCACCGCCGCCGAGAAGAGCCGAGAGGACGATGAAGGCAAGGCTCTGGTGCGCTGGTATCGATGCGCTTCGATGCGGGAACGTGAGGACATCGAGGAAGATGCCTGGCTCACCGCACTGGAACAGCTCGCCAAGCAGTGGCCCAACACTCACTACGGCAGCATCGCCCGCGACCGTCTTCGCGCGGTCGCGCTGAAGGTCGGCGACGAGGCGATTCCGTTCGAGGCGCCGACGCTCGACGGCAAGTCGGTCCGCCTCGCCGATCATCTCGGCAAGGTGGTGCTGCTCGAGTTCTGGGGCGACGGCACCGGTTCGAGTGCGAGGTTCCTGGGCGACCTCGATCGGGAGCTGTCGCCGCGAGGACTGACCGTCGTGGGGATCGCGATGTTCGCCGATTCCGCAGCCGCCGAACGACAGGTCGCGGCAAGCAAGCGCACCTGGCCGCAGATCTTCGACGGCAGAGCTTGGATGAACGAAGTCGCGCTGCGCTACGGCGTCGAGCGTTTGCCGGAGTTCCTGTTGATCGATCGCAAAGGTCGCATCGCGATGCAGAACATCTTCGTTGCCGATGCGGAAGGTCGCGCGGAACTCCGCGAGGCGATCCTCAGAGCGCTGGACGTGCCGTGAGGGCGCTGGACCGGACTACTCGTGAACGTCGTCGCGAGATCGACGCAGGTCGATGACCGGCAAGGAGCGGCGTCGGCGACGACCGAAGCGTAGCTGTAGCTACGCTGCCAGGGAGGAGCCGACGCTGCGACGCCGCCGGGCGCGACTTGCGGCGATCGCAGCAGACGTTCACGAGTAGTTCGGGCCAGCCCGGACTACTCGTGAACGTCGTCGCGAGATCGACGCAGGTCGATGACCGGCAAGGAGCGGCGTCGGCGACGACCGAAGCGTAGCTGTAGCTACGCTGCCAGGGAGGAGCCGACGCTGCGACGCCGCCGGGCGCGACTTGCGGCGATCGCAGCAGACGTTCACGAGTAGTTCGGGCTGGACGACAGGCGTCCAAGCGCGAACCACACCACGAGCTGCGTGCCTTCACCGATCAGGATGGCGATCGCCGGCGCCGCCGGCAGCGAATCCAAGACGCGGCTTCGCAGCGCATGCAAGATCAGGACTGCCGCGCAGTAGATCCACAGGACACCGCGGGCATCCAACCAGCGACCACGCAGGCGATCGATCAAGAACCGCCGCGTGAAACGCAGGCCGCCCAACAGGGCGAGCGCGAGCATCGCGAGTCCGCCGATAGTGGACGCCGGAATCAGCGGTGCCAGTCCTTCGGTCGCAACCAGGCGACGGTCCTGGCTCAGGAGCGCCGCCGCGGCCAAGAGCGCGGTCATCGTGACACCCGCCCACGGCAGGAGGCGCAGCGTGACGGAACGAAACGGCAACACCAGGCCGCGGAAGCGACGGATGGCGCGGAGCAGCGCACGGCCGTGGCGCACGACCACGCTGATCAGGCACGCCATCGGCCACAAGAGCAGCGCGCCGTACGAGGGTCCGCTCGCGATGCCCAGTCCCACGGCGATACCGACCGCAAGGACGTGGACACTCAACCAGCCCCAGGCGATCGCTCGCGAGCGAGACCGCAGAGTGCGCTGACGCTCGGGTAGTTGCGTCAGCAGCGCGAGCGCGAGCGTGCCGAAGACGCCGAAAGCCAGTTCCGGTCGCAGGATCGCACCGTCGACCGCGATCGGCGGAAGGGTTGCGAACGCGACGCACGCGATGGCGGCGATGAGACGCCCGCGCGCGACCGCCACCGCGAGGAACAAGAGGGCGCTCTGCGCAAAGATCGCGAGCAGCGCCGCGATGCGAGCCGCCGGCAACGAAGCCGCGTCGACGGGCGTTCTGGCCGTCGCCGCGGTCCAGAGCTGATCCGGCCCGGGCTGTGCACGCGCGACGGCATCCAGGGCTGCGGACAATCGCTCGATCTCGCCGGCCCTCGGCGCCGCGTCGAGTCGCCAGCCCGCGACCAGCGCCGGCAGCAGCACAACACACAGCGTGACGACCGCGACGGCGAGTCCTCTCATCCGTGGCGACCGCATCACGCGAGCGCGGCGACGCAGTCGATCTCCACCAGTGCGTTCCGCGGCAGAGTGCGAACGGCGACGGTGGCCCGCGCCGGTCGATGATCGCGGAAGTGCTCGGCATAGACTGCGTTCACGGTCGCGAAGTCGCCCATGTCGGCGAGGAAGATGGTGGTCTTCAGCACACGATGGAGCCCGCTGCCGGCGGCGGTGAGGACGGCGGCCAGGTTGTTCATGACGCGATGCGTCTGCGCAGCGACGTCCCCTTCGATCAATGCGCCGGCCTTGGGATCGAGCGCAATCTGGCCGGAGCAGTAGACCAGTCCGCCGTGCACGACCGCTTGGGAGTAGGGGCCGATGGCGGCGGGAGCGGAATCGGTGTGCACGATGCGAATGGGATCCATGAGGTCCTGCGGAGGATACCCAGTGCAGTCCCGAGCTTGGAACCGTCCACTGTTCCTCGCCGGACCTTGTCGCCGACCCAACGCGGCGCTGCACTCGGCGTTGCCAAGGCGCCGTCCTCGCCAGTCGACTTCACGAGATAGACTCGAATCGCCCATGCCTCGCTCGAGCCAATTCTCCGCCGCAATCCTCGCACTCCCGGTCCTCGGCTTCGCCCAGGCACCCGACCTGATCCTCATGGGCAAGGCGCCCAACTCGCAGTACGGATCGTCCATCACGAGCGCGGGTGACGTCGATGCCGACGGTCACGCCGACATCCTGATCGGTGCGCCGATCGATCGCCGCACCACCGAGCGCTCCGGTGCTCTGGAACTGCGCTCCGGTCGCGACTTCCGACTGATGGCGACGTGGCTCGGCCCGGGCCTCGGCGACGAACTCGGCTTCGCTGCGGACGGTGCCGGGGACGTCAACAAGGACGGTCACGCCGACATCCTCTGCGGAGTCTTGGGCGGCGTCGGTCCGACCGAGTCTTTCATCGGCAACGCGCGTGTCTACTCCGGCAAGGACTACCGCCGACTGCACACCAGCCGCGGCGCGAATCACTACGACTTCTTCGGCCTCTCGGTCGCCGGGCTGGGCGATCTCGATGGCGACGGCGCCGCTGACTACGCCTTCGGGTGCCCAGGCGACGATCGCGACGGCCGCAATCGCGGCTATCTCGAAGTGCATTCCGGACACAGCGGCGCAGTGATGTACACGCTGCGCGGCTCCATCGACGGCGCTCAGTTCGGTTGGTTCGCACGATCGGTCGGCGACTGCGACAAGGACGGCGTCGCCGACTTCGCGGTCGGTGCTCCAGGCCACGAGCGCGATCATCCGCCGAGCGGGCGCGCGGGCTACGTCGACCTGCATTCGGGGCGTGATGGCCGACTCTTGCTCCACATCGAAGGTGCTGTGGTCGAGAGTCACCTCGGTTGGCAAGTCGCCTCGATCGGCGACCTCGATGCCGACGGCACGCCGGACGTCCTCGCGGGTGCACCCTTCGAGCCAATGTCTGCGGGGGGCAAGGAAGCTGGCGCTGCCTACGTCTTCTCCGGTCGTGACGGCAAGGTCTTGCTCGCAGTGCGGGGCACTCAGGCCGGCGCGCGGCTGGGCTGGAACGTCTTCGGTGCCGGCGACCTGAGCGGGGACGGCAAGCCGGACTTCTGGGTGAGTTCGCCGCTGTGGGACGATGCCGCCGGCGGTGTCGATCGCGGCATGGTGCAACTCGTCAACGGTGCGGACGGCGAGTCGCTGCTGACGCTCGAGGGCCGCTTCGCCAAGGCTGAGTTCGGCTTCGCCATCTGCGACCTCGGTCCGATCACGGCGAACCGAGAACATCGTCTCGCGGTCGGCGCGCGCTCGGACGACCTCGGCAGCGGCGCGATGGTCGGCACGGTGGGCTTCTATCGCATCGCGCCGCGCCAGGGCGACGACGGTCCTCGCGTCGTCCCGGGTAAGGCCGCCGTCGAGAGCTTCGAGGTCGAGAAGATCAAGATCGCGGAGACGCCCACCACCATCGAACTTGGCGGGCAGGTCTCGACGCGGATGTTGCTCGGGATCGCCGGAGGGGCACTCGCGTTGCTCGCCGTCGCCTTCGCCGCGTGGCGTCGTCACTGAGGGACGGGACCAACGGAGTCAAAGGATCATTCGACAGTCACGTCGGGCAGTGCCGTGATCGTGACCTTGCCGAACTCCGCCTGACATCGATGCGCAACGAGCGCAACGCAGAACTCGTCCTCCACGAGTTCACCGCCCGGACGATCCGCGAGTTCGTGCCACGTCGTCGAACCTTCTGCGCCGCGCTCGAAGAACTTCATCCGGCCGCGATGACGGAGGACGGTCCCCGAAGCGTCGCGCTCTGCCCAACACTCGGTGATCACGCGATAGACGACACCGGGCCGCATCACTTCGTTGCGGTACGACTGGATCCACTTCCAAGGCTCGCCGGCGTGCTTGTGCGAGAACTCCATGCCGATCGCGCCGTACTTCGAGTAGTACCACGCGACGAGAAAGCTCCAGCCGCGACGCGGACGCACTCCCGGTTCATCGGGATGCCCGCCCCAGTACGGCAGGATCCCGACACCGAACAGTTGGTCGGGCTGGGTCGCCCGCCGAAGCAGCATGTCGCACTCGACACGGCGACCACCCCGGAATGCCGGTGAGACGGCAAGGAGTCGGTCGTAGTCTTCGCTGCCGGGAACCGGTCGAACGCGCCACTCGCCGTCGACTTCGATCGTCTCCCACACCCCGTCCTGCGCCTCGAGGTCGCGGCCTTGCACGGTCCCGAAGTCGACGGTCTTCGGCAATTCGGGCGGTGCCGAGTCATAGCGAAACCGCACCTCCTCGCGACGCGTTCCCGCTTCGATGACGAGCAGGTTCTCCCCGTGTTCGTCCAGATCCGCGGCATCCAGTTCGATGGCGAAGAACGGATGCGGCATCCGCGGTCCCACGGGGTCGAGAATTCGCCAGGGCGCGGCGCCGATCCGATAGCGGATCGGTCCGTCACCGGTCCATCGTCCGGTGATGTTCGCAGTCAATGGCGCAACCTTGCGAGATACCGTGTGCGGAGCGTGGAAGACGACCAACTCTCCCGCTC
Source organism: Planctomycetota bacterium (assembly GCA_050181465.1). Lineage (GTDB taxonomy): Bacteria > Planctomycetota > UBA1135 > UBA1135 > UBA2386 > JACRLW01. The sequence continues at coordinate 10,712 of JBFXDD010000075.1, forward strand.
CGAAGGTTGCCTTGGCAAACCTGCCGCTCGCGAAGAGACCAAACGCGCCGACCACCGACAGCGCGAACCACATCGGCCTCCCGGCACTCATTTGCCGGACTCCTTCGCGACCACCGCAACCGGCGCAGGAGACGCAGCGCGAATCCTCCGAGCGGACCACTGCGCAGCGAACGTCCACGCCAGCCACGGCCCGACTCCGGCAATGGTCGCGGCAGCGAAGATTCCGCGGCCGCTCGCCCCGAACGCAGCCGCAAGATCGGCAGCACCCAGTGCGGCGACCAAGCCGAGCCCGGTCGCACAGAGCGGGGCGCTGAGGAAATCACGATCGATCGGTCGCAGTCCCCGCCAAGACGCCCCGATGCCGACGGCGATCGCGAGCGCCATCGCGACTGCCGGCAACATCGGAAACATGGCAGGTGCGATCGCGACGCCGACCGCAGCGACGAACGCCGACCCGTCCAAGCGCGAAGGCGACCGCAGGACCGATGCCTTCAACCAGAGCAGGGTGGTGACCGGCAAGAGCCAGGCCGTCCATTCGGCGAGCGGGACATAACGCGGTCCGATCAAGTCGCGAACCGTGACGGGCGCAAGCAGCGCGAAGATGCCGAGGAACACCATCGCGACAGACGGCGCGCCACCTTCGGCTGGTTCCCCGTGATCGATTCCGGGCGACAACGACCACATCGCGAGATCGCGATCCAACATCAGCGTGCGGGCCACCAACCAGAGTCCTGCCGCCTCGGCGCCCAAGATCCCCAGAGTCAGGAACACGTCGAGACGAGTGAGAATCGTCGCCGCCAGGGCGAGCGGCAGCCGCTTCAACGCTCGCGGTGCGATCGAGAGCACCGGCAGCAGCGCGCGGCGAGAGGGCCGTAGAGTCGAGACGCGAAGTGAGAGGAGCGCGCGCGCGCCGGCGAAGGCTCCTGCAGCGGCGGTCACTGCGGTGACCGTCTTCCCGCGCGATGTGAAGAACATCAGCACGGCGGCGGCGAGGAGCCACGAGGCGAGGTCGACGACGCCCGCGGCCTTGACGCTCGGCAGCCAGGACTCGCGAGCCTGCCGGTCGAGGACTCGCGCGAGCGCCAACGGCACGATCCAGATCGAGAGCGACGCGAGTTCGTAGTGACCGAGACTTCGCGCGAGCGCCGGCCCCCCGAGCACTGCCACACCGGCCACCGCCGTCGTGAACACAACGCCGACAGACCACCGCGCGAGTCCGCCACCAGGCAGTTCATCGCGGCGTGGATCCGCCCCAACGACTGCGACGATCACCCCATCCGCGATCGCCGTCGCGATCCCCAGGATCGCGAGGGCGAGAGCGATCTCACGTGGGGCGAGCGAGATCGTGAGCAGCCCGAGCATGATCAGCCCGGCCAGCCAAGCGAGCAACCCGCGGCCGTGACGCGATACGGCCAAGTTCGGGGATCGAAGTGGGAGAAGCGAGGCCAAGAATCTTGGTTGTCTATCGGCATCGGTCGGGGCAGCTACCGAAGTCGCCGGTGTTCCACCCCTGCCACGGCTGCGGTGAACCCAAGGATCTGGGCGGTTCAACGCTAGCCCGAACGACTCGTGAACGCATGCTGCGATCGCCGTAACTCGCGCCCGGCGGCATCGCTACGTCGGCTCCGCCCTGGCGGCGTAGCGACGGCTAGGCCGGATTATTCGTGAACGTCGTCGCGAGATCGACACGAGTCGATGCCCGGCAAGGAGCTACGACGGTCGACGACCGAAGCGTAGCTGTAGCTACGCTGCCAGGGAGGAGCCGTCGGAGCGACGCCGCTGGGCGCGACTTGTGGCGATCGCAGCAGACGTTCACGAATAATCCG
>JBFXDD010000076.1:0-12451 GCA_050181465.1 Planctomycetota bacterium
CGGTGGACATCTTCCCGGCTCACCTCGTGAGCATGGTCAAGCGACTCGATGCGCATCAGGGCACCGGTCTGTTGGAGATCTATCAGAACTGCAACATCTTCAACGACGGTGCCTACAAGAGCTTCACCGACAAGGAAGTTCGCAGTGACCGCGTCCTCGAAATCGAGGACGGCAAGCCGTTGCGCTTCGGTGCCAACGGCGACAAGGGCATCCGCTTCGATGCGCGGATGCAGCCGGTCCTGACCGAGGCTTCCGATGCGGCCATCTGGAGTGAGAGCGGTGCTTCGCCGGCGATCGCAGCATCGCTCGCGCACGCGTCGGAGACCGAGTTGCCGGTGCCGATCGGGGTGTTCCGGGCGACGTCGCGATCGGTCTTCGATCAGGATGTCCGCAATCAGGTCGCCTTCGCTCAGGAGCGGAAGACGGAGACGCTCGAGCAACTGCTCCTCGGCAACGAGACTTGGACCGTCGGATGAACCTCGGCTGAGCCCGCGCGAGCGGGCTCGCCTCGATCTCCGATCGCGCTCACCGCGCGAGCAACTTGCGCAGCACGGTCTGCAGGATGCCGCCATTCCGGAAGTACTGCACTTCCACCGGCGTGTCGATCCGACACCGCACCGTCACCGTGCGCGTCGCCCCGGTCTTCGGATCGGTGACACGCAGATCGAGCGCCTGTCGCGGCGCGATCGAGTCGTCGATCGCGAGATCGAAGATCTCGTCGCCGGTCAGGCCGAGACTCGCCGCGGTCTCGCCGTCGCGATACTGCAGCGGCAGCACGCCCATGCCGACCAGGTTGCTGCGATGGATTCGTTCGTAGCTCTCGGCGAGCACGAAGCGGACCCCGAGCAGCATCGTGCCCTTCGCCGCCCAGTCGCGGCTGCTGCCGGTGCCGTATTCCTTGCCGGCGAGCACGCAGAGCGGGGTCTTGGTGCCGGCGTAGAGCTGCGCGGCATCGTAGATCGACATCGTCTCACCGTTCGGAAGGTAGCGAGTCACGCCCCCTTCGGTACCCGGCGCGAGTTGGTTGCGCAGTCGGATGTTGGCAAAGGTGCCGCGGGTCATCACGCGGTCGTTGCCGCGGCGCGCGCCGTAGCTGTTGAAGTCGGCGGCACTCACGCCGTGGTTCAGCAGGAAGCGTCCCGCGGGGCTGTCCTTCTTGATCGAACCCGCCGGCGAGATGTGGTCGGTCGTGACCGAGTCACCGACCTTGACCAAGCAGCGCGCGCCCTTCACCGCCTGCACCGGTTGCGGGGTCGCCGGCATGTCGAGGAAGAAGGGTGGCTCTTGGATGTACGTGCTTGCGGCATCGAACGCGTAAAGCTCGCTGGCTTCGACGGCGATCGCACGCCACGCTGCGGGCCCTTCGAGGCTCGCGTAGCGGCTGCGGAACATGTCGCTCTGCACGGCGCTGCGCACGGTGTCCCGCACTTCCTGATTGGTCGGCCAGATCTCGCGCAGATAGACCGGCTTGCCCTGCGCATCGGCACCGATCGCGTCCTTCGTGAGATCGATGTCGACGGTGCCTGCGAGTGCATAGGCGACGACCAGCGGCGGTGAGGCGAGGTAGTTCGCTTTCACGTCGGGATTGACGCGACCTTCGAAGTTGCGGTTGCCGCTGAGCACTGCGGCAGCGACGAGGTCGCCGCCCGCGATCGCGGCGCGCACGGGCTCCGGCAAGGGGCCGGAGTTGCCGATGCAGGTGGTGCAGCCGTAGCCGACGGTCTGGAACCCGAGCGCATCGAGGTGCGCGGACAGGCCCGCGCGCTCGAGATAGTCGGTGACCACGCGCGAGCCCGGCGCCAAGCTCGTCTTGACGAAGCCCGGCACGCGCAAGCCCCGCGCATGCGCCTTCTTGGCAACGAGTCCGGCGGCGACCAGCACGTCGGGATTGCTGGTGTTCGTGCAGGAAGTGATGGCGGCGATGACGACCGCGCCGTGCTTCAGCTTCGCACTGGTGGCATCCGCGACCGTCCCCACGCTCTCCAATGCCGCACCCGCCAAGCCGAAGCCGCGCTCGGCGACCGGCTTGACGAGGCTGTCGCGAAACCCGGTCTGCATCGCACCGAGTGCGACCTTGTCTTGCGGGCGCTTGGGGCCGGCGAGACTCGGAACGACGGTGGCGAGATCCAACCTCAGGTCGGCGCTGAACTCGGGCTTCTGGCTGCCCGGCTTCCAGAACAGTCCCTGCGCTTCGTAGTACGCCTGCACGAGCTCGACCAGATCGGGGTCGCGCGCCGTCAGCCGGAGGTAATCGATCGCTTCCTGGTCGACCGGGAAGTAGCCGATGGTGGCGCCGTACTCCGGCGCCATGTTGCTGATCGTCGCGCGATCGGCGAGCGACAGCGCACGCAGGCCCTCGCCGTGGAACTCGACGAACTTGTTGACCACGCCGTGCTTGCGCAGCATCTGCGTGACCGTCAGCACGAGATCCGTCGCGGTCGCGCCCTCTTGCAGCTTGCCGGTCAACTCCACGCCGACGACTTCCGGGAGCAACATGTAGATCGGCTGGCCGAGCATCACCGCTTCGGCTTCGATGCCGCCCACACCCCAGCCGACGACGCCGAGTCCGTTGATCATCGTCGTGTGGCTGTCGGTGCCGACACAGGAGTCGGGGAACGCGATGGTCTCGCCGTCGACGGCGCGTGTCAGCACGACGGAGGCCAGGTACTCCAGATTCACCTGGTGCACGATGCCGGTCGCCGGCGGCACGCAGCGGAAGTTGCGCAGCGCCTTCTGGCCCCACTTGAGGAACTGATAGCGCTCCTTGTTGCGGTCGAACTCGATGTCGAGGTTCTGATCGAGGGCGGTCGCGGTGCCGAAGGCATCGACCTGCACCGAGTGGTCGATCACGAGATCGCAGGGCACGAGGGGATTGATCTTCGCCGGATCACCGCCCAGTCGCTTCATCGCGGCGCGCATGGCCGCGAGGTCGACGACGCAAGGCACGCCGGTGAAGTCTTGCAGCACGACGCGGCCGGGCAGGAAGGGGATCTCGATCTCACCGACCGCCTTGGCGTTCCACCCGGCGATGGCGCGAACGTCGTCGGTCGTCACCACGAAGCCGTCGACGTTGCGCAGTGCGGACTCGAGGAGCACGCGGATCGAGTAGGGGAGGCGGCCGAGGTTGCCGAGTCCGGCCTTCTCCAAGGCAGGCAGGGACCAATAGGTGAACGTGCCGTGCGCGGTCGACAGGGTGCGCTTGGCGTCGAACGAAGGCTGGGTCATGGGCGTGGCGTGGAGGTGGAACTTGGTCGCGCTCGAAGGAGGTGTTGGCGCGAGGGCGAAGTCGGCGGGAGGACGCGCAGACTATCCGCCGCGTCCGGGAGGGATCCACGCCGTCTCGCCTGCACCGTTCATCGAAAATTGATCCGGGACGCGGCGAGCGAGTCGTCGTCGTGCTGGCGCGTGCCGTCTCCGTCGGGGATCATCTTCGCCCCGACCTGTCCCGCGCCGACGCGGGAACGAACGGCATCCTGACCGACCATGCGCGCGCTGGCCACCCGCTGGATCTTGCTCTTAGGCCTTTCGCCCGTCCTGTCCGGGCAGGTGCAGGTCGATCCGACCTTGCCGGCCTACACCCGGGTGAAGGGGGTCGCGGGCAACCTCAAGAGCGTCGGCTCCGACACGATGAACAACCTGCTCGCACGGTGGGCGGAGGGATTTCGCGCCTTCTACCCCAACGTCGAGGTCGAGGTGGAGGGGCACGGCTCCAGCACCGCACCACCGGCACTCATCGAGGGCACCGCCGCGCTCGGGCCCATGAGCCGTGAGATGAAGTCGGTCGAGATCGATCAGTTCGAAGCGAGCTTCGGCTACAAGCCGCTCCTGCTGCGGGCGGGCGTCGACATGCTCGCGGTCTACGTCAACAAGGACAACCCGATCGCCCAGCGCGGTCTGACGATCGCGGAACTCGATGCGATCTACAGCAAGACGCGCAAGGCCGGCCACCCGCGCGCGATTCGGACCTGGGGTGATCTCGGCCTGACCGGCGACTGGGCCGAGCAGCCGATCAGCGTCTACAGCCGGAACTCGGCATCTGGCACCTACGGCTTCTTCAAGCAGCGGGTGTTGAAGGACGGCGACTTCCGCGACGAGGTCAAGGAGCAGTCCGGCAGCTCGTCGGTGGTGCAAGGGGTTGCCCGCGACCGCTTCGCGATCGGCTACAGCGGCATGGGCTATGCGACCGCAGACGTCGTCGCGGTGCCGATCGGGCGCCGCGCCGAGGCGATGGTGGTCGCTGCGCCGGAGAACGTTCGCACTTATCCCCTGTGCCGGTTCCTGCTGGTCTACGTGAACTACGAGCCCAACAGCAGGCTCGACCCCCTGCGGCGCGAGTTCCTTCGCTACGCGTTCAGTCGCGACGGGCAGACCGCCGTCGTCCAAGACGGCTACTTGCCGCTCGACTTCGCACAGTGCCAGCGCACGCTCGCGTCGATCGGGGTGACGGTTCAACCCGCGGATGCGCGCGGCTCCGGAAAGGGCAACTGAGACCGTGGACTCCGCCCGTTGTCTTCCGGTTCGCGCGACGTGTCGCTGCTCACTGCGACCCAATCGAGGCGCGCAGCATGCCGGGCACGGGGTGATCGAGTGACCGAACGGGACCGCAGTTTCCGGCGCAACCGCGAGTTGCACACGCGTCGTTCGACCGCGTTCGCCGACGGCGTCGCCCGCTGGGTCATCGCACTCGGTGGGATCGGCACGATCGCCGCAGTCTCGACGGTGTTCGTGTTCCTGTTCTGGGTCGTCAAGGACTTGTTCCTGCCCGCGCGGGTCGGCGAGCCGGTCCGCGTCGAGCGCCAGAGTGCCGGTCCGATCCTGATGGCCGGTGTGGACGAGTACCGCACCACCGTGTGGACGATCTCGGGTGACGGCCGACTCGAACTTCGCCTCGCCACCGACGGCACCCCGCTGCGCACGGTAGCGCTCGTCGAACCAGGTCGAGCGGAGCTGACCGCGATCGGTCGCGAGGCCGGCAGTTCCAAGCTGGTGCTGGGGTTCCGGGACGGTTCGATCCAACTGGTCCAGGTCGACTTCCGCACCCAGTTCCTCGAGCCCGAGCGAGTCGAGTCGAAGTACCTGGCGCTGAAGCCGGGCGAGATCGCGGCCTTCGGGGAGAGCGCACTCGAGCGCACCGTGCGCGGCAAGTTCCGCGTGCAGTCGCTGCAACTGCGGCTCGAAGCGCCGCAGAGCTTCGGCTCCGGCGCACCGATGGTGGCGGTGCAGCGCGGTGCCCGCGACGACGACGTGAATGTCGCCGGGATCACCGCCGAGGGCGAGGTGATCGTGCGCACGCAGGTTCGCACGATCGACTTGTTCACCGACGAAGTCGTCGCCGAGCAGTGGACCGAACGCCGGCTCGTACCGATCGACACCACCCGCGGACGCCCGCGGTTCGTGCAGATCGTGGATCTCGGTGCGAACCTGATCGTCGCTTGGACGAACGGTGCGCTGGAGCGGTGGAGTCTGGGCGGCAGCGAACCGCGCCTCGCCGAGAGTCTGGATCTCGCACCGAACGACCGCGTGGAGCTGTCCACCCTCGAAGTACTGCTCGGCGGCTCGACGCTCATCGCGGGCTTCTCGGATGGGCGGGTGCAGGGTTGGTTCGCGGCGCCGAGCGACAGCAACGACGTCGACGGCTTCGCCCTGGTGATGGCTCACGACTTCCGGCTCGAGCCCGCATCGCGCATCGTGTCCGCGGCGACTTCTTCGCGTCAGCGCGTGTTCGTCGTCGGCACCGAGGATGGCCACGTGCACGCCTTGCACATGACCTCGGAGAAGCGGATCGCGAGCATCGAAGTGCGCGGTCGCGAAGCGGTCGGGGTCGTCGCGATCGCGCCCAAGGGTGACCTCTTGCTCACGGTGACGAACCGCACGATGGCGCTGCGCGACTTCGATCCGCGCCACGCCGAGGCCTCGTTCCAGACCTTGTTCGGGCGCACCTGGTTCGAGCGCGAGAACCGACCCAAGTACTCCTGGCAGTCCTCCGCCGGCAGCGATGCCTTCGAACCCAAGCTGTCCCTGATGCCGCTGGTGTTCGGCACCCTCAAGGCGACCTTCTACTCCCTTCTGCTCGCGATCCCGCTCGCGCTGCTCGCGGCTGTGTTCACCAGCGAGTTCCTGTCCGCTCGCGCGCGCTCGCGCATCAAGCCAGTGGTCGAACTGATGGCGAGTCTGCCGTCGGTCGTCCTGGGATTCCTGGCTGCCAACGTGATCGCGCCGGCAGCGGAAATCGCGGTGCCGACCATCCTCACGGCGCTGTTCACCGTTCCGCTCAGCGTCCTGTTCTTCGCTCATCTCTGGCAGATGCTGTCGTTGGACTACACGCTGCGTCGGCGCTGGTTGCAGTTGCCGTTGACCTTCCTCGCGATGCTGGGCGGAGTTCTGTTGGCGATGGTGATCGCGCCGCAGTTCGAGTCCGCGCTGTTCGGCGGGTCGTTGCGGATGTGGCTCGTCGGCACCTCGGCGGCGGTGGCGGACGGTCGACCCGGCTGGTTCGTGCTGCTCCTGCCGGTGGCGGCGGTGAGCGTCGGTTGGCTGGTGAAGACTCGGCTCGATCCGGTTCTGCTGCGGCGCACTGCGGAGTTCCCGCACACCCGGGCCGGTGCCGTCCATCTGGCGAAGTTCGTCGGCGCCGTCGTCGCCACGCTCGTATTGGCCTGGGTCGGCGCGCACGTGCTGTTCGAACTGCCACGATGGTTTGCCGGCAGCGAGACCGGCTTCGATCTGCGCGGCGGGATTCACGTCGGCCAAGCGGATCTCTCGCCGATCGGCGCCTTCGACCAGCGCAACTCGCTGATCGTGGGCTTCGTGATGGGCTTCGCGATCGTGCCGATCATCTACACGCTAGCCGAGGATGCCCTCGCGAGCGTGCCCGATCACCTTCGCGCAGCCTCGCTCGGCGCGGGCGCGACGCCGTGGCAGACGGCGTCGCGGGTCGTCGTGCCGACCGCGATGAGCGGGCTCTTCTCGGCGTGCATGGTCGGGTTGGGTCGTGCGGTGGGCGAGACCATGATCGTGCTGATGGCCGCCGGCGGCACCGCGATCATGGACATGAACGTCTTCGCCGGCTTCCGCACGCTGTCGGCGAACATCGCGACGGAACTGCCCGAAGCGGCGCGCAACTCGACGCACTACGTGACGCTGTTCCTCGCGGCTCTGGTTTTGTTCGCGATGACCTTCGTCATCAACACCTTCGCCGAGTCGGTCCGTCAGCGCTTCCGCAGGAGGGCGTACCAACTGTGAGCGACACACCGGCAAAGGCGGGCAGCGGCGACGTCGTTCGCGCCAAGCGAACGCGGCCCAAGCGAACGCTCGGTGCGCGCACGATCCTCGCGCGCGGCGAGCCGCAGCTCTGGCTGACGGGAGGCTCGCTCGTCTTGTGTCTGACGATGATCGTCGGCCTCTTGGGTTGGATCGTCGGCAACGGAGTTCCCACGTTCTGGCCGAGCGTGGTCCATCGTCTCGAACTCGGCGGCGGGCGTAGCGTGATGGGCGAGGTCCGTCGCGAGGAGGCCTATGCGCCGGCGCTCGACGCGCTCGCCAAGCTCGACCCTGCGGCCAGAGCGCGCGCGGAGACCCACGCCCGGGATCACGACGGTTCCTGGTCACGCACTCTCCTCCGTACCGGCAACGTCGAACTCACCGGCACGCACTTCGAATGGGTGCCAGCGCACACGATCGAGACGCGCGATGAGCCGGCCGACGTCGTGGTGATCGAACGCCAGAAGTGGGGCCGGTTCTACGGTTTCCCGAAGGCCTTCGTGTTCACCACGCCGGTGCTCGCAGATCGACCGCCGGACGAGATCACCCTGGAGGCGGCGGCGGCTGACGCGGCACGGATCTCGGCGACGTTGAAGCCGCGGGACGGCGCCCGGCTCGCCTGGCTGATCGAGCGCTTCATCGGCGGTCAGGCCAGGCTGGCGTTGATCGATCCGGCGACTCGACAGGAGCGCGACTACGTGCGTGCGGTCGCCGAGGTGTGGGAAGGCCCAGAGGAAGCCTGGCGTCGCTATCACGAATCGATGCCAGAGGTCGAGACGCTGCGCGCGCAAGTGGCGAGAAAGCGCGCGGTGGACATCGCGCGCGTGAACGATCGGCTCGAGGGCGCCCGCTTGCGCTTGCGCAAGGCGATCCTGACGGAGAAGCCGTCCCAGGCCTGGCTCACTGCCTTCGAGACCCTGCGTCAGGCCAAGGCCGAGCCGGAGACGCGCGACGTCGCAGCGGCGGAGGCTCGACTGCGTGCCGTCGAAGCCGAACTCGGCGCACCGTCGGCGGAACTCGGTGCGGTGATCGCCGACGTCGAGTCGATCGAGGGCGAAGCCGCCGCGCAGTTCGCCCGTCTGACTGCGGAGATCGACGCGATCGAGTCCGAAGCGCGTCGACCGATGCTCTGGTTGGCGACCGCCACCACCGGGGTCGAACAAGGCATCGCGCTGAACGACATCGTCCTCGCGCATCAGCCCAACAAGTTGGGCACGTTCGGCAAGCTCGGCGTGTTCGTCTCGCGTTGGTGGGAGTTCCTGAGCGGGAATCCACGCAACGCCAATGAGGAGGGCGGGATCTTCCCGGCGATCTTCGGCACCGTGCTCATGACTCTCATCATGTGCTTCCTGGTGGTGCCCTTCGGCGTGCTCGCCGCCCTCTACCTCCGGGAGTATGCGAAGGGCGGCGCAGTGGTCACGCTCGTGCGCATCGCGATCAACAATCTCGCCGGTGTCCCGAGCATCGTGTTCGGCGTCTTCGGGCTGGGCTTCTTCTGTTACATCGTCGGCGGTTCGATCGACGAGATCTTCTTCTCCGCGCATTCGACACCGACCTTTGGCAAGGGCGGTCTGATGTGGGCGTCTCTCACGCTCGCGCTGATGACCGCACCGGTCGTGATCGTCGCGACCGAGGAGGCGCTCGCCGCGGTGCCCAACTCGATGCGCGAGGGCAGCTATGCGTGCGGCGCCAGCAAGTGGCAGACGATCCGCCGCATCGTCCTGCCGCGCGCGATGCCCGGCATCCTGACCGGCGCGATTCTCGCCATGGCGCGCGGGGCCGGCGAGGTCGCGCCGCTGATGTTGGTCGGAGCGGTGAAGTACGCCGACAAGTTGCCGATCAGCGCGTCGCCACCCTTCGGCACCGACCAGAGCTTCATGCACCTGGGCTATCACATCTTCGATCTCGGCTTCCACAGCACGAACTCGGAGGCGTCGAAGCCCGTGGTGTACACGACCACCGTGCTCCTCATCGCGACGATTGCCACCCTCAACATCGTTGCGATCTGGCTGCGGTCGCGGCTGCGCCGCAAGTTCGTATCCTCCGCCTTCTGAACCATGATCGCCGATCCGTCATGACGCCCAGAGTCCCCGATGCCGATGAACCGCGGATCAAACGCCGTGGCGAGGAACCGCGCGAGCCAAGTCGGCTCGATCGCATCCTCGCCGGTGAGCACGTCGAGACGGTCACCCATGAGGCGATCGCGAGCGAGGAGCCGTGCTTTCAGGTCGATCAGTTCAGTCTCTGGTACGGCCAGAAGCAGGCGCTCTTCGGGAACTCGTTGGTGATCCCGCGCGGCAAGATCACCGCGCTGATCGGGCCGTCCGGCTGCGGCAAGAGCACCCTGCTGCGCTCGATGAACCGGCTCAACGACCTCATCGACGGCGTGCGCCACAGCGGCTCGATGCTTCTCAACGGCGATCCGATCTACGCACCGGGCGTCGACGTCATCGAACTCCGAAAGCGCATGGGCATGGTGTTCCAGAAGCCGAACCCATTCCCGATGAGCATCTTCGAGAACGTCGTCTACTCGCTGCGGATCGACGGCGAGCGCGACAAGCGGGTCTTGCGGGAAGTGTGCGAGCGGGCGCTGCGCGGCGCGGCTTTGTGGGACGAAGTGAAGGATCGTCTCGAGGACAGCGCGCTAGGACTCTCGGGCGGACAGCAGCAGCGACTCTGCATCGCGCGGGCGATCGCCGCCGACCCGGAGATCCTCCTCATGGATGAGCCCTGCTCCGCGCTCGACCCGATCGCCACCGGTCGCATCGAGGACCTCATGGAGGACCTTCGCGGCGACTACACGATCGTGATCGTCACCCACAGCATGCAGCAGGCCTCCCGCGCCAGCGACTACACCGCGTTCATGTACCTCGGTCGACTCGTGGAGTACGGGCCGACCAGTGATCTGTTCCAGGGGCCGCGGGTCAGGGAGACCGAGGACTACATCACCGGTCGATTCGGCTGATCGCAGCAGACGTTCACGAAGAGTCCGGGCTACGCCAAAGGCCTCCCGGCTCTTGAATCGCGGGCGCTGAGCTTGTTGCGTACGCTCATGCCTGCCGCGCGGCGTACCGAGTGCTATTGGCTCTTCCGAACCGAGCCTCATGTCTACGGCATCGAGGATCTCGAACGGGACGGCCGGACCGAGTGGGGCGGAGTGCGCAACTACCAGGCGCGCAATCTCTTGCGCGACGAAGTGAAAGTGGGCGACGGGGTCCTGATCTACCACAGCCAGGCCGAGCCGCTGGCGATCGTCGGCGAAGCGCGCGTGGTGGTCGCCGGTCACCCGGATGAGACCGCCTTCGACCCGGACTCGGAGTATTTCGACCTGAAGTCGACCCGCGAGAAGCCGACCTGGTACTCGGTCACCATCGAGTTCGTACGACGCTTCGAGTCGCCGCTGCCGCGCGGTACTCTCGCTTCGGTCCCAGACCTCGCCGACATGCTCGTGCTTCAGCGCGGCAGTCGACTCTCGATCCAGCCGGTGTCCGCTAGACAGTGGCGGGCCGTGCACCGCGAATTGGGTCTGAAGCCGGCATGAACAACCTCCGCCTCGTCGCTCGGCTGCTGGGCCGTTTCGTCTTGTTCTTCGGGCTGCTCGGGTTGCCATGCGCCGCGATGGCCATGTTCGAGCCCGGCGATGGGCGAGTCGACGGCCGCGCCGGCTTGGTCGCGATGGCGGTCACGAGTCTGGTCCTCGGGCTGATCCTCGTCTTGTTGGGGCGACGAACGACCACCGAGCTCTATCGCCGCGAGAGCCTTCTGGTGGTCGCGCTCGCGTGGCTGTCGGCGGGGTGGATCGGTGGAGTGCCGTACTGGATGTCGGGCGCAGTCGTGTCGCCGATCGACGGCTTCTTCGAGTGCGTGAGCGGCTTGACTACGTGCGGAGCCACCGTGCTCGGCGTCGGCGATCAGGCTGCGATTCACGACCTCCCGGCCAGTCTGCACCTGTGGCGCTCGCTGACCCAATGGATCGGCGGCCTCGGCATCATCCTGCTGTTCGTGGTGTTGCTGCCCGCCTTGGGGATCGCGCCGGGTTCGTTGGTCGAGAGCGAGTCGGTGGGGATCAGTGATCCCCGCGTTCGTCCACGCATGGTGCAGCGCGGACGCGTGCTCCTTCGCGTGTATCTGGTGCTGACGGCGAGCGCCTTCGTCTTGCTTTGGCTCGTCGGCGGCCTCACGCCGTTTCAGGCTCTCTGTCACTCGATGACGACCTTGTCCACGGGGGGGTTCTCCACCGAGGATGCGTCGATCGCAGGATTTCAAAGCGTCGTAGTCGAGATCATTCTCATCTTCGTCATGTTTCTGGCCGCCACGAACTTCCTGCTTCTCCGGGAGGCGGTCTTCGGCGGCAGAGAAGGATTGATCAAGTGGCTACGAGATGGTGAGTTCCGCGCCTACCTGGCGATGCTCGTCGGGTCCATCACCGTAGCCAGCCTCGTTCTGTGGTGGGGAGCGACGGTGGTGCCCGATCCCGCGGGACCTCCCGGTGCGGTACGCGACTATGGATCGTTCGTGACCTGTTTGCGCGACTGCGCCTTCAACTTGACATCCTTGATGACCTGCACCGGGTTCGCGTCCGCGAACTTCCAGTGCTGGCCGGTTCCGATCGTGGTGCTCCTGCTGGCCATGATGTTCACGGGGGGGTCGATGGGCTCGACCGCCGGCGGCATCAAGGTGATGCGTGTCGTCGTTCTGACGCGCGTGTGTCTCCACAAGCTCCGTTCCTTCGTCCGACCGAGGTCGATCGAGCACGTCAAGTTGGACGGCCACGTACTGGAACCCCGGGAGCTGAGCGGTGTGCTGGCGATCGTCCTGATCTTCGGACTGGCGGTCCTCTTCGGTGCCTTCCTCGTCAGTTTGGATTCCCGTCTGGATTTCCTCAGTTCGCTCTCCCTGTGCGTATCTTCAGCGAGTTGCGTCGGCCCGGGAATCACGGCGGTGGTGCCCGGCGGCGGGGGTTTCGTTGTTGCGAATGCCGGCTCGATCGATGTCGGGCCGTTCGGAAGCTGCGGCTTGTTGCTGCCGTTCACCAAACTCGTGCTGGCGGTGCTGATGATCTTCGGTCGTCTCGAGTTCCTGGCGCTGCTGTGCTTGTTCACGCCGGGCTTCTGGCGTCGGCGGTGATGCGACTGTCGGACGCGTGGGTCTTGCGACCCGTGGCGCGTCGTGCGACGCGCGCACCAAGTCC
>JBFXDD010000077.1:0-11953 GCA_050181465.1 Planctomycetota bacterium
GTCGGCTCCTCCCTGGCAGCGTAGCTACAGCTACGCTTCGGTCGTCGACCGACGCAGCTCCTTGCCGGTCATCGACCTGCGGCGATCTCGCGACGACGTTCACGAATCATCCGGGCTAGCGGATCGCGCTCCACTGCGTGAAGCGGTCCCACGAGCCGTCGCGAGGTGCGAACCGCGCACGGTGCATCGCGTCGAGCAGGTTCTTGGCCTTCTGTGAGAGTTCGGTGTTGCCCTGCCGTTGCGCGGCTCGCTCGGCGATTCGCAGCGAACCCATGCCCCACATGGCGAACGCCGGCGATGCCCAGCGCACCACACCCGGGTCGACCAATTGCTCCTTCGTGTAGGCCTTGCCGTCGAAGTACTTCATGCAGTAGCCGATCTCGGCCCGGCCTTCGTCGTTGAGTCGCCACGCGTGTTCGAGCAGATTGAGCGCGACGCCCTCGATGAGATCCCGGACGGGCTCGGTCTCGTCGCGAAACAGCACCCGATACGCTTCGAAGCCGATGACCGCCAACGCATCCTCCCACGGTGCCCAGACCGGTTCGTCACCGGGGAAGTAGCGGATGTCCGGCCCCTTCACGTCGTAGGGTCGCACGTAGCCGGACGGCCACTTGCCGCCTTCCCACGTGCCGACCATGGTCTGGTGCATTCGATCCTTGATCCGCTTGCCGAGCTCGGCGTCGGGTTCACACAACCACAACCAGCAGCCCGAGAGGATCGTCCGTCCGGCGGCGCGCGCTGCACCGGGCCCGCTGGTGTAGAAGCGCGGATCGAGCGTGTTGGCGGCGATCCAGAGCTGCGCTTGATTGCGGATCTCGAGCAAGGTCGAGGGGTCGCCCGTCAGTTGGTAGAACGCGCACAGGTAGTTGTTGGACCAGTGCTCGCTGTCGATTCCGCTCCAGTTGTGCGAGTCGTACTTCGCCGGCGGGTGCTCCTTGCCGAGGCGATCGGGAGACGTTCCGACGTTCCAGTGCGTGCGCCCGGACAACGCGACCCATTCCGGATGATTGCGGGCGAGCAGAGGTGTGCCGTCGGCCTCGAAGAAGTGGACCGGCCGACAACCCTCCTGCATCACGCTCCATTCCACCTCCAGCAACATGGACGGCAGACCGGTGGCTGCGACCGGCTCCAGTGCGACGAGACCGAAGTCCGGTTGATCGCCGGCGCGGTGTGCCCGCGTGTCGAGCCCGTGTCGCGGAGCACGGAACGGATTGCCCTCGTTCTTCTGGATGAAGGCGCCGAACTCGCTGTGCCGTCGAGCCAGAGCAGCGTGGGCTGCCTCGATGCTCTTCAGCCAGGGTGGATTCGGGGGCACGACACCGAAGGGGCCGAAAGCGTCGGTCTTGGTCCACGTGGTCGCCGCCAGCGGTCGGCACACCATCGCGGCGCGCACGGTCTCGTTGAACCATCGCGTCTCGAGGTCGTCACCCTCGCGCGGCGGGGGGAGGAGGACGCCCACGCGGCGTACGCCCTGGCCGTCGCCGAGATGAGACTTGCGCAGCAGGATGGCGCGCGCACCGTCGTCGGTCGCGTCGACCTGCATGCCGAGGAGCTTCGCGTGACGCGGAACGAACGCGACCCCGTGCGTCACGACAGCGAGTTCGTCGATCGGGAACTGGAGCGCGGTGGTGGTGGGATCGCTGAAGAACACGCCGATCCCGAACCACGCGTGCGCCTGCCCGGAGAACTCCTCGAGGGTTGCCTCGCCTACGAGGCCGGTGTCGGCGATCCGACCACGGAAGACGCGGACCCGACGCGCCGGACTCTCCGCGAGGACCTCCGTCTGGGGTAGCACGGCGGTGACCGTCTTCTCACCACTCCGCACTTCGATCTCGATGCGATGCTCCGGCAGGCCGGCGGCGAAGGGCGGCGGCGCATCGCCGGGACCCGCGGCCAGTCGAACGCGCTGCTCACCGAGCCCGGCGAGGTCGAGTCGAAAGCTCACGATCGCCTGCCGCACCGAGCCGTCCAGCCATCGCGCGCCGAAGGGCTCGCAGACGGTCGGCGTGCCGGCGACGTGAAACTGGGGGACCCCGGTCACGGCTCCCTCGGCGAAGGGGACCACCGCCTGAACCCATTCGCGCCGCGGGTACGGTGCCAAGTTCTGCACCACGACCTCGATCGCGGGTTCTGCGGCCGGCTTGCCGTCGCTGGCGGAGTCCTGTGCCGCTGTCGAGGTCGCCATCAGGCTGGCGGCGAGAGGAAGCCATCGGAGATTCATGTGGTCTGGGTAGGGAGACTAGCCCGAACGACTCGCGACCGTCGTCGCGAGATCGCCGCAGGTCGATGCCCGGCGAGGAGCTGCGTTCGGCACCGACCGAAGCGTAGCCCTAGCTACGCTGCCAGGGAGGAGCCGACGTAGCGTCGCAGCCGGGCGCGAGTCGCGCCGAGCGGCTTTTCGGGCCGTGGAACGACGACCGCTTCGCGACCTCTATGATCGTCGGCGATCCATGCGTGCCATCAGCCGAACTGTCTGCGGGCTCTTGCTCGCCGGTCCACTTCTCGCTCAGGCCGACGAAGCGAAGTTCCTCGCCGCGGCGGCGGACCGGCTGCATGACCACGCCAAGAAGTGCTTCGACGCCAAGTTCCATCGAGAGGCGCGCGACCTGTGGCGGGAGGTCATCGGCGAGTATGCGACGGATCACGAGGCCGCGCGGAAGGCCCTCGGCTACGTGAAAGTGGGAGCGAGCTGGGCGCCGGACTCGCGGTTCACCTACCCGGATCGCGACGAGCCGAATCCGGCCGTGGCTCGGGTCTTGGCCAAGCAGTTCGAGTCCATCGCGAAGGATCTCGGCGCCGGCCATCGCGCGCAGGGCGAGGCCGTGCTGGCGGCGGGGAACCCAGAGCGTGCGCAATGGCACTTCCAGCGCATGCAGCGCTTCGCGCTCGGCGATGTCCCGATCGGCAAGTCGGAGTCGAAGTCGGGCGGAAAGCCCGGCGGGGTGCCCAGCTTCGGCGCGGAAGTCGAGCTGAAGATGCTCGAGCGTTCGCGCGCGATCGACCGGTGGATCGTCGAGTACGGCGAGAAGTCCTTTCCGGTCAGCCCGATCACGGAGTCGCCGCCGAAGTTCTTCCAGAACGCCAAGCTCTCCGTGCGCGGCTTCGCGACGGAGCACTTCGAGGTCTGGGGGGACTGGGAGGACGACATGCTCGGGAAGTGTGCGATGGACGCTGAGCGAGCGTTCGCGTTCTGCGGTGAGATCTTCGCCGGCATGAAGGAGTTCGCGTGGCGCACCAAGGGTCGCGTGCGCTTCGGCCTGTTCAAGACCAAGGAGGCGTGGGCCGATGCCATCCGCGCCAACTCTGCGAGCTTCGAGTCGTCCCAGCTCGACTTCATCCTGAAGAACACCGGCGCCGCGTCGGTGCCTGGCGAGACCATTCCACTCTTCGTCGGCGGCTTCGAGCAGGTCGAGATCGCCCGTGACTACTGCGTGCGCAAGACCGTGCATCAGTACGTCGGGTTCCGAAGCGATGCTCTGGACGAGGGCATCGGTCATGCGGTGGTCGGCTGGTTCTTCGGCGAGAACCTGATCTTCACGGTCGCTCAGGAGCGCGACGACGGTCGGACTTCGACCGGCACCAAAGACACGCGCTTCAATCTGCCCGACTTGTCGGTGTGGAAGGAACTCGCCGAGAACATCGCCTGGGATCGAGCGGACACGCCGGCGACGAAGCTGCCGAGCATCCGCGCCAGTGACATGAGCAATGAGCAGCGCATCAAGTCGTGGTCGTTCTGCGACTACGTGCTGCGCCGTGATCCCCGCATTCTCCGTTGGCTCGACAACACGAATCGCGGCGGATCACGTGTCGCGGAGACCGAGGTCGAAGCTCAGTTCAAGGAGAACTCTGCCGGCGAGTCGATCGTCGCGATCGATCGTGATTGGCGGCGCTACTGGACCGAGGACTCGGCTCTCATGCGCGCGATCCGCAACAAGGAGTTGTCGATCGAGTCGGTCAGCAAGCGAGCGCCGGAGCTGCTGGGTGCCTTCAACGAGGTTCGCAGACTCTATGAACAGCCGAAGGTCGGCTGGAGCGCGGACTACAGCGCCGACTGCCGGCAACACGGCCGCTACTTGGAGACCAACAAAGGTGAGCGCGGCGCGGAGAAGGAGCACACCCAGGAGATCGACAAGAAGGGTGGGACGCTGACCGGCCGCGCGTTCGCGCCACTCGCGCTTGTCGACACGGCCGTCGCCGATCCGGTGAAGAACGTGCAGGCGTGGATGCACTTGCCCGGCTACCGCGATGCGATTCTCGATCCGTCGCTGTCGGTGGTGGGGTTGTGGGCCGAGGGCAAGATGGTGGTGGTCGACGTCACCCGCGGTCGCGATCCCTTGGTGAGCAAGGCGACCTGGTTCCCCTTCGGCGTTCCGCCGGGTTCGGCACTGCCGTCGACTCCGCAGCGCGGGATCATGGTGCCCCACGAAGTTCCGCTCGCACCGCTCGGTGCCGAGGTTGCCGCGTTCCTCCGCGAGAAGGGCGGCAAGCTCGGCAAGACGATCGGCTATCCCATCACGATGCACCTGTTTCAGTCCGGATCGTTGCCCACGCGCGAGACGGTCACGTGTCGCGTGATGAAGGACGGCAAGACCGAGGTCGAGGGTGCGCTCATCATCACTTCGCGGGGTTCGTCACGTCGTCACTCCGCGCCGGGGTTGATCGTGTTCTATCCCTTCGCGCCGCTCGATCGCGGTGCCGCATACACCGTCGAATGGAGCTGGGAGAAGGGTGGGATGCAGCCGCCTGCTCGCTATCAGTTCTTCACGCAGTGATCGGAATGGCGAACTCTCGCATCCTCGCCGGCGGCGGCCTCGTCTGGCGCGATGCTTCGCGCCGCGCGATTCTCTTGGTTCATCGTCCACGCTATGACGACTGGTCGCTGCCGAAGGGCAAGCTCGATCCGGATGAGGGTTTCGTCGCGGGGGCGCTTCGCGAAGTGCTGGAAGAGACCGGTTGTCGTGCTCGCATCGACTCGTGGGCCGGCGAGACCTTTTACCGAGTCGGCGAACGCAGCAAGTCGGTGCTGTTCTGGAACATGCTGCCGATCGGGGACTTCGAACCGCGCACGCAGGATCCCGGCGAAGTCGCTGAAGTCTCTTTTGTTGCGATCGACGACGCCCTGCGCATGATGAGCTACCCGGACGAGCGCGCGCTCGTGCTCGGGAACTCTGCGGGCAGCGTTACCTGAACATGAGCGATCCGATCCTCGACGATCTCAATCCGGAGCAGCGTGACGCAGTGCTGTTCGGCGAGGGGCCTCTGATGGTCCTCGCCGGAGCGGGCTCCGGGAAGACCCGCGTCATCACGCGCCGCGTCGCGCGGTTGATCCGCGATGGCGAGCGCGCCTCGAGCATTCTGGCGTTGACCTTCACCAACAAGGCCGCCGGCGAAATGGCGCGCCGGGTGCAAGAGCTGGGCGGTGAGCGGGTTCTGGTCGCCACCTTCCATTCGGCGTGCGCGCGGTTCTTGCGCATCGACGGCGAGCGTCTCGGCTATCCCCGAGACTTTTCGATCTACGACACCCAGGATCGGGATGCGCTCGTCAAGCTGTTGATGGACGAGAGCGGCCAGGATCGGGCGGGCGTGAAGCCCGCACAGGTGGGGCGGCGGCTGTCCCAGCTCAAGAACCTCTGCCCACGCCGTGAGGACGTCGTCTTCGGCCACGGTTCCGTCGACCGGGTGCTCGAGCGGCTGTGGGATCCCTACCACGCGGCGATGCGACAGCTCGGCGCGCTCGATTTCGATGACCTGCTCGGGCGATTCCGCGATCTGCTCGAAGAACACCCCGACGTCCGCGAGCACTACCAGGATCGCTTCCGGTGGGTGCTCGTCGATGAGTTCCAGGACACCAACCGCGTGCAGTACGAGATCCTGCGCCAACTCGTCGGGCGCTCCCGCAGCATCACGGTGGTCGGCGATCCGGATCAGTCGATCTATCGCTTCCGCGGTGCCGAGGTGCGCAACATCCTCGACTTCCAGCGCGACTTCCCCGGCGCTTCTGTGGTGCGGCTGGAGCAGAACTACCGATCGACGGCGACCATCCTGCGTGCCGCGGAGACGGTGATCGCGAACAACAAGCAACGGCTCGAGAAGCGGCTGCGCACCGACAACGCGGCGGGCGAGCCGGTGGTCGTGCACGCGGCGGACTCGCCGCAGGACGAAGCGCGCGCCATCGCGCGACGCGTGCAACGCCTGGTCGCGGAGGGCAACTCGCCGAGTGAGATCGCGGTGTTCTACCGCAGCCACTTCCTCAGCCGCGGTGTCGAGGAAGCGCTGCGGAACGAATACGTGCCGTATGCCGTCGTCGGCGGTCTGGCGTTCTTCGAGCGGCGTGAGATCAAGGATCTGCTCGCCTACCTGCGGGTGCTCGTCAACCCGCTCGACGACGTGAGCATGGAGCGCGTGGTGAACGTGCCGGCTCGCGGGATCGGCCGCGCGACGGTCGACAAGTTGCGGCTGCTCGGCAAGGAGCGCGGCATGTCGCTCGTCGAGGTGATCGGCGATCCTCAGGCGCGCAGCACGCTGCCGTCGCGCGCGCGCGCGGCGCTGACTGCGCTTGCGGAAGTGCTCGAGACGGCGCGGACCCGCCGACACTCGGCGCATGCTGCGCTTCGCGCCGTCGAGAGCGGCATCGGCTACCTCGCAAACCTCCAGGAGATGGGCGATCCGGAAGACGAGGCGCGCATGGAGAACATCGCCGAACTCATGAGCGATGCCGCGCTGTTCGACGAGAAGTTCGGCGGCGGTCTTGCGGACTACCTCGCCCACGTCAGCCTGCTCACGAGCGAGGATCGCAATCAGCCAGACGAGCCGAAGGTGAGCCTCATGTCCATCCACGCGGCGAAAGGACTCGAGTTCGACCACGTGATGGTCGCCGGGCTGGAGGACGGCATCTTCCCGAATCAGCGCGCTCTCGACGACGACAACGGCCTGGAGGAGGAGCGGCGCCTGTTCTATGTCGCGATCACGCGGGCACGTCGCACGCTCTGGCTCGGTCACGCGCGCGAGCGCATGGTGAACGGCTTCACCGAGCGGCAACGTCGATCCGACTTCCTCCGCGAGATCCCGGCCGATTGCATCGCACGGACCGATCGAGAGGACGACGATCGCGACTTCGGTCACGAGCCAGTCGATTACGACGAGTCGGACTTCGATCCCGAGTTCCAAGTCGACGATACGCCGGCCCTCGCCGCCGGCTGTCGAGTCCGCCATCCGGAGTACGGTGAAGGGACGGTGCTCGTCGTGCAGGGTCTGGGTGTGCTGGCGCGCGCGACCGTGCGATTCGATTCCGGTGCGGATCGCGTGCTGCTGCTGGAGTACGCGGGCCTGCGACGGCTCGGAGGGCGGCAGGTCGAATGAGTGACGACGCCAGCGAGCTGCCGTCGGCCTTTTCTGCCGAACTCCGCGAGCTGATCGCGCGTGCTCTGAGCGCGAGTTCCGATTCGGCCGCGATCATCGCGCAGTTGCGCGCCGCCTTCGAGCAGGCGATCGAGGCCGCGATGACGCCAGCCGCAGCCGAACCGGCGATCGAGGACGACTCGGTTTGGCACGGCATGATCGGTCGAGCGCCGGCGATCCTCGAACTTCGCGAACGCATCACCAAGTTCGCACGTTCGAACTCGCCGGTGTTGATCCGCGGCGAAAGCGGCACGGGGAAGGACCTCGTCGCGCGCATCCTGCATCAGCTCGGTCCGCGTGCGGCGCGGCCGTACGTCGCCGAGAACTGCGCGGCCATTCCCGAGACCTTGCTCGAGTCGGTGCTGTTCGGCCACGTTCGAGGTGCCTTCACCGGTGCGGTACGCGATCACGAGGGTCACTTCGTCGCAGCGCACCGCGGCACCTTGTTCCTCGACGAGATCGGGGACACGCCGCTGCCGATGCAGGCCAAGCTCCTGCGTGCGCTTCAGGAGGGCGAGGTGCGGCCGGTCGGCGGCCAGAAAGTGCGCAAGGTGGATGTTCGCGTGATTGCGGCCACCAACCGCGACCTCGAGGCCCTCGTGGCCGCGGGCAAGTTCCGGCAGGACCTGTTCTATCGACTGAACGTGCTGGAACTGTGGTTGCCGCCGCTGCGGGATCGCGGGGAGGACGTGGTCCTGCTCGCACGCCGATTGCTCGCGCTGGGCGCCGAACGAAGCGGTCGCACCGTTCGTTTCGACGCGGACGCCGAGGCCCGTTTGCTGAGCGCGTCCTGGCCCGGCAACATTCGCCAGCTCCAGAACGAGATCCAGCGACTGCTGGCGATGGTCGACGGGCCGATCATCGCTGCGCGCGACCTGTCCCCCGACATCGACGCGCGCTGACCGCCGCCCCGGGTTGCGGTCTCGTGGCCCGTTATCTACCCTTTCTCGGTCCGCGGTCGCCGGCCTGCCGATCCGGATCGTCCGAGCCCGGTCTCCGTGCCGCGCGCCTCGGTCGCGAACCCCTCCGGATCCCCTCGTTTGAATCTCTCGCTGCAGATCTTGGATTCCGGGGAGACCTTTCTCCGGCCTTTGGATTCTCGTCCGCTCGTTCTCGGCTCGGCCGAGGATGCGGACCTTCGTCTGACCGAACCCGGCATCGCGCCGCGGCATGCACGGATCGAGCCCGTAGGTGGCGAGGGCTATCGCATCGTCGATCTCGGGTCGGAGGGGGGCACCCGCGTCAACGGCCGCGACGTCGCGCAGGCCCGGCTCGCGATCGGGGATCGCGTCGAGATCGGTTCGGCGGTGCTCGTGGTCGGTCGGCAGGTGGCGCGACGCGCGACGGCCGAAGACGTTCTCGAGGATGCGGCCGCGATGGCTGCCGCGCGGGCGCGCCCGCGTCCTCGCCGCACGATGGGAGCCGATCCGAAGCCGCGTCGAGGCTTGTTGCTCGGCGTCGGCGCGGCGATCGTCGTCGTCCTCGGGCTCATTGCCCTCCTGGCTCAGGCTGCCGATGTCCCGCCCACCGGTTGGGGCGACCTCTTGCGCATGCGCCGCGAAGGGGACGTGCCTGCCGCGCGACGATTGATCGATCGATTCCGCCGGGATTGGGCGGGAGACAAGGCGACGCGGTTGGCGCAACTCGACGCGGTGACCGTCGATCTCGACGGTATCGAGAAGCGTGTCCGCGAAGGTGCGGCGCGCATTCGCGCCGAGGCATCGAGTCGCTCCAGCGTCGAACAGGAAGAAGAACTTCGGCGGGCGATGGCCCGCGGCGACAACGATCTCGACGCGATCGCCGCCAAGGTGCTGCTCTCGCAGCATGCGGAGCTGCGCCTCGGAATCTCGCTCGTCTATCCGGGCGTCGCTTCGGCCGGTGATTCGAAGGCAGGGGAATCCCAAGCGGGCGATGACGAGGCCGATCGTGCGCGTGGTGGCTCGTCGCCACCGGGCGACGGCGATCGCGCGGGTGTAGTGACACGCGGTGCGACCGAGATTCCGCAGCCTGCCGACGGCGGTTCGGAAGCGAACTCGTCGCCGACCGTCGCGAATGCGTCGCAGTCCGCTGGGCAGTCCACGTTGCCCTCTGCGAGTTCGGATCCTGCGACCGATTCGCTCGTGGCGGAGCAGTTGAAGAGCATTCGGCACCTCGCGAGCCAAGACCGATTTGCGGAAGCCTTCGAACTCTGCTCCTTCGTGCTCGCCGGGTCCGCGGCCGGGGCGATCGAGTCGGTCCAGGCTGCCGAGCGAGAACTGAGAGCCCAGGCGGAGACTGCGTTCGCGGTCGCGATGGGGAAGGTCGAAGCGGCGTTGGCGGCCCCGGCTCCCGTCGATCAGCCGCGCGCGAGTGTCGATGCCGCGTTGGTGGCCCTTCATGACGTCCTGGTCCGGTTCCCTGCCGACGGGGTGTTCGCGCGTGCTCATGAACGCCGCCGACAGGTCGAGGCACTCCGCGACGAGATTGTTCGCCGCGGCGAGAGTGCCGGTTCCGCAGGTGCATTCCTGCTCGCGCGCGAGGGTCTGGATGCAGCCCGGCAGGTCGAGTTGCAGGGCGACTACCAGCGCGCGGCGAGCGCGGTGCGCGAAGCCGCGTCGAAGCTCGACGCGAGCGATCCGGAGTACGCGGGAGTGCTCCGCGGCCGCGCCGAGGACCTCGATCACCTCCATGCCCTGGTGCAGTGGCTGCGCGCGCGGATCGACAGCGGTGCCAAGGTCGAACTCTCCGCCAATGATGCCGGCACCGGGACACTCCTGGTCGAGGCCGCTGGCGAGCGGCTCGTGGTCGCCGATCGGGTACTGGACTTCGCGGCCATCGATGCGGCGGCTTTCGCACGTTGGCTGACCGCTCAGAAGGCGTCGTTGCCGGCGCTGCTCGGTGGTGCCGTCGTTGCCTTCCGCGCCGATCAGCCCGAGTCCGCAGAGGCATTGCTCGTGCAGGCGCTCTCGGCAGACAAGTCGATCGCCGGACCCGTGAGCAGCGTGCTCGCTCGCGGCCGCGGCGAGATTGCGGATGCGGCGGGATACACCCTGGTCGACGGCCGCCTGGTCGCCGTCCGCGAGATCGAAGCCAGAAAGCGCGGCAAGGCGCTGGTGCCGGTCCTGCACAAAGTCGCGCGACTGCCCGATGCGCGGCGTGATCAGGAGCTCGACGGTCTCCTTGCGAAGGGGCCCCGCGAACTCGACGCGGTCGTGATCGCACTGCGTGAAGTCGCGAACACCACGGCGCTGCGTATCGAAGCCGATTCGTTCCGCAAGTTCGTGGACCAACTGTCCGAGCGGAGACGCCTACTGGACGAGGCGCGGCGCGAAGCCAAGGAGCTGATCTACGACGAGGTTCGGTACTTCTACCCGTACCGCGCGCCCGCGGTCTCCGGGGAGAAGGAGTCCGAATACTGGAAGGTGCAGGCCGAGGTCGATGCGCGGGTCGCGAAGGTCCGCGAGCTCTGGGACCCGAAGGCAATGAAGGCGCAGCGCGTTCCGAAGAAGCTGACGGACGAACTGCGCGCCTTCGACTGGACCGTGAAGGTGCTCAATGGATTCGGCGAGCGAATCGTCGATCCCGAGGATCGGGTGTCGTGGCTGCGCGGCCTGCCGACCGATCGTCCGATCGACATTCGCTCCTTTGCGTGGGATGCGGCCGAAGCGGCGCGGTTCGACGAGGGCGCGCGCATCACGGCATTGAACCAGCGACTGGGCACGAAGCTCAGTTCGGGCGAGCGCGAGTCGGTTGCGCTCACCAACGAGTATCGCGCGCTCTTCGGCCATCGCTTGCTCGCGATCAACCAGAAGCTCGTGGAGGCGGCACGATCGCACGCCAAGGAGATGGGGCACATGGGCTACTTCTCCCACTTCTCACCGATCCCTGAGCGACGATCTCCCTTCGATCGCATGAAGCTCGCGGGTTACTCCATGGGTTCGAGCGAGAACATCGCGAACTAC
This sequence comes from Planctomycetota bacterium, assembly GCA_050181465.1. Lineage (GTDB taxonomy): Bacteria > Planctomycetota > UBA1135 > UBA1135 > UBA2386 > JACRLW01. The sequence continues at coordinate 11,340 of JBFXDD010000077.1, forward strand.
CCCTCGGCGGCGGGTGCGCACGACGGGTGGTTGCACTCGTCAGGACACCACCGAAACCTGCTGCACCCTTCCCACACCGAGTTCGCGATCGGCAATGACGGTCGGCTCTTCGTTGCCAACTTCGGTCGCGGCGACGAATACCGAGAAGCGCCCGAGTTCCGCTGACGGTCCGCTGCCCGGCGAGCACTCAGAAGTGTGCGCTCACTCGCCGAGCCGACGGACGATCGCGTCCATCAGCAGGGTTGCTTGGCGCTTGGTTTCGTCACTGTCGAAGGTGCCCACTTTGACCGCGATCCGAGTGAAGTCATCGTCACTCGACGCGGACGGCCCGGCCTGACGAGTGAGTCGGATCACGGTGTCGCCCGAAGTCAGTGTGCCCTCGGTCGGGCCGGGTTGCGCATCGGCCGCGATGGCGTGGCCGGCTTCGCGCATCGTCGCCTTCGCGGCCTCGAAGCACTGCGCGAGGTCCTGTCGGAAGTCGCGCTCGATACCGTTCTCGGTGTACTTCACCGCGCCGAACACCGCGGCTCCGGCGACGGCTGCCACCGCGAGAACGCAGCTCGACGAGGCGAGGGACAAGACGAGGCTCACGGCAGCAAGCTGGATTCGCATGC
>JBFXDD010000078.1:0-3002 GCA_050181465.1 Planctomycetota bacterium
TCGTCCGACACGCACCATGACGCGCGCCAGGAACCCTGACGATCGCCCCGACCCAGACGAGCCGGAGGCCTGGCAGCGGCTGTACGACGACCTGCGCGGTGTGGCGAAGCGCATGCTTGCGGGCGAACGCGCCTCACACACGCTGCAGCCGACAGCACTGGTCCACGAGGCCTGGCTTCGCCTGGTCAAGGCCGGGGAATCGGCGATCGATCGCACCCTGTTCCGCCGCATGGCAGCGCGCACGATGCGACGTGCTCTGGTCGATCACGCCCGGCGCCGCAACGCGCAGAAGCGGGGCTCGCGGGCGAGCATCGAGGTCGACCTGATCGGTGAGGAGGATGTGACCGACCCGCGGCCGTCCATGGTCGACCTACTCGCGCTCGACGAAGCGATCGATCACGTGGCGAACGTCGACCCGATGCTGTCGCGCTCGGTCGAATTGCGGGTCTTCGCGGACGCGTCGTATCGGGAGATCGGCGAGATTCTCGGCTTCAGTGAATCGCAGGCGCATCGCAACGTGCAACGCGGCCTCGAACTGCTGCGCACCCGGTTGGGAGCCACTCGATGAGCGGCGACGACTCCATTCTCGGGCAGGCCGAGCGGATCTACGAGGAGGCGCTGCGCAGCGGCGCGATGACGACCGAGCGACTCCTCGAACTCGCGCAAGCCCATCCCGATCTCGCGGTGCTCCTGCGGCAACTCCACGCGCTCCGCGGACTCGCCGATCGCCGAATCGACCTGCTCGATGAGGTCGTCGTGCCCGGCTATCGAATCCGTTCGATCTTGGGCGAGGGCGGCATGGGAATCGTCTACGAGGCGGCGGACCTCGTGCGCGCCCGGCGCGTCGCACTCAAGATCGTTCGACCCGAACTGGCGCAGAAGCCGGCGATTCGCCAGCGCTTCCTTCGCGAGGCGCGTGCGATGACCAAGGTGCGCTCGCCCTACTCGGTCGCCATCTACGAGGTCGTGGAGTCGCCCGCGCTGCTCGCGATCGCGATGGAACTCGTCGACGGGGAGAGTCTCGACGACGTCGTCCATTCGTTGCGTAGCCGAGTGTCGCGGGAGGAACTGGTCCGCCGTGTCCTCGGCTACGGTCGCGAGATCGCGATCGCGCTGTCGACCTTGCACGCGAATGGTCTGGTGCATCGCGACGTGAAGCCGTCCAACATCCTCGTTCGCCGCGAAGACGGCGTGGCGATGCTCGCCGACTTCGGGTTGGTTCGCGACATCGAGAGCGATGACGGGCTCACCTCCGGATTTCTCGGCACACCGGCCTTCGCCGCGCCCGAGCAACGCGCCGTCGACGGCAAGGCGGACGCGCGAACAGACCTCTATGCGCTCGGCCTGACGCTGTTGGCCGCGATCGAAGAGGCGGTGCTGACGACCGAATCCGCCGTCTCGGCTCGCGAGCTCCCGATCGGCGATCGCATCCGGGGCGTCCTCCTCCACAGTCCGGGCGGCACCGGTGAGTTGCTCACCGTGGCGTTGGAGAGCGATCCTCGGGATCGCTACCCGTCGGGACGAGCGTTGGCCGACGATCTCGAGCGGCTCCTGCTCGGTCAGCGCCCACGCGTGCGTCCGCGCGGTCGACTGCGAGTCGCCTGGCACAGCGTCGTGCGCAGCAAGGCTCGTTCGGCGGCGGCGATCGCGATCGTGCTCGCCGCCGTCGGTCTGTCGACTCTCGCCTTGCAGTGGCCGCGAATCGAGGCAGCGAGGTCGGAGGAACGGGAGCGCGAGCTTGCCGGGCGCGAGCAGACGGCGTTCCTCCGCCTCGTGAACCCGATGGAGCGGGCGATGGCAATCGCTGAGTTCGATGAAGTCCTGGCGACCGATTCGACGCGGCGCGATGCCCTGCTCGGTGCCATCTGCGGGCGCGTGCTCACCGGTGACGTCGATGCCGCGCGCGCGATCGTCGACCGCCACTCCGGGGTGAGCGTCGAGATTCCCGAGGTCCTCGCACTACTCGATCCGCGAGAAGCACGTGTCGCCGAACGAGCGGCGGAGCGACCCGAGACCGGCGACTCGCCCGTGCGCGTGCGCTACCGCGCGACGGCGGCGTACTTCACGGCCCTGCTCACCGATCGCAAGGTCGATCACGAGCACGCCACCGAACTACTCCATCAGCTCATCTTCGTCGAGCCGGGCGCCAGCGTGCAGCATCGCGGCATGCTCGCCTACTCGGCCGGGCGAGCCGGCCGCGACGACATGCGGCGAAGTGCGCTCACTGCCTTGCGTACGAACTGGCCGGACTCGCCGTACGCCCTGGCCTGGATCGCCATCTGCCTCGAGCGTGAGGATCCCTTGGCCGCGGCGGATGCCGTCAAGCGGGCCATCGACCGCGCCCCTGAGATGGAGCGCTGGTTGGTCGGCATCTTGGTGTCGGCGGCGGCCCGCAGTGGCGATCGGGAGACCGCGGTTGCGCGGATCGAGGCCGCGAAAGCGAAGCGGCCGGCCGATGCCGAGCCGTGGCTGTGGGAGGCTTCGCTCCTCGAAGTCGCTCGCGACTTCGCCGCTGCTGCCGCCTCGGCTCGCGAGGCGGCGGCGCGCGCACCAATGGCCGCTGAGGTCTGGGGATATCTCGGTCGATTGTATTACCGCGCGCGCGAGTTCGCGGAGTCCGCGGCCGCGTTGCGAAAGACCTGCGCGATGCGACCGACGGATTGGGAGTCGACCGCGATCCTGGGCGAAGCGCTGCAGAAGTCCGGAGCGAACGCGGAAGCACTCGAAGTCCTGGCGATCGCCGACGAGCGACTGCCGACGAGTCCGCGGCCCGCGTATCACATGTCTGCGGCGGCCTACTCGCTGGGCGACCTCGATGGAGCGATCCGGCACGTCGAACGCTGTCTCCAGCGGCTCGACGCCGGCGGCGAGGGGATCACGCGGGAGTCGGCCGAGAAGGCGCACGCGCGGCTGCTCGCGATCAAGAGTCGGCGGCGCTGACGTAGCGACGCGGCTGGGCGCGATTTGCGGCGATCGCAGCAGGCGTTCACGAAGAGTCCGGG
>JBFXDD010000078.1:3102-5617 GCA_050181465.1 Planctomycetota bacterium
GACGTAGCGACGCGGCTGGGCGCGATTTGCGGCGATCGCAGCAGGCGTTCACGAAGAGTCCGGGCTAGAACGTCGCCGTGCGCGCTCGATCGGAAGTTCATGTGTCGCTCCTTGCGCTCGCGCTCCTCGCGGCGTGTTCCCAGGATTCGGACCTTGCTCCCGTGTATGCGGCAATCGAACGCAGCGTACGCGGTCCTGACGGCGACTTTGCCTGTCGTGTCGAGAACATCGAGCTGGGGAGTTTCGTCGAGACGACGACGCCGCTCGGTCCGGTGCGCAGCGCGAACTGGTCGGCGGTTCTCATCGCCGACGACGAACTCGTCGCGATCCTCGACCGAATCGACGGCCACGATCTCTTCGTGAAGCTGGCCGATCGCGGCGCAGTCTTTCGCTTCGCCGGCGATGTCGAAGTGCGCGGGCCGACCGCCAACCGACGCATCGAAGCCAAGGTGACCGGTTCGGAACTGCGTGAGGTCGAGGTTGCCGCCAGGACTCGTCTCGCGACGGGGGACCGAGCGACGGCCTTTCGGCTCCGCAGTGCTCGCCGCCTCGTCGACCCGATCGCGTGGGACACCGCGGAGGGCTCCTCGTTGCGAGCACGCCTCGAGGCGCGGCGCGAGGCCGAGATGGCAGCTCCCCACGAGCGGCTCCTGAGCGTCGTTGCACCGCCCTTGGGTGCGTTGTTGCGCCGCGACGGCGACGACCTCCGCGCGAGTCGGCTGATCGCGACTTCGGTCGATCCGGCCGCGGGATTGGCCCAAGGTCGAGGGACCGACCTGTCGTCGATTCCGCCGCGCGAGTTCCAATTCGAACTCCGATCGGATCCGCGCGGGGCTGGTGCGCTCGAGCTGACGCAGTCGGGGCATGCCGCGGTGCTTCGCTTCACCCGCGGCGACGAGGGCTGGTTCCGGGCGGGACGCGAGTATGAACTCCAGCCCGCCGACGAGGCGCGATCCGCTGCGTTCACGGCCGTGGCGACGGCGTTGCAAGCGGCCGCGACGACGATCCCGCTCGATGCGGCAGCGAGTCCGATCGAACCCATGACGGGCCCGGCCCCAGACGGCTTCGTCGAAGTCGCGCTCTTGGGCAGCGTCGTGCATGAGGATCGCGTCGATCGCGCGCGTGCCAGTCTGTTCCGCATCCCTCCAGGAACACCGACCAACTGGCGCGAGGGTCGAATCGCCGTCCGGCTGACTGCTCCGGTCTCCGTGCGCGGACTGCTCGTGCGCGGCGGTGCGGTGGCGAGCGGCGCGTTCGAAGTGCAGGTCAACGGACGACTCTACGCCCGCGTGGAATCCCTGGCGGCCGAGTCCGCGGCGATCGTTCGACTCCCCGACGGCGCCCAGGTGCTGGATGTGGCGATCGTCGCACGAGCCGCACTCAGCCTGCGCTCGGTCAGCGCGCTGCGGTGAGCGCCGATCCGGAATGCCGAAGTGCTTCGCCGGCCGTCGTCGGTGGTGTTAGCGTGAGCGGCTTCCGACAACTTCGCCGTGTCCTTCTCCGATTCCAACCTGGTGACGCTCGTCGTCGAGCATGATCTCGCGGGCGCGCGCGTGATCGACGTGCTCGTGCGGCGCTGGCCTGATGCCGATCGCGCCTGGTTGCGGGGGCGCATCACGGCGGGTGACGTGACGGTCAACGGCGGCGACGTCCATCCCCAGGTCCGGGTGAAGGTCAACGATGTCGTGCTCGTCCGCATGGGCGAGGGCGCGCCGCGCAGCCATCGCGCGTCGGCGTCTGCGACCTCGGCGGCGAGTCTGTTGCCGGTGCTCGCCGAGAACGAGCGTTGCCTGATCGTCGACAAACCGGCGGGCATCCCGTGCGTGCCCGACCGATTCGGGCGCACGAGCGGTGTGCACGGCTGGTTGCCGGAACTGCGACCCGACGCCGACCTGCGCATCGTGCATCGCATCGACCGCATGACTTCGGGTTGTCTCCTCTTGGCGAAAGGGCTCGAGGCCGCGCGCTGGTGCGACGAACTCTTCCGCGAGGGACGCGTGGCCAAGGAATACCTCGCCTTGGTCCAGGGCCACGTCGCGGAGGATGAGTTCGTCGTCGATCGCGCGCTAGGACCCGACCCGCGTCGCCCCGGCAAGGTGGTGGTGGTCGCCCCGGATGCGAAGGGCGCGCGGGCTGCCTCGACGCGCTTCTTCGTGATCGAACGGTTCGCCCGTCACACCTTGCTCCGCGTGGTTCCGCTCACCGGGAGGGGTCATCAGATCCGTGTGCACCTCTCGAGTCGGCACCATCCGATCGTGGGTGACGGCGACTACGGCGCGAGGGTCCCAGTGCTGCTCTCGGACTTGAAACCCGGCTACAAGTCGCGCCCCGGCCAGAGCGAGCGTCCGCTCCTCGACCGCTTCTTCCTCCATGCGGTCTCGCTGCGGGTGCCGATGCCCGACTCCGAGCCACCGCTGGCGGCGACCGCGCCGATGCCACGGGAACTCGAGACCCTGCTCGCCAAGCTGCGGCGCTTCGCCGCGGAGTGAGTCGCGCGCGAGCGTCCCGACGACCG
>JBFXDD010000078.1:5717-11708 GCA_050181465.1 Planctomycetota bacterium
ACCAAGCTCATCCACGCGTACGCGTACCAGAGCTACCTCTGGAACCGTGCGGTCGATCAGTTGCTGAAGAAGGACGTGCCGAGCTACCGGCAGATTCGACTGCGCACGGAAGCCGGCACGGTGGTGTCCTGGCGTCGACTCGCCGAAGACCAGCGCGATCGTCTGGCGAACATGCGCACGCCGCTGCCCGGACCACCCTTCGAGGACGCCGATGAGCCCTTCGCGATCGCCACCGCACAGGTGCTCCGCGACGCACACCTCGCGCACGAGACCTTCGAGACGCAAGGCATCTCGGGCATGCTGCTCAAGGAGGAGCCGCGCGCGTTGCTCGCGTTGCCGCGTGCGCTGCGCGTGTCGGAATCCGAGCCGGATGACCACAATCCCGGTCGTCGACTGGTGGAGCTGCGCTTCGGGTTGCCGCGCGGTTCGTACGCCACGATGCTCATCAAGCACCTGTTCGCGGATGCGATCGGTCAGCGGCCGGATGCGCCGCCGCGCGCAGCACCCGATCGCGCGCGAACGCGTCCCCGATCCCTGCCGCCGCGAGGCGGTCCGCGCCGCACGCGCCGCAACGCCGACGATCAAGATCGATGAACGACAGAACCCTGGGAATCCTCGGCGGGTCGGGTCTCTATGACCTTCCCGGCCTCGAGAATCGCGAAGAGATCAGCCTCGAGACGCCCTTCGGTCCGCCGTCCGACAAACTCGTCACCGGGACCCTCCACGGCGTGCGCTGCGCCTTCTTGCCGCGCCACGGCAAGGGCCACCGACTCGCGCCGCACGAACTGCCGTTCCGCGCCAATCTCGCGGCGATGAAGATGCTCGGCATGGAGTGCGTGCTCGGCATTTCCGCGGTGGGCAGCCTCGCCGAGGAGATCGTGCCCGGCGACCTGGTGCTCATCGATCAGTTCATCGACCGCACGCGCAGTCGCACACACGAGTCGACGTTCTTCGGCGGCGGTTGCGTCGCGCATGCCCACTTCGCCGACCCGGTCTGGGAACCTCTGCGCAAGTTGGCGCTCGCGGCGGCGCGCGATGCGTCCGGTGCACGGGTTCACGACGGCGGCACCTACGTGTGCATGGAAGGACCGCACTTCAGCACGCGTGCTGAGTCGCACCTCTATCGCTCGTGGGGTGCGAAGGTGATCGGGATGACGAACCTCCAAGAAGCCAAGCTGGCGCGCGAGGCGGAGATCGCCTACGCCACGGTCGCGCTCGCCACCGACTACGATTGCTGGCGGGAGGGCGATGCAGTCGACGTCGCGGCCGTGGTCGCGGTGTTGCTGGCCAACGTCGAGAAGGCCAAGCGGGTCATCGTCGAGGTGGCAAAGCGGCTCGCGGCGTTGCCCGAACGCATGCATTGCAAAGGCGTCATGGAGCACTCCGTGATGACCGCGAAGTCGGCCATTACCGCCGATGCGCGACGGCGATTGGAACAGATCGCGCGCGATCTCCTGGGTTGAGGTTCGGCATGGGCTCCATCGCTGTTCGACTCGTTTGCCGAAACGCGGCAGTTGCGATCGCGGGAGTCGCTCTCACGATGTTCGGCCGGCCGGCCGCGCAGACGCCGTCGCAGACCTGGTTCTCGCCGCCCGGATGGGACAACGTGAGTCGCCCCGATGGGAACGCCGTGGCCTTCGTGTTCCGGCCGATGGCGCATGTTGCCGACGGTGCCGTGAGCACCACAGCCGGAGAAAGCCTTCACCGCGAGCAGGTCGGCTTCCCGCTGGAGAGCTGGATGACGCCGGCCTTTCGAGGTGCGTTCCTCCTCAACTTGGCCTCGTGGCCGCTTTGTTTCGAGAGCTGGCATCGGAAGGTCCTGGCGCCCGCCATGTGTTTCCCGATGGCGCGGCGTGTGGAGCACAGCGTCGGCCTGCAGGTCGAACGCGATCCCAAGGGAACGGTGGTTCGGATCGTGGGGGCACCATCGGCGGGTGCCGTGATTCCGGGCGTGCTCACGAAGGACTCGCTCAGCGACGCGGATCTGTCCGAACTCAGTCCCGCGGTGTTCGCCGGGCCGCTGCCGGTTGCGGCGACCGAGAGCGATGTCCCCGAACGTCTCGCCGTGGCGTTGCGGGCCTGCGCGCCCGTCGACGTGGTGCACGAGATCGTCGCGACCCTGCGCTACGAACAACTGCCGTGGACCGTCGGCGGAGATGTGGTCGTCTCGGAGCATCGACTCCGCGGCGTCGTCGCGGCCGATGGTCGATTTCGGGTCCGGTCCACGATCGATCACCTCGATGAGCAGGACAGGGCCGTGGCGGTGACCACGGAAGCGTCTTGCGATCTCCGTGGTCTGGCGCTGCGAAGCGCGGAGTTCCCCTACGCGGTGGTCTGGCCGATTGGACACGGCGACGCGTCGAAGGTGCTGGCGTCCTCGGCACGATTCGCCTTGCCGCTGATCGCGTGGGCGCGTGACCCCACCTGGCTCGGCGCCGGCAAGTCGATCGCCTGGGAAGCGACCGAGAACGGCGAATGGCGCGGCACGCCTCGCCTCGAGGGTCTCGGTGGGGAGCTTCGCTGTCGACTGGTCGAGTCCGAGCACGGATGGCTCGTCGAGTCGATCGTCTCGCAGGTTCCGGAACTGGAAGGGTTCCGAACCGAGCTCGAGTTCGCCGACTACTTCGAAGTCGCACCCGGTTTCCTGCGTCCGCGCGTCGTTCGCTATACGGAGTTTCAGAACGGCGCGCCGGACACGAGAGTCGAGTTGCGTATCGAGCGGGCGGCGATCCCATCGGCCCGTCGCAAGTTCGAGTGGTTGCCGCGCAAAGAGGTCTCGGTGTGGCACATCATCCGCTGAGGGCCGCTCGCTCGAGCAGGCGCCTCCTCTGCTTGCGGATCAGGCGCAGATTGCGCGCATAGATCACGACACCGGTCGTTTGGCCGAGCACACCGATCAGCTCCTTGCGCCAGACGAAGTAGCTGAACAGTGCGACGCCGCCGAAGAAGCTCAGCCACCAGAACACCTCGGGGACGACGGTCTCCTTGCGTCGCTCCGACACGATCCACTGCGCGAGCATGCGCAGGAAGAAAGCGATCTGCCCGAGCAGTCCCAGCACGACCCAGGCGAAGCTGCCCCAACTGGTGATGTTGAAGACTCGGAACAGCAGGTTCTGTGGGGCGGCGGTCAGTGCGGCGATGACGTCGACGCCGAACGAGCGCTCGACCTCCGCACGCGACAGGATCGCGGGCGTGCGATCGGCATCAGGGAACACGAGTCGGAACTCGTCGGTGGTCGGTTGATGCTCGAGCGCGCCGCGCAGCGTGCCGACGCGGAGTTCGATACCCACGGCGCCATCGCGGAGTGCGAGTGGGGCATCGTCACGGACGACCAGCCAGACACCGACGACCAGCAAGCCGGCCATCGCGAGAACCGCGCTCCATTTCATGGATCGCGGCCATCATGCGCGCGGGCGCGACTTCTAGCCCGGATTATTCGTGAACGTGGTCGCGAGATCGCCGCCGGGCGCGAGTTGCGGCGATTGCAGCAGGCGTTCACGAATCATCCGGGCCAGCTGCTTCGGAACTCGGGGAGTGGGTGGGTCTCACCGCACGACGACTTGCCAGGACGCTTCGAACTCCGCCTCGCTCAGCACCGCAGTCTCGAGCCCGTCGATGGGTTCCTCCACGATGACGGTGATCCGTTCCGGGTCGACGTCGATCGTCGCCACGTCCTTGCGCTCGTAGCGACTCATCATCGCCAGCGCGGTGCGCGCTGCGGATGCGGTGATCGGTCGACCGACCGAACGAGTCGGCAGGTGGACACCGAGCTTTCGATAGCGTTGTGCGACCGGCGTCCACTGCAGGGCGAGTGCAGGCCAGCAGGCGCCGTCGAAACACGGCACGCCGTGGCAGGACTCGTCTTCGTCCAGGCATTCCGGCACGAACACCGGCACCACGCGTGCGCCATGGCCGGCCGCTTCGATCGAGGCGCAGAACCGGGCAGCGGCGTCGAGCCCGATCGCGGTGCCGCTCGGAATCTTGGTCGGATGGGCGTCGTCCCTGAGGAAGTAGTCGGTCGCCCAGCGGCACCAGGGGTGTCCGCAGCCGCAGGCCGACGGCGCGGTTTGCAGACCAGCGAGCCACAGCTCATCCGCACGCGGCAGCCGTTCCAGCAGACCGTTCACGCGCGCGAGCTGGAGTGCCGCCCCCTCGGTCGTCGTGACCGGCACGTAGGGTGATACGGTGAGGACCTGTCCGGGCTGCGCGACGGGGGCGCCAGGTTGGTCCTGTCGCCATGCGTCGTGCGCTTGGAGCGTGGCGACGTGCTCGGGATACCGCGCGGCGAGACTTGGCGAGCGCGCGACCTCGATCCAATAGCCCAAGCCGGCGCCGGCGCGGCGCACCACGTCGGCGGCTCGTTCGATCGTGGCGAGCGCATCGCGGTCTTCGACGCGCAAGATGATGTTCTCATCCGACTGCGGCGGTGGGGATTCTCCGCGCAGCAATCGATCGGCATCGACGATTCGCATGCGCACGCTCGCGCGGTCGGTTGCCGCGCTCGCGCACGCGGCGAGCAACGCGAGTAAGCCCCAAGCGAGCCGTCTCACTTGCGTTCCTCCCCGCTGGTGCTCGCGGCAGCGTGGATGCGCGTCTCCGGGTGTTCCGCGGCCCAGGCGAACCATCGGCACTGCACCGAATCGACCCACACCAGTTCGCGGTGGCGCAACAGACCGTCGACCGCGCGGCCCGCCAGGGTCCATCGCGACTCGGTTGCGGTGTCGACGAAGGGCGCGGTCTCCGGCGGCACGGGGTCCGCGCGGAACTCGAGCCGGCGGTCGTCGAGCACGCGGCGCCACGCGACCGCCGTCTTGCTGGGGCCGTACCAGAACACCACGACCGACCAGCCGCCGATCGTGTCCTGGAATACCGCGCGCTCGGGAAGATCGGCGAGCGGGAACACCATCGTGTCGTCGCCGACGCGAACTCCCAACACCGGGGTCATCGCCGGCAGTCGACCGTCGACTTCACCCATCGAAGTGCGCACTTCTTCGCAGAGCTCCGTCGGCAGATCGGCGCTCGGGTAGCGCTTGCCGTCGAACATGTCGTAGGCGGTCGACTCGGGATGCAGCATCAACCAGTGGCCCCAGGTGCTTTGCATGCTGGGAATGCGGCGCAGCCGATGGCCCTTCTGCGGACCCTCGAAGGCGAGCCCGGTGAGTGCGGAATACAGGGTGCCGTCACGACCACGGATCACCATGACCCCGCGGCGCCAGCCGTGCGCCTCGTAGCCGTAGTCCTTCTCGAAGGCGCTGACGTAGTCGCCGTCAGCGTCGTAGAAGAACAGTCCGTAGGTGTCATTGATGACGCGCGGCACCGAGAGGAACTGCCTCACGGGAACGGCACCGCCCTGGTGGCGGGCGCGTAGCCAGGCGATGACCCGGTCGTCGCGGGCGACGATGCCCTTGCGATCCTGGGTCGAGCAGTAGGAACACGGCGGTTCGGTGAGTTGGCGAAAGCGGTCGCCGCAGGAGAGGATCTCGGGCTCCGGACGCACCGGATCCTGTGCATTGGTCCCGGCACCAAGCCATGTCGAGAGGAGGATGACCAATGGCCAGAGTCGCATCGCAACAGTTGTAGCGCGGCGGTCGGTTACCGGCCTCACGGTGCTCCGCCCGATGCATCGAGATGCCGGCTGCCTTGATTCCGAATCGGCCGAGGCCATGCTCGCCGACTCGTTCCCTCACGCCGAAGTTCGGCGGCTCTTCGTATGGCAGTCAAGACCAAGGCCGCGGGCGCGGCCGCACATCACTGGAAGTTCTACCGTGTCGGCGGGGTCGATCAGGTTCGACTAGAGACCGGGGCGGACATCATCAATCTCAGCGCTCTCGATCAGAAGCTGTGGGTTGCCCTGAGCTGTCCGACCAAGGGGCTGGAATTCGACGAACAGACTCTCGCGTTGCTCGACGCCGACGGCGACGGCTTCGTGCGTCCGCCCGAGATCCTCGCGGCAACACAGTGGCTCGGCCGCGTTCTCAAGAACCCCGATTC
>JBFXDD010000079.1:0-11070 GCA_050181465.1 Planctomycetota bacterium
CGGCCGTGCTGCTCCGCACGCCGGCGACCTGACACACTGGATTGATTGGTCGTCGACTGGCCGGTGACTCGCCTAGCCTGTCATCTTCCTGAGCTTTTTCGCGTTATCGCCGCTGTTCGATCTCGCGACGACGTTCACGCATGGTCCGGGCTCGCACTGCCGGGGCCCCGCGGGGGAGAATGCCCGAACCGAGCGCGGACCGCGGCGAAGATTTTCTGCAACGCCGCGCCACGATCGTGTCCATGAGCGGTGATGTTCGGTTTCAACGTCGATCGTGACTTCGCGCGCTATCGCGCCAGCGGTGATCCCGCGGCGCTCGCGCGGGTCTTCGACGGCACGGCGTCGCAGCTCCTGAGTCTGGCGCGTCATCTCGCGTCGACCGAAGCGGCCGCCGAGGACTTGCTGCAATCGACCTTCGTGACGGTGATCGAATCTCGTCACCAACACGACGGGGAACGCGCGGTCCTGCCTTGGTTGACCGGCATCCTCGCCAACCACGCCCGGGCAGCGCGCCGTCGCGCCAAGCGTGCCGTCGATCGTGACCGCCTGGTCGCCGAACCGAGCCCCGATCCGGTCGAGTTGGCCGCGGGGGCAGAGCTCGACACGACAGTCGCGCAAGCGATCGAGGCCCTGGCCAACCCCTATCGCAGCGTAGTTCGCTTGCATCTCGTGCACGGCCTCACTCCGGCGGAGATTCACGAGGTCCTCGATCGGCCGGCGGCCACCGTCCGCTCCCAACTCGCTCGCGGATTGGATCTTCTGCGGCGTCGGCTGCCGATCGGCGTCGGTGCCGCGACGGCGCTGTCCCTGGTGGGAGCCCGCGGCCTGGCACAGGTTCGGTCCGCGGTGGTCGGGAAGGCGGGCGGTGCCCCAACCGCCGCAACCACACTCGGACTTGCATCCCTGGTAACTCTCATGATCGGCAAACTCGCATGGGCCGCGATCGCTGCTGTGGCGATCACCGGCTGGTTCCTCCTCAACAGTCGCAGTCCGGAGGCCCCGATGCGCAGTGACGCCGAGGTCGTTCCGAACGCGCTCTCGCCGGCCTCGGCTACGGCTTCGCCGAGCCTGTCGGACGACGCTGTGGATCGAGCCGCCGTGCAGAAGGGGAGCCCCGCAGTGGGGCGATCCGAAGTCGCCGATCCGGATGCTGCGCCCGTCTTGCGCGTTCGGGTTCGACGGTTCCGAGACGGCGCGCCGTTGGTAGGCACGTCCGTCAGCCTGCGCGGATTGGACTCGCTGACCGACCTCTCCGTGTCCGGTCCGAAAGCCACGACCGACGAGAACGGCGTCGCGACTTTCCTCGACCCACCCGATGGAGCGGTCATGGTTGGGATCCCGCAGTCGGAGCACGTCCGAGTGATTCCCTCGCCACGGGCAGAGGTCGAGATCGTCGACGTGGTCCTGCCGTTGGGCTGCTCGGTTCGTGGTCAGGTCGTCGACGACGCGGGACGCCCGGTCGAGGGTGCAGCCATCCTTGGGTACGGCAACTACTTCGAAGGCAGTCGACTGACCGAGAGCGACGCGGACGGTCGCTTCGCGATCGATGACCTGTCACCGGGGATGGCCTTGGCGGCCAACCACCCAGGTCGTCGACCGTCGCTCGCGGTGCCGGTCCCTGAACCGCGCGAGACCCCGGTCGAACTGCGGCTCGTGCTCGGCGGTCCGACGCGGCTTGTCCGCGGTGTGATTCGCGATGGCGATGGCCGACCGAGCGCAGCGGCCACGGTTCTCGCGGTGGCTGCCGGGGGCCCCACTCTGGATCCGCGAGTTCCGCACGAACGCGCCGTCTCGACGCGGGCCGGCGCCGACGGTGGCTACTCGATCGAGATCGATACCACGCGCGCGTGGTGGCTCGTCGCATCACCGGTCTCGCGCGAGCACTTCACGGTCACTCGAGTCGACGTGCCGCCGGGCGATGCGGCGATCATGGTCGACGTGGTGCTGCTGCGGTCGGCTTCGATCGAAGGTCGGGTCAGAGTCTCGGGTGAGGTGCCGTCACGATCGACGATCACGGCCTTTCTCGAGAGCCCGGAGCAGGACATCGGCTATCTGGGCAACGGCCTCGGACTGGTCCGCAGCGCGATCGCCGCCGACGGTAGCTATCGCCTCGCGGGGCTCGCGCCCGGGACGCATCGCGTGAGCGTGTCGGCGGGGGCGCACACGATCCACGGGTCGCGCGTGATCCGGGAAGGGGTTCGCGAATTCTGGGATGTCGATCTCGTCGGCGGCTTCGGTCTCACCCTGCACGTGCGAGGCGGCCATCCGACCGGCGCAGGTCTCCTGCCGATGTGGTCGATTCGCCTCTACCGCGTCAGCGACGCGGGGGAACGCGAGTTCGTGTCGATGGCCCGCGCCGACAAGGATGGCCGTGCGGAGTTCGAGAGCCTGGCGCCGGGGCGTTACGCGGTCACGATCGGCGTGATCGGACTCGGGCCGCTGCGAGACCAGGTGCTCGAGTCACTGACTGCCGAGGTGCCACTGGCCAAGGACCTGTTCTGCGACGCGACGCGTCTCGCGATGCCGACCGGGTCGATTCGCGGCCGATTGCTGGACGTGGAGGGCGTGCCGGTCGTTGGTCGCGGATTGCTCGCCATCCGAACCGACGGCTCAGGCACGTGGGGCGGTACCAGCGAGTCCGACGGCAGCTTCCGCTTCGAGCCCCTCGCACCAGGATCCTGGCGCATCGTCCTCCAAGGAGGGGAATACGAGTCGGTCGGCGACGCCACCGAACTGGCCGTCGGGGAAGCGAGAGATCTCGGCGATCTCCGATTGCGATGAGGGATGCGCGGCCGCGGCCGCAGGGCTACCTTGCCCGCCGATGGTCATCGCTCGCCCGCGCACTGCGTCGTCGTCTTCCTCGATCACCGAACGAACTCCACTCCGTGTTGCGATGATCGGCCACGCCTTCATGGGGCGGGCTCATTCGAATGCGATGCGGCAGGTGAATCGCTTCTTCAATCTGCCACGCGAGGTGGTGCCGCAGGTGGTGGTCGGCAGGCAACTCGAACGAGTGGAAGCCGCTCGCGACAAGTTCGGGTTCGCGGAGGCCAGTGTCGACCTGACTGCCGTGCTCGCCCGCGACGACATCGATCTGGTCGATGTCGCGACGCCCAACGACAGCCACGCCGCGATCGCGCTCGCGGCGCTGAAGGCCGGCAAACACGTTCTGTGTGAGAAGCCGCTAGCGCTCACGCTCGCCGATGCGCGCAAGATGCACGCGGCTGCCCAGAAGAGCGGTCGCAAGGTGGGGGTCTGGCACAACTATCGTCGTTGCCCGGCAGCGAGCCTCGCGCAGCGCATGATCGCGCGCGGCGATCTCGGGGCGATTCGGCAGGTGCGCGCGGTGTATCTGCAGGACTGGTTGGCGTCGGCGGACGCCGGCTGGAGCTGGCGCAACGACAAGTCGGTGTGCGGTTCGGGGGCTCACGGCGACCTGAATGCGCACTTGATCGACATGACGCGCTTCCTCACCGGTCTCGAGTTCGAGTCGGTCTGCGGCATCGAGCAGACCTTCACCAAGACGCGCAAGGACGGTGCCGGAAAGAAGCGGCCCGTCGACGTAGATGACGCCTTCGCGTTCCTCGCGCGTTTCGACGGCGGTGCCATCGGCACCTTCGAGGCGACGCGGGTGGCGCAAGGTCGCAAGAACTTCCACTGCATCGAAGTCAACGGCGAGCGTGGTTCGATCCGTTGGAATCTCGAGCGCATGAACGAACTCGAGGTCTTCCTCCCCGAAGGTCCCGAGGATGCGCGCGGATTCCGCAGCGTGATGTGCATGGACAGCGTGCATCCCTATGCCGCGAACTGGTGGCCCGACGGTCACATCCTCGGCTACGAGCACACCTTCGTGCACACGCTCGCCGACTTCGTGCTCGCCCTCGCACACGGCGATCGCTTCCGTCCCGACTTCGCCGATGGGCTCGCCGTCCAGGCGGTGCTCGACGCGGCACAGAAGTCGGCGTCGACTTCGCGATGGGTCAAGCTCCAGAGCGTCAAGGAATGACGCCGGGACTTCGCAGGCATCAAGACTCTTCCATTACCGACACCGAGTGACGACATGAAAGGACCAGGCATCTTCCTCGCACAGTTCATGAGCGATCGAGCTCCGCTCGATCGCTTCGACACCGCCTGCCGCTGGGCGGCGGATCTCGGCTACATCGGCGTGCAGGTTCCGAGCTGGGATCGTCGCTGTATCGATCTCGAGAAGGCCGCGGAGAGCAAGGCGTACTGCGACGATCTCCGCGCCGTCGCCGCCGACGCCGGAGTTGCGATCAGCGAGCTGTCGACCCACTTGCAGGGCCAGTTGGTCGCGGTTCATCCGGCGTACGCCGAGATGTTCAAGGTGTTCGCTCCCGAAGGAGTGACCACGCCGGCGGAGATGCAGCGATACGGCACCGAACAGGTGAAGCTGTGTCTCACGGCGTCGCGAAATCTCGGACTCGATGCCATGCCCACGTTCTCCGGCGCGTTGATGTGGCACACCGTCTATCCCTGGCCGCAGCGACCGGCCGGGCTCGTCGAAGAAGGCTTCCGCGAACTTGCCAGCCGCTGGCAGCCGATCTTCGAACACGCCGATGATTGCGGCGTCGACTGCGCCTTCGAGGTGCATCCCGGCGAGGACTTGCACGATGGCGCGAGCTTCGAGGAGTTCCTGTCTCACGCGCGCGAGCATCCGCGTGCGTGCCTGCTCTACGATCCCAGCCACTTCGTGCTGCAGCAGCTCGACTACCTCGAGTACATCGATCTGTACCACTCGCGCATCCGTTGCTTCCACGTGAAGGATGCCGAGTTCAAGCCCAATGGTCGCGTCGGTGTCTACGGCGGCTATCGGCCGTGGCAGGAGCGCGCGGGGCGATTCCGCAGTCTCGGTGACGGCGACGTGGACTTCACCGCGATCTTCACTCTGCTCACCAAGTATCGCTACGAAGGCTGGGCGACATTGGAGTGGGAGTGCTGCTTCAAGGACAGTCAGCAGGGTGCGGAAGAGGGTGCTCCGTTCATTGCGGCCCACATGATCACTCCGCCCGAGCGCGCCTTCGATGACTTCGCGGGCGGCGCCGTCGACATGAGCACCGTGCGCAAAGTGCTGGGGCTCTCGTGAACGGCGTGCGCGTCGTTGTCGCCGTGGCGGCCGTTCTGGCGAGCGCCATCGCGCAGGAGCGACCGAAGATCGCCGACGTCGCGGGACTACGCGATCTCGACGCTCGGGCGGCGTTCGCGCTCGGCGTCCACGCACCGGGTCTGGAGATCGCGGCGCTGAGGCAGAGCCTTCGCACGGTCATGACCCCCGCCGGCTTCGCCGAGGTGGATGAATGGTTGAAGTGGCGAAACCCGCGGCACGACGTGAGTCTCGCTGACCCCGACGATTGGGCCAAGATGGGGCTGGATCCGGCGCGCGACTTCGCCGGAACCATCGGCGAGCCGGGCGGCTTTCTCGGTCTCCCGCGCGAACTGGTCGCGGTGGTCCCGGTGAGTGACACCGTTCGCTTCGAGACCTTCCTCGCCGATCAGGTTGATGCCGAGGGCTTGGGGGTGAACGCCATCCGCCGTGGATCTGAGCCCACCACTGCGGCACTCGCCGACAGCATCTGGTCGTTCTTCGGCGACCGCGCGCTCATTCTCGGTCGCGGTGGACTGCCGCCGGAAGAGTTGCGCGAGCGGATGAAGGTACGTGTCGCCGCCTTCGGAGCCGGAGAGGGGATCGGCACCCGCGAGGTGTATCGCCGCGTGCGGAGCGTGCTCGTCGAGGTCCCCATTCTGGGGTGCTACCTTCGCAGTTCGCACTGGCGCTACTTGCCGTATCCGCCGCCGCCGGTCGACCCGGAGAGCGAGGACGATCCAGACAACCAGCCGCTGCCCTCGATCGCGCCCGATTCGGAGTCGTGGGAAGGTGCCCTGGCCTTCGCCCATCGCGCGGTGACGGCCGCCGTGCAACCACCCAAGGCAGTTCGTGAGCGGATCGCGCTGTCCGATGGGCCCGATCCGGTCGAGTGGCTGCGCCGATTGCCTTCGCCGGACTTCGAGTTGGTGGTGCGTGCGAGAGATCCGCTGGCCGTCGCCGAAGGTCTCGGCTTCGAGCGAGGGGAGTTCGGCATTCCTGGCGAGTTCGCTCGACTGCTCGATGAGTTGGGTGCCTTCGGCTCGCTGTCGGTGGCATTGTGGCGAACGGACGGTTCGCCGCGTCCGCGCCTGCAGATCATGATGGAGATGACGCAGGCCTCAGCCGCGGTCGCCGTGCGCGACGGCCTGATCGAATCGGTGAGGCAGTTGTCGGTGCGCGACGAGTCGTTGGTGTTGGCGGATGGTCGAGACCTCGATGTCCGAGTCTTCGCGACTCCGCTGGGTGACATCGCCATCGCCGTGGTCGAGTCGAGAGTGCACATCGGCGACTACGACGATGACTTCAAGCGGGGCGTCTTCGGCGAGCCGCAGCGAAACGTCGAGGCTCTCGGCGATCGACTCGTGTGGTTGCGGGCGCGGCTCGCGCCCTGGCTCGATCTCGCCCAGTTGCCCATCGAACCGGACAAGGCGACCGGCTCGGCTCGACTCTCGTTACGCATCGACGGCGAGATCCTGCTGGCGAACATCGAGCTTGCCGACGCGCACGAGAAGATGTCCTGGCCAGCACTCATTGCGGCCGCGTTGACGCTCGTCGACTGATCTCGACCAGGAGTGCCGCGTCAGCGTCCGGTCCGCTCGCCGAGACGATCGACGCGCTCCATCTTCTGCCATCGCACGTCACTGCCGGCGTTCGGGTCCTGGCCGGATTTCTCGAACAGCACGTATTCACCCTGCTGGTTCACCCACGCCTCGGAGTAGCCCTGCGGTAGTTCCACGGCGCGCTCCTGCCAGGGATCGCGCCAGGACTCGACGCCGCCCAGTGCCTCCGCGCGCGCTTGGCTCTGCGCTTCCCAGGACTCGGCGCGATCGCGTTCGATCTCGCTTTGGATGCGTTGGATGTGCGCCTGGTTCTCGGCGAAGGTCGCGGCCAGTTGGCGGGCGCTCGTCATCACCTGTCGGGCACGTGAGCGCAGGATCTCCTGGCACACGCGCCAACTCGCAATCCAGCGCGGCGTGAACGAGCCGCTGGTCGCGATCGCGTGAATCACCTTGCTCGAGCGGTCGAGGGTCCCGGCGGGGCCGCGCACGCTGTAGCAGCGCGTGACCGTCCACACCTGACCGGCGAGTTCGCTGAACAGCAGCGCGAACACGAGGTCCTCCTGCCATGGCTTGTCGTCGATGGTGTACTCGTAGCGCAGGCGCCAGCCGTCGCACTGCGCACGACCGCCCCACTCGCGCAGCGCGAGATCGGCGAGTGCGGGCAGCGAGTGGCGCTGGGTGAGCCGCGCGTCGCGCAGGTGGGGGAGCACCTGCGGCATCCAGAACGCGGTGACGAACTGCGCGGGATCACGGGTCGGCGGGGCGACGGTCATGCCCAGATGGTTCTGACCGGGGGCGAGGATGCTGCCCTCGGTCCACGTGAACTGCCGATACGGCAGCGACTGCATCGTCAGTCCGCTCCGCGGATCCTTCACCTGCCAGAACGGGTTGGCGAGAACCGACTCGGACAGCATCCACTCGATGCGGCCTTCGAACTCCCAGTCGCTCGGTGCCAGCATGACCAGTGCCTCGGCGTTGTCGGTCATTGGGTCGCGGATCGCAACGCGCTTCATGCGGATCACACCGGCACCCCGTGTCGTGGATTCGGTCGCCGACACCGCCGACTCGGAGGCGTCGGCAGGCTTGCTGCCTTTGCGATCGGCAGCGACCATCCTGCGCACCTGTTCCAGGTTGCGTGCGATCTGCGCGCGCATGCCGGTGACCGCGCGCCGTTCGTCGTCGCTGATCTTCAACCGCTGCACGTTGTCGATCGCCGCTTCGTCGCCGCCGTCGGCGAGGATCTGCATGAAGGCGAGTCCTTCGATCCGCTCGTTCGGCTCGAGCGGGTCGTTGATCAGCAGTGCGGCGTAGGCGAGTTGACCGGCCGGATCCTCCAAGTACGCCGCGCGGCGCAGCATCTCTGCGGCCTTCTGCCGATCGGGAGCGAAGTCTCGGCCGTCGCCGTCGCGCAAGAGAACGCCGAGGTTGGTGAGCGCGGCGGGCAGGTTCGCTTCGGCAGCCTTGCCGCACCAGAGGGCCGCGGACTTGCCGTCGACCTTGGTGCCGCGGCCGCGGTGATACATGAGCCCTGCCATGTAGCAGGCCTCGGCGGACCCGTTGGCCTTGGCGACCTTCTGGAACTCCAGCAGTGCCTGGCCGAACTCGCCGGCGTCGTACAGGGAATAGGCCCGTGCCAGGGGGCCTTCGGCCGGTTCCTGGGCGCACAGGGTCCTCGTGACGGTCGCCATGCCCAGGGCGGCGGCGAGGAGGAGCGGGGACAGGGCGCGGATCGCGGTGCCATGCATGTTCCCCTTTGCCGGTGGGGCGGGACTTCTCGCCGAAAATCCGGTTCGACGCCTTTCGCGCTGCTCCCGGCCACTGCGGGCCGGGACCGAGGACTACCGGGACCGGTCGGTCGGTCTCCTGGGGCTGACCTCGCGCACCGAGCGAGTTCGCAATCCCACAAGCTTCTTCCTCTGGTCGACGCGCGTGACCTTGCAGCGGAACACAGTGCGCTCGCCGGTAATCACGACTTCGTCGCCGATCTGCAGCTTGCGCGTGCCGCCGTCGGCAGCGGACCAACTGTCGGCGAGCTTCACGCGAAGACCGGTGGCGGAGCTGTCGATCAGCGTGACCGGGAACGACTTGCGGTCCCATTCGAGTTGGAGCGGTCGCGCCGGCCGTAGGACGACCAGCCGTCGGGCGAACTCGCGCGCTTCCTGTTGCGCCGCATCGCCGAAGGCTTGCACGCCGAGGGCATTGACGAGGAGTTCGAAGACCCGCGGATGCGAGTGCCGACGCGGATCGGAGAGATCCCTGCGGGTGCGATCGCGGTACCAGTCACCGCCCAACAGCCAGGCAAAGCGCTGCTGCAGGGCCTGGTGGCGGTGAATGCGCGCCCGCTCGGCCTCGATCCGCTTGCCGATCTCCTGGGCGCGGCCGTGACCTTGGGCCCTGAGCCTGGCGGTGACTGTCACGAGTTCCTCTTGTTGGGCTTTTCGAATGCGTGCCCAGAGATGGCTGTCGAAACCGAGTAGGGACTCAACGACGCCCCAGCCCGACTCATGCATTAGGGGTTCGATGGTGCCGCGAAGGAGCTTCTCGATCCACACCCAAGGCACGGCGATGCCAAGGAACCAAGCTGCGTTCAGGTGGCAAGTGCGGGCGAAGAGCTCGTGGAGGGCGTAGAGAAAGACGAATCGGATCGGCAGTGCTGCGAACGCTTGCGAACGCACGCGGCGAGCCAGTGCGCGGTTGCGGAAGATGCCCGTTCGCCAATGAAACCGGCAGGTATGAGCCCAGGTCAGGGCCCAGGACAGCACCACCGCGAGGAGCAACCAGTGCAGCGGCAGGCCGTTCGACGAAGAATTGGCGAGCATCTCCCTGGGTTCCCTTCCGACCGACGTGGTGGCTGTGTGTCTCTCCGTGTCGCCGCCGGCAATCTCGCGACTACCTACCGGCGTCGCCCTGGCCGGGGAACCTCACCCGTAGTATCGGAAGACGCCGTCCATCTCGGGGTCCGGTACGGCGATCCCCTCTTCCACCAGAACTGCCGCTGCCTCGAACAGCAAGTCCACGTGGATCCCCTTGGGAGATGACAGAGTCATCCGACTCAAACAAGCGATTCGATTCTGCCGCAACTCACTCCGAAGCAACCGGATTGCCCTGCGAAGCAACTTCGAATGAGCGGCACCCGGCTTGGCGTCTTCAAGGTTGGTCGACATCATTCTCGCATACGATAGACAGGTCCTAGCCCTGAAGTCGCCGAGGCAACCTCAACTCACCCGACTGCCATGCAGCCCTTGGGAATCGTCGAGATGCTCCAGGCTGGAACAGGCCAGAAGGGAGGTTAGGGCGATGACGACTCATGTCAAGGTCCCGTCCGACCTTGGCGCGACCTCGGGCACATGCAACTGCGGCCGTGCTCGCGGTCAGGAGGCTTGGACGCGCGGACGGCCTGGCTGGCGGTGGCCCGCCGGCTCGAGACTTCGGCGCAGTGCCAAGAGCGCGTGGCGATCACTCGCTCGCTGGCGGGGTTCGCCGCGTGAACGGCACGATGGGTCCGTTGACCCCGCGCGGGGTCACGTGGGTGGCGAACCAGTGCACGTAGCCGCACTCGACGCAGACGTAGCAGGTCGCGGAGTAGTTCGCCCAGTCGAAGCCGAAGAAGGATGCGAGCCCGGTGTTGAGCTGCCAAGACCGCTCCACAAACAGGTCGTGAGCGCATGCACCGCAGGTGAGGTACTTGTCGCCGCGAACCCGAACGCGCATGCCCAAATCGTTCGTCGTCATCGCCCGTGGATGATACCCCGCAATGAAGATCGACGATCGTCGTCGACCTCGGTATCGCCAATCACATCGCACTCACGCACGCAGCGGACGTCGTGTCTTGGATTGCGCCGGGTGACTCGAGTACCGGTGCCAGGGGAATGGCAACCTCGTGCGCTCACTGCGGGGTCGCGATCGCTGACTCACGCCATCGCTCCTTCATGGCGCACTCCGTTGATGCTCGCGCGCACTGTCGTGGCCATCACGTAACAGCGGGAGCCTCAGCCCGCTCCCGTCCGCGTTCTACCGACGCGGCACGTCGCTTGAGACTGCGGCCCATGCCCTGCCGCCGCCCCCCCCTGGAACTTCGAGGAGCCGACTCCATGAACCCAATCCTGCCCCATTCTGTGGCAGCCCTGCTGGCCCTGGTCCATCTGGGATTGGCGCCGACGGCCCTCGCACAGATGCCGACACGACTCGCCGACGCTCACCCCGGCGCGGGAAGTTCGACTCGCTCCGATCAACTGCTCTGGATGCATCCCAGCGGGCAGTTCGGACTCGCCATCCTCGAGGACGGCACCGCAGGCGACGAAGTATGGCGAACGGATGGAACTGTGGCGGGAACGCGTCTGCTGTTCGACCACTTCGTCAGTCACAACCACCAGGGCATCACTCCGGTCCGCGGCACGATCGCGGGTC
>JBFXDD010000080.1:0-10952 GCA_050181465.1 Planctomycetota bacterium
TGGGATGAGGTCCGTGAAATCGGTACCCGGTGCGTTCTGACGATCGACGATCCACGTGCGCTGGGCAACCGCAAGAGAACACAAGGCAATCGCGAAGAACGCGATCGTCGTGAGACGGCGGACCATGCCAACGCCAATGCGGTTCGCGTGATGGTAGATCTTGATCATGGTTGCCTCCACTTCCAAACACCTTTGTACGTACCCAGGGCTCCGTCCACCCAGATGGAAACCATTGCCGGAGTCCCGATCGCACTCGCCGTCAGTTGGCACACGTAGAGGTCACTCGCCAGCGTGGTGACCACGAACTCGCTGCCAAGTACTGTGCCGAGGATGTCGCCGACGGCCATATCGGACACCACCATGCCAGTCCGCTGACTCGGCGGGACTGCCGGAGAACCGAAACCCTGATCAGAGACTCCGGGCATGCTGTGCGAAGTGTCAAGCCGCACTACCGCACCACTGCGAAGCCCGGTGGACTGAGTTCGAAGGGCTGTTGCGGCGACAGCGCCAGGGCCTGGTAGACGAGGACCTCGCCGGGGTTGATCCAGGTCGGGATCGTCGTCGTCAGGCTCGCGCGTCGGTTGTGGTCTACCGCCGTGTTGCCGACGTGCACGATCAGCGCGGGATCGAGCCACACGTCGCCGATCGGCAAGGTGATCGGGTCACCCGGGTGCAAGAAGCTCGCGTAGACCGCGAGAATCGAAGAGGTGGGTCCCCATAGATCCAGAGTTTGCGACTGTCCTCGCAGCGCTTGTCCGGGGATCACCGAAGCGAACTCGTGAACGATCTCGTTGTTGTCGTTGTCCCGGCATCCGATGAAACTCGAGGAAGGGTCATAAGCCAACATCGAGGGTTCGACCGGAATAGAAGGAATCTGACTGTAGGCCTGCTTCACGGAGTTCTGGTGCGTAGGGTGCGTACAGGTCACGCGGAATGGAAATCCTGCGGATCCCCCGCTCGGATGTGGCGCTCCAGAGATGGAATTCCCCGGTCCAATGAACAGGTTCGCCACCCGTCCGTTGCGCGGGTGACCAACCGCAACGCCCCAGTCGTAGAACTGCCATTGCGCGCTTGCAGAGGGAATCCCGCCAATCAACGTCGACTGCGTGATCCAAAGCTGTACTTCCGAACCGAGCACTGCGCCACTTGGGAAGGGGCTAATGCGGCTCGAGCGCAAGTCCTCGATGCGGCTGTTCTGAATGAACGCGTTCCTCGCACTTCGAATGTCGACAGCCGGACCAAACGCAACCTGGAAGTCACTGTTCGAAACCACCAAGTTGCCGCAGTTCTCCACGACGCGGACGGAGAAGCCGTACGGAAGGGATGGGCTGGCGGGACGCAACAGCCGATCGCAGACAATCGTGCCGTGACACTCGAACAAGTCCACCAGCGTGGTTTCCATGTCTAAGTTGGCCAGTACTATCACCTGCTCGCGCGGGGCACTGTGGAACTGCAACGCGCCGTAGAGCCGGACCGGCTCCGAACCCAGCCCGATGATGCGAAGGGATTTGCGGATGTACTCAAATCGTGTCCCCGGTGTGTTGTACTGCACTCCCGAACGCGGTACCAGCAGGATCGTGTCACCCGAGACTGCGGCATCCATCGCCGGCAACAGATCCGTGAAGTCTGTCCCCGGACCACTCTGCCGATCCACGATCCAGGTTCGTTGCGCTCTGAGCACGGTGCACAGCAAGACCAGAGTAAGCACCGAACGAAGCAGGATTCGAATCATGGGAGATCGCTCCTCGTGTGAATCTCTAGACTCAGCATTCATGACTGTCTCCACTTCCATATGCCTTGGGAGCCAGCAACAAACAACTCCGCACGGAAGTCATAGTCAGTGTCCTCGATGACGATGCCGTTGAAAGCTCCCAGCGCGCCGGGCACCCAGGTGTGCACCAGTGCAGGGCTCACGATCGAAGTCGACGTCAGTTGGAAGACGAAGAGATCGCCGGCGAGCGTCGTGACTACGAGCTCGCTGCCAGGCACCGAGTCGACGATGTCACCGATCGCGAAACCTGAGACGAGCACTCCTGGACGCTGACTCGGGGATGCCGGCGAATCGAGGAAGATCGGACCGGCGATGGTCGACATCGTGCCATTCTGCCAGCGCAGCCATCGGATCGCGCCGACGATCGCATGTCCTGGCTGACCTGCAACGACTACTGCAGGATCGGGATAGCTCAGCGTGACACCCTGGAAGATGTCAATCGCGGCGGGACTTGCGCCTGCCACTTTGCGCACCGCAAGCGCCATGCAACCATGCCCGTCATCCCACACAGGCTGAATGTCTGTGCTCTCCCAGAGGACCTCGCCGAAGTCCACGTTGGGTGCGTTCGGATCGGACTCCTGCCCGGGGCGGAGCAGGGTCACGCTGCCACCCGGCAAACCCGCGACAATGACGGAACCGGTCGCGTCTCTACCAAGCCGAAGGCTCTGCAGGCTGTAGGCCGCTCCGCCAACAACCAGATTCCTAAGGTCCTTGCCTTCGGCCCTAGTCCGTCCGTAGGGCGCTGGAATCTGCAACGAGAGGTCCTTCGTGGAGTACCACGAGTTCACAATTGCCGAGGTGGTGGCGACCGAACCCTGGATGAGGTTGCGATCGCAGAAACCAGAACCGCCCCAGTAATGAAACTCGCGTAGGAGACTTCCACCCACTCCAGGGGGTGGCGGAGTGTTGGTTGGGAATGCCTGTACCGCACCCCCGTCCACGAACGCCGCCACTCCAGTACAGAACGGAACGTGCGGCGGACGGAAGTCATACTCTTCGTCAAGGAACTCCTTGTTGAAGACCGGAGCCAGCGGAATCTTCGCCCAGTTCTGGTTCGGAAGAGTACGGTACGCCCAGACGTCGCGAACACCGGGCGGCTGCGCGATGGCCGGTGTTCGACTTCGCTCCGGGGTCAAGAAACTTGGCAAGAACAGCGGCGGAACCGCCGGAGAGCTTTCCGTGATCACTCCGAGATCGCGAATCGCGGGCAGCGGAATTTCGAACGGGCCATAACTCGGCAAACTCGGGGTCGAGTTCGGAATGGCCTCCAACTCCGCCGGGTGTCGGAGATCCGCCGCCAGAGTCACCTGACCGTTTGTTGGATCCACTTCGAATAGTTCCCCGCACTGGTCGCCCGCGATCAATTGCGGCAGCAGCTCGGCACCCGCGGGTGTGTACCAGCGCGAGATCAAGCCCCACGTCGCCGCCGTGGTGTGGTTGGTCCGCGGTGGCTTCGCGTTGAAGGCGAGGCTGTTCTCGCCGGGGCGATCGAACTCCAAGACGACTGACGATGCCATAGCCCCGAGCATCTCTTCCATCGTGAACAGCACGACATGCCCAGGCACCGTCGACACCAAGAGTTCCTCGCGATACCCCACCGACGCCGGGGCGGCGACATCGACCGTCTCGAGTGCACACGCATTCGCGAAGGGCACGAACTGCGTGATCGCCACGCTGCCGACCGCACCGCCGCCGGCGGGGATCCAATACAGGCTGTTCGCCTGCAGCACGACGAATCCCGCAAGGTTGCCGCCGCTGCCGTGGATCGCCACCATGTCGCCGGCAGCCTTCTGCAGGCTCTGCCCATATCCGACCGGAGTCGACGGTTGCAGAGTCAGGGCGTCGAAGAGTCGCACCGGTGGCGCCACCGAACCATGCCCGGTGAACGAACCGGCCACCATCCGCGTTCCCGCCATGGTCACCGCTTCGAGGTCGGTGCACTCGCCGTAGAGCGCTTCCGTCCACGCGTGCAACTGCGCCGGGTTCGGAATCGGACCCCCACCGGGAACGTTGAGCGTGATGTTCGCCAGGTGATTGCGGAAGGACGCGATCGTGATCGGCACCGTCGATGTGGTCGTCGCACTCGCGTAGCTCGAGCCTTCATGCACCACGAAGTCCGAGATCCCAGGCTCGCCCAGATCGGTCAGAACCTGAAGCTGATGGTCCATCACCATCAAGTGGCCGTAGAAGGTCGTGAACACGATGTGTTTGGTACCCGAGGTACCCGGCAGGAGATTCGCAAGCTGCAAGCGCCGCGGTTGCTCGTGCTCGAAGTCTAGCTGCGTCGAGCGGATCACGCTGAGATCCGAAGCCTGGAGCAAGTGGATCCAGCGTGCCGTCCCCACCACCACTTCGTCGCCGCTGTTGCCGGCATCCACATCGCCGATCGCCAGCGCGTGAGCACCGGCACCGAGCGAAGTCGACTGCAACTCCGCCTTGAGAGTCTGATAGGCCGGGTAGCCGCCCGCCGCGGGCACCGTCTCGACCACGAAGCGGGTCACGACACCGTCCGCCGCAACGGTCCAGATCTTGCCGTCCGCCGTCGTGCGCAGGGATTCATCCCAACCCAGCGCCGTGCCCTGCCCCAAAGCAGGACGATTCTGCGTCGGCGAGCGGAACGTCGCATCGAGCACCAGCGCCTGACCGGCAGGCGGGCTCGGATGGCTGGTGCTGCCCAGCGCACCACGATTGAAGAACGCCGCGTAGGGATCTTCGCTGCCGTCGTTGACGCGCACCGGCAATGGTGCAGGGTTGGGGTTCGACTGCCACGACGCCACCGCGTAGGGCGCAAGCTCGTTCACGACATCGACGTTCGAAGTGCTCGGCAACCCGAGGATCGGCGTCAGGAAGTGGCCCGGTTCGCCGTGACAACGCTTGTCGACGATCGACCACGCCACCAGCGGGGTCCCCGGCCGAATGCCGCGCGCTTCGTAGCCTCGCGTCGCCGAAGGCAAGCCCCACTTCAACAGCGGGACGTTGTCGACACCGGTGGTGACGGTGTCCTCATCCGCGATCAGAAAGACCATCGGGCGAACCGCATCGCCCATGCGCAGACGCATCGTGGTGGAAGCGTTGAAGTAGTCCCAACCGATCTGCCGCAAGTAGTAGCCCCACCACAAGGCGTCCCACGGTCCCTTGCTCGACTCGGGCCCCCAAATGCCGAGCACGCGACCGATCTGGTTGTAGCTCGCCTGCTCGCCCGCCGTGCGATGCAACGAGGCACTGAATGCCGACGGCACCGCACCGTGGAAGACTTCGGGATGGGCGAGCACGCCGAGCTGCGCGACCAAACCGCCGAAGGACCCGCCCATGATGATCTTGGGCGTCGCGTTGAGGCGATCCTGGTCCGCGATGGACTCGAAGGTCGCCGGTCGAAACGGCGAGCCCGCGGGCTCCGTCAACATCAAGTCGATCGTGCGCGCAAGCTGGATGTTGCGCTGCATCTGAAAGCTCAACGGCCGACCGAAGGTGCGCGGCACGATGTACGCCCAGATCACCTGATGACCCGCGGGCGGATTCGTGACGAACTCCGCGCCGTCTCCAGGTCGATGGATCCCGAAGATCGTGCCCGAGTTGTTGACCTTGGCCACCAGGCCCTCGCGCAAGCGATAACCCGGATAGGTGTGGCTGGCCGCAGGTCGACCCGCACTGTCCGCCGGAGGGCCGTCGGTCGCCCACGTGTGGATGTAGACGATCAGGGTCTTGCTCGGGTCTCGCACCAGCGGCGCGTAGATCTCGAAGGCCGCGTCGTCTACCGCGCCGGCGGCCGCGATCGGACCGAGCGTGCGTGGCCGCAGGTAACCGACGAAGCGCTGGACGACGGGAGTCGAGCCCGTCGGCGAGTATGGATGCCAATACAGCGGGGGTTGGTTCGGGTCGGCGTAGGAGTGCACGTCACTCGCCGCAGGCGGCACGCCAAGAATCAGGCTTGCGTGATCGAAGTCGTGGTACGCGCCGTGGTCGGGCGCGAAAGCGCCACTGGGAAAACCCTCCCCGTGATTCCAGATTCCATCGGGCAGGGCCATGTGCGGCGAGATGTCACCAGGGTTTGGCGTGGTCGAGCCGCAGGTGATCGCGCCGGGACGACTGAGGTTCGGCAGCGGTGCCGGACAGGAGACCGGCGCGATGTGCGGATGCACACCCAGAGCCTGGGCGCACAGATCAGCAGAGCCGATCAGACACAGCAGGAGAGGAGAGGAGAGGAGAGGAGAGGAGAGGAGAGGAACTGACCTGCACGCGTTCCCGCCGCGCGCAACATCGAATCGAAGAAGCCCTTCATGCTTCACCTCCGAGAACGAAACCCAGCCCCGGCAGATTGACAGTCCGGCCCGATCTCGTCGATCGATCCCGGGCCCTTCCGCGGCCGAGGTCCAGGTTCACCCAACCCGAACGGTCTGTCAAGGGGGGCGCCTCAGTCCTCCGACCGATCGACGATCCCCGGACACAGACGCTTGGCTCGCTCCAAGGCCTCTGGGTTGTCCCGCAACTCCGGCCAGTACGGCCAGGATCGACAGCGGCCCGGACGCACCGGATAGATCTCACAGGCGCTCTCACGTCCGCCGCGAAGGAACACGCAGCGCGATCCCTCGCCGTCGCGCAGGCGATCACCGCTGGGCTGGACGTAACGAGAGCGGACCGCCGACTCGGCCATACCGAGATGGTTCGCGATCGCAGTGATGTCGGCGTCGCTCACACGCACGATCCCGCCGGGAATCGAACAGCAGTTGCCCGAACGCCGGCACGCGAAGCGGAACGGATAGCCGTCGATCGCCTCGCTCACAGCCACTTGCGCCTCTTGCGACGCAACGCCGCACGCGAGTCGTCCGCCTCGCCGGCGTTCTGACGCTCGGCGCGCCGCCGCGCGAGCACGGCCGCGACCTCACGACTGAGCTCCGCCGGATCCTGAAATCGGATCTCCTTCTCTTTCGCCATCATCTTCTCGATGAACCAGTGCACCTGCGGCGACAAGCCCAGGTCGCGGATGCGTTCGCCGGACAGCGACTCGAGCACTTGTTTGGCCAGCACCTCCTCGCTGGTTCGCCCGGAGAAGGGCAGGGAACCGGTCACGAGATGATAGAGCGTGGCACCGAGCGCATAGATGTCGGCGCGCACATCCAGGCCGCCGCTGCCCTTCGCCTGCTCGGGCGCGATGTAGTGCACGGTGCCGACCGTGGTGGCTTGCTCGGCGGTCTCCTCGCCGCGCGATGCGAAGCCGAGATCGATCAGAACGGCACGCCCACTCTTGTCGAGCATGATGTTGCCCGGCTTGACGTCGCGATGGACGAGTCCGCGTGCGTGCAGTGCGCAGAGACCTTCCGCTACCTGTCGAACGACATCGAGCGCGAGTTCCTCCTCCAGCGCACCGTCGCGATCGAGTCGCTCCTGGAGACATTCACCCTCGATGGGCTCCATGGCGCAAAACACCGTGTCGCCCTCCTTCGCCACGCGGTAGCCCTTGACGATGTGCGGATCGTTCAGCTCGATCAACAGCTTCGATTCGGTGACGAACCGATCGCGCGCGACCCGATCCTCGGCCTGGTCCGACTTCAGCACCTTGAGCGCGACCTTCCGGCGTTCGACCTTGTCGTTCGCTGCGAACACCCGCGCCTGACCGCCTTCGCCGAGCTTCTCGCCCAACTCGTAGCGCGACAAACGTGGCCGCGTGCCGCCTTCGGTCGCGACCCACTCATCCCATACGGCAGCGCTGACGACGCCGGCCGACACGAGGAAGTCGCGAGGGTTCGCGGCGGCCAGCGCTTTCTGGGCCTGGGCCGGTGTCAGGAGCCCGCGATGCACGAGCAACGCGAGCAATTGCACGGGCTTGTGCGACGTGCTCAAGCCCCCCTCCGGCATCCGCCGATACCACGGGCGAAAGGCCCCAGCAAGGCACCAACTTGAAGAACAGCGACGACAACATCGTCATCAAGTACTTCGACCTGATCGACGAGTTCATCAGGATCCGATGTTGTGCCGAGGACGTCGTCGGCGAACTGCTCCGACACGAGATCCGGAACAAGGCCAGCTATCGTGCCCGAGTCGTCGAGGCGTGTGTGCCGGACCTGCGGACCGACGTCCGCACGGCCCTGCGCCGGCTCGAGGACGAGCACGACGGGGAGGTCGTGGAAGAGCTGCTCTACCAGCTCTGCATCGACGTCAATCCTGGTCTCGAGATCCATCAGATCAGCTTGCCGTCCGCGAAGGCCGCGGGGCCGGGCGCGGAGAATAGCGGTATCTCGCCGCAGGGCGCCATGAGCGGAACCGCGCTCCAGCGGCAGGCACTCGGACTCGACCGCAGTCTGCGCGCCCAGGTGATCGGCCAGGACCAGGCGATCGACAGCCTGTGCCGCGCCGTCAAGAAGGCGGCCGTCGGCCTCAAACGGCCCGGCACGCCGATCGGCACCTTTCTGCTGGTGGGCCGCACCGGCACCGGCAAGACCGAACTCGCCAAAGCCCTCGCCCAGTCGCTGTTCCAGGAGCCCGGTCGGCTCGTCCGCATCGACTGCTCCGAGTACGCACTGCCCCACGAGTACGCCAAGCTGATCGGCTCCCCGCCGGGTTACATCGGCCACAACGAGGGCGGCTACCTGACCGAGTCGGTCAAGAAGAAGAAGCAATGCGTGGTGCTCTTCGACGAGATCGAGAAGGCCCACCACAAGGTGCACAACCTTCTCCTGCAACTCCTCGACGAAGGCATCCTGACCGACAGCAAAGGGCAGCAGATCTCCTTCGAGGACACCGTGGTCATCATGACCAGCAACCTCGGGGTCGAGAAGCTGGACTCGCTGCGAACGCGGATGGGCTTCGCGCGGAAGGAGGGCGTCGTGGTGCACGGCGAGCAACTTCGTGAAGCGACGATCGACGCGATGAAGGAGGCCTTCCGGCCCGAGTTCGTCAATCGCATCGACGAGGTCGTGGTCTTCCACCCGCTGGATGTGCGGGTCTGCGTGCGCATCGCCCAACGAATGCTGCGAGAGGTGACCGACCTACTGGCGCGCAACGGCATCCGCGTCGAGTTCGCCAGCGGTGTCAAGACCTGGCTGGCACGCGAGGGCTTCTCCGAGGAGTACGGCGCGCGCGAGCTGAAGCGACTGATCAAGCGCCGCATCGAGGATCCGCTCACCGATCGCATCCTCGGCGAGAACCTCGGCGCGGGCGACGTCATCAAGGTGCGGATGCGCACCGGCCAGACGGTGCTGGAGGTCGAGCGCGCTCCGCGCGCGCGGCGCGGCAGCCTGGTCGAGACGGTCTGATCCCTTCGCCTTCTCGGCATCGTCGAAAATCCGGACCGGCGCCCCACGGCGTCGCGATTCGCGACAGGTGGAATTCCCCGGTGTCGGCGCACGGTTCGGCGCCGTCACGCAGCAGGCGAACCATGAACCGGATCAAGCCGGTCCCATCCCGAGGCCGATCCAAGACTGGATGTTTCGATCCGACGCAGTCGCCGCCGCAAGCGGTCCAGGATTCCGCGCAGGCTTGCGCCAGTTCCTGGGTCTCCTCGTGTTGGCCGCTCTCGCGACCGTCGGCGCGGAGGCTCTGCTCCGCAGCGAACACGTGGCCGGCATTCGCTCGGCGCTGAGCCTCGGCGCGCGCATCAGCGACACCCCACCCGAGCAGATCCTCGCGGCGGTGCGGCGCACCGAGCACGTGCTCGCCGTCGGGCTGTACCGAACTCGGGGTCATGACCTGGAACCGTCGCAGGTTCTTGGCAGCGGAGAATCGATCCTGCCGGAGGTCGTTCATCATCCGGGAGCGAGCCCGCGCAGCTCGGTGGAGACGGCTGCGCTCGGTCATCAACTGGTCGTCGACATCCCCTTGGAGACCGCGGCGGGCCCCGCGGTCCTCCACGTCATCCGCTCGCTCGACGACGTCGATGCTGCGATGGCTCGTCATCGCTGGGTCGTCGGCGGCAGCTTCGCGCTCGCCGCGATCGTCGCGACCCTGTTCTCCAATATCCGGCGGCGACGCACATCCACTTTCCACCTGCGTCTCGCGCGGTCGCTGCAAAGCCTTCAGTCCGGCCGCGAAGTCGGGCGCCTGCCGACCGAAGAGTCGGATGAGCACACGATCCTCGCGCGCCACTTCAACATGCTGACGAAGACGATCACCGATGAGCGTCGGAGTGCGGCCCAAAACGAACGACAGCTCGAAGAACGCGTGCAGGATCTCGGCTCCGAGCTCGAGCGTTCGAGAATCGAACTGCGGACGCTCGATGCCGCGAAGGATGCCTTCCTCGCGAACGTCAGCCATGAACTTCGCACGCCGCTGACATCGATCGTCGCTGCCGCCGAGATCCTGCGGATGAGCGAGCCGACGGATGCCGCCGAGGTGCGTGAGTTCGCCGAGATGATCGCCGGCTCGTCGAAGCGCCTGTCGACACTGGTGGAGCAGATCATCGAAGCCGCCGAACTCGAAGCCGCTCCCGTGCACCTGACCAAGGCGCGCTTCGATCTCCGCGAGCTCGCCGCCCGTGCGCGCGACGGGATTCGGACCCGCTGCCAAGCCCGCTCCGTGCAGATCCTGTTGCGCGACATCGGCAAGCCGGTGCCGGTCGAAGTCGACGACGTGCGACTGCTCGCGGTGCTCGACGGTTTGCTCGACAACGCCGTCAAGTTCTCCCCGCTGGGTGCGACGGTGGAAGTCGACGTCCAAGTGCGCGATGGGCATGCCGAGTTGCGCGTCCTCGACGAGGGACCGGGGATCGACGAGACCGACGCCGAGCGCGTCTTCCA
The DNA here is from genome assembly GCA_050181465.1 of Planctomycetota bacterium. Lineage (GTDB taxonomy): Bacteria > Planctomycetota > UBA1135 > UBA1135 > UBA2386 > JACRLW01. Next base: position 10,501 of record JBFXDD010000080.1, read on the forward strand.
GAGATTCGGGCAGAACCGGCACGACCTGACCGACAAGCCGGTCGGCATGGGACTCGGGCTGCCGCGGGCGCGCCGGATCATCGATGCGCACGGCGGCACCCTGGCACTCGAATCGCACCAAGGATTCGGCGCCTGCTTCGTGCTCCAACTCCCCCTCGCCGCAGCCATCGAAGCCTTCGGCGCCAGGCCGAAGCCGCGCGAGAGCGCGCCGGCGATCGTCGTGGAGGGAAGTGCCGCGACCGACGTGACGATCGGCAAGCTCGGCCAGGTCCTCGGCGGCTGAACCTGGCCCGGATGATTCGTGAACGTCGTCGCGAGATCCCCGCAGGTCGATGCTCGGCAAGGAGCTACGTCGGTCGACGACCGAAGCGTAGCTGTAGCTACGCTGCCAGGGAGGAGCCGACGTAGCGACGCCGCCGGGCGCGACTTGTGGCGATCGCAGCAGACGTTCA
>JBFXDD010000081.1:0-9870 GCA_050181465.1 Planctomycetota bacterium
TCGCGGCAAGCGTCGTCCAAGCACCGGCACCGAGGCTCACGAGCATCGCGGGCATCCTAGCCCGGACTACTCGTGAACGTCGTCGCGAGATCGCCGCAGGTCGATGACCGGCAAGGAGCTGCGGCGGTCGACGACCGAAGCGTAGCTGTAGCTACGCTGCCAGGGAGGAGCCGACGCAGCGACGCCGCCGGGCGCGACTTGCGGCGATCGCAGCAGACGTTCACGGATCATCCGGAACGGCTGGAAGTCGCGCGCACTCGATCGAGCTCGCGCCACAATCCACGAGTGAAGAACCTCGCGGCATGCGAGGTTCTCCCCGCGCAGTTGCGCGATGACTCGAACCGACCCATGACGCGTGCGCAGTTCGCCCAAGGCAATGGCTGGCTCACCTTCCGACTCTTCGTGAGCAGCACGTTTCGGGACTTCGGTGCCGAACGCGAACTGCTGGTGCGCACGGTGATGCCGCGCCTCCGCGCGCGCCTCGAACGTCACCGAATCGAGTTGCTCGACGTCGACCTCCGCTGGGGCATTCCACGCGAGGCCGTGGAGTCGGGTGAGGTCGCCGAACTCTGCCTCACGGCCGTGACCGACTGCCATCCGCTCTTCCTGGGCTTCCTCGGGGAGTGCTACGGCATGCCGGCCGGCACCATCGCCGAGCCCCTCCGACATCAGCACCCCTGGCTGGAGCCCCAAGAATCGCGATCGCTGACCGATCTCGAGATGACCGCAGCGCTTCGCGACCCCGCATCCGCGGTCTTCTGCGTTCGCGATCCCGCGTTTCTGGGCGCGATTCCCGATCCGCTTCGCGCGCAGTTCGTCGACGACGATCCAGTGCGACGCGCGCGGCTCGACCGTCTTCGCGAGCGAGTGCGCGCGAGTTCGGCAACGATCCTCGAGGCCTATCCGTGCGTGTGGGATCCCGACGCGATCGACCCCTTTCGGCGCAGTCCCGGTGCCGTCGGCGGCCTCGATCGGCTCGGCGATGCACTCGAGTCGATCCTGTTCGATCGCCTGCTGGCGATCACCGGGCGCCGTGATCTCGACGATTCGATCTCCCGCCGCGAGCGCATCGACGCCTCGCACACCCGCTATCGCGAACTCCTGACCAGAGAGTTCGGCGGTCGAGAACATGAACTCGCGGTACTCCGCGGACTGGTCGACGAACCAGTCGGCACACCCATCGTGTTGCTCGGCGAGCCCGGAATCGGCAAGAGCAGCCTCGCCGCGAAGCTCGCCCAAGAGTGCGAGACGACCGACCCGACGATCGCGGTGTTCACGCACTTCTTCGGTGCCGGCGTCCACGCCCTCGGCCTGCGCGCGTTGTGCGAACGACTGCTTCGACATCTGGCCGCGGACGGTCCGCCGCCGTTGCGCCAGCAGTCGCTCGCAGAGCTGACCGAGGCGCGACTCGAAGACCTCCTCCGCACCGCCCTGAGTGGAGTGCCTGATGGTCGCCGACACCTCATCGTGATCGATGGGATCGAGGACATCGCGGTCGGCAACCCGATGTATCGGCTCGGCTGGTTGCCGCCCGAACTGCCGCCGAACGTGGCCGTCGTCCTCACCATCGACACGCCGGAGCCGACGACCCACATCGTGCACACGCGGGACGGCCACCCGGTCACGCTGCACGTGGACTTCCGGGAGGCGATGGTGCGGCGGTTGCACTTCCATCGCGGCCAACTACCCAGGGGCGCTCGCGTCTTCGACGTGGGCTCGATGACCGCCGCGGATCTGCGGACGCAGATCGGAGCGACCTTGTCGTTGACCGCACGATCTCTGAGCTCGGCGGACTTGAGTCGCTGCATCGCCGCCAATCGAACCGGCAATCCGCTGGCGATGCGCGGCCTGATCGAGGCGCTCCGCTTCTGCAGCTCGATCGATCACCTGGAGGCGACGCTGAACGTGATCGCGAACCGCGAGGCCGAGTCGTCGCCCGCGCTCGCGGTGGCTGCGCCGTTCTGGGTTCTGCTCGAACAACTGGTGGAGGACGTCGGCGATCAATCTCCGCGCGATGTCGTCCAATACTTGACCGCAACCAGCACCGGGTTGACTCGCGAGGAGCTCGTCGCACTGCTGACGAGCGATACGCGAGAGGATGCCGTGTCACTGACGCTGACCCGGCTGCGCCCGTTCCTGTTCGCCGATGAGGGCCGGTATCGACTCCGCTACCGAGCACCCGTCACGTCTTGCATCTTTCGGAGTCGACATCCGGGTACACACCTGTCGATCGATGCCGCCACCGCACGCCTCACCCGCTACTTCGAGTCGCTGCCGCTGAGCGATCGCAAGGCGCTGGAGTACTTCCAACTTCTCGGATCGACGCTCGAAGGCATCGAGGAACTGCCGGAGAGGATGCTCACGGATGTCGATCTCCTTGCCCGCGCCCGTGAGCTGGATCCGGCTGCGCTCGAGGCCTGCTTTCTCGCAACCATGGGGTTCGAACAGGGCGTCGACGGCACGCGCGTGGTGAAGGTGTTGGATGCCACCACCCGACGCTTGTCGAACCTCGAGGATGCCGCGCACGTCGGCTTCGAGCAGGGCGACTTGCGCAGCGCGGAGCTGGCGACATTGCGCCAATGGAACCTCGCGAGCATCCACACCGCTTTCGAAGCTCAGGCGACGACCGCTCTTCTCAACCTCGCTCGGATCTCGGCGTTTCGGCGTCGGTGGCCCAACGTCTTCCGATACGTGCGGCGGTTGCAGGAAGCGGGCCGCGACACCGGGGTCGAGGTCTTGGTCCACGAGAACCTCGCCGTTCTCGCATTCCTTGCCGCCGATTCGGAGGAACAAGCCCTCGAAGCACGACTGCTTCGGCTCTGGCGCGCGCACCGCGGCACCGACCTCGAGCGCAAGACTCTCGAGAGTCTTCGCACACGCTCGCCGCAGGTTCTGAGCTACCTCGAACCTCTGCTTCGTGATCCGATCTCAGAGTTACCGCCGCCGCCGGCCGAAGCGATCGCGACCTTCTTCGACGACTACCTACGCCCGATCCGAACCGAGGCTGGCATCCAGAGCCGTGTTCCGACGAGGATCCTGTGGATCGACCGACTGGAGCCACGCGGACTGCCACGCATCGAGCGCATCCTGGCCGCGCTCTCGAACGAGTTCGCGATCGACTTCCGATTCGACCTCGATGCCCGCGCGGTGGAGTTGCTCGCGCTGGCGATGGCGAACGATCCGAGTGCGTATGCAGCGGTCGTCACCCATGCCCCGCCGGATCCCGCGTACGATGTCCCGGCTCGACGAATTCGAGAGATCCACGAGATCGCGGACATCCCGGTCATTGCCTACAGCGGCGCGAAGCCGGCACCGCAGTGGATCCTGCAGGCCGTCGACCGCTTCGTGCCCAAGGGCCAGGACAGCGACGTCGACGCCGCCAAGATCAGGGAAGCGCTGAAGGCGGCGCTCGCCGAAGTTCGCGCGCGCGTGTCGGTGGAGCCTCCGCTCATCCACCATGACGACCGATCCACTCGAGTTCGCCTGACCATCCGATTGCCAGATTCTCTAGGGCTCAGCGTCCTTGCGGGACTCCACTTCGAGGTGGCCCAGGCGGCACGGCCCGTCCGCCTCCGACGAGTGACGACCGAGGGTGCGGAGCCCACCGTCGATCCCGCGAGCATCCTCGACCTCGCCGCAATGTCGCTCGGCTTCGGCGACATCCTCGACGTGACGGTCGACGGCACGGATGCGACCGCGGAGCGCCTGGCTCGTCGCATCTACGGTGCGCTGACTTCCCGCTACGCATGCTCGCTCCAATGGTCGAGGTTCGAGTGAGCATGCTTGCCGACGGCGCATCCAATCGCGTTGCTTCGTGCACAGCCCCCATCGCAGGAGCCACGCTCGAGGTCAGCACGGAAGCCCAGTAGCCGATCACGTTCCCCAGCGATCAATCACAAACCATGTCGATGGTGACAACCAGCCTCTCGAGTTTGCCGACATTCACAGACTTCACTCACTCCCCGGTGTGCGTGCGGGGCGAGCATCCCACTGGCGCGGGCTCTTGGCCCCACCCCGCTGTTCGTTGTGCCCACCCATGGGCGCTACCGTAGGCGCTTGCCGCAACCACCGCGAGAGCGTGGGCTGAGTGACCCCAACTTCCTTCGAGAGTGCGCAGGCCGAGATGCGTTCGGGACCCGCCATGCGCTGCACCATGCGCGCTTTGAAACCGTCGGTGTACGCCACGACAGTTCAACCTCGAGCCACCCTGTGAACAAGTTGTGGAAAGTTCGCGCCCCCCCATGGGGGGCGGCCCTGCCCTGCCGGCAGGCGCTCGGCTGCACCCTACCGATGCTTCGCATCGTCAGGGGCCACGCGGCCTTCGCAGAAGAGGCGGCAACTACTCTGCCACTGGGGGATCCTGGCATAGAACGAATGGGTTACGCCGATACAGGGAACCAACTTGACTCCGCGTCATTGGCAGCTAGCGTCTCGCCAGGTGTGTCATGACCGAGAATCAGTCGAACCAGTCGTCCGGGCCCTCCAAGAAGTCAAAGAAGAGCACGACCGAGCGCACTTCGCAGCGGCAAACCGGGGTCACCGCTGGCACGAGTCCTCCGCAAGCGGATTCGGGACTTGCCGGTGAGACGAGGCCCCACGAGACAGGACCGAGCTGGCGAGGATTGCTGTGGTTCCTGATGGGAGCTAGCGCAGTGGTGGTGTTCCTGGCAACGCTATCGGAAATCCGCTATATGTTCGATATCAGTGAGGGACATGCTCGCTCAGGTGTAAACTGGCTGGGACTCGTCTCCGATGCCGCAGTACGAGTCGCACTTGCGAGCGCGCCGCTGATAGTCTTTCTTGGAATGTCAATTTTGTTGGTTCTTCCACGAACTCGCAACGATCTTTGGGTACTCTTGGGACGCCAAAGGCATTCCGAGCGTTGGTTCGCGCGGGCTCACTTTAACGCAGTGACTCGCACACAAGCTCTAGGTTTGGTTGTAGCGGCATTCATTGCCTGCTTCTCGTGGCTCCAGGACGCGGTGACCAAACGAGCACAGTACTCGCGACAGCTGTACGAGGAATTCAGGACCCTTAATGGGTTCCGATGGCTTGGGAACCCGGAGTTCCCGAGACATTCGGACCATGGATCGTGCGCCTTGTGCAGCTACCTGCTGAACGACAACAGCGACCCGACAGGCTCGAACCTTGCCAATGCCGGCGAAGCGGCTGTACGGAAGTCAGAGATCACTTCCGGCTCTTCCATTTTGGAACGCGCGGATCAGATTCGGCTCGCGTTGAATTTCTGTGAGACTCTACTGCACTCTCGAAACGAACGGTCCCTTTCGGAATCCGAGTTTCAAGCATTGTGGGCGGGTGTGCTTGAGCGTCAGATTTACTTCTTGGAGCCGCACCTCAATGGAAACGAGAGGCTCCGAAGTCAACTGCGGAAGTTGTCGCCACTACTGATTCGGCTCGTGAGCCAGCAGTAATTCTTGCTTGCGAACGAAGCCCGGCCGATTTGCGACACGCGTCGCCAAGATCGGTTGCGAGAGAGGCCGGCTGCCCCTCACCCCCCGAACAACCGCCGCGCATGTTCCGCCTCGATCTTCGCGCGCGTGAGCAGTTGCTCCCACGCCGCGGCGAAGGCTTCGCCGGCGGGCGGGCGCGCGTCGACGTCGAGAAGTTCGCGCGCAGTCGTGAACTCGCCGGACCAGAACTCGCACTGCGCCAGCAGGAAGCGCTCCTCCAGACTCAGCTCGCGCTCCGCGTGCAGCCCGCGAAGTCGATCGCGCAGTTGCGGCATCTCGCCGGCGTCCCATTGGAGTGGGGCGAGCAACAAGGGATCGGGAGTCGGCATTGCACGAGCGACTTCGAGCGCACGATCGAAGAGTCGGAGATTGCGGCACTCGGACACGATCGCCAACAACAGGGCCGGCTCGCGACCGCCGGAACGAAACGCGGAGAGCTGCTCGATCAGCGCCGCCATACGCTCGCGAGTTTCAGCATTCGTGACCGCTCCTAGCCGTTGCCTTGCTTCCGCGAGCCGGTCCGCGGCCAAGAGCGCCGTGACACAGTCCTCGCCGGCCCGCGGATCGCCGCGTGCTATCGCCTCGTCGAAGCTCTCCAACGTGACTTCGTAGACCAACCACGCGGCACGGAACCGATCGATCTCCGCAGCCGTGCCGTCGAAACGCATCAGCCAGTCGTACGTCCGCGACGGGTCACGCACATCGCGCCGCTTGCGCTGCGCGACATGACGACCGAGCAACCCCAATCGCGGGCCGTCGTCATGTTCGAGGACCTCGATCCCCTCCCACCGCCGTGCGATGGCCTCGGCCCCCACCGCCCGGTCCTGATCCCAGTCACAGTTGGAATCGCCGAACCAGTCCATCGCGACTCGCCGGCCGACCAGCTCCGAGAACGCGCTGAGATGGTGCGGCGCATCCTCCACCCTGAGGAACGCGAGCAGCACACCGACTGTGGCGAGCGTGAGGGGTCCTCGAGGTCCGACGAACATGCGCAGATGGGCGGCGCGACCCACGTATACGGCAAGCAGGGCGACGTGCGGCAACACGTAGCGCACACCGAGCTGCATCTTGCTCAGGCTCAGGTAGACGAGCGCACCGAGGAAGGGCAGCGACCAGGTCGTCCACAGGCGCTCGTTCGGTCGACGCGGCGCTGCGAACGCGAGCACGAGAGCCAGCACCTCGAAGGCGGGCAACTTGGCGAAGAGGGTGACGATGTAGTAGGCCCAGTGACCGCCCACCGTCGTGCCGAAGGTTCCGACATAGGCGCCGGCCGCCGCGAGTTGGTAGTCGATGCCCAAGACGAAGGGCTCGGGAAGAAGCGTCAGCACCGTCGGGATCGACGGCCAGGTCGCGAGCCCAGTGAGCGTCGGAGAGATCAGCTTCGCAACCTCCGAGAAGCGCGGCACCGCGAAGCCGTACGCCGCATGCAGCGCGACCCAACCGACCAGCGTGGCGATCGCGGCAGCTCGCACGGCGCCCAGCAGTCTTCCTTCGCGCCATCCCGCCACGAGGAGTGCGAGCACGACGAAGGGCGCGAACACGACCGCGAGGTACTTGGTGGCGAAGGTCAACCCAAGGCATGCGCCGACGATCGCCGCGCGACCGATCGTCGGCATCGCCGCATGCCGCCAGGTCTGCCACAGGGTGAGCACGAGCATCGCGGCAAACGCCGTATCGACCGCGATCAGAGCGCCGTAGCCCAAGAGCACCGGTGAGAGCGACGCGAAGGTGAGGGAGACCAGCATCCCCCGCACGCCGAACAGCGCGCGCGACCATGCGCCGACGCAGACCAGCAAGAGGATCGCGAAGGGCAACATCCCAAGGCGCGCCGGCAGGCGGAGGTCATCGCCCAACGCGATCGGCGCTGCGCTGTCGAGGAACCACTGATTGCTCAGGAAGGGCAGTGGCCCATGCAGGCGTTCGAGAGCGGTCGCGAACCCGAAGTCGGTCCAGAGCGCGCGGCCCGCCCCCAGGTAGTTCCACTCGTCCGCGGTCCACGCCACGGAACTCGCGGCGTGGACCAGCAGCGCGACATGGGCTGCCACCAAGATCGCTGCGACGATCCAGACGAACTTGCGCGACACCTGGTCGCGGATCGCGGTCGTCAACGGCGCACCTTGGTCATGGGGCGCGAAGTCTGGCACCCGCGTGGCGCAGAGTCGAGCCATGCCGGCTCGGCGGCCGCAGAACGACGACCGCGAGTGCCGCAACCCTCAGTCGACCTGGTCGTGCAAGGCTCCGTAAGAGGAGAGTCGCGACAGCACCGGGAGATCGAGGACCGCGCGATGGAAGTGGCGGTCGGAGTCGCCGAACATCGATTGCCCCGGCACGGCCACCGGCAGGCTGAAGGTCCCGGTCCTCGAGAGGGTGACCGTCGGCGAAGTCGCGCCGTCGTCGAGCATGACGGAGTCGAAGACTGGAGAGTGCTCTAGCCCGGAGTATTCGTGAACGTCGTCGCGAGATCGACACAGGTCGATGCCCGGCAAGGAGCTACGATGGTCGACGACCGAAGCGTAGCTGTAGCTACGCTGCCAGGGAGGAGCCGTCGTAGCGACGCCGCTGGGCGCGACTTGTGGCGATCGCAGCAGACGTTCACGAGTAGTTCGGGCTAGCTCGGATGATGCGTGAACGTCGTCGCGAGATCGCCGCAGGTCGATGCCCGGCAAGGAGCTGCTTCGGTCGACGACCGAAGCGTAGCTGTAGCTACGCTGCCAGGGAGGAGCCGACGTGGCGACGCCGCCGGGCGCGACTTGTGCCGATCGCAGCAGACGTTCACGCATGATCCGGGCTCGCTGCAGGCGATGGACCGAATCGCCGGCTGCGACGAGTCCTCGTTCGCGAGGTCGATCTCGAAGGAGCCGGCGAGGCGCGCCCAGCCGATGCCGGACATCGCTGGAACGCCGCTCGACCCGACGGACTGCGCTGCATGCGCAACAACCTGACTCGAAGTCAGCGAGAGGCATGACCGCGGCAGTGGCGCAGGCGAGCGCTGCCGCTCGAGAATCGAAGACGACTCAGAAGCACGACGGTGATCCCGCGACGACGTCGTCTTCCCGCCACGATCTTGCCATGGCAAGAGGGATCGAGGACAAGTCGGCGAGACTCGGTCGAATCCATGGTCGGCAGTTCCACTCGGCAGCTCTGCATCGCCGTCAGCGTTCCAGTGATCGCTGCGCTGCTGATCTTCCTGCCGAGCACGCTGTCGGCCTTCTGGTTGTCCGACGACTTCGCGTACGCCACGTTGCTCACCCCAGACGGGACTTCACCGAAGCTCGCTTGGAGCGAGGTCATCCGACAGCTCCATGATCGCTGGTTGTTCTCGTACGCCTATTGGCGGCCGCTGGTCACTTTGACCGGTGCGGTCAACTTCCTGATCGCACCGGACGCCATCGGCTTCGCGCTCGTCAATTTGGGGTTGCACCTCGCCGCGACCGTCGCCGTGACCCTGTTGTGCGCAAGGCTGTGCGACGGCCCGCGCGCCTCACTCGCCGGTGCCGTCGGCGGGCTCTTGTTCGCGACTCACCCACTCACCGTGGAGAGCGTGCTGTGGATCTCGGCGCGAGTGTCGACCTTGGAGGTCGCTTGCGGGGCCTGGTCGCTGTGGTTCTACGCGCGGCATGTGAGCGATCCGCAACGCCACTCGATCGCACCCGCGGCGACCGCCTTCGCCGCAGCCTTGTTGTCGAAGGAGAGCGCGGTGGTGTTGCCGATCGGTTTCCTGGCGATCGAGGCGCTGCACGTCACGACGGTCGGCATGCGGGCCAGAATCGCGCGACTCGCCGAGCTCGCCGTGGTCTGGACCGGGTACTTGCTCATCCGCACGCTCCTGCTCGGCAGCCTCGGCGGCGGCGACCTGCCGCCGCTCGACGCACTCGAGGTCCTCGCGCGAGCGGGCGACAAGCTCGCCTTCGTCGTCGGCGCCAGCCTGCCGATCGCGATCGCCGGCGCGGTAGCACTCGCGACCAGCCTGGCAATCGCGATCACGGCGCGACGCGGGCCGCGGTACGTCGCCGACACGCTCGTTACGGCAACCTGGGCGATGCTCGCGCTGACGCCGGCCTTCGCCCACGTCCTCGATGCCGATCTGGTCGGCGCACGTCTGTGCTACGCCGCGCTGATTCCGGTCGCGGTCCTCGTCGCGCGCGGGTTGGGCACGCAACGTCTCGGCGTGCCCGTGGCGATCGGGCTCGTCGTCAGCGCCCTGCCGACCACCTTCACGATCACCCAGCGCTATCGCGAGGCCTACGCGACCACGCGCGACTTCGTACACGAGATCGCGAACCGCACGCCGCCCGATCCTGCGCGAGCGGACGCGGCTCCACTGGCGCTGTTGTCCGCGCCCCCCACGCGCGGCGTGTCCGGTGTGATCCATCCGACGACCGCGTTCGCACTCGGCGAA
>JBFXDD010000082.1:0-9768 GCA_050181465.1 Planctomycetota bacterium
CGTCGCATCAATCCGAACAGATCCTGCAGCCAGACGACGTGCTGAAACTGCAGTCGCCGAAGTTCATCGCCATCGGTGCCGAGGATGTATTCGCCGAGTTCGCGTGGGTGCATCGCGCGTGAAGTTAGCCGACACGGCGCACTCGAACACCAGGACATCTGCTCGAGGACGCACGCGGCAGACGATCGCACGCGACCCGCTGCACATCGGTCGCAAAAAAACTCCTCGCAACGCGAGCGACACGCGCATCGGCAATAGATGCAACCTTGCGAGTGGAATCGGACGTTTACCTCGAGCAAGGAAACCCGATCCAGCCAAGGGCTTCGATTGACTCGCGCTTGGTGTCGACCGCGTCGACCTCGACCACTTGTGGATCGAGGCGCCGCGGTGCGAGTCGGGTCAGACGACATGAAATCAACTCCCTTCTCCCGAGCAATCGGCGGCATTGCCGCTGCAACCATGCTCCTTCCTGTGTTGGTTGGCCAGCAGAACATCGCGACCGGTCCCAACGATCGACCGGCCGACACATACCTGGCGGCGGAACACGCGAACGTCAGTTGCAGCTTGCCGCTTCAAGGCAATCGACTGTCAACGAAGTACGCACCCGTGCTCTTCGGGGCCAATGCACCGACCCTGGCGAACTTCGTGACCGTGGTGGTCGTCAACAACACCGACCCCACGCTCAACTTGGTCGTCGACATCGACTACTACGACAACAACGGCACCGTGCTGTCGACGCTGAACAGCGTCTTCATCGCACCTGAGGACTCCTACGTCGGTGTCGCTCCGCTGTCCGGCACTACGGTCGGCACGGTTCGAGTGCGCACCAACGCTCAGACTCAGGCGACGACCTTCGTCGGCGCGACGGTCTACTACGCGAACACCGTGGTGAATCCGCTGAACCCGAAGGCGTCCATCCAGGCGAGCGACTACCTCGCGTCCATGCAGCCCCTGCAGGGTCTGCAACGCGCCGAGACCACGCTCCACTTCGGCCCGATTCCGGTCCATGCCTTCTCGCCGAACTCACCGCTCGACCTCGTCAACGGCATCTTCGGTTTCATCACACTCATCAATCCGGCGATTGCGCCCAACAACGTGCAAATCACGCTGAGCAACGGCAACGGCTTCGTGCAGGCACTGCCCCCGGTCGCCATCGCTGCCGGTGGCGCCGCCATCGACACCACCGCGTTCAACCGCGCACTCGGCATCTTCACCAACGGCCTCCCCGGCGATGACGAGGATCTCTTCATCACCGTTACCAGCCTGGACAACCGGCCCTTGATCGGAGAACTGCTCATGATGGATCTCGCGAGCAACCAGAACTTCGGCGACGGCGAGCTGTCCAACGTCGGGGGACGCGTGCGCCTCGCATCCACCATGGCGGGCTACGTCGCGACGTCGACGGCGGTCAGCCCGGAGGTCACGGTGCAACTCAACGACATCCAGTCCGCGATCGGAATCAGCCGAGTCGCCGGCGGTGCACTGGTGCCCGCGACCGTCACCTACTACGACCGCGACGGCAACGTGCTCGGCTCCGACGTGACGCCGCCGCTCGGACCGACCAGGTCGGTGGTGATCGGCCCCGGAATGGCCGCCAGCCCGAACTTCCCGACAGGGGGCGTCTTCGGGGGCTGGGCCCGGGTCACCACGCCCGCCGGCGCCCTGATCGGTTGGACCATGCGCGGCAGCGAGAATGCCGCCCATCCCCATCGTGCCTACGCGGAGTTGCTGTGGGGCAACGGCGGCAGCGAACACGCCTTCGGTTGGCTGAGCGGCGGGCTCCGTCGCTCGATCGCGCCGCTCGCCTTCGAACTCGACGACCTCAATCCCGACCCCGGGTACATCGCCTTCGTGAACGACTCCACCGCCAACCTCGGCGTGTGGGAGCTCCGATTCTGGGAGATGGTCACACCGGGTCTGTCCGGTCTCCAAGCCTTCGCCGGCCTGGGCCTCAACCGGACGGCGCTGACCTACGAGGATCCGATCATCACCACCCCGGCCCAACTGCACTTCGGCCAGACCTCGGTGACCAACGTCGGCGTCAAGGGCATCGCGACGATCGGCGGCGAGCTGGGAATCCGACTCGGACTCGAAGTTCCGTCCTATCCGGGCCCGGGTGACCTGGTTCGCCCGCCGATGTGAGGCGAGGATCCTGGTCGCGTGCACCGATCGGGGCGGGCGAGGACGTGTGACGAGCGCGGGACAGATGGTCAGTGCACCGGGCTCTCGCGCCCCTATCCTCTCTCCCGCCCGCGGTCGATCGACCGCGGATTCCCTACTTCCACAGAGGAGTTCCCGTGACTTCGTTCCCCACGGTGCTCGCTCTCGCGCTCGTCCCTGCAATGTTCGGACACCTGTCCGCACAGCAGGGCGAGCCGAAGCCTGCCACCCCCACCGTACCGGCCGCGCGCATCCAAGCGACGCCGGTAACCGCAGCTGGCGCCGGCCAACAGCCGAGCCAGGATGAGCTGAAAGCAAAGCTCGCCGACAAGCTCGCCAAGCCATTCGTCAAGCACGCGAATTGGACCACCGACTACGACGCGGCACGCGCACGCGCGAAGGAGGAAGGCAAGCTCGTCTTCACCTACTTCACCCGCAGCTACAGCTATTGAGGCCCCTGCGAGGCAGTCGAGAAGGCAGCTCTTCTCGACCCTCAGTTCGCCGAGTTCGGCGAACAAGTCGTCCTCTTCCTCCACGTCACCACGCGCATCGAAGGTCATCCCTATGACGACCTGCTCCTGCGCAAGGGACAGATGGGCTTCCCGAGCTTCGTCGTGCTCGACAGTGACGGCGAACTCGTCGCCGTCGCCGGCAAGCGCAGCGTCGAAGCTTTCCGGGAAACGGTCGATGCTGGCGCTGCTTTCGCGGCGATGGCCAAGCAGTCCGATCCCGAGTCCAAGAAGAAGGTGCTGATGCAGCGCATCGACTGGCAGGCCGTCCCGTTCGCACAGGCCAAGGCCGCGGTCGCCGCGCTGAAGCTCAGCGACGATGAGCGGGCGAGCGTCGCCAAGAAGCTCTTCAACCTGGAGCTGATGGATACGCGGCTGAATGCCGACAAGGCGGCGGGATTGCGACACCTCGTCAGCATCCTCGACGAGAATCGCCTACCCGACGACAAGCAGGTCGCGGCGACCTTCTGGCGGTACCTGGCGACCGGCGCACAACAGCTCGGCGATGCCGGTGCGTTCGCTCGTTACGTCGAGTACCTCGAGAAGGAAGTCGAAGCGAACCCGCGCGCTCAGGCGATGCTCGAACGCGCCAAGAAGACGCTCGAAGACATGAAGTCGAAGTGAGCGTGGCGCGTGCCGCGGTGACTCAGCGGTGCGTGCCGAAGAGCATCCGAAGCGACGGCGGGACGATCCCGCCGTCGCCGGACCATGCGAATGCGGCGTCCGCGATCGCGTCGCCATTGAGATCGCCGACATCGATGGCGAGCGCGGGACCGAAGCTCCCGACATCGATCGCCGGCAGTTCCTCGACACCCGCGAAGCCCGCCAGACCGTCGGAGACGAGCGTGGCGAGCGTGAACGTCCCCGGACTGTTCCGACGCGCGACGACGACCAGGACGTCGCTCACGAGATCGCCATCGAGATCGGTCAGGTGCACGCTACGCGGCGTCCCGGCCGGCAACACGAAACTGCCACTCGCCGCGAAGACGAGCGGATCCACCTGAGTCGGGTCTGCGATGGAGCGGGTCGAGATCCCGGTTTGCCGGAAGAGCTGCGCCAGATCGAGCGACGCCGACGAGAGAAACAGATCATCGAAGCCGTCGCCGTCGAAGTCGGCGACCACGATCGAAGCCGGATCCAGCGCGGTCGCAATGCGGGGATCCGCAGGATCGATCGTCGACTCGACGAGCTGCCAATCATCCTCGGCGCTGCCGGGATCCAGCCGGAAGAAGTGCAGGCCACGCGCCGGATCGGCGCGCGAGACCGCGACCACGACTTCGAGATGCGACGACGGATCGGTCGGTGCGAAGTCACCCACGCCGACGTCCGCGATCGGTGCCGCGAAGTTCGCGTAGGCGTCCATGCGTGGAGCGACATACGGAAACGGCATTATCGAGTCGCCACGCAGCACGAGCAGCTCCGTCTCGACTTCGCCACCGCCGCGCAGCGTCGCGAGAACGACGACCAAGTCCTCGCGACCGTCAGCATCGATGTCCGCGGCACGCAATCGAGACTGCGACTGCACGCTGGCCGATCCGGAAACGAGCGAGTACGGCGACCAGACCATGCCGGCGGACTGCGAATCGAGGACCCCGACTCGCCCATCGGCGCCGAGCATGACGACTCGGTCCGCAACGCCGCTCGGTCCCAGCGCGCGAGTCACGGTCTCCTCCACCAACCCGGAGATCGCGAATTGGTCGGCATCCGCGAATCGACCGAGACCATCGTTCGTCAACCTGCGGAGCCCGTTCTCGAGGACCAAGATCGCATCCCGACTCGGCCCGCCGGCCGCTCGCTCGACCAGGACAATGCCCCGCGGCGCCTCCGGAACCGTGCGGCTCGCACGTGGATCCAGCAATCGAGGACCGGGAGCGACCAGCAGTGTGGTCACACGCGAGCGCTCGCTTCGCACCGCGCTCGTGTCCTGGAGCAGGAAGACCGCATCGAGGGCGCCATTGCTGTCTTCGGTCGCGCGTCCGAAGTGCATCGCACGCACCACCGCAGAATCCGTAGCCGTCACGTCGACGGCGCCGACCAACTCGACGTAGCGATCGCCCTGGAAGGACAGAAGGGCCGGCGGAGCGTCGCTGCGCGCGACGATCAGCTCGGCGAGGTCATCGTCATCGAGATCCGCGCTCAGCGAAGCAACCGGCGCACTCGGACCGAAGGGCTGGACGACCGGGGCGACCGCGTAGTCGCGTGCCGAGGCGGGCGTGAGGTGCAGCAGCACATGGCTGACGCCCCCGAACTCGCGCAGCACCATCACCAGAGATCGGTTCGGCCGCGGTCCGGCCGCATGGATACCGATCAGTTCTCCGGTCGAGACACCGCCGAAGCCCGAGAGATCGACCTCGCGGCGGTCGACCATGGAACCGTTCGCGTCGCCGAAGGCGAGGTAGAGGCGACCACCCACACCACCGACCGCCATCGCGATGTCGTCGAAGCCATCGTCGTCAAGGTCGGTCAACGTCGAAACTTCCAGTCGGTCCACCACCTGCGTGAACAGGGGCTGCACGAGAAAACCGCCGCCGCCGCTCGATCGCGCAAGGACCGACGTGAGATCCGCTCGCGTACTACCGACGACCAACAGATCGACCAGCGCGTCGGAGTCGACTGAACCCGCCCGCAATCGCCGCGGACGCGACGCACTGCGAAAGCCGACACCGCTGAACGCCAATGGGACTGCTGGACTCGACTGCCCGAAGAGACGAGTGTGGGCACCGCGTGTGGTGCCGCCGTTGAGGACCAGCACGTCGAGCAGAGCATTGCCGTCGAGGTCGACCCAGGCGAGGTCGATCGGTGCGCGCTGCTCGATGTCCGCACGATCGCCGGCGACGACTTCGACGCCGCGCGCCGCGAAGACGCCGTTGCCGAGGCCGTCGAAGACACGCACGAAAGGCACGCCGGCGGCATCGTCGAACAGGGTCGCCGCCGACGCGACCCCCGTCGTCGTACGATCCGTCGGCGCGAGCGCCACGTTTACGACCTCCTCGTCGAACCCCACCCCGAGCGGCGCCAGCTCCGCTCGGGCAGCGCCGTACGAGAGCAGATCCGCACCGTCGGTGATCACGGGAATGGAGAGCTGCGTGACGAGTCGCACCGTGGCCGGGCCGGGTCGACCATCGGGAGACGGCGGAGCGACGAACACGATCGAATTGAGCGTGGAGAGCGCAGGCCGAAGATCGCCGATCGGAACCGTGATCGAACGGCCGCCCTTCTCGATGCTGATCTGCGCGAAGCGGATGGCCGGCTGCGGCGGGTTCGCGGTGAAGTCGAAAGGGATCAGTGCACGCCCCGTGAGCGTGAGGAGATCACCGCCGCGCGTCGAAGCTCGGCGGGCCACCACTGCAGCAAGCTCGGGGCGGTAGTAGACGTCGCCGATGGCCGTCGACAGTCCGGCCAGCGAATGACGCACCTGGACGAACGCCGGAATGGCGATCGTCGCGGGCGGTGCGGTGCACACGATCCGACGGCGCGACGGTTGGCCGGCGATGGCTTCCACGCGCAGGTTCTGCGCAGGACTGCGCAGGACGGGCAGCGGACCTTGGGAGCCCGCCGGCGGGTTCGGGTCCAGCGTGACGACTTCGACGAGCAGTTCGCGTGGGTCGTCCGATGGCAGGTTGTCGATGAGCAGCGACAGATCGCCACCTGAGACCGGAATGAGCGACGCGCCGAGATCGGGTCGATTCGGCTCGAGCGTCAACACCGGTTGGCGCAGGAGCAGGAAGGACGCGCGCGCGAGTTCGATCGCCGAGCCGTCGGTGCGACGCGCGCGGGCGATGACCTGCGCCGGTTGATCCGCGACACGCGGATCACCGATCGCGGCGGCGATGCCGGCGGTCGCGAGCGCGAAGTCCACTACGGTCTCGTTCGCGTTCGACGTCGAGCGACCGAGGATCTGCTCGTCCTCCACGATGCTGCCGGCGACGGTCGCCACCAGCGCCAGTTCCAGAGTCGTGTTCTCCGGCACGCGCACTCCGCGCAGAGTTGCCGTGCGCGAGAGGAAGAACTCGGACGGCAGCGAGATCGGTCCCGCGCCCGGCGAGACGGTCAGGCTGACCGGCGTCGAGTCACCACCCGATCGCCGCGACCCGAAGATGCCCGCGGTGATCGCGCCCGCGCCGCAGGACGCCAGCGCGATGAGAGCCGTCGCCAGCGTCCAGAACCGCAGGGTGCGACCCGAGAATGTCGCGAGAGTCATGCACGACTAGCATGCGCCACGACATCGGTGCGGGACAGGGGGGCACGACGCGGAACGGGACCGCCGCAAGGTGCATCCGCATCGTTCTCGCCAACCCCGATCTCACGGGTTGTTGCGCTTGTGCCAGGGGCCCAGCGGTCCGGTCGTCGTCGCGATCGAACCGACTTCGCCCCAGGCGCCGGCAAAGTTCCGCCACGGCTGCGTGGCCAAGGAGCGCAGCACGCGACTGGTGTCCCACTCGGGGCCGCTGTCGGATGCGACGTCCAAGCCGGCCATCCACGTCCCCGTCGTGTAGTAGGAAGCGTGGGAACCCTTGGCCATGTAGACGAGCGGACGACCGCGGACGAATCGCAACCCGGCGTTGGCCGCGACGTACTGCCCGCCTTCATGGGCGGCGAAGTAGACACCGACGATCGCGCGGCGCTCGACCCGCACGGTCACGTGCTCCCAGTCACCCTGGTGATTGAAGCTCGCGAAGGAATCGTTGAAGCCGCAGAACCACCAGTACTGGATCTCGTGGCGGCTGCCGACGCGTCGGTAGTGGTAATACGCTGGCACCACTCCGGTCGGCACCGTCGGCCCGGTCAGGCGGCCGGCGGACTGCAGGAACACGTTGTAGGAGTCGCCGGAGTTGCCGTCGCGCGGGCGACGGTTCCGACCGTCGGCATGCAGCGCGTACGAGTCGAGCACGTGCGGCGGCATGCCGTAGTAGACCGGGTCATGGCTGTCGGTCGTCACCCATTGGAACGTGTTGCGATGGAAGCCCTGATCCGACTGCCAGCCACGGTGATGGCGAAAGCGCGAGCGCGCGATGAACTCGTCGGGACTCATCGGTCGGTATTCCTCGACCGGATGGATGCGCACGATCGGCGCGAACTGCGTGATCTCCGCGACCGTGAGATCCGGCTCGGTACCCGCGCGCGCGATGCCGAGGTTCGACAGCAGCACCCCGGCCGCATTGGCGCCCGGGCTCAGGACTTGTGCCTGAAAGTAGAGGGTCGTGCCCGGCGGCGTGGACAGCGGGTTGGACATCGTGGTGCGCGCGACGCCCTGAGCGTTCAACGAGATGGGGATCGAGTGGAAGACTCCGTCCACGTAGCGACGGCAGCCGGGCATGCCGCTGCGCGTCATGTCGATACCGACGAAGTTGGCCGTCGTCGAGTACATGAGCACGCCGGCGGCGCCGGCCGGGCCGTTCGTGGTGACGGTGTAGGTGGATCCGAGGATGGGCAAGGTGCCGGAAACGCGAGCCGTGGCCGAGCCGACGACACGCGACGTCGTGCTGGAGGCACACGGGGTGCCGAAGGTGGTGAAGGCCGCGGTCTGGGCGAGGGCGCCGGTTGCGAGCAGGCCTGCAGTGCAGAGTCGGAGGAGGAGTGAGTTCATGGTGACCCCTCGAGTCCCGTGCCGGGCCTTGGCGTTCGCGGCTGAGGCGGAATTCTTGGACCGCGGGTCCCGGCCGTGTCCGACGCGCCGGTCTCGCCCCACCCACGCCGCCGGCGCACCGCGCCTGGCGCGCGCCGCGCGCACGAACCCTCGCACCCTCAGCGGCGCGCGTCGACAGGCAGCGGCGCCAACAAGGAATCGAGCTTCTGTGCACCACGCAGCGAGTGCGCGATCTTCCCACTCGGATCGATGAAGTAGGTCACCGGGGTCACGTGCGCCCAGCCAGCACCGTGGAAGGCGTCCACGAAGGCCGCGTTCGCGACCAGGATCGGATGGTGGTAATCGACGATCTCGAGGGTCTTCTTCGTCATCTCCTCGGGATAGCCCTGCACCCGATCGAGCAAGACTCCCAGCAAGGTGACCTTGCTCAGATCGATCTTGCCCTCGAATTCCTTGACGGCACCGCGCTCGGCCAGGCACGAATGACATTGACTGCGGAAGAAGTGGAGCACGATCCAACGCCCGCGCAGCTCCTTCGATCGCCACGGCTTCCCGGCCAGATCGACGACGTCGAAATCGATCAGCTCGCCGCCCACCGCACTCTCGATCTTGTGATCGACGAAGCGGCGGATCCCGAACATCACCAGTTGATAGACACCGAAGACGAGACCGACGGTCACCAGCAGTTTGACCGCGGGCGGCACCGGCTTGGGACCGCCCGTCGCGGCAGGCGAGCCGCCGGCAGGACTCGCGGAAGGTTGGGTCATGGGCAACGCGACTCTACGCTGCCCACCTTGCCTTCGATCCGATGACTTCTGCCCGCTTCCGCATCGGTGGTGTCCCCTACGGCCTCGGCGCGCCGTTGCTCGCGGGGCTGCATGACGACCCGGCGGTCGAACTCGTTCGCGCGCCGCCCGCCGTGCTCATCCGGTGTCTGCGGGAGGGCTCGCTCGACGCGGCGCTGGTGTCGTCGATCGAGGCGATTCGTCGCGACGGCTATCGCGCGGTGGATCGCCTCTGCATCGCCAGCGACGGCGCGGTGCGAAGCGTCCGCGCGTTCCGCCGTCGGCCGGCCGCGGCGATCCGCAGCGTGGCACTCACCGACGAGAGCGAAACCTCTGTAGCGCTCTTGCGCATCCTGCTCGATGGCCCGCTTCGCGGCGCGGCCGACTGCAGCTTCGAGCGCGTGGCTTCCACGCGACATCCCGACGCGCTTCCCCACGACGTGGTGTTGCTGATCGGCGACGACGGCCTGCACGCGGATCCCGGAGCGCGCGAGAGCATCGACCTCGGCGAGTGCTGGACCGCGTGGACGGAACTGCCCTTCGTCTATGCGCTGTGGCTCATCCACCCGGATGCTGACGCCGAGGCGCTCGCACGGCGGCTGATCCGCGCGGGCACGTCCCTCGAGCCCGGACCGACCGCCGAGCCCGGCGCGCGCGTGCACTACCGGCTCGAAACGCGCGAACGCCTCGGGCTCGAGAGATTCTGGAGCGAAGCGGCAGCGCGGGG
>JBFXDD010000083.1:0-9177 GCA_050181465.1 Planctomycetota bacterium
GCCTCCCGCGAACCCATCGGCGACGATCGCGCGAGTGACCACGAGCAAGGCGGCGACGCACACGACCTCGAACTCGCCCGCGCGGGTGACAGCGGTGATCGTGCATTGGATTGACGCGGACTCCACCGAACGTGCGGTCCTTAGCGTGCTCGCCGCCGATCCGAGCGCGAAGGTCATCGTGGTCGACAACGCGTCGGTCGACGGCTCCGGCAACGAGCTGGCGCAGCGCTTGCTCGGCAACCCGCACGTGCAGGTCCTCCGCAGTCCGGAGAACGGCGGCTTCGGTTCGGGCTGCAACCTCGGCATCGACCTGGCGCTGGCCGATGCACGGCTCGACTTCGTCCTGCTCCTCAACCCTGACTGCGAACTGGATGCCGCAGCGATCGGCTTCCTATGCGCGACCGCGCAAGAGACCGGTGCGGGCATCGTCGGCGGTCGACTCTTCGATGGTGAGGGTGCGAAGGTGCAGTTCGAGAACGGTCGATTCCGGCCGTACTCCCTGTCGCGCAGCCATGTCCCCGCACCGGCCGGCGCGACCGTGTTCCGCACCGAGTTCATCACCGGCGCTCTGATGTGCATCGATGCGAAGCTCCTGCGCGATGGGCTTCGCTTCGACCCACGCTTCTTCCTCTACGTGGAAGACGTCGACCTCTGCCGCGAAGCGGTCGCGCGCGGCCGCGAACTCTGGATCGATCTGCGCGCGACCGCGCGACATCGCGAAGGGGGATCGCAGCGCGGCGAGGTAGGAGTGTTGCTCGGACTGCGAGCCAAGCAGCTCGAGCACCTCGCGCGCGGCAAGGTCTACCTTGCGCGCAAGCGGCTGCCGTGGTGGCCCCGCTCGGTGTTCCTGCTGAGCGCCTTCCTGGTCCGTCCGGTTGTCGCCTTTCTTCTGTCCGGCCGACTTGCGGCGAGCTCGGCTTGGCTGCGAGGCGCTCGGTCCGGACTGCGCATCGCGCCGCCTGGACGGTTGTCCTCACCGGGCGATCGGCCGACGATCCGGCGGAGTCCGACGAACCCGAGCCCCATGGATCCCATCGACGCCTTCCTCTCCGGCACCCGCATCGGCGTGGTCGGTGCCTCGCGCAATCCCGAGAAGTACGGCAACAAGGTGCTGGTCGCCCTGCTCGCCCACGACTACGAGGCGATCCCGGTCAATCCGCGGGAGCCGGAGATCGAGGGCCGCAACAGCGTGGCCTCGGTGGCCGACCTGCCCGACGGCGTCGACGGTCTCTCGGTGATCACGCCGCCGGCGATCACCGAACAGGTGGTCGAGGCCGCCGCGGCGCGCGGAATCCGGCGCGTGTGGATGCAGCCGGGGGCGGAGAGCGCCGCAGCGATCGAGCGCGGGCGCGAGCTCGGCCTGGAGATCATCGCGGGCGGGCCATGCATTCTGGTGGCGCTGCGATCCCGCGGTCCGGGCCGACCGGCGCGGCGCTGAGTTCGCAGCCCGCGGCCGGCACCTGTCACTTTCCTGTCGCTCCCGGCGGCTACCCAGCCGCCGGCCCCGGCTCAGGAGCCGCTGGCGATTTCCTTGCGGTAGGCGACGACTTGCGCCTGAAGGTCCTCAGTGGTCTTGCCGGCTTGGCGCAGGACCAACTCGAGCTTGGTGAAGTCGATCTTGTGAGCCGACGCTTCACCTTCCGCGATCGCCCGGGCGTACTCGAGGAAGCGCTTCTCGTAGCGCGAGTTCTGCTGGTCCATGTGGTCCTGGCGAGCGAGAGCCTTTTTCTCGCCGCGCAGGCGACGGTTTTCGCTGATCTTCATGGCGTGCCTCGGAGGGGTGTCGGATCGGGAGTGGCTGGGCCGAGTTTCGGTGCGACGAAACAAGGGGTACCCCAGCGTGGAAGGGTGGAGTATTGAACCCGATCGACTCGCCCCTGGGAAGCCCCTGAGCGGATTCTTCGATCCGGTGAGACCGTGCAGATGCGCAGCGACCTCGGACGCGCCCTGCTGCGCGAGGACTGACCCGGCCTTCATCCTGCCTTCCTTGGCCCGGTCTTTCCTGCGCAACCCCCGCGCTCGATGCGCGGACTTGCCATGACCACGCCCACATCGATCCCCACCGTCCTCCTCACCGCGGCGCTCGCCGCGCTCCCGCTCTCCACTGAGATCACGGCGCAAGCCTGTCCGCGCACGGAAGTCCAGTTGAGCAGCGGCAACACAACCACCAGCTCTCTCGGCTTCGACGCCTGGCGCCTCGCCGCGCCGAAGGAAGCGCTGCCGGCCGACCCGGCGCGCAACCTGGCGGCGACCAGCCGAGTCGTCTACGCCTTGTGGCCCGACCGCGACGGCGCCGGCAATTCGGTCGTCCGCTTCCTCCGCTCCACCGACGGCGGCTGGAGCTGGAACACCACCGCTGCCGTCTCCATCTGGACCGCCAACACTGCGGCCGGCGAGAGCTTCGACGCGAGCTTCTTCGAACTCCACGCGGAGGGTCACGCGGTGTTCGTCACGCTGGTCGCCGACCGCGATGCCAACGGCAACCCCAACCCCACGCAGCAGGACTCCTGCTGGATCCTCGGTTCGCGCGACCAGGGCCAGACCTGGCAGGCCGTGCATGCGTCGAGCGGCATCGTCGGTCCCTTGAGCACGGGCGACGTCCTCCTCGACGTCGACCGCTGCGAATCCGCTCTAGCGAACGGACGCTGCCACGTTGCCTACGAGGCCGACTACGTCGCCGCGGTCGGTCAGGGAGGCGCCGGCTCGCAGGCGCAGGACATCTACTATCAGGCCGCCGAGTTCAACGCCGCCGGCAACCTCGTGCTCGCGTTTCCGGAAGAGCGTCGCATGGAGACGACCCCGAGCGGCTCGCGCGATGCGGACACCCCGTTCCTCGCCGCCGACGGCAGCGTCGTCGTGGTCGGTTGGCAGGAGGATCGCGTCCAGTTGAACGACACCTACTCGCGCGTGTCCAACGACGGTGGTGCGAGCTTCGGTGCCGAGGTCAACCACACGAACTTCGTCTCGGCCGTCAGTCTCATCCGTCGCAGTCGCGCCGCGGTCGACGGCACCCACGTCTACGTGCTGATGGAGGACTCGCGCAACGGTGTAGGCGGCGACGACATCCACCTCGATATCAGCAGTGATGCGGGATCGACGTGGACCTTCGGCACCATGGTCAGCCAGTCCCCGGCGAACATCGATTCCGACGGCTCCGCCATTTGGGCGGATGGCGGCACGATCGTGATCGCCTACATCGACGATCGACAGGGCAGCGGCAACGTCGACAACGACGTCTATGCGGTCATCGACCGCAACTTCGGCGCGGACTTCCTCGCCGGTACCGCGGTCGAATACACGATCTTCGACACGCCGACGAACTGCACGATCTATCGCATCGACGGTTTCGGCGACACGATCGCGATCGCGGCCGAGACCTCCGATTTCCCCGAGGATGCCGCGATCGCGGTCTCGAGCGACCGGGGCCAGACTTGGAATCGCTGCTGGCTGCGCTCGGGGAGCGTGGCGGACGTCGACGACCTCGACGTCGCGGTGACGATCAACCGCGACATCTGCGCGATCTGGCAGGACGATCAGAATCTCGGCAACACGGCGAACAACGTGTACGTCAACGGCACGCGCGCGCCGCGCATCGAAGACCGCACTGCGACCGGCGGCGGCATCGCACTCACCGGGTATTCCCCCGCGGAGATCGGTGCGATCGCGCTGTTGATTCCTTCGCTCGCCGCACCGGCCTCCAACGCGATCGTCCTCGATGCACCAAACGGCATCCTCCTCAACTTCGTGCCGGATCTGCTGACCGTAGGCGCCTTCAACTCGCTGTCGACTTTCCTCGGGCTGATCGACGCGAATCGGGAAGTCGTGCTGCCGCTGCCGAACCTGGCACCGCTGATCGGCATGCCAATCCATTGGGTCGGGATCGGCTTCGACGTCGGCACCGGTCGGCCCGGCAGCGGATTCACCGATCCGTTCCGCCAGATCTGACCGCGACGGCGCGGCGCGATCTCACTCGATCGTGCCGCTGAGTTCGACGTCGCGCGCCTTCTCGGCGGCGAAGCGGATCGTGAACGGACCCTTGCCTGCGACGATCCACTGCGCGGTGACCTTGTCCTCCCCGGGGATCCCCTCCTCGAGGCGGAGCGTGGCGGGATCGCGCTCGACCAACCGCATCGACTCCGGTCGGAACCGGTCGAGCGGTTCACCTGCCGCGACGACCTTCAGGCCCTCACCCGCGATGCTGAGCCGATCGGGAGTGCCGACCTTCCGGTATGCGGCGAGCGCCGAGCGCGTCGGGATCGCGCGATGGTTGCGAACATCGATCTCGACCCGATGCAAACCGCCGGGTGCCGCGCTGATCTTCAGGTTCTCGAGGGTGACCTGCGGCATGTGCCAAGCGTGATGCGCCACGAATGCGGCGTTGCGATGCAGTTCCTCCTCGATCAACCAAGGCGGCGGTGTCCGGCCGACCAACTTGCGCTGCCCGCCGACCTCGACCTTGCCGTACAGCGGGTGCTGCACTTCGGTCCACGGCGTGCGGCCGTCGCCGAACATCAGCAGTTCGTTCCAGCGCTCGCGCTCTTCCGTGCCGAGGTCCTTGCCCGGGTCCTGCATCATCCGCCGATTGCTCCACATCTCGTTCGTGAACGAGAAGATGCCGAGCCCCTCGTAGGTCCAATTCACGAAGCCGCCCGACACGGAGTACAGGTCCTTGTGGATGACCATGTAGCGGTAGAAGGGCAGCATGAACTCGCCGTCGCGACCGAGCTTGTCGTAGACGGCGACGTCCTGGGACGGGTACTCGCCGTAATCCGCCGTGCCCGGCCCGCGCAGAATCATTCCGCCCGCGTTGTGGAAGGCCTGCACCCCGGCGATGTTCGGATGAGCGCGGACGAACTCGGCGATCGCGCGCGTCTCCGGATGGGAGAGCGGATACTCGCCGGCACCGGGCTGAAGGTAACTCGGCGTCCAACCGCTCGGCCAGTTGCGGTTCATGTCGTAATAGCCCGGCCCGTCCTCGTTGATGCGGCCATCGTTGTCGTTGTCGATGCCTTCCGTCCCGAGCATGAGGAAGTCGCCTTTCTCCCCGTCCGGCACACGTTCCATCAGGCCCGGATAACGCTTGGACTCGCGCCAATCGCCCTCGCCGAGCGGAACGCGCTTGCGCATCTGGGTGATGTTGCCGTCGCCGTCGAGGTCGTCGGCGGGATCCTCGTCGAGGAGTCCGTCACGGTCGTCGTCGAAGGGCTTTCGCGGCGCGCGCTGCGACGACGCATTGTTGGCCTCGCGGAACCACGCCGCGCGACCGTCCACGTTCACGGTCGGGACGACGTAGAACGAAACGGAGTCGACGAGCGACTTGATCCGCGGTACCCGGTCGTAGTTCTCCATCAGGTACCACACGAGGTACAGATTGGCCTCGCCGCCCTGCACCTCGTTGCCGTGAATGTTGGCATCGGTGTAGAAGCCCGGCTTCTCCGCGTGGGCACCGGTCTCGGGGTTGTTGAGGACGAGCATCCACAGATCGCGACCCTCATGGCTCTTGCCGAGGGAGCGGATCGACACGAAGCGCGGCCAGGCGTCGCGGATTCGATTCATCAACACGACGAGCTCGTCGGCGTCGTAGAAGCGATTCCACGCGATCGAGAGCTTCGGGAGGTCGTTCCGCTGCGCGCTCGCGGCCGGCGTCAGACACGATGCGGCGAACGCCGCGAGACAAAGAGGGGCGAAACGAGACATCAGCGAATCTCCTTCGAATCGGTGCCGACCGGATCGCAACGCAGCTCGACGGTGAGGCGGGTCTCAGGCTTGGGAGCGATCAGCCATTCGATCTTCTCGTGATCGCCCAGCGCATCCAGCGCGCGAATCTCCGTTCGCCGTTGACCGGCGATCAGGTCGCCCTGGAAGACGAGATCGACTCGCGGGGAGCCGAAGCGCCGCGTCAGCTTGGTCATCTCCCACTGCCACGGCCATTTGCCGTCGTTCACGACGACTGCCGAGACTCGTTGCACACCCGGGCTCGGAGTCTCGGTGCGGACATCACGGATGCGCAGCGACGAGCGGTACGCGACGACTTCGAGGAAGAACCCGTGATGCGCGGCGAAGACCGTGCTCCGCTCCGCCGTCGAGCAGAGCGCGCTGTCCCCGCCGGTCAGGAACCCGCCGATCTCGACGTCCCCCAGCTCCGGGTGCCGGAAGGCATGCCAGGCCACGAATCCGCGCTGCTCGCGCTCGCACAAGGCGAGCTTCGCGCGGTCACCCGTGAATTCACCGGCGTCGGTCTTCCACGTCGTCGGTGTTCGCCACACGTCGCTCGCGAAGGTCGGGATCCCCAGGTGTAGATAGAGCCAGGACCACGGGCTGCCGTCCATGCGCGGACGGCTGTCGCCGCTGCGACCCGTGCGCTCGCGATACAGCTTGCCGATCTCGGCGAAGCGATCGACATCGCCGCGATGCACGCCGTCGTAGAGCACGCGCGAAGCGGCTTCATTGGCCTTCGGCGTGGCGAGGAGGTTGTCGTCGCGATCCCACACGAACGCCATCACGATGTTGCGGTGAGTGATCACGAAGTCGGCGAGAGCGCGCGACTCCGGTTCGCTCATCGGAAAGGGCCCCGCAGCGCGGTCGAACTCGGCGTGGCGCTGCGCGAAGTTGCGGAAGATCGCGATGCCGTCGCCGCCGTCCTCTGCTCGCGCGCCGTCACCGTCGGTATCCGCACCCTCGACTTCCAGTCGATGCGTGCCGCGCTCACCCTTCTTCCGGTCGGCCTTGCGCATCACGCGCGGCTCCTCGGGATCCGGCAACCACTCCCCGTCGGGATCGGGCCAGCGCATTCGGCTCACGAAACCGTCCCCGTCGAGATCGCGGGGGCGGTCCTCGTCGAATCGCCCGTCGCGATCGAGATCCAGGGCGCGTGAGTTGCCGCTGCGGCCGAGCGCGGGTCCGTCGGGCGACAGGTTCGGGATCACGTAGAGGACGGCATCCGCGAGGAGGTTTCGCGTCGCGGCCACTCCGGCGGCGTAGTCGTCGACCAGATAACGGACCTGCGCAGTCGCGAGCGCGCGACCGATCTCGTGGTCGCCGTCCGCGCCGGCGAGGATCAGGATGCCCGGGCGCTCGGATTCCACGCGGGGTGAATCCGCCGCGAGGGTCACGAGGTCGATCGGCTGCCCGCCGAGGCTCTTGCCGATCTCGCCGAGTCGAGCGATGCCGCCCGAGCGTGCGCAGATCTTTGCGAGCGATTCGTCGGTGTCCTGCGCGGGTGGTGAGGCGGCCAACGCGAGGCTGGCGGCGACGAGATAGGGAACGTGTCTCGACATGGCGCGGGCCGGACTCTACGGCGCCCGTCGAGTCGGTGCGAAGGACAGTGGTCGGCTCAGCGGCGAAAGAGGAGCAGGCGAGGCTCGGTCATCTCTGCGATGGCGTACCGAAGGCCTTCGCGGCCGACTCCCGATTCGCGCGCGCCGCCGTACGGCATCGCATCGATGCGGAAGGACGGTACGTCACCGATCACGACACCTCCGACTTCGAGGCGCTCGTGGGCACGAAGCGCGTGCTCGAGGCTGTCGGTGAAGACACCGGCTTGGAGACCGAAGCGGCCGGCGTTCGCGCGGTTCAGGGCGTCGTCGAAGTCATCGAAGGTCTCGAAGGTCGTCACCGGACCGAAGACCTCCTCGCAGTGGATCGCGCTGTCGGTCGGAGCGCCTTCGAGGATCGTCGGCTCGACCATCGCCCCATCGCGTCGCCCGCCGCACAGGACTCGGGCACCGCGGGCGACTGCCTCGCGGATCCATGCAGTGATGCGTTCGGCCTCGCGCGGATCGATGAGCGGGCCCACGTCGGTGGTCTCGTCGAATGGATCGCCCATGCGGAGTGCGCGAGTCCGCTCGACGAGTCGATCCCGCAGTGCTCCGGCGATCGAACGATGCGCGAGCACTCGTTGCACGCTGATGCAGCTCTGCCCGGCCTGGTAGAAGGCGCCGAACGTGATGCGTTCGGCGGCGGAATCGATGTCGGTGCCTTCGTCGACGATGCACGCCGCGTTGCCGCCGAGTTCGAGCGTGACGTGACGCTTCTTGGCGGCGCGGGCGCGCAGTTGCCAACCGACCTCCGCCGAGCCGGTGAAGGAGAGGAGCGCGACGCGAGGGTCGTCGATGAGCGCCGCGATGTCGCTCGAAGCTGCCGGGAGGATGCTGAAAGCTCCGCGCGGAAGCTCGAGTTCGCTCAGGATGCGGCCCAGCAACAGCGCCGGTCCCGGTGTCGTCGACGCCGGTTTGAGCACGAAGGGACAGCCCGCCGCGATCGCCGGGGCGACCTTGTGCGCGACCAGGTTCAGCGGGAAGTTGAATGGAGTGATGAGTCCGGCGACGCCGACCGGGAATCGCCGCACGATTCCCTGCGCGCGACCGGCGCGAGGCGTCACGTCGAGAGGCAGTTGTTCGCCGGCGATGCGCGTGGCTTCTTCGGCAGCGGTACGGAAAGTGTCGACGGCTCGGGTGATCTCCCCGTGGGCATCCGCGATCGTCTTGCCGACTTCGATGACCAGGAGGTCGGCGAACTCGGCTCGCAGCGACTCGATCCGGTTCGCGACTTCCGCGAGCAGATCACGGCGCCGCCACGCCGGGAGGTCGGTCATCGAGTCTCGGGCAGCCACCGCGGCATCGATGGCGGCTGCGACCATCGCGGCATCGGCACGAGCTACCGCGCCCGCCGACGCGCCCGTGAACTTGTCCGTGACTTCGATCCTCTCGTTGCCGACCCGCGACTCGCCGGCCAACCACAAGGGGCGCACGGTGTTCGCCGGCACGCCCCTCTTGGTCATGCTTCGACCTCGACCAAGCCCTTGCGCAGGATGATGTTGCCGTACTTCGCGGTGTCTCCGCTGATCAAGACGGCGAAGGCGGTCTTGGTACGGTCGTAGAAGGCGAAACGCTCCACGCGCTCGATGTTCAGCGACTGCGGATCGCTCGGGCAGAGTGCGTCGCGGTAACTCGCCTCGACGTGCGGATCGAGTCGATCGCCGCTGACCGCCGCCATCATCGCGACCGGTGATTCGACGTAACCATCGAGCGGGAAGACGCGCCGGATCGCCTGCAGCAGCGGAGCGATGCGCACGCCGTCGGCGCGCAGACAACGTCGGGCGAGTCCTTCGCCGGGAAAGTGCGCGTCGGCGATCACGATCTCATCGCCGTGGCCCATGCGACACAGGGTGGCGAGCAG
>JBFXDD010000084.1:0-9138 GCA_050181465.1 Planctomycetota bacterium
TGAGCATCCACAACATCCACTACTTCCAGGACCTGATGCGCGAGATCCGGGAGTCGGTGCCGATCGGCTAGCCTCCCACCCATGGCCTGGATTCGCACGATCACCGACGCCGAGGCCGAGGGCCGCGTCGCGCAACTCTTCGCCGCCGCACGCGCACGCGCCGGGCGCGTGGCCGGAATCGTTCGCCTCATGTCGCTCGATCCGGCGATCCTCGACGCTTCGATGGCGCTGTACGGCGCCACCACCACCCACCCGCGCTCGTCCCTGCCGCGCTGGTTCAGGGAACTGGTCGCGACGCGGGTCTCCGCGGCGAACGACTGTCACTATTGAACGCAGTCGCACATGCGGGACTTCCGTGCCGAAGCCCCAACGACGATCCGCGCCGCGTTCGACACCGGCGATCTCGAGTCCGCGCTCGAACCCCACCTTCGCGGCTTGCTCGACTACGCCGTAAAGCTCACCCGCAACCCTGCCGGCTGTCGCCGTAGCGATGTCGAGTCGCTCCGCGACCTCGGCGCGAGCGACGAACAGATCCACGCCACCGTGCAGGTCGCGGCGTACTTCAACTACATCAACCGGGTCGCCGACGGCCTGGGCGTCGATCTCGACCCCGAGATGGAACCGGCGCCGCGCGGCGAGACCTGAGTCCAGTTGGATGCAACAAAGCTGGGAAATCGCGCCGGCGGTCACGCCACGGCGCGACCCCACTCGACCCCGCGTGGATCCTGCCCAACATCACCTGGGCGTGCTCCGTATGCTCGCCGCCCCGTCCGATCACCGGCCGGGCCCGCTCCCGTGGATCCCTCGATGCTCCCTAGTCCCATCGCGCACCGACTGATCGTCGGCTTGGTGTTCCTCACGACCTGCAACTCGCTCGCGAGTCAGGACGCCCCCGCAACCGGCACCACCCCGCCCGCGGACGTCGCGGGCGCGGCGCCGGCCCCCGCGAGCCCCGCGCCGGATGCCTTCGCCGCCCTCGCGCCCCAGGTCGAGTGGCGCGAACTCGGGCCGGCAAACATGGGCGGTCGCATCACCGACATCGACGTTCATCCGAGCCAACCCGAGGTGTGGTACCTGGCCACCGCAGGCTCCGGCGTCTTGAAGACCAGCAACGCCGGCATCACCTGGCAGAGCTTGTTCCGCAACGAAGGCACGTCGTCGATCGGCGACGTCGCGATCGCGCCGAGCAATCCCGAAGTCGTCTGGGTCGGCACCGGCGAGGAGAACGGCCGCAACTCAGTGTCCTACGGCGACGGCGTCTACAAGTCGCTCGACGGCGGCAAGACCTTCGCGCACATGGGACTGCGCGAGACCTTCCAGATCGGCCACGTCGCGATCCATCCGAACGATGCCGACATCGTGTTCGTCGCCGCGCTCGGTCGCCTGTGGGGCGACAATCCCGATCGCGGGGTGTTCCGCACGACGGATGGCGGCAAGACCTGGCGCAAGGTTCTGTACCTCGACGAGAAGACCGGCTGCATCGATGTCCGCATCGATCACAAGGATCCCAACATCGTGCACGCCTGCATGTACGAGCGGCGGCGCGACCAGTTCGACAGCAACGACCCGGCCGTGCGCTTCGGCGCGAAGTCGGGCTACTTCCGCAGCGCGGACGGCGGCGACACCTGGCAGCGCGTGAGTGACGGCCTGCCGACCTGCCAATGGGGACGCTCCGCGATGACCATGCACGCGGGCGATTCCAAGATCCTCTACATGCAGGTCGAGACCGAGCGCAGCGGTTGGGCGAACGGCCATGAGCGCTTCCGCGGCGGCGAGCCCAGCGGCAACGCCTACATGGGCGTGCAGAGCGAGAATCCGAGTGAGGGCGACGGCGCCCGCCTCACCGCGGTGACCAAGGACGGCCCCGCCGAGAAGGCCGGCTTCCAGGTCGGCGACGTTGTCACGGCGATCGCCGGGCAAGCGGTCGAAGACAACCGAGAACTGACGCGCCTGATCCGCACGCAGAACGGCGGTCAGAAGTCGAAGGTCGCGATCACGCGCGGTGACGAGAAGCTCGAGATCGAGATCGAGTGGGGCACCCGCGAAGGCGGCGGCGAGCAAGAGGAGGATCGGTTGGCCGGTCAGTACTCCGGTCGCCTCTACGGGCAGCGCGAGAACGTGCAGCGGCGCCAAGGTGACGACGGCTTCGAGACCGGCGGCATCTTCCGCAGCAACGACGGCGGCCTGCACTGGGAGCGCGTCAACAGCCTGACCGATCGCCCCTTCTACTTCAGCAAGATCGCGGTCGCCCCCACCGACGCCGACACGGTCTGGAGCTGCGGCATCCCGGTGTTCAAGAGCACCGACGGCGGCAAGCGCTTCCGACAAGTGCAGCGCAGCATCCACGTCGACTTCCACGGGTTGTGGATCGACCCGCGCGATGTCGATCACGTGCTGGTCGTCGGCGACGGCGGCATCCATCAAACCCACGACGGCGGGCGAGGCTGGGAACAGCTCGACAACTTCGTGGTCGGCCAGTTCTACAAGGTCGACGTCGACACCTCGGATCCCTACCGGGTCTACGGCGGCCTGCAGGACAACGGCACCTGGGGCGGACCCTCGCTGTCGCGCTGGAGCGAAGGCGTCAGCACCGACGAGTGGGACACGATCGCCGGCGGTGACGGGTTCGGCGCCGCGGTCGATCGCACCGATCCGTCGATCGTCATCTGCACCAGCCAGAACGGCGGCATGCTGCGCGTCGACGTCGCCCGCGGCGGCACGCGCGGTGTCAGCAAGCCGCGCGACGCCGGCCCGTGGAACTGGGACACGCCCTTCTTCCTGTCACCGCACAATCAGAAGGTGCTGTACTTCGCCGGCCGCAAGGTCGCACGCTCCATGGATCAGGGCGGCAACAGCGAGTCGATCTCGCCGGAACTCGGTCTGACCGACCGCGGGACGGCGAGCGCCATCGCGGAGTCACCGCGCGTGGCCGGCCTGCTCTACGTCGGCACCGACGATGGCGCACTCTGGCGCAGCCGCGACGGCGGCAAGAACTGGGATGCGATCCACAACCAGGTGACCGGCCTGCGCGGGCCGCGCTACGTGTCGTCGATCCATGCCTCCCACCACGAAGACGGCCGCGTCTACGTCACGTTCGACGGCCATCGTCAGGACGACGAGACCACCTACGTCTTCGTCTCCGAGGACATGGGCGACAGTTGGCGCTCACTGACCGACGGACTGCCGCGCTCGCAACCCTGCTTCTGCGTCGTCGAGGATCCCGTCGCGGAGGACCTCTTGTTCCTCGGCACGGAGGTCGGCTGCTGGACGAGCCCCGATCGCGGCGCGAGCTGGCACCGCTTCGGTCGTGAACTGCCGACCGTGCAGGTACGCGATCTCGTCATCGCCGAGCGCGATGCCGATCTCGTCGCCGCCACGCACGGTCGCGGCATCATGGCGATCGATATCCGCAGTCTGCGCGAAGCGGTCGGCGAAGCCCGCAAGGCCGACGTCCATCTCTTCGCCCCGGAAGTCATCACCAAGTGGCGCACGCGCTCGCGCGGCGTGCAGGGTCAGCGCGATTGGTTCGCGCCCAATCCCGCCGGCGGCGCCACGATCGCACTGTTCTGCGCCAAAGCGCCGAGCGACAAAGCGACACTCGAGGTGCGCGACCTGCTCGGTGAGCGAGTCGGCAGCGTCGAGTTCGAGAAGGTCGCCGGTGCGCAGGTTCTCTCGTTCTCCGGTCGCAACCTCCGCCCGGGGAGCTACGGCGTCGTCTTCACCGACGGCGAGGTGACGCGCAGCGTCCCGCTCCTCGTGCGTCCCGACCCCGCACCCCACACCCACCCTCTCTCGCACCCCGTTCCCGCCGCCTCCGGCCAGTGAGACCCAAGGAGATCACCATGTTGCAGCACACTTCTCTGCTGGCCCTTCCTGCACTGCTCTGCTCGATCGGCCTCGTTGCGCCCTCTCTCGCCGCGCAGGACGGCAGCGACCGCGTCGCCGAGATGCTCGGCGCGACCAGTTGGCGCGAAATCGGTCCGGTGAACTACACCGGCCGCATCAACGACGTCGACGTCGATCCGCGCGATCGCTCGGTCTGGTTCGTCGCCAGTGCGACCGGCGGTCTGTGGAAGACCGAGAACGACGGTGCGACCTTCCGCTCGATCTTCGCGGCAAAGACCGCCTTCTCGATCGGCGACATCGCCGTCGCGCCCTCCGCACCCGACACGATCTACGTCGGCACCGGCGAGGCCAACAACCAGCGCAGCTCGTACTGGGGCGATGGCGTGCACAAGACCACCGACGGCGGCAAGACCTGGCAACACGTCGGGCTCGCCAAGAGTGAACACATCGGCCGGATCGCCGTGCACCCGACGAACGCCGAGGTTCTGTTCGTCGCAGTCGCCGGTGCGCTCTACTCGTCGAACGAAGATCGCGGTCTCTACCGCAGCAAGGACGGCGGCAAGTCCTGGCAGCGCGTCCTGCACGTCGATGCCGACAGCGGCGTGATCGACGTCTGCCTCGACCCGAGCAATCCCGATCGCGTGCTCGCCGCCAGCTACGAACGGCGTCGGCGCGCGTGGGACTTCCGCGAAGGCGGCGACGGCAGCAAGGTATGGCTGAGTGAAGACGGCGGTGAGTCCTTCGATGAAGTGAAGGGCATCCCCGGCGGCGACATCGGCCGCATCGGCATCGCCTTCGCCGCGTCGAACGCGAAGGTCGCCTACGCGATCGTCGAGAACCTCAACCCTGCGGAGCGGCAGACTCGCCGCGCGGCGCGCACGACCGACGACGACGGCGGCCGCGATCGAGACTCCGCGCCCGGGGCCACAGCAGTCGCTGCCGCCCAGCCCGCGGGCGGCGAGGTCTATCGCTCCGACGACGGCGGCAAGAGCTGGGCCAAGGTCAGCACGCGCAAGGTCGGCGGCGAACCGCACTACTACTACGGCCAGATTCGCATCGACCCGCGCGACGAGAACCGTCTCTACGTCCTCGGCGTCGCCGTCTGGACATCCGACGACGGCGGCAAGAAGTGGAAGACCTCGATCGCACGCAACCTGCACTCCGACCATCACGCGCTGTGGATCGATCCTGCGGACCCCGCGCGATTGCTGCTCGGCAACGACGGTGGAATCGCGCTCAGCTATGACCGCGGCGCCAACTGGCGACACTTCGCCAATCTGCCGATCGCGCAGATCTACGCCATCGGCGTCGACCTCCGCGATCCGTACATCGTCTACGGCGGCACGCAGGACAACGGCACCTGGGGCATCCCCTCGCGCAGCACGACCAACGAACGCCTGGGTCGCGAGCACGCACTCAAGATCAACGGCGGCGACGGCTTCTGCGTGCAGGTCGATCCCGACGAACCGGACATCGTCTACAGCGAGTCGCAGTTCGGCGGCATGAGTCGCCAGAACCTCGCGACCGGGGAGCGCGCGAGCATCCGGCCCTCGGCACCGCGCGGCGCGCCCGCGCTGCGCTTCAACTGGATGACGCCGATCCTGATCTCGCCGCACAATCCGCGCACCATCTACACCGGCAGCCAGATGCTGCATCGGTCCCGCAACCGCGGCGACCGCTGGGAGGCGATCAGCGGCGATCTGACGACCAACGATCCGGAGAAGCTCGCCGGCGACGTGCCGCACTGCACGATCACCACCATCGACGAGTCGCCGCAGGTGGTCGATCGACTGCTCGTCGGCACCGACGACGGCAAGGTGTGGTGGACGAACAACGGCGGTCGCGACTGGGTCGATCTCACGAGCCGCTTCCCCGAGTTGCCGGCCGGGCGCTGGGTCAGCCGCGTCGCCTTCTCACCGCACGAGTCCGACCGCGCCTACGTGGCGTTCACGGGTTACCGCGAGGACGATCGTCGGCCATACCTCTACCTCACGACGGACGGCGGCACGACCTTCCGCAGCATCGTCAACGACCTGCCCGCGGAACAGCCGATCAATGTGGTGCGTGAGCATCCGCGCAATCCCGACTGCGTGTTGGTCGGCACCGAGTTCGGCGCGTACGCGTCGATCGACGGCGGCGGCTCGTGGGTCGCGCTCGGCAAGGGACTCCCCGCCGTCGCCGTGCACGACCTGTTGGTGCACCCGCGGGAAGACGAGGTGATCGTCGGCACGCACGGTCGCGGTTGCTTCGTGCTCGACGCGCAGGTTCTCGCCGAGGCGAGCGCCTCCACCCTGCGCAAGCCGTTCCATCTCTTCGCCGCCACCGACGGCCGGCCGACGCGCCGCGTGTTCACCTCGAATCGGTACCCGGCCGCAGCCGGCTGGCGTGCCGATCAGCCCGACGCATCCCCGCAGTTCCACTACTGGCTCGGTGCGGACACGGAGGAGGACGTGCGACTCCGCGTGTTGGATGCGACCGGCAAGGAGTTGTGGAGCACCAACGGAGTGCGCGAAGCGGGCTATCACCAAGCCGCCTGGGGCGGCGGCGGTGCGCGCGGACGCGGCGGCTTCGGTGGGTTCGTCGGCGGTGCGGGCGGCGGCGCAGGTGCCGGGACCGCCGGCGACTACGTCGTGGAACTCAGCGTCGGCGACGCGAAGTTGCGGCGGACCTTCCGCGTGCATCCCGCACCCGACGGCGCGCTCGACACGACCGGTGTCGAGGACGCCGCGCGCGAGTCCACCGCACGCGACCACTGAGTCCGGCCGCCGAACGAGGCGCAAGTCAGGGCACCGAGTCAGGGCACCGAGTCCGCGTC
Source organism: Planctomycetota bacterium (assembly GCA_050181465.1). Lineage (GTDB taxonomy): Bacteria > Planctomycetota > UBA1135 > UBA1135 > UBA2386 > JACRLW01. The sequence goes on from JBFXDD010000084.1 coordinate 6,662, forward strand.
GCCCTGATTGCGTTCGCGCATCGCGCGAGCGGAACGAAAGGCCCAGTAGATGTGCTGCTGGATGCGGATGCGCGCGATCGCCCAGTGCCGCTCGGCTTCCTCCTGGGTGAACGCTGCGGCTTCGTCGTCCGCATCGTCGGCCTCGTCCGCCGTCACGCCGCTCGACTCCTCCACTTCGTCGAACTCGGCGTCGTAGCCGTCGTCATCCTCGACCTCGGCTTCCGCCTCTTCCGCGGCGTCGAGATCCTCGGCGGTCAACTCATGACGGGCGAAGAGCGCATGGGACGCTCCCACCAGTGCGGACTCCCACGCACTCACGTGCGCGGCCGGGATGATGAGCTCGCCGCGCGGTGGCCGACCCCGCATCGAGATCCGACCGAGATCGTTGGCCACGATCTCTCGCCGCGAGGCGAAGAGATGCTCCAACTCCGGCGCGACATACCGCGACCACTCCGCGCGATTCGCATCGTCCGCGTAGACGTCGGGCATGAGGCGTGCACGCACCCGTTCGTCTTCGTCCGTCAGCGACTCCAGCGCCAGCCGGACGAGCACGACGAACTCGGGACTGACCGACTCCAACACGAGTGCTCCTTGCTCATCGGCGCGGATGGTGAACATGACGTCAATTCGAGCCGGGCTCGAGGGTGGCGAGCAGGTGCTTGCCGACCAGCTTCTGCACGTAGGTCTCACCGGTTTCGCGCGCACCGGTCCATACCACGGAACGACCGGAGTTGTGGACTTCCAGCATCAACCGCTCCGCCTTCGCCTTCGGAAACCCGAACACCGCCATGAACACGTCGGTCACGTAGTCCATCGGCGTGATCGGGTCGTCGTGCACGACGACGTTCCACGGCCGAGCCAGGTTCGTCTTCGTCGTGGTCTCGGTCTCGGTGTCGATCGCCGAGCGTGCAGGAAGGATGGCCATGGAGCAGAACTGGAAACGCGGGCGCTATGGTGACACTTCGTTGGCACAAGACAACTACCACGCCCCAGGATCCAAGCGAGAGCCGACGCTCCTCCGCATGGCGTGGCCGGTGGTGGTCTCGTTCACGCTGCGGCAGACCTTTGCCACCGTGGACCTCGTCTACGCTCGCTTCCTGGATCAGACGGGTGCAGTCGCAGCGATCGGGCTTTGGGTCCCCTTCCAGGAGGTCTTTGCCGCGCTTTGGGTCGGCCTGTCCGCCGGCATGACCGCAGCGATCTCGCACGCGCTGGGCCGCGGCGACCACGCGCGGGTCGAGGGCATCCGGAAGCGGACTCTACGGATCCTCGCCGTCGTGGTCGCGCTGATGGAGGTCGCCGGCATCGTCGCGCTCACGACCTTGTCGAGCTGGGGACTGCCGGAGGATCTCGCCGCGAGCTTCCATACCTACGGCGGCACCCTGCTCATCGGAATGCCGCTGGTCGCGTTCTGGTCGGTGTGGCCCGATTCGATCGTGAAGGCGCACTACGACACGCGCGCGACGATGCTCGCCGGGATCTGGGCGACGGTGGCCAACGTGGTCCTCAACACGCTCTTCGTGTTCGCGTTCGGTCTCGGCCTGTTCGGCATCGCGCTCGCCACCGTTCTGTCTCGCATCGTCGCCCTGCTCTACGCGATGCGCAAAGCGGGCGACCACGAGCAGCGGCGGCGCAACGCGGCGGCCAGCCGAGCAGTCGCAGCGGTGGACGCGCGGAGCATCCTGCGACTGGGAGTGCCGGCCGCACTGACCTTCGGATTGGCCGCCACCGAGAGCGTGTTGGTCAACCGACTACTGCTCAGCAGCCCGGACCCGACGGGTGCCGTCGCCGGGTTCGGCGTGATGAATGCGATCCTCCGCCTCGCACTGATGCCGGCCGCGGCGACTTCGGTAGCGGTCCTGCCTTTCGTTGCGAGATCGTTTGCGAGCGGAGCGATCCGTAAGGTTCGCATCGAGCTTCGCCAGGCGGTCCTCTTGGCGATCGGTTTCGGCACGCTGTTCACGATCCCTGCCGGAGTGCTCTTCCCCGACTCGATCGGCGCCTTCTTCCTCGACGATGCGCAACGCGGGCGACTCGGCGACGATCTGACCCGCGACCTGCTCGCCCGCGTGCCCATGCTCGCGCTCGCGATCACGCCCTTCGTCGTCCTGCGCCCGACCTTCGAGGCGATGCAGCGCGCCCGCGCCGGCGTGGTCGCCGCGATCGCGCGATACGCGTTGCTGTCCTGGCCGCTGATCCTGCTCGGCAACCTGCTCGCGCCGACCTTGCGCTGGGAGCCCGCCGTCGCGATGCAATCGGGCATGATCCTCGCCGCCGCGCTGGCGAGCGTGATCGTCGTTTGGATGCTGCGCGGACCGCTCGCCGGCGATCGTGAGGCACCCGCGTGACGGGACTTGGTGCGCGCGTCGCACGACGCGCCACGGGTCGCAAGACCCACGCGTCCGACAGTCGCATCACCGCCGACGCCAGAAGCCCGGCGTGAACAAGCACAGCAGCGCCAGGAACTCGAGACGACC
>JBFXDD010000085.1:0-8979 GCA_050181465.1 Planctomycetota bacterium
TTCCTCGCCGAGCTCTCGACGGGCTCCGTGCTGGCGTGCGACGCGTCGCGATCGTCGTCGCGCAGCTTCGAAGGTCGGTCTCTGCACCACCGCGGCCGCTCGCGCGGAGAACTCCACCTCCTGGGTCGCATCGCCTCGATCGACTCGCCGACGCAGAGCTTCTCGCTGGAAGTCCAGTCGCAGCGCAACGATCGCACCTGGGTCGCGTCCAGTCTCGGAACCATCACCGTCGATGCGAGCGGCGCGGTCTTCTACGAGAGTCATCGAAGCGTCCAGACGGCGCTGACCTTCGGGGACCTGACCGTCGGTGCTCTGGTCGAAGTCGAGGGCGGTCCAGTTCAGAACGGAACGATGATCGCCCGCGAGGTCGAACTGGAAGACGACTCGAGCACCTCGCAACAAGGGGAATCGGAGGGGCGCGTTCAGAGTGTCGATCTCGTGCTGCGCACGATCACCGTCGTGCCGCGCGGCGATGATCCCTTGTTGGTGGGCGGCGTCGCAGTCACCAGCGCAACGATCGAAGTCGGCAACGATGTCCCGATCGACCGCAAGACAGACTCCGGCACTGTGGGCACGACGCTGGACACGCTGACCTCGAGCGATCGCATCTGGGTGCGCGGCTCGGTGACGGGCCCGACCACGATCGTGGCTCGCTGGATTCGCGTCGAAGCCCGCTGAGGCTCGGCCTGGCCAGGATTGTTCGTGATCGTCGTCGCGAGAACGACGCAGGTCGATGCGCGACAGGGCGCTGCGCCGGGCGCGAGCTGCGGCGATCGCAGCCGACCTTCACGAACGATCCGGGCTAAGGTCGAAGGCGGCTCGCGATCGCCGCCGCGACGAGAGCGTTTCCGCGGGCCGAGTAGTGACCCCCGGGCGCCCATTGCGCGGCGTCCTCGGCATCGAGGTGGTCACTGATGTCGTGAACGGTGATGCCCGCTTCGCGCCAGGCATCCACGACGGCTTGCCAAGACACGCGACCCTCTTGCCTACGAAGGCGCAGGCCCTCGCGGTCGGGAAGGACGACCACCGTGAAGCGCACTCCGCGCTCGCGCACTTCGCGATCCATCGCGAGACCGATGGCGCGGGTCGTGCGCGCAACTTCGCCGTCGGACTCGGCCAGCATCGTGTGAGCATCCGGCCGTGCTCTGGCGACGAGCGTAAGCAAGAGGCGCGTCGTCGCCGACCAATGCGACCAATGACTGCCGTGCGGTGCGAACGCGCTGGGGACACGGCCGACGAAGCTGTCGCGAGTTCCGATGCGCTCGAGAAAGAGTCCCGAGTCGTCGATGAGAGCCACCAACTCGGGCAGCGAACGACATGGTGATGGAACGAGCTGCAGATCGCCGCGCTCATCGACGGAGAACCTCGGCTTGAACGCGACGGTCGGCGACCACGGGCGCAGTGCAGGCCGATAGCAGTTCACGTTCCGCGCGGCCGCTTCCGGCATGAATCCGAGCCAGACCTCATCGACCGTCAAACCGTCCGCGAGCCGCCGCCAACGCAAGTAGGATTGATCGAGTCCGTAACCGGGCACGCCGAAGTTGCGCACGTCGATCGTGCCGTTCGAGTCCAACGTCATGCGGTGTGGCCACGCGTCGCCGTCGCCGACTTCGGTGCCGTGCACGAAGGAGCAACCGAAGGCGGCGATGCGTCGCTGTGCGGTAACATCGATGGTCGTCGGTTGGGGGCGCGGGCTGAGCCTCGCGCCGTCTCCATCGATGCGCTCCTGGCCCTGGTGTGCGCCCGGGCGGTGCGTCCAACCCAGCTCGGGATCGAACATCACGGCGCGCGTGGTATCGGGTCCGTCGACGATCTCGCGCCGGATCCGAGCGATCGCCTCGAACTGCAGCGGCGAGAACAGCGGCGGATCGAAGGGCGCGACGCGAACACCGAACAAGAAATCGCTCCGCAGGAGCGTGAGACGGACCACCTGATCGACGGCCAGCGCAAACACGACGCCGAAGAGGATCGCGCGGACGCGACGACGACCGACTCGCGGAATCGGAACGGTGGCTGGGTCTTGGTGAAGCCGAGTGTCTTGGATCACGACGATCAGGGAATCATGTCGCGAACCGACGATCTTTGCAGGGTATGTCGATGCGAACGATCGGGTGGTCGAGCGGTAGGGTGGCGAAGTAGTCTCTCTCCCGCCGGTTGTGGTGCGCTGCCCAAAATGCCGACGAACTGCCCGGCTGCAGTTTGATCTCGTCGGGATTCCGCTGCAGGTCGTTCTCTTCGCTCGCGCTTGATCGCGATTCTCAGCGCTTCCGCGGCGGAGCCCTCGCCGCGCGCTGGCTCTCTCCGGTGCTTCATGAAGACCACACGATCCGTCTGCCTGTTCATCGCAGTTGCGGTGAGCTTCGCGTTCGTTCCAGCTGCCTGCCATCGCGGGGGCTCGTCGACTCCTCGGGCCAGTTCGGTCAGCGGCTCGGTCGCTTCCCGATGGTTCGATCTCAGTCTCGACCTCATTCGGGGAACACCTGGGTTCTCGCCGCCGGTCGCCTCCCGCGCACTCGGCTACGCCGGCGTCACTCTCTACGAGTCCATCGTCGGCGGCATGCCGGACCATCGTTCTCTCGCTGGCTCTCTGAATGGTCTGACGCCGCCGCCCGCCGTCGACCTGGCCCAACGCTACCACTGGGGCCTGGTTGCCAACGCCGCTTTGGCGGCGATCCACCGCACGCTCTTCCCCAACGCTCCGCAGGGATTGTTGGACGAGATCGATGCCACGGAGCAGAGCATCTACGACGAGTTCACCGCTGCCGTCGACACGGCGACGCGCGATCGATCGGTTGCCCACGGCCGCGCGGTCGCCGAATGGATCGCGTCGTGGTCACTCAGCGACGGCGGCGCGTTCGGCTATCTGACCAACGCATCGCCCGGCTACACGGTACCGGTCGGTCCCGGACTCTGGGAGCCCACGCCGCCGAACTTCGCGCCGCCGCTGCAGGCCCGATGGGGTGAGAACCGGACCTTCGTGCTCGACTCCGGGGCATCCTGCCAGCCCGGGCCGTTCCCGGCGTACTCCACCGACCCTGCGTCTACTTTCTACGCGCAGGCGAACGAGGTCTACCAGACGGTGAACTCGCTCACTCAGGCTCAGTTGGACATCGCGAATTTCTGGGCCGACAACCCGGGGCAGACCGCGACTCCTCCGGGCCACTGGATCGCCATCGTGAACCAGATCGTCGCGGACGAATCGCTCACTCTCGATCGCTGTGCGGAGACCTACTGCAAGCTCGGTGTCGCCGTCGCTGACTCTTTCATCTCGTGTTGGTATGCGAAGTTCGATCAGAACCTCCTGCGGCCGATCACCTACATCCAGGCGAACATCGACGCGAACTGGACGACTCCCATCCCAACGCCGCCGTTCCCCGAGTACACCTCGGGCCATTCCGTGCAGTCCGGTGCAGCAGCCGAAGTCCTGAGCGAACTGTTCGGAGAGAGCTACGCATTCACCGACGACACGCACGCAACCCTCGGCTACCCGGCCCGCTCCTTCGCGTCATTCCGCGAAGCAGCCCAGGAAGCTGCGATCTCCCGGCTCTACGGCGGTATCCATTACCAGGCTGCCATCGAGAACGGGGTCGCGCAGGGCGAGGCGATCGGCCGGGAAGTCAATGCCTTGCCGTTCCGGAGCGCACCCGCGTCGGCACCGAAGGGAGCGTTGCCGGGGACTTTCAACGCCGACGTCGCGACGCAGTGGTTCGACCTGGCTTTGGTGTTGGTCCGAACCACCCCGGGCTTCTCGCCGCCGGTGGCTTCGCGAGCCTTGGGGTATGCGGGCGTCACGCTCTACGAATCGATGCAGGCGGGAGACCCGACCCGCGTGACTCTCGCCGGGCAGTTGGCGGATTTGACGATGCTGCCCGTTCCCGCCGGGGGCCTCGAGTACCACTGGCCGTCCTCCGCGAATGCGGCGATGGCCCAGATCCTCCGGCAGCTCTTCGTGAGCAGCTCACCGCAGAATCTCACCTCCATCGACGATCTCGAGAACTCGCTCGCCGACTCACTCGGACAGAACGTGAACGCCGCCACTCTCGAGCGTTCGCGGCTGTTCGGACGTCGAGTCGCGGATGCGGTCTTCTTCTGGTCGCGGAGTGACGGCGGCCACGAGGGCTACACTCGGAACTTCCCGAGTTCCTACCAGCCGCCGGTCGGGCCGGGCTTGTGGGTGCCGACCGCGCCGGGCTTCCAGTCCGCGCTGCAGCCGTATTGGGGACAGAATCGTGCGTTCGCACTGGGGGGCGAGTTCCGCTGCGACCCCGGTGCGCCGCCGCCGTACTCCGAGCTCAATACCTCGCTGTTCTATTCCCAGGCGCTCTCGGTCTTCCAGACCGTCAACGCTCTCACGCAATCGCAGATCGATATCGCGCGCTGGTGGTCGGATGATCCAGGCACGACCGCGACTCCGCCGGGCCATTCCATCTCGATGTTGACGCAGGTGCTTCGACAGACGGGAGCAAAGCTCGATGTCGCTGCAGAGGCATACGCGCGCGTCGGAATCGCCGTGGCCGATGCCTTCGTCGCCTGCTGGTGGTCGAAGTATCACTACAACCTGCTCCGGCCGATCACCTACATCCAGAACCTCATCGATCCGAACTGGATGCCCCTGCTCAACACCCCGCCCTTCCCGGAGTACACCTCCGGTCATTCGGTGCAGTCGGGTGCGTGGGCGGAAGTCATGACGGCGATGTTCGGATCGCCGTTTCCGTTCACCGATCGAACGAACGAGTTCCTCGGCTACCCGGCTCGCGGATTCACGTCCTTCTTCGAGGCTGCGAATGAAGCGGCGATCAGCCGTCTCTACGGCGGAATCCACTACTCGGCCGCGATCGAACTCGGCGTCGAGCAAGGGCGTTGCGTCGGTCAGCGCGTCAACGCTCTCGCGTTTCGTCGCTGAGTCCTGACGAGGTCGGGCTTCGCGCTGGCGCCTGGCGATCCCGAGAGCGGCGTGAGGGTCCAGATCCGTCGTCGACCCGCTCGCCGGGTCGCATTTTTCGTGACGCTTCGGCGAGCGGCCTCCGCTGACTCCGTGACAGCGAGGGCGGGTGCCTTCGCATCACGACGGATCCAACTCGGCCAATTCGATGACTCCCTCATTCCGACGCTCGTTCGGTGTCCGACTCGGCATTCTGGTGCTGCTCACCAGTGCCGCGGTCGCCCAAGCGACCCGTTCGGTCCCGAACTTCGGGGTCTTCTCAGGCAGCGGCGTTCCCGTATCGATGGTCCATGGTTGGACCAATCAGCTCGGCCTCTTCACGGGTACCGGCACGGTCACTCGGCAGTTGCCCAACGGCATCCTTGGGGAGTTCGACTGGCACGGCTGCCGCGGCGATTCCCGCGTGGTACCTTCGAGCTCACGCTGACCGAGATGATCGAACCCGGGGTGTTCCGCTTCATCGAGATCGCGACCACGACCGGCGGCACGGGCCGCTTCGCCGGAGCAACCGGGACGGACACGGCGCACGGCGTGATCAACCTGACGACCAATGAGTTCCGCGGCTACTTCACGGGCCGTCTGAATCTGCCGATTCGACGTTGAGTTGATCGCTGCCCCGATCGCAGCAACTCCTCCAGCATCGCTCGCTGAGCTGCTCCGCCGGATCGGGCGCAAGGCTCACCGGTCGCCGTCCCTGCCGCCGTTCCCGGTCGGCTCGGGCTTCGTCGCGGGTCTCGGCTCGAGCGGAGCGCACAGCGGTCTGTCGATTCGCCAGGGTTCCCCATCCGCGTCGGTGCCTTGGCCGGAACAGATGGCGTGGTCGGCACCGAGGAACATCATCCCGGGCGCGCCCTTGTCGTTCATCGTGAGCTGATAGCGCGGTCGTTGTTCCTCGTCGAGCAAGAGAACCTGCGGCAGTCCGGCGGCATCGACGGCCAGGCTCATGCGCTGTCGGCCCCCTTCGTCCATCAGATCGAGAGTCCAAGTGCCAAGACCACCTGACCAAGACGCCGGGGTGTTCGTTGGTTTCGCTTCCGAGTTGGTTCTGGAAACGGGAATCGCATTGGCGTTGCTCCTCCGAGGGTGGGGATTGGAGGGCGGCAGATCGTGGGGAAGATCTGTGCGCCCAGAAGAGAGCGAGAGAGAGAGACAGAGTGTGTGTGTGCTGTCAAGCCTCGCCGAGGTGCGCGTGGTAGGGAGAGATTGCGGGCCATTCTGCCCCTTCACGGATCGCTCGGTGTGGCTGTCCGTCGGCTCTACGACTGGACGCGCCGCCATCGCGCGCGGGAAAGATCGACGCTGCGCTCGGTCAGGTCGTTCGCCCGTTCCACGTCGATGCGCACGCCACGCGAGTGCTGATGCACGCGCAACACCAGACAGAGTCCGAAGCCGGCGATGTCGAGCCAGTCGCCGCGGGCGACTCCCGCGGCGGCCGGTGTCGGTTCGTGCGCACGCGGGACGCCGCCGCGCGGGGAGAAGTTCGTCTCGATGTGCGCGGCCGAATCGACTTCCTGATCGCAGGCCCCGCATCCCCCCGGAAAGCTGTCGGGCAAACCAAAGTAGTCGTGGATGCGCGATTTGCGGCAGCCCTCGTCGGCGCCGTAGCGAAAGGTGGCGAGCAGCGCTTGCAGGTCATGCGCATGCTTGCCGGACGGCAACCATACGGCGATCTCATCGGCGGTCGGTGTGCGAAGCCATCGGAACGAGCCGGATCCGAGCTCGCCGGAGAGACAGCCCGCCGTGCGCAGAAGCCGCAAGCAGGTATCGACGCGACCGTCATGGCGCCGACCGTGTACCAACAGACGCTGGAGGTCGTCGCGATCGAAAGCCTGCGCGCGTTCGCCCAGCGTCGACAGCGTCTCGACCACGCGCGTGAGAAAGGCAGCATCCGGATTCGAGCCGTCCGTGAACTCGCGTTGGATCTGCAGGTCGTCGCGCAGAAAGAGGAACTCACAGAACGCCGGCTTCCCGTCGCGCCCCGCGCGACCGATCTCCTGATAGTAGGCCTCGAGCGTGCGCGGCATCTGCCAATGCACGACGAAGCGGATGTCGGGCTTGTCCACTCCCATGCCGAAAGCATTCGTCGCGAGCATGATGCCGTCGGGGCTGGTCAGAAAGCGCGCCTGTTGTTCGCGTCGTTCGCTCGCCGAGAGATCGCCGTGGTAGACGAGGGGGCGATGACCGTCGCGGCGCAGTCGGTCCTCGACCTTGCGGAGTTCACCGATCAAGGCGAAGTAGACGATGCCGGCGCCCTCGATGCGTTCGAGCAGGGAACGCAGGCGTGCGAGCTTGTCGTCGGCGTGAGCGACTTCTTCGACCGAGAGGAACAAGTTCTTGCGCTCGAGCCCGCTGTGCCAGGTCGGGCTGTCCACGATCCGCAGCGTCGACTTGATGTCGGCTGCGGTGGTGGGAGTCGCGGTCGCCGTCAGCGCCAAAGTCGGTGGGTCGCCCAAGGCGGCGCGAATCTCGCCGAGCTTGGCGTAGTCGGGGCGAAAGTCATGACCCCATTGGCTCAGGCAGTGCGCTTCGTCGACTGCGAGAAGTGCGGTGCGGCGGCTGCGGATTCGCTCGAGGAAGCCCGGCACGCGAAATCGCTCGGGCGTGCAATAGAGGAGTTTCAGTTGGCCGCTGACGGCGGCCTCGATGCGAGCCTCGCGCTCATGCGCCTCCAGCATGGAGTGGATGCAGTCTGCCGGAAGGTCGCGGCGGCGTAGCGCGGCGACTTGGTCGTCCATCAGTGCGATCAACGGGGAGACGACCAGCGTGAGCGCGTCCTCGAACAGGAGGGCCGGAAGTTGATAGCAGAGGGACTTGCCGTCGCCGGTCGGCAGCAGCAACAGTCCGCTGCCGCCGCGGAGCACGTGTTCGCAGACCGATCGCTGCGGGCCGCGGAAGTCGTGGTGGCCGAAGTGCCGAGTCAGGGCTTCGAGCAGGCGGTCGCTCATCGATTGTCCCAGCGTAGATGGTGTCGTCGAACGACGCATGTCACCGATCGGCGCTTTCGCACACGGTTGCAGACGATGACTCTTGCAGTGGCGACGATTGGTCCGCGGGAGCGGCTCGGCCTGCTCGGTGAGCAACTCCTCTCCGATGCCGAGTGTCTCGCGCTGGTGTTGCGCACCGGTTGTCGCGGGCGATCGGCGGAGCGGGTGGCGCTCGATCTACTCGAGCACTTTGGTGGGCTGGCGGCGTTGGCCCGGGCGGAGCTGGGTGAGGTTGCGGCGCAACCCGGGATCGGCGTGGCGCGTGCGGCGGCCCTGCTCGGAGCCTTCGGGCTGGCGCGGCGGATGGCGGCGACGGCGCTCGTTCCCGGGGAGCCGGTGCGTTCCGCGGCGGATGTCGCGCGCGTGGTGCGCGAGGCGACCCGACCCTTGGGGCGAGAGACCTTCTGGACGCTGACGCTCGACGTCCGCCATCGGGTGTTGGCGCTGCGTCAGATCAGTCTCGGCGGGCTCGGCAGCGCGCCGGTGCATCCGCGGGAGGTCTTCGCGCCGGCTCTTCGCGAGCGCGCGGCGGCGTTGGTGGTCGTGCACAATCACCCCAGCGGCGATCCGTCGCCGAGCGTCGACGACCGCCGGGTAACCGAGCGATTGCGTCAAGTCGGCGAACTGTGCGGGATCGAACTGCTCGATCACGTGGTCGTGGGACAGGAGCGCTACTTCAGCTTTGCCGACGAGTCGGAGCATGCGATCTGATTCTGGTTGGCGAGGGCGGGAGAGCAGCCCCCCTTGACAGACCCTTCGGGTCGGGTGAACCTGAACCTCGGCCGCGGAAGAGCCCGGGATCGATCGACGAGATCGGGCCGGACTGTCAGTCTGCCGGGGCTGGGTTTCGTTTTCGGAGGTGAAGCATGAAGGGCTTCTTCGATTCGATGTTGCGCGCGGCGGGAACGCGTGCAGGTCTGTTCCTCTCCTCTCCTCTCCTCTCCTCTCCTCTCCTCTCCTCTCCTGCTGTGTCTGATCGGCTCTGCTGATCTGTGCGCCCAGGCTCTGGGTGTGCATCCGCACATCGCGCCGGTCTCCTGTCCGGCACCGCTG
>JBFXDD010000086.1:0-8685 GCA_050181465.1 Planctomycetota bacterium
GCGAGCGAGACCCAACGCCAGCGCAGAGCGAGGCCCACCGAGGGTCGGTAGAGCCGTTGTGCGACGAACTCCAACCCGTTTGCGAACAGGTCCTGGAATCGTCGCCACCAACGCGCCGGTCCTCGCACCTCGGAGTTGGCATCGAAGTGGCGGAGGTGGACCGGCAGCACCGTCTTCGACTCGACGAGCGAGAACAGCAGGACCGGCACGACCACCATCGGGATGAGGGACATGAACCGACCGAACAGCCCCGGCACGCCGAAGAGCGGGAGGAAGGCCACGACGGTCGTCAACACCGAGAAGGTGACCGGCAACGCGACCTCCTGCGCGCCGTCGATCGCCGCGTCGATCGGCTTCTTGCCGCGCTTGCTGTGCGCGTAGACGTTCTCGCCGACCACGATCGCGTCGTCGACCACGATCCCGAGCACCAGGATGAACGCGAACAGTGAGATCAGATTGAACGACGCGCCCAGGCTGGGCATGAACGCCATCGCCCCGAGAAACGACATCGGGATCCCGAGGGTCACCCAGATCGCGAGCTTGAAGCGCAGGAAGAGCGCGAGCACCACGAACACCAGGAGGAAGCCGCTGATGCCGTTGCGCACCAGCAGCTCCTGACGACTCTTCAGGATCTGCGACTGATCGAACCAGGGCGCGATCTTGACGCCCTCAGGAATCCAACCGGGCGGCGACGCGCAGTACTCCTTCACCTCGTCGGCGATCACGATGGCGTCCTGATCGCCGACGCGGAACACGTTGACGAGTACCGCAGACTCGCCGTCGAAGCGCGTGTCCTGGTCGGTCTCGGCGAAGTCGTCGACGACCTCGGCGAGTTCGCCGAGGTGCACGCGTGAGCCATCGGGCTTGCTCAGCACGACCAGCTTCTCGAACTCCTCGCCGCGATACGCCTGCGCGCGCGTGCGCAGCAGGATCTCGCCCGAGCTGGTTCGGACCGAGCCGCCCGGCAGATCGAGCGACGATCGGCGCACGGCCTCCGCGACCTGATCGAAGCTGAGTCCGAATCGGCGAAGCGAGTCCTCGCGCACCTCGATCGAGATCTCGTAGGGGCGCACGTTCACGAGTTCCGCGAGCGTGACGTGCGGCAGAGCGTTGAGGTCGTCACGCACTCGTTCCGCCGCGGTGCGCAGGCCGCGCGCGTCCAGCGATCCGGAGACCGCGACGCTGAGCACCTGCCGTCGCAGCACGACCTCGCTGACCACCGGCTCCTCCGCGTCTTCGGGGAACGTGTCGATCGCATCGACGCGCGCCTTCATGTCGTCGAGCGCGCGCGAGGCGTCGGTGCCCTCCAGCAACTTCACGACGACGAGGCCGCTGCCTTCGGACGCGTTCGAGCTGATCTTCTCGATCCCGTCGACGCCCTGGATCGCCTCCTCGACCTTGACGCAGATCGACTCTTCGACTTCCTGAGGCGTCGCGCCCGGGTACGGCACGCGTACGTGGATGAGGTCGGCAGGGAACTCCGGAAACACTTCGCGACGAATCCGCGGCAGCATCACCAGGCCGGCCGCCATGACCAGCAGCATGAGGAGGTTGGCGGCGACCGGATTGCGCACGCACCACGCGACGAAACCCGTCTTCATCGGGCGCTCCCGATCTCGCCGGAGCCGACCCGAACACCCATTCCCTCGGTGGCGAGGTCCAGCGGCGTGATGCAGACACGCTCGCCTGCTTGCAGGCCGTCGGCGATCACGACGTGTTCTCGAGCGCGGTGGATCACGCGGACCTCACGGAAGTGCAGTCGATTGTCTTGATCGATCACATAGACGCGACTCGGCCCGCGCAGCGCCTTGCGCGGGAGCACGACGACGTCGCTCACTTCCCGGCCGTGCAACTCGGCGCGCACGAACAGATTGAGAAACATCGCCGCCGATTCGGGTGACTCCACGAATGGGTTGTCGATCTCGACGACCACGCCGGCCATGCGTGTCTTCGGGTCGAGCCAGTCCTCACGACGAGCGACCTTGCCCTGCCACGTCTGCTCCTTGCCGGCGACCTCGCCGCGCAGGGTCACGGTCGAGGTGGCGAGGTCGAGCAGCGCGAGATCGTCTTGGACGATCGGCAACCGCACTTCCGCGCGCGCGCTCCCGAAGAGCTGCGCGAGCCGAGTGCCGCGGCTCACGAACTGGCCGTGTTCGACGTGACGCTGATAGGTGAACCCGTCGTAGGGAGCGAGGATGGTCGTGCGGTCGAGGTCGCGGCGCGCGGTCTCGAGCCGAGTGCGCGCGGCACTCAACCGTGCGGCGACTTCGGCAGCCTGCGGCTCGCGGCGAACGAGCGGCGGCGGCTCGTCGGCGCCGTGCAGGTCGCGCCATGCGCGGATCGCGGCTTCGGCCTCCGCACGTTCCACCTCGACGGCGACACGCGCCTGCGCGACGGCCGCCTCCGCTTCCGCCACGGCGAGCTGGTAGTCGCGCGGATCGATGCGCAGGAGCACCGCACCGGCAGCGAAGCGAGCGCCGACCCGTAGGCCGTCGCCGATCTCGAGGATGCGACCTTGCACCTCGCTCACCAGTTCACCGGAGATCGCGGGCGTGACGGATCCCGTCGCCGGCACGATCGGTTCCCAGGTCGTGACCGCAACCGGAACGACCTCGACCAAGGGCAGGACCTTCGGCGGCGGCTCTGCCGGCGGTCGCTTGCTGGCCTGGACCATGGCGTAGGCCAGCCCTGCGCCGAGTGCGAGAACGAGGAGCGGCAGCAAGACCGCGAGCACTGTGCGCACGAAATTCATGAGTCGGAGTCGGCAGTGGGCGTCGATGCAGCGGCATCAGGCATGCCGCCGCCGAGTGCGAGGAGGAGATCGACTCGGTTGTCGAGTCGTGCACGACGGATCGCGATGAGTGCGGTCTCGGCCGCGAGTGCTCGGCGCTGCGTGTCGAGCAGAGTGGTCACGTCGAGCAGTCCGCCGGCGTAGCGATCGGCGGCGAGGTTCGCCGCGTCGTTGGCGAGACGCGCGCTGACTTCGAGTCGCGCGGCCTCCTCCCGCAACGTGGATTCGTTGGCGAGAGCGCCCTCGACTTCGGCGAGCGCGATGAGCAGCAGCGCGGCGAAGCGCGACTCGGCTTCGCGTCGCTCGGCATCGCGAAGCTGGATCGTGTAGGAGCGTCGGCCGCCGTCGAAGATCGGTTCGAGTAGGTTCGCGCCGAGCGCCCACGTCCGGAAATCGAGATCGAGCAGGTCCTCGAGCTGGTTGCTCGTGGTGCCGCCGCTCACCGTCAGCGAGAGTCGCGGCCAGCGATCCGCCTTGGCCTCACCGTGGCGAGCATCGGCGGCAGCGAGCCGTCGTTCGACGGCGCGAAGATCCGGTCGTCGTCCGAGCAACTCAGCAGGGAGACCGCCGGGGATCGCGCTGCCGAGAGTCGGCAAGGTCGCGCCCGGGTCGAGCGCGGTCGCGGGATACTCGCCGAGAAGGACCTCAAGCGTGCGGATCGCGGCGTCGCGAGCCCGCGTGCGCGCGGCGATCGCGGCCTCGGCGGATTCTCGATCGGAGCGAGCCAGTGCGAGATCGAGAGCGGTCCGGACGCCGCTCTCGAATCGCCGTTCGACCATCTGCTCGGTCGTGCGGCGAGTCTGCGCCGTGCGGTTCGCGAGTTCGAGTTGCTGGACCGCTTCGACACAGGCGACGTGCGCCTTGATCGTGCGTGCGGCGAGTGAGAGCGTCGCGGCATCGACGTCCGCGGCGGCCGCAGCAAGGTCCGCGTTCGCGGCACGGTCCGCCGCGCGCAGTCGACCCCACACGTCGAGTTCCCAGCTCGCGTCGAGCGAGAACGTGAATTGGTTGGTCGTGTTGCTGAACACGCCGCCGCCGCCGCCGATCGGCAGTCCGACGAATGCGAAGCGGCGCCGCTGGGCGTCGAGTCGTGCCGTCAGGCTCGGTTCGAGCGAGGCACCGCTGAGTGCGGCGCGCGCGCGGGCGATATCGACGCGAGCCGCGGTGGCACGCAGATCGCGGTTGTTCCCCAGCGCACGTTCCACGCTGGCCTGGATCGATGGGTCGGCGAAGTGAGTCCACAGCAACTGCGGGTCGTCGATCGCCGTCGTCGTCGGATCCGAGGCGTTGCGATAGCGCTCGGGCAGCTCGATTCCGCCGTCGCGCGGGCTGTCTTCGATCGGTGTCGCGCAGGCGCCGAGAGCGGCGAGCGCGAGGACGGCTGGGTGCGGTCGTCGGATCATTGCGTAGCCTCCGTCGGCCCGGCGCGCATGCCCGCGGCGCAGAACGCGATCAGACGCGCGAGGGTGGTGTCGAGGTCTGGCGGCGTCGGGTCGCCCTGGGTCAGCCAACTGAGCCGAAGCGTGCTCTGCATGGTGTGAGCGAAGGCGCCAATGGCGAGATGGATGCGCCAGGCGATCGAGGAGCCATCGAACTCGGGGAGCGCGCGGCAGAGCGCCGGCATGAACCGATCGCGAACTTCGCAGAAGCGCTCGAGCAGGAGTGCTTCCAGGGCTTCCGCCTCGGCCTCGAGATGGGCGCGCGCGAACAAGCGCACGCACGAGTGCCCGCCCGGCTCGCGGAGGAGGTCGAGGGCAGGTCGAAAGAGCGCGTCGAGGATCGCTTCGATCGTCGGTGCGCGAGACTCGCGCTCGGCCGTGGCGAGGACCGTCGTCAAGAGATCCATCCGCCGCTGGTTCACCGGCATCAGCCGTCGGTCGAAGACGGCGACCAGCAGGGCTTCCTTGCTGCCGAAGTGGTAGTTCACCGCCGCGAGATTCACCCCCGCCGCCGCGGTGATCGCCCGCATCGAGGTGGCGGCGAAGCCCTGTTCCGCGAAGAGCCGTTCGGCCACGTCGAGGATCAGGGTCTTGGTAGAGAGGTCCATGAATCGAGGGTCGCGACGGTGAGTGGCGAAGGTCGAACGTTCGTTTGAAACGATCGTAGGCCGTGGGCTTCCGGTCAATGCGCGGTTGGCGGGATTGTTTCCTCGCCGGCCGCTGGGCTTGCGCCACGGGCCGGGACCCGAGGTCCTCGCGCGAGTGGTCCGGGCCGCACGGCCGGACTTCGGCCCCACGGTGCGGGCCGCTCGACGCCGCCGGACAACCGGATGGATCGAGTGGCGGCTGCGAAGGATCGTTGCGAGGCCTCGCCGAGCGACGACCGGCGCGGGATCGCCGCGCTGGGCGAGGTCGCCACCCTCACGCGAAGGGTCCCCGTCAGCCTCGGATCGTCCGAAACCGAGCCAGCCCGATCCCGAGCGCGGCGGTGCCGATCACCACCAGCCAGCCTGCCGGCACCAGGGCGTCGGCCACAGCATGACCACGCCAGATGCCGCCCTCCAGGCCGGCGATGGCCCAACGTGCGGGGGAGAAGGAGCCGGCACTCAACATCCACGCCGGCATGACGATCTGCGGCACCATGCCGCCGCCGACCATGGCCAGGAGGCAGAGGATGCCCCAGGAAACGCCGGCGTTGGCCTGTTCGGTGCGACCGATGGTGGACAACAAGACGGAGACGCCGGCGAAGGCGTAGGCCGCGCTCGCTCCGGCGATGAGCAGCGCAGTCGGCGACGCGATGGTGACGCCGAACACCATGACTCCGAAGGCCAAGAGCACCCCCGAGACGACCAGCGACGTGATCATGCAAGCCAACAACTTGCCGCCGAGGATCGCGAGCCGACCGATCGGCGCGGTCCACAGCCGCACGAGGGTGCCCGCCGCGCGCTCGCGCACGAAGGTGAGCGCGAAACCGGCGGCGGACCCCATCAGTCCCCAGAGCATGGCCTGCGGAAACGAGATGGCGTAGGCGTTCGGCGGACCGTCGCGGCGCCGCGTGACGTCGACGTTCCGAATCGTCGGACCGGTCATGGGCGAGCTGCCGTGGCCGTTCGCCTCCGCACTGCCGAGCTGCACGGTGCCGAAGAAGTTCTCGAGCGCGCCGAGGAAGGTCGTGAGCACGAGGCGCTGTGCACCCGGCATGGAATCGTCTTTCTGTGCGGCTTCACGCGCCTCTCGCGCGGCCTTCTGTGCCGCCTCGCGATCACTGAAGACATCGCGCAAGCCGCCGAAGGACGCTTCGACCAAGAATCCTTCGATCATCGCGCGCTCGGCGACACGCGCGGGATCACAGCCGAGTTCGATCTCGGTGGGTTCGCCCCGAAAGATGCCGAACGCTCCGGTCGGAACCCGCCGGACATCCACGAATGCGTTGGCCTTGCCCAACCGCACCCTGTCGATGGCAGCTTCCCGGCTCGCGCGAGAGAGGGTGATCGGTCGATCGGCAAGTCGCGCGAGAAACGCCTCTTTCGCCTGGTCGAGTCCGT
Organism: Planctomycetota bacterium; assembly: GCA_050181465.1. Classification (GTDB taxonomy): domain Bacteria; phylum Planctomycetota; class UBA1135; order UBA1135; family UBA2386; genus JACRLW01. Next base: position 6,276 of record JBFXDD010000086.1, read on the forward strand.
CTTCGACCACGATCAGTTCGATCTTGCGCTGCTGGCCGGCGCCTTGCCCGCCGAAGATCGATCCGAAGAAGATCGCGAACACCGCGGGGAACGCCAGCATCCAAAACAGCGCCGGCTTGTCGCGAAGCAGAAGGAGCAGATCCTTCCGCGCCAAAGTCCAGATCGTGCTCATGCGTCGCGAAGGCTCCTTCCGGTGAGTTCGAGGAATACGGTCTCGAGATCGGCGCGCTGCACATGGATCGAACGCCAGCGCACGCCGCGCTGGCGGAGATCCGCGAGGGTCTCTTCCGGATCGTCCGTGGTGAGACGGAGCACATCGCCGTCGATCTCGCCGGGCAGCGACGATCCGGGCGGCGGGGGAGCCGAGAGTTCGACGGCAACCACCGGGCGCGAACCGTGCCGCTCCAGCAGCGTGTCGACCTTGTCGCAGGCCAGCACCCGACCCGAGTCCACGATCGCCACGCGATCACACAGTCGCTCGGCCTCCTCCATGTAGTGCGTCGTGTAGATGACGGTCTTGCCTTCGGCCGCCAGCGACTCGATCGCTTCGAAGATGTGATTGCGCGACTGCGGATCGACACCGACGGTCGGTTCGTCGAGCAGGAGGAGATCCGGATCGTGCACGGTCGCACACGCGATGTTCAATCGGCGCTTCATCCCTCCGGAGAACGTGGCGACGCGGTCGTTCTGGCGATCACGCAATCCGGCGATCTCGAGTCCGCGATCGACCGCGCTCGTCAGGCTGCCGCCGCGCATTCCCTGCAGCTTGCCGAAGAAGGACAGGTTCTCCCGAGCGGTGAGTTCTTCGTAGACCGCAAGATCCTGCGGCGAGTAGCCGAGTTTGCGGCGGACCTTCGCGTCCGACGGTGCCCCGAGCCCGGCGAAGTCGACGGTGCCGGAATCCGGCGCTTCGATCCCGAGCGCGAGCTTGATCGTGGTCGACTTGCCGGCCCCGTTGGGACCGAGGAGGCCGAGCGTCTCGCCGCGCTCCACTCTGAGATCGAGATCGTCGACGGCGACGATCGCGCCGAAGGACTTACGGATGCGGGTCAGTTGCAGCATGGGCGATGTGCGCGTTCGTCAGCGAGCAGGCGCGGTAGAACCGCGGCGAGTCGTTCGTATTCCGAGGAATGGTTGTATGCCTGTGCAGAAATGCGCAGGAGTCGAGCGGGGGCTGCGGGCCAGGCCATGACGGGCACCTCGATGCGTTCCTTCTCGAACAAGGCGACGTGCAGCGGGTCGAGCCCGAGTGGCGGGATGGGGCCGCTCCCCGGCGGAACTGGGATCGAAGCCAGCGAACCGATCATCGAATCGGGGCACGGCGGGCTCTGCTCCAGAGTCTCGAGCAGCAGGTTTCGGCCGTGGCGGACCAGCGACCGGTTGTGGTCGCGCAGTCCGTCGATGCCTCCTGGGAAGAGGCCGCTCAGAAACTCCAGTGCGCGCGGGATGCACAGCCACGGCGTGGGGTCGTGCGTGCCGATCCAGTCGGCCTCGATCAAGAAGCGCGAGCGATCCGTGCGAGAGCTGTTCGCGCCGTGCGAGATGACCAGCGGCCGCATTGCCGACTGCAGATCGCTGCGCACATGCAGGACCGCAGAACCTTTGGGCGTACACAGCCACTTGTGGCAGTTGCCCGTGTACCAGCCGGCGCCCAAGGCATCGAGATTCAACGGCAGCATGCCGATCGCGTGGGCACCGTCGACCAGGACTTCGACGCCGCGCTGTCTCATCGCCGACACGATGGCCGCGATCGGCATGACCATTCCGGTCTGACTCGTCACATGGTCGACCAGGAGCACGCGAGTGCGAGGCGTCACCGCTGCGACGATGGAATCGAGAACCTGCTGCTCGTTCGCGATCGGGAACGGGACATGCGCTACCACCACGCGTGCGGAGCGGCGCGCCGCGACGAAGTCGAGCGCGTTGCGACACGCGTTGTATTCCTGATCCGTCACCAGCAACTCGTCGCCTGGCCGCAGACTCAGCGAGCGAAGCACGGTGTTGACGCCCGTGGTCGCGTTCACCACGAAGACGAGATCCCGCGCTTGGGCGCCGAGGAAGCGTGCGAGCACGTCTTTGGCATGATCGAGGTGGCTCTCGACCTCGCGATGGAGGAAGCGCACCGGTTCGGCTTCCATGCGCGCGCGCCAGCGCGACTGTTCCTCGAGAACGGTCTTGGGGCAGGCTCCGAACGAGCCGTGGTTGAGGAAGGTGATGTCCGGGTCGAGCAGCCAGTGCTCTGCCAACTGAGATCGTCTGCTCATGGCTTGCGAGCGGTCAGGATCAATCGAGTGCTCTCGATGTCGAAGTCGTTGCCGTCTTCATCGAAGGCCTCGATGTCGACGAAGCCCGCATGCTCCAACCAGTCGCGCAACTCGGCGGGTGCGAACAGGCGGACGGAGAATCGGAA
>JBFXDD010000087.1:0-7894 GCA_050181465.1 Planctomycetota bacterium
ACTCATCGCGCTCGAGAACAGCAGTACGGCCAGGCGGCGAGTGCGTCGCATCGGCGGATCCTAACTCGACTCCGATCTCAATAGCGAAGCCCAAGGAGCTTCGCGCCGCTCGCCGCGTGACTGACCACGAACAGACGATCGTAAGTCGACTCGTCGATCACGACGGACTGGGTCACCCCAAGCGCGCGCGCGATCGCGGGGACCGTGTTCGAGTGGCCGCACACCACCACGGTCTGCCCGCGAAACTTCGACAGCAACGCGTCGACCAAGCCGTTCGCGTCCGATGGCGGCAAGACGATCGGCGTGAGTCTCCGCGCTTCGCACAACGGCGCAAGCGTGTCGACCGTGCGGCGAAACGGTGTCGCGAACACCGCAGCCACCGGCACATCGCGCAACACCTCCGCCAGTGATTGCGCACGCCGCAGCCCCGCCTCGCTCAATGGTGGATCCTTCTCCGTGACGGGGACCGCGGCTTTCTCCGCGTGACGCACCAGCACGATGGTGGTCGTCTCGCTGGAACCCTCGCGGATGCGACGGACCACGTCGCGAGCCGCGTCGTTGGGCACCAGCATGGCGAGGTCGTACAGCCGGATCACCCATCTCCCGTCGCGACGCTCGAGCACACCGCTGCCGCGGCATGGACCGTAGCTCTCGTTGTCGAGCAGTTCATCGAACCACGCGATGCGACCGCCGTCCGCCACCGTGACGTGCCGACGCAAGCTCACGTACGTCCACGCCGTCTCGCGCTGGAAGTACGGCAGCGCGAAGTCGCGGAACTCACGACCGGTCCAACGTTCGCTCGCATCCGTGCCGAGGAACACCGAGTCGTCCGGCAGCAACGCGAAGTAGGTGGCTTCGTCCGCTTTGGTCGCCGCATCGTGGAAGGCGTCGAGTGCGGCATGGACTTCACCGGTCGGAACCTCGGTACCCGGCGGGTTCCACAACGACGCGAAGTGTGCCCGCAGCGCGGCCTCGCTGTCGTCGCTCAGGACGTGATCGCGGCGCGCCGGCAGCGCTCGCCATGCCGCGGGGTCGAAGTCTTGCGGAGGATCGATCCTCGTCCAGGTCGCGAAGTGATGACCGACGCGGCGCACGAGCTCCAGGCCGAGCACGGCGTCCTCACCGCGCGTGAGCAGATGCATCGCGCCGCCGCGGATGCGATAGGTGGCGCGCGCGACCTCGAGCTGGCGAGCGAACGAAGCCTGGTCGGTGCCGCGCAGCTCGATCACATGGCCGCCGGCACCCTGCGCCGCACGCGAATCCGACGCCTTCGCCGAGCCCGCGAGGCAGACCGCCAGCGGCGCGAAGGTCGTCGGGTCAACGGCACTTGCCGCCGGGGCGGCCGTCGCGTCTTGCACGGCCGCTCCGGCAGGAGCCACTCCCGCCAGGACCCAGCCTGCCAGGATCCCGCGGAGACAGAGAACGATCGCGCGACGGGGTTCGAACATGCTGCGTGGGCACGATACCGGCGTGGAGACCTGCACCTGAAAGCACTTTGCTCGCGCGGTACCGTCCTACCCATGGCTCGCATCGTCCCCTCTCGTCCGGTTCCGCGCTCAGTTGCGCACGGCGCCGCTCGCCGTCGATTCCTCCAACTGACGTGCTTTTCGCTCCTGACCGCGTGCCAGGCAACCGGCCCCGAGCCTGCGGCGGTCACCGTCGGCAAGTGGGCCATCGCCATCCATGGCGGAGCGGGAACGATGGATCCGAACACGCCGGCCGATCGACTCGCCCCCTACGAGAGCGCGTTGCGGCGCGCGCTCGAGCACGGCCGCGACCTTCTTGCCGCCGGGACGCCCGCGCTCGATGTGTGTCAGTCCGTGGTGGAATTGCTGGAGGATGACCCGCTGTTCAACGCCGGCAAGGGTGCCGTCTACAACGAGAAGGGCGAGCACGAGCTGGACGCCGCGATCATGGACGGCTCGAACCTGCGCTGCGGCGCGGTCGCCGGAGTTCGCACGGTGCGGCATCCCATCGCGTTGGCGCGGGCGGTGATGACGAAGACCCGGCACGTGCTGCTCGCAGGAGCAGGTGCCGAGACCTTCGCCGACACGCTCGATCTCGAACGCGTCGAGAACACCTGGTTCGACACCGACAGCCGACGTCGCGCGCTGGAGCGCGCTCTCGAGGATCGCAAGCAGACTGCCGCGCTCGCGCCACCGAGCGATCGGCGGCTCGACTACGGAACCGTCGGCTGCGTCGCTCTGGATCAGTCAGGCAAGCTCGCCGCGGCGACCAGCACCGGCGGGATGACCGGCAAGAAGTGGGGACGTGTCGGCGACGCACCGCTGATCGGTTCCGGAACCTACGCCGACGCCTTCGCCGCGATCAGTTGCACCGGAACCGGTGAAGAGTTCATCCGCCACGGCATCGCGCGTGCAGTCAGCGCACGGATGCAGTTCGCCGGCCAATCGCTGCAAGAAGCGACCGACGCGGTGGTGCACGAGGTGCTCGCCGTCGAGGACGGCGGCCTGATCGCGGTCGATTCCGCCGGCAACCTGGCCGCACCGTTCAATACCAGCGGGATGTACCGCGGACTAGCGGCTTCCGACGGCAGCTTCCAAGTCGCGATCTTCCGCGCACCCCGTTGACGCACTCAGCGCGAACCCGCGAAGGACTTCAGCAAGGACGCGCTCCGACTCCCGAACTCACTCTTCGGATCGATCGCGATCGCTGCGTCCAGACTCTCCTTGGCCCGCTTGGTCTCGCCCAGCCGCCCCAGGCCCACGCCGAGCCAGTAGAGACTCTTCTGTCGAACCGCCGCGTCGGGCTCGAAGTCGTTCAAGAAGGTGTCGATCTTGGTCACCAGTTCGCGCCAACGACCAGCCTTGCCCAGCTTTGGAAGTTCGACCTCCAGGGCATCAGCTGCGCGACGCGTGCGCCAGCGCATCGACAGCCCCGCCTCGTTCTCTGCATCGGCGGCGATGATCTCGTCGATCAGCGCAGCGTACGGCGCCATGGGAATGAACTCCCCGCACGCTGCGACGGCCGCATCGAGTTGGCGCGCGCGTTCCACACCCGAACTCTCGTACGCCGCCGAGAGCAAGGCATCGCGACGCGCCTTGTTGCCCTGCAATGACGCGAGATGTTCGACATACCCATCGGGTCCGCCCGGTCGGTAGTCCTTGGTCCGCGCGTACGGACGACCACTCGAGTCGGCCAGGAACATCGTCGGCCAGGAGTTCACGGCGAACTCCGCCATCAATGCATCGTTCTGCTCCCGCACGGTCTTGGTGATGACCTCCTCGCCCTTGGGATTGTCGATCACGACCAACACGTAGTGCTCGCTCGCCCGGCTTCGAAACTCCTCGGTTCCGAACACCTCCTTCGCCATGCGGATGCAGGGTGCGCACCAGTCGGAGCCGGTGAAGACGAGCAGAAGGTCCTTGTTCTCGGCGATCGCACTCGCCTTGGCGGCGGCGAAGTCGGCAGTCCAGCCGTCGCCGTGCTGGGCAGACAGGGACGCACTCGTGGACAGAATCAGGGCGGGGAGCAGGTATCGGAGTCGAAGGGCGGTCATGGTCATTGAGGAGCGCCACTACGGAGCGCCACGCTCGAAGTTGCCGGGCGATTCGCCCTGCCTCCTGGGCGAAGACGTTTCTCGGACGAGGACGAGACGAGCCGAGACTCCTTACCGCGGCGCACTGCAGGTCACCGCGGGGTCAGCGCCGACAGACTCCGCTCGGTTGCGGCCAACCCCTCGCGGTCGTCGATCGCACGTTGCAGTTCGGCGAGTTCGGTGAGTGCATCGCAAGCGCGAGTCCGGCTGCGGTCGCTCGGCCGCGAGCGCTGTCCTTCCAGGTAGCCGTCGGCTACCAGCCGTTGGGCCGCGGCGGCCGCGGCGAGATCGCCGATCTCCCGCTCGAGCTGAACCAGAGTTCGCGTGGTGTTCGACGTCATGATCGCGATCATCAACGGCGGCGTATTGGCCATCTCGTCCTTCGTGGCGATCGCAGCCGCCACCTCGGTCCGACAGCGGCTCGCGAAGCGCGCGCGCCAGGGCGAGTCCGGCGGACAGCGACGAACTGCGAGCAGCGCGAGGTTGGCGGCATTCTCGTGGCCGACCCAGTCGTTCTGCGGTTGCGGCGTCGTGGCGAGGTAAGCATCGATGCCGCTCTCGATCTCGTCGAAGTTTCCAGCACCGATCGCGACGCGTACGCTGAGGTCGGTCAGCTCCCGGTGGCGAAGGACGGCACGGCGCCGGCCGGCCAAGACGCTGTCGAACCGCGCGAGGATGTGCTTCACCTCGGCGAGAACGGGCGCCGCTTCGGTGTAGCGTTCGAGTGCCAGGAGGCTCCGACAGAGGTTCTCGCCGGCGTCCACCACGCCGATCGCGAACCGTGGCGAGTCCGGTCGGCTCGAGAGCGCACGCACGTGCAGTTCCCAGGCGCGCCGCTGTGGACCGACCGCGCGATCGAACTGTCCGCGCAGGGCGTACATCGTGCCCTCCGTCCGCGCGATCTCGGCGAGAAGTTCGAACTCGGCTTCGTTACCCGGGTCACGGAACTTCGGTTCGGCGAGCATCTGCGCACAGCGGGCGAGCCAGGACTCCGCGACGCTCCAATCCACTTCCGCACGCAGCTGCGCACGGGTGTTGGGCAACGACGCCAACGCCCCCATCGTGTGCAGCACACGCCGGGAATGGTCGGGAACGTGTGGCTGCTGTCGCGCGAGTTCTTCGTGAAGTGCCAGCGCCTCTTCCAGTTCGGCCATGGCCAAGTCGAACTTGGCGAGCCACTTGCGGGCAACCGCCGACATCACGAGCGCGTCGGCGAGTTCCACTCGGTGGGAAGGCATCGCCGGGAAATCGCGCACCAACTGACGACGCGCCTCGATGACCGGCTCGAGGACCGCCACGGTCGTGCCGAACTCCTCCAAGCGATAGGTGACTTCCGCGATCGACACGAACGCCGGCAGGATGCGAGCACGGCGCACCGAGTCGGGCTCCGCCGCGAATAGCTGCTCCGCGATCGACCGCAGCGACTTCGCGAGCGCGGTCATCTCCTCCACCGCACCGAGTTCGATGAGGATGGTGGCCATGGAGGCCAGTGCGGTGACCGCATCGACGGCGACTGGAGCGTTCTCGCTCGGCGCACCGAGGACCGGCGCGAGTACTTCGCGCGCACGCGAGAGCGAAGTCTCGACCGTAGTACGTTCGAAACGTCCGATCGAGGCATCGAAGGCCAGGACCCGGGCCAACAGGACCCGGTGTCGAGCACTCGGCTCGCCAAGCTCGAGAAGGGCCTCCGCGCTCTCACGCGCGGTCACGAGGATCGCCGCGAGATCGTCTCGCTCGGCGCCCAGCGACTGCCGCCACGTCGCCGTGTGCAGTTCGATCTCGGTACGCAACTCCAGGCTCGCGACCGTCGCGCCGTTCCCGGATCGCGAATGCGACAGCAGCTCCCTCGCCTGGGCAGCGCTGCGCAATGCCGCGGCCTGATCGCCGAGTTGACCCTCGACGCGGGCCAACCCGAACAACGCGCGAGCCATGCGCTCGCGCAGTCGCTCATCCGCGGCGACGGTCGCCAGTTTGCGATGGAGATCCTGCGCCTCGCGCAACAACTCCAATCGAACCTCCTCCATCCGAGGCACGACTTCGAGTTGGTCTTCACCCGCTGCGACCATCCGCTCGACGGCTTCCAGCGCGACGTCGAGACTGCGTTCGGACTCCGCCGCTCGGGCAACCGCGTGGGTGTAGAAGCTCACACTCGTGATCAAACCGGCGAGCACACTGGCACCGACCAGCATCGCCGAACCCACTTCGAGTCGATGGCGCCGCGCGAACTTCCGCCATCGATAGAGCACACTCCGCGGACCCGCAGCGATCGGATGACCGCTGAGATGGTTGCGCAGGTCCTGCGCCATCTCGGCGGCCATTCCGTAGCGACGGTTGCGATCCTTCTCCGTCGCCCGTTCCACGATCCAGTCCAACTCGCCACGCAAGGCCCGCGCCAGCGAACCGACCGACTCACCTCGACGGGCGGCGATCTCGAGCGGCGCCGCGCCGGCCGCAACGCTCGGTCGCGGCGGATCCTCGTGCTGGAGTATGCGGACGAGTTCGCCTGGATCGGCGCGGCGCAGACGTTCCGAGGCGAAGGGAATCTGTCCGGTCAAGAGTTCGAACAACACGACGCCCAGCGCATGTACGTCGGTCCGCGTGTCGACGTCGATCTCGTTCGCGGCCTGCTCCGGACTCATGTACTCGGGGGTTCCCACGAGGTGGCCAAGCCCCGTGTGCAGGGTGACGTCGAGGATCCGCCGACCGAGTGACTTGGCGACACCGAAGTCGATGACCGTCGGCCACGGCCGCCCCTCGCGGTCGCCGACCAGGATGTTCCCCGGCTTGAGATCTCGGTGCAGGATCCCCTTCTGATGAGCGGCGTGGACCGCATCGCACACGACGGTCATGAGCTGCACTCGATCGCAGATTCCCAATCCACGTTCATCGCAGTACTTCGTGATCGGCACGCCGCGCACGTACTCCATGCAGAGGTACGGACGGCCATCGTCGGTGGTCCCCGCATCGAGAATCCGCGCGACGTTCGGGTGATCGAGCAGAGCCAGCGCCTGACGCTCGAGGGCGAAGCGCGCCAGCACTTCGCGCGAGTCCATTCCGGGTCGGATCACCTTGATCGCGACCTCGCGGCGCACCGGCGATCGCTGCTCGGCGAGGAACACCGTGCCCACGCCGCCGCTGCCGAGACGGCGCAGGATTCGGTACGGACCGACCATCTCCGGGTCGGGCACCGGAGCGACGAGCAGGCCCGCTGCGCGCAGCGCCCCCAACTGTTCGCGCGCAGCGTGCGCAAGCGCGGGATGATCGTCCAACAGCCGATCGACAGCCCGCTCGCCATCCCGTTCGAAGGCGAGAATGCAACTCGCGACGAGGTCCGCGAGCAGTTCCCGATCCGGTGCGGGCTGTCTCGAAGAACTCATGGAATCGACGGCGTCGCCTGCGGTTGCAACTCGAGCATCAGCGCGAGAAGGCCTTGAGCGCGTTCGAGGTGGTCAGCCCCAGGGAGTTCGCTGCGAAGTCGACGGCGAGCACCTGGAACCAGAGGCAATCACGGAAGCTCGCCGGAATCGTGAGCGCGAAGTTGGTGCCGCTTCCACCGACCACGGCGAGCGAGAGGTCGGCATACAGGGAGCAACCCGCGGCACCGGTTGCAGTCAAGTCGAAGGGCAGAGCGCCGAGCACGGGGTCGCGATAGCCGGTGCTGCCGATGATCATGAACCACGGGCCCGGCGCGCCGGAGACCGTGGAAACGAACACGCCGCCGGTCGTCGGCGGCAACACCGCGCTGAGCGTGACCGGGCCGAGCGAACCCGTGCACCCGGTCCCTACCGGTTCGGCGGAGGCGCCGCACACCTCGGTCCACAGGTCGAGGATGACGAAGTTGCCGCCGGCGGTCGTGACGTCGAAGTCGACACGATCGAAGGTGCCTCCGGTCATCTGCGCGAACTTCGTGCAAGACGTCGCGCTGTAGTTCGTGGTCGTGAGCGAGGTGATCTGCGTGCCGCCCGAGAAGAACCGCATGACGGCGGCACCGGCCCAGTCGCCGATGCCGATCCCGATCTCGGTGTGCGGCCGTGCGAGGCAGAGTCGGAACGTCACCGAGTTGAAGGTCCCGGCACCCGCGGCCGTCAGGAACAAGGGCTGCGGATCGGCATTCGCCGGCACGCCGGGGTCGCCGCCCAAGCCGAGCGGAGAGCACGCGGTGTTCGTGTTGAACACGCCCAGTGCAGCCGCCTTCGGAATCGCGGTGATCTCGCAGAAGCACGCTCCGCCGTTCGTTCCGGCCGCGTTGAGGCGTGCGGTGGTCGTGCGCCCACCAGTCAGACCGGAGAATGCGATGTGTGACGACGGCACGGTCATGGCTCCGATCTCGGAGAC
>JBFXDD010000088.1:0-7378 GCA_050181465.1 Planctomycetota bacterium
GCTAGGATTCCCGACCCATGGAGGCACCGCTCGCCGCCATCCACCGCATCTTCCGCGTCGCTGTCGAACTCACGGGCGCCGAGCGGGAGGACTACCTCCGCGAGCAGTGTGGCCACGACGCTGTGCTCCGAGCCGAGCTCGATGCTCTCTTGCGCTGTGACGACGATCCGGTGTTGTTCGACGAGACCAGGCTCGACGCCGTTCGCCGCAGCATCGCCGGTACGGCATCGCTACCCGATGCGATCGCCGACTTCGAAGTGATCGATGTTCTGGGCCGCGGCGGTATGGGGATCGTCTACCGCGGCCGACAGCGCCATCCGGATCGCGAGGTCGCGATCAAGGTGTTGGCGCCGGAGTTCGGCGGCCCAGAGGCGCGGGCGCGCTTCGCGCTCGAGGCGCAGGCGCTCGGCCGACTCCAGCATCCGGGAATCGCGCAGATCCATGCCGCCGGGACCTGGACCTCGCCGTTCGGCGAGCAGCCCTACCTGGCGATGGAACTCGTGCGAGGAGTTCCCCTGCATCAATGGGCGACGACCTCGCAGGCGGATCGGACTGCGCGACTCCGGCTGTTGATCGAACTGTGTGATGCGGTCCACCACGCCCATCAGCGCGGACTGATCCACCGCGACCTGAAACCGGGGAACGTGTTCGTCGATGAACTCGGACGCGTCAAGGTGCTCGACTTCGGCATCGCCCGCCTGCTCGACGAGGATCGCGACCGAACACTGCGGACGAAGGCCGGCGAGCTGCTGGGGACGCTCGCCTACATGAGCCCCGAACAGGCGAGCGGCGATCCGGATCGAGTCGACGTGCGCACCGACGTCTATTCGGTGGGCGTGCTCGGCTACCAACTCCTCGCCGGATGTTTGCCGATCGCCGTCGACGGCGCGACTCTGGCCGAGGGACTTCGGCGGCTCGCCGAGGAGGATCCTCGACCGCTGGGCGCGCATGACGAGAGCCTTCGCGGCGACCTCCAGACGATCTTCGGCAAGGCGCTGCGCAAGGAGCCGGAGCAGCGCTATCCGTCGATGCAGGCCTTCGCCGAGGATCTGCGTCGATTCCTCTCGCACCAGCCGATCTCCGCTCGCCCGGCCACACTCGGCTATCTGTCGGCGCGCTTTGCTCGCCGTCACAGCGGCTTGGTCGCGGGAGCGCTGCTCGCGCTGTGCGCGATGACGGGCGGCACCATCGCATCGGTGACCTGGGCGGTACGGGCCGACGACGAGGCCGCGCGCGCGACGCGCGCCGAGGCGAACGCTACCGCCGCCGCGGCTGCAGCCCGCGACGAGGCCGCCGTGGCGACCAGCGTCACGACCTTCGTCGAGGAGTTGTTCGCGGAGGCAGCACCTGAGATCGCACAAGGACGCGACCTGACCGTGCGGGATCTCGTGCTGCGAGGCGCCGCAACGGTCGAGACCGGACTCGCCGATCAACCGCTGCGCCGCGCGCGGTTGATGCGCTTGCTCGGCAGCGTGCTGAGCGGCATGGGCGACAGCACCAAGGCCCTACCCCTCGTCGAGGAAGCTCTCGAAGTCTCGCAGCGACAGCTCGCCGCCGACGATCCCCGCTTGCTCGAAGCCATGCTCACCGTCGCGAGCTGTCGCTACGCGATGGGAGATGCGGTGAACGCGGCACCCCTGTTCAGCGAGGCGTTGGCGCGACACGAGCGCGCCCGTCGCGGCCCGGACGATGTGTTCGCGCGTTGCCACGAAGGGCTCGGCGCCTGCGCGAGCACGCGGGGCGACCTCGACGCGGCGCTGCATCACTACACGGTCATGCACGAAGTGCGTCGCAACGACCCGAGCCCGAACATCCGCGGCATGGACCTGATGCGACTGGGAGTGGTGCGCAGCCAGCGCGGCGAGGCCGACCAGGCGGAAGCGCTGTTCGAGCGCGCCTACGAACACCTCAAGCAGGGCTCGAACTTGCACGGCGCCGCACAACTCGCGAGCAACCTCGGTGTATTGCGGATCCATCAGCAGCGACTCGCCGAAGCCGAGACCCTGTTTCGCGAAGCGCTTTCGCTGGGTGAACGGGTGTACGGCCCCGACCATCCGATCCAGGCTCGGCGGATGTGCAACCTCGCGGGTCTGTATTCGAAGATGGGTCGACTCGACGAGAGTGAGCCGCTGCTGGAACGTGCGCTCGCGATCGGCGAGGCGGTCGGTCAGACCGCCGACGATACAACGGCAAACGTCCTGATGAACCTCGGCAACGTGCGCATGCAGCGCGACCGCGCGGCCGCCGCCCTGCCGCTGTACGAGCGCGCCGCAGCGATCTACGAGCGGCTCGGCGGGGTCCAGAGTCAGGACCTCGCCGACGCCCTCGAGAACATGGCCCTCGCGCGCGCAGCACTCGGTGCCGAAGGCGAGGCCCAGACCCTGCGCGCGCGGGTGGCGGCAATCCGTCGCGGCTGATCCGCCATCGACTCCACGCATGTCCGAAGCCCAGGCTCAGATCACGTTGCTGTTGCGCCGCCTTCGCGACGGCGATGCGACCGCCGCCGGCAGCATGATGTCGCTGCTCTACGACGAGCTTCGCGGCATCGCCGGCCGGTTGCTTCGCCCGGGCCGCGCGCACACGTTGCAGCCGACCGCGCTGGTCCACGAAGCCTGGCTGAAGATCCGCGGCGGCGACGGCGAGTATGCCGACCGGGTGCACTTCCTGGCCGTGGCGGCGACGGCAATGCGGCAGGTGCTGCTCAACCACGCTCGCGACCGCGCCGCACAGAAGCGCGGCGGCGATCGCGAGCGATTGCCGCTCGACGAGTGCCTGGACCTGATCGCCGCGGAAGCCGGTGACGTCGTCGCCCTCGACGATGTGCTCGATCAGCTCGCCGCGGCGGCACCGCGGCCGGCGAAGGTCGTCGAGATGCGGGTGTTCGCGGGCATGACCGTCGAGGAAGTCGCGGCAGCACTCGACACGACGCCGGCCTTGGTGAAGGCCGACTGGCGCTTCGCGCGCGCTTTCCTGCAGCGCAAGCTGCAGTCGGACGGACCGCAGCCCGCCGTCGATTAGCCCGGACGAATTTCGCGCCGGTTCGAGCGCGGATCGTGTTCCCCCCTCCGACGCGGCCTTCGCCCGTCGGTCCCCACCCTGGAACACGCATGAGCTGCATCCTGTCCTCGATCCTCCAAGTCCTCGGCTGCGCCGCCGTGACAGCGCTTCCCCTGTTCGCCCAGGGGGAGTTGCCGGCGACCCTCGGCGCCGTCCGTCCGATCGCATCGGCCCGCGGGCTCGCCACCCACGGTACCGGCCTGCACGGCTTCGGCCGCGGCTACTCCTCGACCTTCGACAGCACCGGCCTCACCTTCACCCCGGCGCTGCCGAACGCACCGCGCGCTCAGCGGCTGGGCGTCAGACTGCAGTCGATCACGCGCGGCGGGGTCGAGCTGCCCACGGCGCTGGAGGTGGCCCCAGAGCAAGTCGAGACCGCGGCGATCTTTCGTCGCTCGGCGACGATCACCGAGCGCTACGAAGTCCGGATCGACGGGGTCGAACAGTCGTTCGTGTTCGACGCTCTGCCCGGCCGCGGCGACCTGATCGTGCGCTGCTCGCTCAGCGGCGAGTTGGCGACCGCCGACGCCACGCGCGGTGTCGACGGCATCGAGTTCATGGTGCCCGACTTGGGCGGAGTGACGATCGGCGCGGTCACCGGCATCGATGCGACCGGCAGGCGCTGCGCGGGTGAACTGCGCGTCGTCGACGGCTCGCTCGAGATGGGGCTGCCCGCGAGCTTCGTCGACACGGCGGCGCTGCCCCTGGTCCTCGATCCGCTGTACGGCGCACGTGTCGACATCACCGTCGGTGGCGACAGCGATGTCGATCCAGCCGTCGCGTGTTCCGGCGTGAGCGGCGACTTCCTCATCGTCTGGGTGCGCAAGCTCTCGCTCACGTCGAGCGAAGTCTTCGCCCGCCACTACCACGAAGTGAACGGGCTCGGTACCGCGTTCCGGATCGATACCGGTGTGACGCTGCGCCGACCGAAGGTCGCGTACCACCGTTTCCAGGACCGCTTCTTGATCGTGTGGGAGCGAGCGGACAGCTGGCTCGGAATCGCGCAACTCAAGAGCCGGATCGTCAACTCCGACCGCACCCTGGGCCCGGCCCTCGATCTCACCGCGGCGACGGCCGACTGCACGCATGCCGCGCTGTCCGGCAATCCCGGCAGCGCCCAAGGCGACAGCGGCGGCTTGGTCGTATACCGCGAGGCCGGACTCGGGATCCGGGCGCTGCCGTACACGATGGCCCTCAGCGTCACCGGGCTCACCCTCGGCACCGTAGTCAGTGTCGCCACGGATCCGCTGAACGAGCTGCCGAGGATCAGCCGCACCGGCAACGGCGTGCGCGTCGTGAGCTTCTCACGGCCCGGTTGGATCACGGCCCAGCCGGTCGACGAGAGCGGCTCGCCGATCGGTGCCGGCTACTCGTTCTCGGTCGGTACCGGCAATGTGCTGCGCAGCGATGTCGACGGTGCCGGATCGAACTTCCTCCTCGTGCACGAGGCGATCGGCGCAAGCAGCCGCGAGATCGCGGCGAGGATGTTCACGTGGAGCAATCCATCGCTCACGGAGTCGAGCGCGGGTCCCATCACGAGTGATGCCATCGACGATCGCGAGCCGGCCGTGGCGCTGCTCGGCCCGAAGTACCTGGTCGCGTGGACGCACGACTTCGCGTTCCTGAACTCGAACATCAAGGCGAGGCCGATCTCGATCACCGGCTGCGTCTTCTGCGGGACGGAAGTCACGCTGACGGGCAGTCTCGTCAGCGAGCGCACACCGGTGATCGGCAATCGCCTCGCGGGCGGATCCTCCGCGCCGGACGCACTGATCGTGAGTGCCTCGTTCGAGCCGAGCGTCGAGTTCCGCGGCGACATCACGGCGACCCACTACACGGCCGCGCCGGGGGCGAATCGGTCATCGCTGCTCTGGCCCGGCTGCGGTGCGAACGCCACGCTCACGGCGGTGGGTTCGTTCGCGATCGGCAACGGCGCGTTTCGATTCCGCGTGGCGACCGGCACTGCAGGGGGCACGGCCCTCTTCGCCATCGGCTTCGGCGGTGCGCAGTTGCCGTGCGGCACCTGCACCCTGGTCCAGCCGGTGGTCCTCTCCGGCGTCCCGATCGCCGGCGGCGAGGCCGCCTACCGCTTGCCGGTGCCGTGCGACTCCGCGCTGCTCGGCGCTTTGGTCGACGTCCAGGGCCTCGTGCTCGGCGCCGTGAACAACCAATGTCCGTTGCTGCCGACGCTGTCGACCACGCCCGCGTGGCGGTTCCAGATCGTCGAGTGAAGCCCTGCACGCGCACCGGCGGCTTCGTGCGGTGCCGCCGCCGGAATTCGCGCCGAGCCGTGCACCGCCCGTGTTCTCCCTCTCGTACGGCCGCTCAGCGGCCAAGAAACCTCGCCATGAAGACCAGTCTGATCTCGCCTGCAGCCCTGCTCTGGGCCATCTCCCTGTGCGCCGTCGCACACGAGCCGACGGGAGTCTCTCCGACGTTGACGAACGTCTCCGACCTCACCGCGGACTACGCAGTCGTCCAACGCGAACCCACCGGTCTGTTCGGCCTCGGTCGCGACTACACCGCGCGCTTCCACACCGATCGCATCGAGTATGTGCCGCACCTGTCGACGGCACCCGCCGAACGGTCGCTGGTGCTGCGAACGGTGAGTCTTGGTCGCGGTGAGTCGCGACTCGACTTGCCCGCTGCAACCGAAGCCGAACAGAGCGGCCGCAGTGTTCGCTACGAACGCCAAGCCCTCGTCGAACTCTACGAA
Organism: Planctomycetota bacterium; assembly: GCA_050181465.1. Classification (GTDB taxonomy): domain Bacteria; phylum Planctomycetota; class UBA1135; order UBA1135; family UBA2386; genus JACRLW01. The sequence continues at coordinate 5,774 of JBFXDD010000088.1, forward strand.
GTGCGGCCCGATGGACTGAAGCAGTCCTTCGTCTTCGACACACTGCCGGCGGGCGAGGGCGATCTGGTCGTGACCGTCGACATCGACTCGACTCTGCCGCTCCGTGAGGTCGACGGCCACACCGTGCGCTTCGGTGACGAGCACGGTTCGGTGAGGATTGCCGGCGTGCTCGGGATCGACGCACGCGGCGACACCGCTCGGGGCAGCCTGTCCTACGACGACGGCGTGCTGTCGCTGCGACTGCCCGCGACCTTCGTCGAGGGTGCCGCGCTGCCGCTGGTCTTGGACCCGCTGATCGCCACGACGGACATCGTCACCTCGCCGGTCGTCGCGCAAGTGATCAGCGCTGCCTACGACGCCACGGCTGCGGCCTACTTGGTCGTCTGGAGTGCGAGTCCCAGCTCGACCACCACGGAACTCCGCGGCCAGTTCGTGCCCGGCGGGCCGGTGCTGATCGAACCCAGCAACTTCAACCGCCACCTGGACGTCGCGAACAACAACGCCAGCAACTGCTTCGTCGTCACCTGGAACCAGCGCCGTTCGGTCCCGAACTTCCCGGCCCCCTACGAGGTCTTGCGAGCTCGTGCTCTGCGCCCGGGAAACATCGGGACATCGATCGACGTGCCGGGCCAGGGCGTCGGCGTGTCGAACAGCAACGCGTCGCTCGCCAGCGCCAACAGCACCAGCGACAACCGAATGCTGATGATCTTTCGCAGCGGGAACCCGCTGCTCCCCGGGGTCACCGCGGCCAGGATGCGCACGCTCGTGGTCGGTTCGAACTTGGCGATCTCCGGCTCGACGGCGACGGACCTCGCGACTCCGGCCGGCCTGACGGCGACCCATGTGAGTGTCGCGCGAGCCAACGACGCCGGCGGCCGCTACCTGATCGCCTTCGCCGAGCAGATCGGTTCCACCGACCACCAGATCTCGTTTCAGGTCTTCGACGTCGGGCGTACCTCGCTCAGCAACCTGGTCACCCTGCCACTGGACGGACCGAACAAGTTCGGTCACATCAGCATCGACGGCGGATCCCCGCTGTGGTTCGTCAACGGCGCGCGACTCAACGTCGGTTACTCGGCGGACGGCGGTATCCCGCTCATCTACCGCTGCGAGTACGACGAAGCACGGCGATCGCTGCGGGCCACGCTGGCCGAGTCTCTGAACGTCCAGGCCGACGCGCTCGACATCGCTGCGACTCCGCGGATGGTCGCCGTCTGTTGGGACTACCACCTCGCGTACCTCACGGGGCAGGTATGCGTGACTTGCGCAGAGGAGGTGATCGACTACGTCGCGACCCTCCGACCGACCTTCGCGCGGCCGGCAGCGAACGGCGATACCAGCCCCGCGGCGGCCGAGCTGGTGAAGCTGTTCTGGGGAAGTTCGTCGGGGCCGAACACGATTCGAATGGCGACCTATTCACCCAGGGACGGAATCGCGACCGACCTCGGCGGCGGCTGTGGGAACTTCACCTCGACGGTTCGGTGGAGTTGCGCGCGGCTGGGCGGCACCCAGTTCGAGTCGGTGCTGGAGAATCCCCCCGCCGGCGACACGTGGCTGATCCTCGGACTCGAGCGGCTCGACTCGCGCGGCTGCGGCACCTGCACG
>JBFXDD010000089.1:0-7339 GCA_050181465.1 Planctomycetota bacterium
CCGGTCTCCAGGAGGCGCAGCGTGATCGCGCGGAACATCGCGCCAGTGTCGAGGTGCGCCCAGCCCAGGGCGATCGCCAACGCCCTTGCCACGGTGCTCTTGCCGGCTCCCGCCGGGCCGTCGATCGCGACGACCTCGCTCGGTTCGTCGACCGGGACCGGCCGACCCGCGTGCGGGGCAGAGGACATGGGAAGAGGGGATCGCCCACCCGCCAGGTCGCGCGACCCGGCCACGGGGAAGGCTGAGGGGCGGGAAGGATAGCGATAGTGTCCGGGGCCCTCAAGCGGTCTACGTCGCGGAGACGGCGAGTGGCCCGTTGCGTCCTTGGCGACCGTGGCCGATCTGCCGACCCCGCCGCGCGGCGGCCGCCACCCCCTCCACTTCGCGCCCTCGATGTTCACCTTCAGCGCGCTCAGCGCCCTCTTCTTCTGGATGTTTCGTCGAAAGCGAGCCGAGGCGGCGGCACCGACGGTCGAGGGCGTTGGGGAGGACGCCGGCGACCGAGCCGGGCCGGACGCACTCACCGGATCGTGATCGGCCAGAAGTTCATCAGCCGAACCGAGGAGGAAGCCAGGTCAATGTCGATGCCCTGCGCGAACAGGCGCAGCCCCACAAGAGCCGCCTGGTTCGGCACCGGCATGCTGACCTGGACGGAGCCGCTCGATGGCACCAAGGCCCCTGTCGGCCAAATCGCAGTCGTGCTTGGGTCGAGCGCCCACCACCCGAAGGGGGGTACGTTGGCGTCCAGTCGGCCAAGGCTGAGTGCGAAGTTCACGAGGTGCCCGACAGGAGCGAAGAGGTCCACGTCCAACTGACCACCGATGTGGGGATCGTTCGTCATGATCTGACGATGCAAGTTGGGGTAGACCCGGCCTGGAGTGTTCAGGAAGGGGTAGAGCACCGCGTCCACGTCGCCGTCGCGATCCATGTCTGCATAGCAAGTGACGAGCTCCGGCGGGGCGCCGGCGAGCCCAACTCGGGCTTTGCCATCGGCGAACTGCCCCGCCGCGTCTTGCACGTAGAGCTCCGTGGCCCATGGAACGGCTCTTGAGAAAAAGTTGATGTCCATGCGCCCATCACCATTCACATCCACGATCTGTACCGCGTCTCGCTGTACCACCGCCGTGGAACTGACCGGCGTAATGCGCGCGGACTCGTCGACGAAGCCCCCCATTCGGTCGTTCAAGAACAGGATCGGCCGAATGGAATTGGAACCGAACACGAGATCCGCCCACCCATCCCCGTCGAGATCGCCGGCGGCCACAGAGTAACGACCACCGCGTACGCGTGGCCCGGGCAGAAAGTGGCCGTCGCCTCGATTCCAAAAGATGCTGCCATGGCTAGTCACTAGGTCGAGATCGGAATCGCGATCCAGATCCGCTAGTCGCGCGCGGTTGTCTCCAGCCTGAGTATCGACCAGGGCACCGGCGAGTTCCTGGAAGTGCCCCGCCCCATCGTTCCGGTAGACGGCGACCGAAGCGTCGGCCTTGCCCACCATCACATCATCCGCCCCGTCGCCATTCAGATCCGCAACCAAGACCAGATACTCGCTCGGATGAAGCCAATCCCAGGTCGGTTCCGGAGCAAAGGTCACGGCTCCTGTAGCGATCAGGCTGCCGCTCCCGTCCCCGACGTGAGCGTAGAGTCGTATTGGAGCGAGATTCTGGTACCACCCGCGCAGAAGGAAGTCGGTCAGCCCGTCGCAATTGAGATCGCCCAAGTCAGAACCCACCCACATGAGCCAGGGAGCATTTGACGGGAAGGGACTCAAGACCCGACCCGCATAGTGGCCGGAGCCATCATTCAGCCCAACCTCCACATGCGTTCCGGGAACACGCGGGGTCGAGAAGGCAGACGTGACGATCTCGAGGCTTCCATCGACTCCAAGATCGACGAAGCCCTCGAAGTACTTGCTCTGGGCAATCCCACCGCGAAACTGACTCGGCCACCACCGATTCGAGTCGAAACTCGCTCTCTGAGCAGCGAGAGCGGAGCTCGCGGCAAGCGCGAAGCTTGCCGCCGAGCACCACGAGCCAATCCACTTGCGCGTTCTCATCTTAGCGACGCCTCCTTTCGGACCGCGGGGTGCGTGCACGCATCTCCTGCGCCGAACTGCCGCCTGTCCTCATCATCTCACCATCACCTCCAATGCCGCCGACAGGCGGCAGAACACTTGGGAAGACTTGCAGATAGGTCTGCAGATTGAGACCACCGTCCGCTGCCACCGCCTGCTCCAGGTTGAACCGACGCCCCAGGAGCATCTCGCCCGGGAACTGTGGAATGGAGTCCGGACAACCGATTGGAGTATCGTTGAAACCGAATGCACCGAAGCTGAGCGTCGCCCCGGAGCAGTTGCCAAAGGGACCAAATGGTGCAATCCCATAGGACGCGACCAACCAACCGAAGCCCCCAAGCCCCACCGGGAACGTGCCAGGAGGATTGATATGGCCGCTGAGAACGAAGGTCTCGGCGGGCAAAAGCGCAGGAGATCCGACCGACCACGAGGTCTTGTGTAGCGATCCAAGGTTTCGGTTGTGGTAGAGACACTGATTGTCGCTGAGAAAGTCAATCGTCGCGGATGGCGCCGGGAACGGTAGCGGATTCCAGAGTCCCTTCGGCGGCGACGACGTCGCGTCCATGGTTGCAAACCAAGGGTTCGAGGCATAACCGTCCGGAACAACAACCGCTGGGTCCATCATCTTCGAGAAGAGAAAGCCCCAAAGAGGATGGAAGTCGCTCACCAAGCTGGCACTGAAGTCGCACTCGAGGTTGCGCGGGAACGGCGTTCGCGAGGGATATGGAAGGAAGAGCAGCTGCTGAGTGCGGACGTTCGGGAGTCCTCCGGGTGCGAGGAAAGAGGCACCATCGGTGAAGTTGCCAAGCACACGATCCGTGGGCACTGAACCGGGACCGTCCTGGACGTGCTGGTACCAGGGAAAGAGCCGCCCCAGAATCGAATTCGCATTGGGTCGCGGCATGCTGGTACCCACCAAGCCGAAGAAGAAAAGGCGGGTGTGATCCTGCGCACCAGCCGGGGCGGTTTCGACAACCGTGAACAGCCGCGTGCCGTTCACGAATCCCGCGAGGATCAGCTCATCGAGTTCGTCCGCACCGATGTCGATGTCGCCAATCACGATGTCGTCGTTGCCGACCCTGACGGTCCCCTGCGCGAAGCCAGGCGGAGTCGCGATCCGAGGATTCCCGAATCCTTCACCGTCGAAGTCCCACCCGGAAATGGGAGCCTCGTCGACATCCGGGGGTGACACTGGCAGATTGCAAGCTGCGGAGGGCGGTGGACTGAAGCTGGGGAGGCCAAGCGTGCCGGAACACAACGCGGTGTTGACTCGGAAAACGATGTCCAAACTGACCGAGGAGCCCGCATCGATGCCCATGTTCACACAAGGGTTGCGAAGGAGTGGATCCGGAACCCCGGTCAGGCTCGGCAACCCGACACTTGGGCACAGACGGAGGTCGTGGTCCGAGGTGACTCCGCTCCCACCGTTGCGCAAGGCATCCGCCACGAACAGGGTGCGCACCAACCCGGAGCCCGCAGCGGGAATCAACGGCGCCAAGTCCACTCTGGCCAAGGCCTGTTGCAACTCCGGAAGTGGCGTACGTGCGGAATTGAACAAGAAGACGCTCGCACCGTTGTTGAAGAACGGTGATGCGGGCCCGGACGGATCGGTGCGAGTATCGGGGAATGCGTTGAAGTCCTGCCCCAAGCCGGTGACGGGATGGATCAAGTTCACCGAGCCGCGCAGGCTCACCTCACGCTGCGCGGTCTTGACGCCCTCGAAGCAGGAGAGGAAGGCCGGAAACCCGGGCGGCGGTGCCGCATCGAACACGTTGTTCGCGAAGACGGATCGCGGAAACATGAGGTCGTGGTTGAAGATCCCGCCGAGATTGCCCTGCCACACGCCGATGGAGTTCCACGCAAAGGTGTTGTTGAAGACCCTCAGCGCGTGATCCGCCCAAACCACGCACACCGGGGTCTCCGTCCGAACGAACGCGTTCGAGTCGATCGCGAGCCCGACGTCGTTGTCGCTGAAGAAGCAATTCGTGATGTGCGCATCAGAGAAGCGCTGGAAACAATCCCCGGTGACGCCACGAACCCAGATCCCTGCACCAGCCCCCAAGCTGCCATCCGCACGCGCGTTGCGGAAGTGGATCCCATCGACGAACTGCGACGCATGCGAGCGCGTCGTGCTCAAGGAACCGTCGATCCGCAGAATGGCAGTCGCGGTGCCACGGGCGTCGAAGACGGTGTCCAACGCAGACGTTCCCTGGAGCGACACGAAGGGCTGATTCAGAATGATCGGAAACGACTCCCCGTTGAACGGCAGCCCGCTGGCCGCATCGATCGGCGCGGCCAACCGAGGGCCATAGAGGCCGGGGAGACAGTGCACTACGATGTTCGTGATTCGCGGAAGCGTGGGAGAATTGAGCCCCACGCGGCTCCCAGTGTAGGCGAGCGCGCCGCTTTGACCGGAGAGAGTGCGGAATGGGTACGGCGCATGTTGAAGCGACCCCTTGATCGTGTGTTCACCGAAGGTTGGCGACGCAGGATCGTTGTCGACGTGCGGATGCCCGCTCAGTGGACCAGGAGGCGTTGGAACTGCGGTCCCATTCGGGTTGAACTGCATCGCAAGGACGTCGTCTCCAAACATCGGGTCGACATAGACATGGAACACGAACTCTTGCCGAATCCCCTCGCCTTGTGCACAGACTCGCGTCGAACCCGAGACCGAAAGAGCCACAAGTCCGACGAGGAGTCCGACGGCAGAACAGCGCCTCCGTCCGGAGCGGCCTAAGCGCGCGATCTGGCTAGAGAGAGAGAGAGAGAGAGAGAGAGAGAGCAAGTTTCTCATGTTGGCTACCTGACTTCTCTTGTGCCTGTCCGAGCGACCTCCGCTCACCGAGCATCACTGTCCACCGTCTGGAGCGGGACGTCAACCCCCGGCCCCACCGAGGCCTCGGTACCCGCTACTGGGACCGGTGATCTCGGGGATTGCCTGGGACACGTGGCGGATAGTCAGGGTGGTCACACCCGTAACGGTCCACGAACCGAAGTTGCTCGGAGTCGGCGGTCAGGTGCACCCCCGCTTCATCGAAAGCCGGCAAGACCAGCACCTCGCGGTCCTCGGCGAGGCGCGTTCGTGAGGGACGATGCACGTGACCGTAGATCAGCCGCATCGCGGCAGTCACGCGGAAAGCGGTTTCGATCGCCTCGGCGGTGGCCTCGTAACGCAACGCCGATTCGGGACTCGTACGACCGCGGGCCTGCACGTCCTGACTCACCTTTCGCGCACGGGACGCCAGCCGCAACGCCAGAGCCCGCGGCATTGCCGCGAGCACACCGCGCACCGGCAGACTGCGCAGGATCGGCTTCACGCGCTGATAGGGACGATCGCGCAGACAGAGTTCGTCGCCGTGCAGCAGCACCGTGCGCACCCCGGCGAGCGTCGCGAGAAGCCCGCCTCGCCGGACCACCACGCCCGCCGCCCGCGCAAAGGCCGCTCCCAGCATGTAGTCGCGATTGCCGACGATCACATCGACGATCACCGAGCGATCCGTGGTCTCCCGCAACGCCGCAATGGTGCGATCCCACGCCGGCAGAGTTCGCTGACGATCGTTCACCCACACGTCGAACAAATCGCCCAGGATCAGGATGCGGGTCTTGGCGGCCTGCTCGCGAGCGCGCGCGAGCAGCTCCTCGAACCAGTCGTGGACCGCACTGCGGACCGCGGGCAGGTGCAGATCCGAAACGAGCACCGTGCGCTCCCGCTCGTCGCCGCGCGCCGCGAACAACCGCGTGCCGAGAACCTTCATCGTTCCTCGCGCAACTCGAAGAAGGCCCCGCGCCACGGGTCCAAGACGACCGTGCACGATGGCCGCGCATCGACCTCCGCACCGGTCCACAGGTCGATCAGCTTCGTCGCGCGCGGAAACACAACTTCGACCCGCAATTCGCCACGCTCCGCGAGCTGCGCCATCACCGCCGGTCGCTCCAGGGCCGCGACGCGCAACGCCAACAACTGCGAACCGTCGCGCGCGCGCAAGCGGACCCGCTCGATCGCGGTCGGCAGACCTTCGCCTCGCACGAGTACCGGCGGATCCACTCCCGCGCTGCGAAGTACCTGACGCATCCGCGCACGCAACTCCCGAGCGGCGACGAAACGCTCCGGATCGTTGCGCATCGCGGAGTACTCGCACACTCCCAGGTTGAGCATGACCGCCCGACCGGTCCCGTGCCGCGCCTCGATCTGGACGTCCGCCGCATCGAGCCGCTCGGCGAGTTCGCCGCGCAACCCGCGCTCCGCAATCGCGAGGCCGCCGCCGGTTCGCAGCGAGTCCACCCCGCGAGCATCGCGCAACAGCCAGTCGGCACGCAGGAAGCTCCGCGACTTCAGCCCGAACAGGTCGTCCAAGACACCGCGCTTCCGCAGGACCAAGTTCTCGTCGTACACCCCCACGCCATGATCGGCCACGACATGGCCGCCGCGCTCGACGAAGGCGCGCACCGCACGCGCCTCCGCTTCGGACACCGCGAGGAAGTCGTGGAGCACGAGAAGTTGCGGCGGGCTGCTGGTCAGCAGGGACGGCAGCTCGTCCGCATACACGAAGTGGGGTTGCAGACCGAGATCACGAAGCAGGTCGACGAACGACTCGCGACCGCGCATCGAAGTCCCGTTCGCGACCTCGTGACTGGTGAACCGCTTCGGCCAGGTGTCGCCGTCGGCGATCGAGTCGAGCATCCAACGCGCGCGAACGCACGGCGGCGACTCCACGATCCACACCGACGAAGTCTGCACGCGCGCGGCCGCGAGACGGCGAGACACCGGGGCGAAGCGAGCGAACGTGCTCGTCAGCGCAGCGCCGAATCGAGTCGGCGTCCCGTCGGCGGCGAAGCAGTCGCCGCTACTCCACACGATGGCGCCACTCATGCCGTGGGCCAGCGCATCCGCGAGGCGCGCATCCAAGAGTGCCGGGCTCTCGTCCTCACGCAGCGGGAAAATGGTCACGAACTCTCGCGCACCATCCTCGGCGCGGGCGCGAGCCAAGGCTCCCACCCCGCCGTCGTCATAGACCTCGTAGAAGCCCTGGCCGACCAGCAGGTCGCGATAGTCGAAGCCGCCGAAGGCCGATGGAGCCGGCAGCCCCGTGAGACCGACCGGCAGTCCCGGAGCCTTCTCAGCACACCGCCGAGTCGCCGCGCCGACGAGATCGACGAAGGCGCGGTCGGTGAACGCGAGTGCGTCGTTCCACGGCGAGAGGTTGCGGGGCAACGTCGACACGCCGAGTTCGCGGCGACGAATCGCCGTCGTCGTCAACGGCCTGA
>JBFXDD010000090.1:0-6718 GCA_050181465.1 Planctomycetota bacterium
CGTCGCTCCGTCGACTCCTCCCTGGCAGCGTAGCTACAGCTACGCTTCGGTCGTCGCCCGCCGCAGCTCCTTGCCGGGCATCGACCTGCGGCGATCTCGCGACGACGTTCACGACTAGCTCGGGCTAGCCCGGACTCCTCGTGAACGTCTGCTGCGATGGCCGCAAGTCGCGCCCGGCGGCGTCGCTCCGTCGACTCCTCCCTGGCAGCGTAGCTACAGCTACGCTTCGGTCGTCGCCCGCCGCAGCTCCTTGCCGGGCATCGACCTGCGGCGATCTCGCGACGACGTTCACGCACAGTCCGGGCGAGCGAGTGACGCGTCGCGTTCGCTCGAACCGCTCTACCAGCGAAGTACTTCCACGACGCGACCTTGGTCGCCGCCGCGATCGATCACGATCACCGTCGCCGCGCGGCCGCTGCCGTCGAAGTCGGCCGTGAAGAGATCGACGATCGACGCGTCGGGGCCGTGGTCGAGCGTCATGCGGCGGTCTGCCGGGCGGTCGCCGGTGAGCGCGACGTTTCGCGCGTCGAGCAATTGAGCCGCGATGCGGAGGATGCGCTCGACGTCGAACACGGTGTCGGGGTTTTCGAACAACAACTCGCGGATGGAACGCGATGCAGCATCCTCATTCGCCACGTCGCTCGCCGGTTCGAGCCACAGCTCGATCGCCCGCTCGTCTTCACTGACCAACGCCAGATCGCTCTTCCCGTCGCCGTCGGCGTCGCCGACCGTCGACCAACGCAACTTCTGCACGACTTCGAGCAGTCGCTGCACGAGGCTCGTACCCTCGCCGATCAATCGCAGCAGTGACGGCACTCGAATCGTCAGCGTGCGCCGCGCCGACGCGCTGCGTGCGAACGCGCCGTCCTCGCCCGTGGGATAGCCGAACACGTCTACCGCGATGTCGATCGAGCTCACCAACCCTAGCGCGAGTTGGACCGCGGACGGGATCGCCAGCCTGAAGGTCAGTAGGTCTGTGCGCTCGTCGTCGTCGAGCTTCAGCAGCAGGATGCCGCTGATGTCCTCCGCGACGACACGAGTCTCCGGCTTGGTGAACTGCGGACCGTCCTTGCTCGAACGGAAGACCCACAACTTGCGCCGATGGGCGATCACGTAGTCGGGAATGCCGTCGCCGTCGAGATCGGCGGACTGCATGTCCTGGTCGTCGCCGAACACGGCGGTCTCCCCGAGCTCGAGTTCGGCGCGCGGAGTCGTGTCGCGAAACATCTGGAGGTCGAGTTCGATCGGCTTGGCCGCGAAGGTGCCGTCCGACGCCTGCAGGAAGTAGCGCCGTCGCCGTCCTTCTTCAGCACGGAGGTCGAGGCGGCCGTCACCGTTGAGGTCGAGGGCGTCCAGGCCGGGAATGCGATATTCGTTTCGCCAAGCGCGCGAGAGATCCCCTGGATCGGCCTCGGCGCGCTGGGTGACCGACATCGGCACGCGTTGGCTGAGTTGGAAGCCGTCGGTGACCGCGAGCCAAATCTCGTAGACGTCGCCGATCGGCAGCACCAGGTCGGTGCGACCGTCGCCGTTGAGGTCCGTCGTGAGCGGGGCGAATCTCGGCGCACCCGGCCGAACCCGCAGGCGGCCGGCATCCGCGAGCCGCGTGGTGGTCACGTCCGCGGCGTCCGCGCCCAGCAGCGTGATCGACACGCCGCGGTCATCCAGCACGAGAATCTCGAGACCCTTGCCTGCTCCGAGGTCGGCGACATCGACGAGTGACTGCGTCGGACGTTCGAGTCGCCACGCGAGTTTCCGCTCCCGAAGTTCTTCGCCGTCGTCGCCGCGCGACCAAGTCGCGATGCTGCCGTCACTGCCGAGCGTGAGCAGCTCCTGGCGGCCGTCGCCGTCGAGATCGGCGGTCTGCCAGGCACTCGTGCCGGGCTCGAGCGCGAAGCCGACCCGCGAGCCGACAGCTCCCGGTGCGGCCTGCGCGAGCGCGAGTGCCGAGGAGATCGCGATCGCGGTCGCGATGCAGGCAGGCTTCGAGCTTCGAGCGCATGAGGCGGTCAGAGTCGTCATCGAGCCTCCAGTCGGAGGACTTGGCGATCCTCGACGACCCACAGCACCAATCGCCCCGCGGTCTCGCGTGCGATCACGCTCGCAGAGCTCTCGACCTTGGTCTGCCACACCGGCTCGCCGAGGCTCCAGCGTCGTTCCGCGGTGCGCAGCGGTCGCACGCTGAGCGTCACGCCGTCGGTGCGCTGGACGAAGTCGCGAGTGCCGTTGCCGTCGATGTCGGTGACGAAGTTCATCAGCACGCGATCGCGCACCCGGCCGCGGGTGATCTTGGCAGAAACGGCGACGCGCTCCGCCAGCGCGAGCGGGCGGCCGAAGCGCGGCCGCGCGCCGACGAAGTCGTTGCGAAACACGTTGAGTTGGGCGTCGAGCGTGCCCGAGCCGCCGCTGGTGAGCGCGGCGACGACATCGGTGTCGAGCGAGCCGATCGTGAGATCGATGCGGCCGTCGCCGTCGACGTCGTTCAGTCGCGGGATCTCGACGAAGCCTTCGAGCAAGAGACGGTCGGCGGGCTTCTCCGCGAAGCTGCCGTCGCCTCCTTGAAGGAAGACTTCGACGCGACTCTGCAATTGATCGGTCGAGGCGACCGCGGTGACCACGACCACGTCGCTCCGGCCGTCACCGTCCATGTCGGCGAGCTGAACGCTGTCGGACGGATTGAGGAGGTTCGCGCCGAGTGCGGGCAGCGTCAGCGGGGCCTGAGGCAGACGCTTGAAGCCATCGGCCCAGATCCAGGTCATCAGTCGGCCGTCGTGCACCACGGCCAGATCGCGATCGCCGTCGCCGTCGAAGTCGAGGATGGCCGGGATCGGCACGCTGTCGTCGAGGTTCAGAACGGAGCGCACGCCGCGGGAACTGCTGCGTCCGACCTTTAGCTCGAACGACTGGGCGCGTGCCCGGAGCTGAACGAGGCCGTCGGCAGGGTTCTTCTTGGTCGCCGGCGGCAGGGTGAGGTCGAAGCTCGTGAAGTTCAGCGAGCCTTCTCCATCAGGTTGCGTCCGAAAGGCTCGAAAGCCGTTGGCGGAAGGGACCAGCAGGTCGTCTCGACCATCGCCGTCGAAGTCGGCCGCGCCCGGATCGAGCCAGTAGGTGTGCGGCAGATTGGGTGGTTGCCACAATAGATCCGCGAGCCCGATGCGAAAGGGTGTCGGCCGTTCGGCATCCTTCGGCCATGACAGACCGACCACCTGCGTGCTCGAGAACAGCACGATCTCGGCACCCGGCTTGCCGTCGAGATTCGCCAGGGTGAATGCCACGACGTCGCGCGGCACCGGAAACGAGCGGTCGGCGGTCGCGGCGAGCGCGGGTTCAGAGGGACGACGCAGCCAGATGCGCAGGTGTCGCGCGAGGAGGTCGTCGCCTTCGGTGGCGAGGAGCAAGTCGTCGAGTCCATCGCCGTCGAGGTCGCCGACCACGAACTCGCCGATCTTCTCGCCGGCGAGTTGCACGTAACTGCTCGTCATCACCAGCGACTGCGCGCGAAGGGGCGCGTTCGTCGAGGTTGCGACCAGTGCGGCGACGAGCGGTGCGAGGCCTCGCGCGCCGCTCACTTGTCGACCTCCAGCAGCGCGTTCTCATCACCGCGACCGAAGCGTAGGAACCAGAGGAAGCGAATGCGCCACGCCGCCTTGGTCTGTTCATGGCGAAAAAAGCCGAACAGCAGGCTGAAGTCCGACTTGCCGCGCGCGGACTCGTAGTCGACCAAGAGCGGGATCGAGAACTCGCGCACATGGCGCGCGCGGGTGGTCAGCGGCGTGTCGATTGTCGAAAGCGCACCGTCGCGACGATAGGTGACCGCGATGCGCCCGCTCGCCGCCCGCAGCGCATCGAGCGCGTGTTCGGGCGCGCCGATCGGCGTGCTGTCCAGTTGCGTGATCAGGTCGCCGAAGCGCAGACCGGCTGCACGCCAGGGACTGTTGGCGGAGAGACCGACGATGACGACCCCCGCACCGGGTCCGAGGCCGGCGGCTCGCGCTTCGACTTCCGTCGCCGATCGCAAGACCACTCCGATCCGCTGCTCCTCGCGCACTCGCCGCGTCGCGACGCGCGTGGCGGCGCGAACCCGCGGGATCGGTCGAATGGTCGTTCGGGTGATCCGGCCCGCGCGATCGAAACGAACTTCGATCGGCATGGTGTCGGTGGCTTCGAGTTCGAGCCGGCGCCAGTCGGAGTCGGCGCGCATTGCATTCCACTCGCCTTCGCCGAGGCGCGCTTCCAGCAGGAGGTCGCCGCTCACGATCCCGGCCACGTCGGCCGGAGAGTTCGCGGCGACGTCTTGCACCGACAAACCGTTCGCGGCTTCGAACAACTGATCGAGCGAGCCCGAGGCTGAGCCGAGCGACACGCCGGTGAACGAGCCGAGCGGCAGCGCGGTGCGCACAGCCTCGTCGTCGGGCTCGGCGAAGAGCTCCAGAGGCTCCTCCATGTCGGCGAGCGGCGGCGACTCCTCGGGCAACTTGGAGACGCAACTCGCGAGCAGGGCGAGGAGCGCGCAGAGGAAGATGTGCATCGGAGCGATCACGGCACGGTTCTCCGCGAGAGGACGACGGTCGCCAGCGCGAGCGCGCCGACGATCCACGCGATCGCGACGGGCGCGGCTTGACTTCCGAAGTGGTAGGCAGCGTTCATCGCGCCGAGTGCGAGGTCGCCGAAGTAGTCGAGGAACGAGGTGTTGTCCACGCGCAGCGAAGGCAGGTAGGTGGTCGGCAGCCAGGGGTCCAGGTGCAGGCGGTCCGGCAGATCACGCGCCAGATCGACGAAGGCGCCGAGCGCGAGTGCGAGACCGAGCGCGACCACACTTCGCGAGGTGAGCGCGCCGGCGAGGAAGCCGACGCCGGCGAGCGCGAGCAGCGGGAGCGCGGGCGACAGGATCGCTTCGACGAACTGCGGCGCGACGTCTTCCTTGGCGATCAGCAAAGAGCTCTCCGGGTCGCCCTTGGTCCGCTCGTACGAGTCGCCGAACGCGAAGAGGCTCACGGTCGCGATCCAGTTCACGAACAATCCCACCGCGGCGGCGCTCAGGCACAAGAGCGCAAGCGCGCTCGCTTTGCCGAGCACCACCTGTGCCCGCGTCGCCGGACGCAGAAGCACGTTGCGCAGCGTGCCGCTCGCGAACTCCCCGGCCAGCGACTGACTCGCCAGCGCGACGACCAACACGGCGAGGGCCGCGATCGAGAGCGAGTAGCCGTGGGTGAGTGCGAAGTAGCCGGACACGTCGGCAGTGCTGATGAGCTTGCCGGCCTCGACCTCCGCGATCTTCTGATCGACGTGCTGCCGCAGGAACACCACCCGTAGAGCGCCCATCGCCGCGGGTGCGCACAACAGCGCGAGGACCGGCCAACGCAGGTGGCGCTTCAGCTCGTAGCCGGCCACGCGCAGGATCGGTGCTCGCGGCGCGAGGCGTTGCGCGTCGATCGACGGATCGAGCGCGACGGGAGCCGGCGTGTCCGCAGCGAGCGTCCCTTCGCCGGCGCGCAGGTAGACCTCTTCGAGCGTCCACGGTCGCGGCGCGAAGGCATCGATCGACAGGCCCGACCCGCACAGCTCGGCGAGTACGCGCGCGGGCGCTCGACCGTCCAGCGCTACCAGGCTGCGATCGGTGCCGCTCTCCAGCACGCGCAGTCCGGCACGTTCCGCGAGCGCACCGAGTGCCGCCGGGTCGGCGACCACCTCGTAGCGAGCGTCTTGCGCGGCGAGCAGCCGCGCGGTCTCGGCCTCGACCAACAGGCGTCCGCGCTGCAGGATGCCGATGCGATTGCACAGCCGCGCGACCTCGGTGAGCTGGTGGCTGCTCAGCAGCACGGTGGTGCCGTGTTCGCCGAGTCGGAGTAGCGCCTCACGAAACTCGGCGATGCCTTCGGGATCGAGGCCGTTGGTCGGTTCGTCGAGCAGGACGTAGCGCGGCTCGCCGAGCAGCGCCTGCGCCAGGCCGAGTCGCTGGCGCATGCCCTGGGAGTAGCTTGCGACGGCGCGATCGGCGCGGGCGGTGAGGCCGACGAGTTCGAGCACGCGATCGACCTCGGCGGCGCGGCGGCGGCGCGCGACCCCCTGCAGTCCCGCGAGGAGGTGCAGGTTCGCACGGCCGCTGAGGGCGGTGTGGAACCCGGTGATCTCGATCATCCCGCCCAGGCGGGCGCGGGCCTCGCGGGGTGCCTTGGCGGCGTCGATGCCGTCGACGATCACGCGCCCGGTCCGAGGGCGAGTCAGTCCCAGCGCGATGCGCATCGTGGTCGTCTTGCCCGCCCCGTTGTGGCCGAGGAAGCCGTAGCGGTCGCCGGGACGAACCCGCAGCGTCACGTGCTCGAGAGAGGCGGCCCGGCCGTAGCGGTGCGTGAGGTCGAGCAACTCGAGAGACACGCGACGGATGGTAGAGGGGGTTCTGCGGTCTTCCTAGGCCGGATTGTTCGTGAACGTCGTCGCGAGATCGCCGCAAGTCGATGTCCGGCAAGGAGCTGCGTCGGTCGACGACCGAGGTGTAGCTGTAGCTACGCTGCCAGTGAGGAGCCGACGTAGCGACGCTGCCGGGCGCGAGTTGTGGCGATCGCAGCGGACGTTCACGAGGAATCCGGTCTGGGCGCCGGCCGAACTGCGCCTGGTCTGCGTGAGCTCAGCGCGGGCGGCGCAGCAGGGCCTCGGCGAAGGCGACGCCGATCCTGGCCATGGTCTTCGCACTGCCGAGATAGTGATACGCGGCGTTCGA
>JBFXDD010000091.1:0-6520 GCA_050181465.1 Planctomycetota bacterium
CGCCCCTGCATGGCGCCACCGAGCACATGCGCGGAGACGGCGAACGACTGCTTGTCCTCGGCGCGATACAGGAAGGTGATCGAGTCGGAAGTCGCGCGCGCCGCAGAGACCGCCAGCGGCTTCTCCTGCCCCGCAGCGAACACGCGCAGTGTCAGGTCGTCGCCGGCCTTGCCGCGTTGGACTTCGATGCGCTGCAGTTCGAGTCCACCGAGCTTCAAGCTGGTCGACCAGTTGCCGAGCGTCGGGAACGCCACATCCGGTCGGCGGAGGACATGCTGCCGGCCGCCGACCCAGACTTCGAGCAACCGACGATCCTCACCGAAGAGGCTGCCCTCGACGAGACAGACGTTGGCGAGCATCCCGCTGTCGAGTCGGCCGACGAGGTCATTCACGAAGCCGAGGTAGGCGGCTTCCGTCGTGAGTCCGGCGAGGGCGTCGTTCTCGCTCAAGCCGTGGCGGATCGCCTCCCGCACCGCACCGATCAGTTCGCTGCGCTTCTCCAGTCGATGCGTGGTGAACGCGAGCGACACGTTCCGCGCGCGCAGTCGCGCAGGATTGGTCGGTGCGAGCTCCCAGTCGAGGAGTTGGCGAAGGGTGACTCGCTCGCGGTTGTCCATCGACGCCACGTCCGGTGCCTTGGGAAACGCGAGCGGGACGATCAACGCGGATCCCTCGGGCACGGCAGCCGCGGATCGGCGGTACTCGGTCCCCGTGCCGACGTAGTGGAACTGTGACTCACGCCCCATCTCCGCGGCGAGGCGCCGACCGCGCATGAGGTCGAGTTCGTCGCTCGCGACGAAGAGGACGTGTGCGCTGCGACCCAGATCCGTCAGCGCGGGCTTGATCGCCCGATCGGATCCGGAGAGTGCGATCGCGTCGAAGAAGGTCTGACGGAGGAGCGCCACCGATCCCATCAACGAGGATGGATACTCACCTCGCTCGGCGCGAGCATGCGCGATCGCGATCGGACCGGACTTGGTCAGCACTCGACGCGGTTCATTCGCCGTTTCGGTCTCGAGAGTCATCGCCGTTCCGCGACCGCGGACGGCGCCTTGGCTTCGGTAGAACGTCGCTGCCCCGTAGCCGATCTCGCGCAGTTCTTTCGCGAGCGAGCCTTCGATCTGCGCCGGGAGCTCGAATTCGGGTTGGACGAGCGGATGCCAGTGCTCGGTGCGACCCGAAGGCGAGGCGTTGGACTCGATCGGCACGTACGGGTCCACGAAGGCCGCATGCGCGATCGTGCCCGGACGGTCATGGCGCCTGGCGCCGTCGGGAACCGGGCCGTCCGCCACGACCGAGACGATGCGGCCGTCGCGGATCAGGATCGTCGCGTTCTCGATCGTCGTGCCGGGTTCCACGATGGCGCGCACGCCGACGATCGCATGCCAACCGGGGTCGATCGCGATCGGACCATTGCTCGGTGGTCCGGCTTGTGCGCCGAGCGCAGCGGTGAGAGTGAGCCACAGAAACGTGACGAGCCGGGGGAGGGGCCGCATGGCAGGAACGATACGCTGCGGCTCCTCGAATCCACGGGTTCCATCGGCGACACGAGCATGCTTCCATCCCTCATCTCAACCGTCCTCACAGTTCTGTCCACGTTCGCTGCGCATCCACATGTGCCGAAGGCGATCCGGCTCCACGGCGCGAACGGGCCGATCACCGTCCAGTACTTCACCGTTCCCTACAACGCCGAGCACCTGGCCGACCTGAAGCCCGGCTTCGAGTGGCACCTCGGCTTCGCGGCGTTCGAGAACGAGGTCGGGCTCCAGAGCGGCGGGCAGACCGTGCCGCCGACCCGCTGGAAGCTCGGGGTCGTCCGCGGCGAGGCCGACGGGCAGTGGAGCCTGTTGCTCGAGCCCTTCGAGCTCTGGCAGGGCCGGCGAGGAGCGCAGCGCAATCAGGAAGCTCGTGAGCGCTTCGAGCAACTCCGCGAGCGGCTGGAGAAGGACGGCATTCCGGCGCGGGTCGTCCTGCCGATGAAGGCGCAGACCGCTGAGGCCGCGGAACACCTGGAGATGCTCGTCATTCACCGCGGCTACACCGCGGCCCAGCGACTCTCGAACGACCCTGCGGGCGGCGTCGAGTTCACGCTCCGCCTGGACTTCGGCGACATCCACTTCACCTGTGACCTGAACGAGGTGTTCGTGCCGAAGAAGTCGGACGACCAGCCTGCAGGCGGAGCGGACAAGAAAGAAGTCCGCTGAGCGGCGTCAGCGCGGACCGAAGTCGGCAGCAGTCAACTCGGTCGACGACGTGCCGTCGTCGATGCGGAACTGGCGATCACGCCATCGCACGGTCATCGGCCCGCGACCGCCGCGGATCGAAGCTCGCACGAGCTCGCCCTTGCGCCAGAGAATGTCGATCGTGGCACCGCCGCGCGCACAGAGGCCGCGCACCTCGCCGTCGGGCCACGCCGACGGCAGTGCCGGCAGGAGCGTGATCGCGCCGTCGTGCGACTGCAGCAGCATCTCCGCGATGCCTGCGGTGCCGCCGAAGTTGCCGTCGATCTGGAACGGCGGGTGATCGTCGAACAAGTTCGACAACGTGGACTTGCGCAAGAGTGCGAGCAGGTTCTCGTGCGCGCCGTCGCCGTCGCGGAAGCGTGCGAAGAAGTTGATCATCCAGGCACGACTCCAGCCCGTGTGACCGCCGCCGTGTCGCAGCCGGAAGTCGAGGGACTTGCGTGCTGCGGTCATCCACTCGGGCGTTGCCGCATGGATCTGGCGGCCGGGGTGCAGTCCGAACAGATGCGACATGTGGCGATGTCCGGGCTCGGGCTCGGCGAACTCCTGAGCCCATTCCAGGAGGCGACCGTCGCTGCCGATCCGCGGCGGCGCCAGCTCGTTCCGCGCGGCACTCACGGCGCGGAGGAACGAGTCGTGTTCGGGGATGCCGAGTGCCGTCGCGGCCTCCAGCACGTTCGTGAACAGATCGTGGACGATCATTTGGTCCATCGTCGGTCCCATGCTGACGTCGCAAACCTGGCCATCCGCGGTGCGGAAGCGATTCTCGGGCGAGGTCGACGGTCCGCTCACCAGGAGTCCGGTGGCGGGATCGCGCGCGAGGTAGGCGAGGAAGAACTCGGCCGACGAGCGGAGGATCGGCCAGGCGCGATCGCGCAAGAACTCCAGATCGCCGCCGAACTGGTAGTGCTCCAGGAAGTGGCGGGTGCACCAAGCGCCGCCGGTGGGCCACAGTCCCCAGACCGTCTGACCGATGGGTGCGGTGAAGTGCCAAGCGTCGGTGGTGTGGTGCGCGACCCAGCCGGGGCAGTCGTAGAGCGTGCGCGCGGTGACGCGGCCGGGCGCCACGAGGGCTTCGATGAGGTCGAAGAAGGGCAGATGGCACTCACTCAGATTGCAGATCTCTGCCGGCCAGTAGTTCATCTGCACGTTGATGTTGATGTGGTAGTCCGCGTTCCACGGCGCCTCGAAGTGCGGATTCCACAGTCCCTGCAGATTGGCGGCGAGTGACCCCGGTCGCGACGAGCCCATCAACAAGTAACGACCGAACTGGAAGTAGGTCGCGAGGAGGTCTGGGTCCGACTGTCCCTGCTTCATGCGCGAGAGACGGGCCTCGGTATCCATCGAGCGCAGCTCGTGACCACCGAGATCGAGATGGACGCCATCGAACAGCCGGCGATGGTCGGCGATGTGGCGCGCGCGAAGCTCGTCGAGCCGATCGACTGCCGCCGACAGGTCCGTGATCGCCGCGCGTGCGGGATTCGCAGCGCGGTAGTCCGTGCGTGCCGCGAGCAGCACGGTCAGTCGACTCGCGCCGCGCACCGCGAGATGGTCCTCGTGGCCCGCGATCGTGCCGTCGCCGATGCAGGTCAGGCGAGCGGCGAAGGTGGTGCCGCGATCGTCTTCGACCACCGGCGCCGGCGATTCGTGGGACCATTGCCACGGGCCCGCGAGGCTCGCGACGGTCTTGCCGTCGGCGTCGGCGATCCGGAAGTTCGCAGCGTCAGCGGCAAACCCGCCTTCGCCGCCGAGGTCGTCGACGAGGATCGCGAGCACGTGTCGTCCCGCGCGCACGTCCGGTACGGAGTACCTGCGCGGATGCTGCCAACGATCGACGGTCGAGCCCACGATCGCGCCGTCCCACAAGCAGAGATCCGAATCGTCGATCGGGCCGAGTTCGAGAGTCAACGTCGCCCCGTCGACCGACTCCGGGACCTCGACTTCGCGCCACAACCAGACCAGTCCGTCGATGTTCGCCAACGGCGAGTTCGACCAGCGCGTCGGTAGCTCCACGGCGCGCGCCGTTGCTGCCGGTTCACCGCGGCGATGCGCCGCCCACGTCGACTCGCTGCCGGCGCGTGCCGTCCAGTAGGCCACATCATCGCTCGTCGACTTGCGGGCAACCTCGTGACGCTGTCGCGGGTCCGCGCCTCGCATGGTGATCGCGCGGCCGTCCAGCGCGAGCCCGGGGATCTGCTCCGTCGGTGCTGCCGTCGCCATGGCGAAGGCCGATGTCTCGGCGCTTTGCGCGCGATCGAGGCGCAAGTCGAGATCGAGGCACTGCGCACCGTCGCTGCGGATCTCCACGACGAGCACCTGGTCCTTGGCCGAGCTGAACATGTCGACCGCCACGGTGTGGTCGCCGCGGCGGTAACGCGTCCTGGCGATGCCGTCGGCGAGATCGAGCTCGCGGCGATACTCGGTCACCGCGCCCTGGTCTTGCCAGTCGAGCCACAGATCACCGAGGGTCTGATGGCTGCGGATCATCCGCTCGCTCATGAACTCGCGCTGGAGCAGTGCCTGGGCCTCGGCGTATCGCCCGGCGAACAACAACTCCCGAGCGCGAGGCAAGTGCTTCGCAGCACCGACACGATCGCGTTCCATCACCGCGCCGGCCCAGACGGAATCCTCATTGAGCTGGAGTCGGTCGATCGGATGGCTGCCGAAGACCATCGCGCCGAGTCGGCCGTTGCCGATCGGCAGGGCTTCCTCCCATCGGTCTGCGGGTCGGCTGTACCACAAGGTGGTTTGGGCCTCGATGTCCGCGTGGACCAGGAGTCCGACGCCCGCCGAGACTAGACCGGCGACGATTGAGTTGAGTCTTGCCATCGTGCTGTCAGCGGACCGGCGGGGC
The DNA here is from genome assembly GCA_050181465.1 of Planctomycetota bacterium. Classification (GTDB taxonomy): domain Bacteria; phylum Planctomycetota; class UBA1135; order UBA1135; family UBA2386; genus JACRLW01. Next base: position 5,098 of record JBFXDD010000091.1, read on the forward strand.
GATCGAGCCGCAAGTCGGAAGACGGCGCTCCACCGGTCGACGGATTTCGCGACCGCTAACCTTCGATCCGGACATTCACCTTCCGTGACCCACGAGACGATGAAGCAGCCGCCGACGGAAGTCGATCGCAGCGAAGCGGAGGACGCCCACCGCGCGGGTGTTTGGCGTCATCTGCGCATGCTCGGGGCCGACCCGGAGCTTGCCGACGACCTGACGCAGGAAGCCTTCCTGGTCTGGCTGCGCAAGCGCCCTGGCGATGTGACGAGCGAGCGATTGCCGGCATGGCTCCGGGGCGTCGCGCGCAACCTGCTGCGCAATGCCAGGCGTCAGGGCCGGCTCGTCGTCGAGGTTCCTACCGACGAACTCGCCGAGAGCGTGTGGCTGCAGGTCGCCGGTCGAAGCGACGGCGACGACCGACTCGCGGCCTTGCGCGAGTGTCTGACGATGTTGGCGGAGCCCGACCGGGATCTGCTCGATCGTCGCTACCGGGACGGCGACTCGCTCGAAGCCTTGGGAGCGAGTCGTGGGATCGATGCTGAGGCGCTGCGGTCACGGCTGCGGCGCATCCAACAGCGGCTGTTCGAATGTGTGCAACGGAGGACGCGAACCCATGACTGACGATCAGACTCGTGAACGACTCGCCGAGCGGTGGATGGACTCTTCACTCGCCGAGGTGATCGGCGGCGTCGGACCGACCACGCAACGGCGTTCGCCGGTGCGGTCGGAAGCGATGACGGCGAACCCATCGACCACGGCCTCGCGCCGGACGACCATCGGCGCCGGCGCAATGGTCCTGTTGCTCGGTGCCGCCGTCCTCGTCGTGGCGCTCGTCTTCGGTCGAGGCGGGCACCATCGCGGCGACTCCAAGGTCGCCGGTCCTTCCGAGTCGGACCAAGCACCGATGCGCGTGCTGTATCTCGGCAGCGGCCCAGGTTGGGGCTATCGCTATCTCCGCTCTTCGCTCGATCGATCGAAGACGATCGAATTGGACGCGTGTCTGACCGCGGTCGATCGCGCCGCCTCGACCGCGGCGGGGCTGTTGCCGTGGTCGTCGATCGCCAGGAACTTCGACGATTACCGGGTCGTCCTGCTCGGCGATCTCAGTCCGAGCGCGATCACCGCCATTGGCGAAGACCCGGCCGACTTCGCCCGGCGAATCGAGGCCTTCGTCGCGGCCGGTGGTGGACTCGGGATCTTCTGCGAAGGTGGCGCCGTGCCGGGGGCCTGGTCCGGCACCGCGATGAATTCGGTCGTGCCGATCGAATCGCTCGGCGGCCTCACCGATTGCGAACTCTTCGCCAAGGTCCGGCCGGAGTACCTCGAGCATCCGATCTTTCATGCGATGGGAGTCGCCGACGCCGCCTCGCTGTTCGACGGCACGGTCGAGACCAAGGTGACGATGGCCACACTGCAGTTCCTGGGT
>JBFXDD010000092.1:0-6278 GCA_050181465.1 Planctomycetota bacterium
AACCGGCGTCCAGGCTCACGCGCGCGAACATTCCCGGCACGAGCTTGCCGTCGCCGTTCTCGACCTGGATGCGCACGAGGAGCGTGCGCGTGATGGGATCGATCGCGGGTGCGATGAAGACCACCTCACCCTCGAGGGAATGGCCCGGGATCGCGGTCAGTTCCACGCGAGCGGACCGGCCGAGCGCCACGTCGCCGAAGCTCGACTCACTGAGCTGCGCATCCAGCCAGAGCGTGCGCAGATCCACGACGCGGAGGATGCGTTGATTCGCGGCGACTGCAGCACCGGCGACGACATCGCGCGCGAGCAGCACGCCGTCGATCGGACACGGCCAGTCGATCGTGCGCTCGGCGCGTTCGAGTCCCGCCAGCCTATCGATCAACGCCGGCTCGAGATCCCACAGCTCCAGACGACGGCGTGCAGCCTCCAGCAGATCGACGTTACCGCTCTTGCGGGCGGCGATGAGTTCCTCCTGCGCGACGACGAGTTCGGGCGAGTAGATGCGGAACAGCGGCTGTCCCGCGCGCAGCGGCATGCCCACGGTGTCGGCCTCGAGCGTTTCGAGGTAGCCGCCGAACTTCAGCGTGACGTCTCGCAGTCGCGTTTGATCTTCGGCGAGCACGCCCACCGCGCGCACCGTGCGCGGCATCACCTCGGTGCGCGCGTGCTCGATGCGCACCCCCATGTTCTGGACGACCACCGGATCGATCGTGACCTTGCCGTCTTCACTCGTGGACTGGAGCTTCCCCAGCTCCATGCGACAGATCGGGCAGACACCCGGCCCGGTCTGCCGCACCTGTGGGTGCATCGAGCACGTGTAGAGGTCGACGCCGACGTGTTCGTGGGTCGGTTGATGCTTGGTCCCGAAGTGGAAGCCGATCGCGGCGGCGGCGGCGAGCAGCCCGAAGAAGGCGATGGCGGGCAGACAGCGGACGAGAAAACGCAGGACAGGCATGGGCGGCGACGCTCAGGGCGGCAGTCGGAAAATCGGTTGGGAAGCGAGAGCGCTACGTGCAGCAAGTTGCACGCGGCACGGCCAAGTCAGCGCGCAGCGGTGCGGTGGGTACGCACTGCCGCCAAGGAGCGCGACTCAGGATCTCCAGACCGAATAGACGACCTGCCGTGTGCGATGCGGCAGCACCCAGTGCGCGCGCGCATGGGGCGGCGGCAGCGAGGCGGTGAGGGTGCGCGGCGCGGCATGGATCGTCGCGAAGCGCGGGGTCGCTACCGCGCGAGCCGGCAGCGTGCCGATTGCGATCCCCAGGCGCTCGCTGGTCGGTGCCGGCGCGCGTTGTTGGTCGTCCTGACAACCGCACGCCGAATCTGCCGTCGGCTCGCAGCAACACGAACCCGTCGCGCAGCAGCCGCTCTCGCCGCTCATGGGGCCTGTCGACGTGTCGCAGTCGCCCGCTCGCCGCCCACCCGGCAGGGCGAGGAGCGCGCACAGCGCGAGCAGTAGGACGCGGCGAAGCAAGGGCATTGAGGCCTGGATCGGCTCAGAAGGATAGCTGACTGAGGCGAAGGATGCGCGCCGGTGCGCAACTCCCTCACCGGAGCTCGATGGCGATCACGCGGCGGCCCGGGGCGGGAGTCCCCACGTCCCCCTCCATGCGCCAGTGCCCCCGCGGGCCGCGCCGGTCATCCGCCAACACCGAGGCGATCACCTCGTCGCCGTTCGCGCTGGGCGCACCATCGCCCAGCCCGCGCACGACGCGGAGCCGACCAGTCTCCTCCAGCGGACCGAGCGAGCGCTCCCGCCACAGGGTGCGTCCGTCGGCGCCCCGCACGATCCAATCCACCGCCGCCAGGCCGTCGGCCGGTCGACACTCCTCGTCGTAGCGGAACTCGAACACCGTCGCACGACGAGGGCTCGACTCGAGGAGCACGTCGTGTCTCCCAATCCCGAGATCGAGATCGACTCGTCCGGATCGGCGCACTCCTTGCCGCCAGAACAAGGTGTACCTGCCCGGGGCGAGCTGCAGAGCACCATCGGGCGTGGCGACCGGCGGCAGAATCAATGCCTCGCCGACGCAGAGTTGAAAGTCGAACTCGCCGGCATCCGCCGAGCGCAGGTACAGCCTTGCGATGGCATCCGGCGGCCCGAGTTCGATCCACGTGGGCTCGCTGCGCGAGAGTGTGAACGGTCCGAAGTAGCGCACCACCGACTTCGCTCTCGTCACGGCGAACACGAAGGGTCCTTCACGGAACGGACCGAGCGACCACCGATCGATGCGCGGCGAGCCGAGGTAGAGCATCCCGGACGGACGACCGAGGAAGTCGAGTGCAACCACTCCTGAATCCCCATCGAGCTCCGCAAGCGGATTCACAGCCACGACCGCGAGAGCGCAGCTCGGAATCTCGAACTCTTCGAACCGAACGGACTTCACCCCACCGTCGACCTCCACGAGCCGCGCCACCGAAGTCGCGCGGTTCGTGAGCACTCGCTTGGCAGCCGCCGCCGGACCGCCATTCTTCGGTCGCGCGATCAGCACGCATCGCGCAGCACTCAGCGGCACTCCCTGAAAGCGCGCGACACGGCCGTATACGACTGCGTGGGCCATCGGCTCGTCCCCGCACGGCGGCAACAGGCATGCGTCGAAGCCATCCACGCGGCGATCGGTGTCGAAGTGCAGGTCGAAGTCACAGATCGCTGCGCGCGGCGCAGGCAGCGACTCGATCGGCGAAGGCCCGGGCACCGCAACCGGCGACGAGGGTTCGACTGGGCCGCTGTCTGAATCGAGCTGGAAGTCGTACTCGACGATCTCCCCACTCGCGCCGAGTCCCTCCACGATCGGGCTGACGAGCGAACCATGCCGCGCACGCAAACGGTGGCGCACCGCAGGCGCAAGATCGACGGCCGACGCGATGCCGTCGGAACCGCTGCGCGCGATCGCGAAGAACCGTCCATCGACCTCGACCCCGAGTTCGCCGTCGGCAATCGGTGCTCGCTTGGCATCGAGCAAGCGCCCGCGCACACGGACGCCCGGCGGCACGAGCAGGTCGATCACCACGTTCGTGCTCGGATTCGCGCGCGCAATCACGATCTCCGCGCGAGCGAAGGGCACGCGCAGGACTGCGGAAACCAAGACGTCGTCGAGAACGACGTGACCCTCGCCGTCGGACCGAACCACGAATCGCCGGCCGCCCTCGTCTTCGAAGTCCAAGTCCACGTGAACGATCGGCTCCGAGTCGAGTGCGCGGCGGACGGTCACGACCGTGCGCGGCATGGTCGCACGTTCGTCTCGCGGCACGCGCGCGAGGCTCGCCGCCTTCGGAGACATGCGGCCGTTCGAGTCGTCCGTCTCCGTGGGCAGGCTCGTGCGCAACGTCGAATGGTGACCCGACGCAAGCGGCGGCGAATCGCCCCCACTCGAAGTCGCCACCGCCCGCCAGACGGCGATCGCTGCGCCGAGAGCGACCACCGCAAGGCCCGCTCGCGACAGCAAGACCCCGCGGAGGAACTGCGCGGCGCGCACCATCGCACTCCACGCTGCCGGCAAGGTCCGTCGCAGCTTCTCGAGGCCGCGACGGAGCTGGCTGCGCACCGTGGGCGACGGCCGATTCCACGTCGATGCCAACTCGTCGGCGGTCCGACCCTGCAGCAGGACCTCTTCGAGAACACTGCGATAGGTCGCCGGCAAGCGCGCGATGCCTTCGCGAACGGACTGCGCGAACTCCGCGCGCTCGGCGATGAGCCCCGGTGTGTCGCGATCGACCAGAATCCGATCGAGCGGCTCGTCGAACTCGCCGTCCTTCGAGTCTTCACGGAGATCCGCGGGGGAACTCCAACGACGTCGTCGCCGCGCTTGGCGCTCGCCCAGGTGCCGCAGGATGCCGCTGAGCCAGGCCGACGGCGAACGCGACGGATCGAAGCGAGTGCGACTCTCGATCGCGACCAAGAACGTGGCCTGCACCAAGTCCTCCGCCGATGCGGCATCGCTCGCAATGCGTCCGGCCTGGCTCGCGAGCTGCGGAGTGAGACCGTGGAACGCGATCGCGAGCGAGTTCGCGTCGCCGTCCACGCAGTAACGAACGAAGGCTGCTTCGGCGGCTTCGCGCGCCTCAGCGCTCATCGCAGCCCGATCACCGGAATGGATTGCAATTCGACGGCGCTGCGCAGCGTCGCCGGATCGAAGATGAGATGGCGAGCGCGGCGAGGGTCCGGCGCAGAGTTGATGAGAATGCTCTGTCCAGCACCCGCGACGATTCCCGCGGCGTTGAAGTTCGAATCCAACACGAAGACCTGCGCGCGGATGTGAGCACCGACCAGGTTGGGGTCGTAGCTGAGATAGAAGTTTCGATGCCAGAGCGGCAGGCCGCCGAACGCAGAGATCGGTTCCAACGCAGCGAAGCGGACCCAGAGGGTGCAGCCGGGCGCGCCGATCGCGTCGAGCGGAAGCGATCCACCACCAGTTCCGAACACGGCGAAGCTCGGGGCCCCGGTGGTCAAGCTCGGGTCGAAGTGACTGACGTTGAGCAGGAGTTCCCCGAGCACCGTGCTCTGGATCTCGATGTTCGTCATGCCCGTGGCACTGCAACCGGCGCCGCTCCCCGCGACCGTCCCGCCCCAGCCCGCGAAGTCTTGCGCGAAACCGTCGAAGTTCCTCAGCGGCACCGGGCTCGCAGCATTCCACTCCAGCTCGACGAGAAGACCGTCGGTCGACGCGTGCGCGAAGGGGCGGTCGAAGGGCAGGACCAAGCTGGGTTGTGGGGCGCCGTCGAAGCGCTGGGGAACGCCCGGGAAGGCGATCGCGCGGGGTGCGATGACTTGCCGATGATCGCTCCCGCGGTTCGCGACCGCCGAGTCTGCACTCAGCGCCCGCATCGTCGGCAGTTGCACGCTGCTCAGCGACAGCGAGACGGTGGCCGCCCCCGCGGCGTAGCCTAGAGCATCGGCCCGCAACTCGATGGCATTCCAGGTGGTCGTCGGCGACCCGACGAACTCGGCCGCACCGTAGAGCACCTGATGAAGTCGCCCGCTGGCTGCGCCCGGCAAACTGGGTCCGGATGCGACCCAGACTCCCGCCTGTTCGGCGCTCGCGGTGCCCAAGGGGACTGTGGTTGTTCCCTGAGCGCTAACCGCCGCCGAGACCAGCAGGGTAGCGAGCAGCGCTCGAGGTGACTTGCCGCCGGAGAGCCGTAGCGATCGAAGCATCGGGAAGGTCATGATGAACACGGATTCCCGGGGACGCCCGCCGCGATGCAGGAATGTGGGAAATCCGGCGTGTTGGGTTCGTGACCGAGACCATAGCGCTTCCGACCGCACCTGTCGGACTCGGCCGGAGCACTCTACGACCGCTCGCTCAGTCGCTCCCGCAGCAGGTCGGTGAAGCACCGCCGATCCTCCTCACTGCCGAGGACCACACACAGCACATCGTCGGCGCTGCCGAAGCAGCACTCCGCGACCTCGCAGATCTGAGGAAAGCTGAGCGCGTCGTCATGCCAAGTGGTCATCGGCGAGCCATCACCCACCGCATCCTGCCGGCCGTTCCGCACGCTGGCCTCGTCGATCAGGTCGTGCAGCCATTCCGCTCGCGGCCCAGTGGTCTGCACGTAGTCCACGCGACGGCGGACGATCACGTCGGCGAAGGGCGCGCCGTGATGCTGTGCCGACGCTTCCTCGCCGGCGATCACGATGCAATCGAACACCGCGTCAGCCCAGGGCAGACTCGGCAGTTCGCCGCCCGCATAGCGACAGCACCAGAAGGTCCTGAGCACCTCTCCATTCCTGTCGATCTGTTCAACGATGCGCTCGATCATCCGACCCACCGTGCGAACTACGTGGCGTGCGTCGCTCTCAGACTAGCCCCGCGACAACGCCGCCTCCACCCGCTGCACGTCGGCACGGAACAGCTCGAGAATCGCTCGCTCGTGCCCAGCGAGTCGGCCCTGCTCGCGCAGGCGCTCCGCAATTTCCAGAGCCGCGCGGAAGGACTCGAGCGCAGCCTCCAGGTGACCGCGCCGGCGCGCCGGATCGTCGTTCGCCGACGCCGCGAGCGCCTCGTGCGCGGAACCCTCGCCGAGATGCAATCGCGCGGCCGTGCGCGGCACCCACGGCAGACTCGCATGCTCGACCGCGAGACCGTCGAGCGCGCGCAACCCCGCTTCATGCTCGCCCACGGCGAGCTCCGGTTCCCCGAGCGCCGTTCGTGCATTGCCGGCAATCACCCGAGCGAGCGTCGCCAGCTCGATCGCCGCGATGTCCGACAACCCCGCCGGCATCGCCTTCGTCAGTTGCTCATTCGCCTCCGTGCATCGCGAGACCGCAGACCGGGCCT
>JBFXDD010000093.1:0-6045 GCA_050181465.1 Planctomycetota bacterium
GCTGATGTACGGGACGACGCAGCACTTCCTCGATCGCTTCGGTCTGCGTTCGATCGAGGACCTGCCGAGCGTGAGCGAGCTTCGCGCGCTCGGCTCTTGAACTTCGGGCGACGGCAACGCATCATCCCCGCCCCGCGTCGCGGCCAACCCGCGGCGCCTCACGTCCCGTTCGTCTAGCCCGGCCTAGGACACCAGGTTTTCATCCTGGTAACAGGGGTTCGAATCCCCTACGGGATACTTTCCTTTGCGTGCGCGGGAGACCACGGGGTTGGTCGCGTCGGCAGGGCGCGTCGGCCAAGACTCATGCGCCTGCCTGCGGTGGGTATCGCAGAGTTCCTGGCAGCACGAGGTTGGCACGGCGAAGGAGCGGGCCGAGGCCGTCCTCCGCAGCAAGGGCAAACACCGAGGGAGGCGTCGAGAGTAGGTGCTGCCCCCTTCTGCAGTTTCCAGTTGGCCATTGTGATGTTCTCGGCCCCACTGACTGGCAGGGCGCTAGGTGATTCTTCCCGAAGCGGCGATCGGAGTGACACCTGAGCCGTCGCCGCACCAAGCGGTGGTTCGCTTCGACGGCAACTTCGAGAACCGGCTCGCTCTCTCGGACTGTCTCCGCCGCTGGAGGCCACGACTTCAAAGATTGTAATGGATTGGACTGCCCAGTTCGGGGGCTCGCCAGTGATCGATTGCTTCGACGATGTCCGAAGCACCACGAGTGCTCCGGTCTCGGGCTGTCCGCGAGAGTGACGAGCCACGCACAATGAGCCCAGGACTCGGTGTCTCGGGAAAGCCGACTTCACTACGGCCGAACGTCCGGCGAGGAGTGGTGCTCTGCGCGGTGCCGATGCTGCTCATGACGTCTATCCGCGTGATCGAGCGAGCCTGTGAGGTTGGTCTGGAGTGCGCGGAGAGCCGCAGTGGCATGACGGTCGCGTTCGATGACGAGTCTCGGGTTCGATTCGAGTTCACCCCACACGGCCGCGAGCTCCTCGAGCCGGCGATGACGGATCCGGAGGGATGAGTCACATTGCGAGTGGCGACGAGCGTCGAACCTCATGGGTTCGAGGCCGTCGCCGCGGATGGAGGTAAGAGGACTGCACTGCGACTCCGATGTGGGTGACCAGAGACATCACGATCGTGGTGCAGTCGCTGCGATACCTCGACGGCAGTGTGGCCGACAACCCTGGCATCGCGGTCGCTGAAGCTCACGCGGTCTTCTCCGAGGGGCCGATGCCGCAGAGCGTCATGCCGCGGAGCGACGCGAATGACCGGTTAGGACATGCAGTTCTTCGTACGCGTCAGCATCGCTTCCGAGCAGGGCGATTGCGAGATCACCGTCCTCGGCCCCACGCGATTTCATGGCGTCGATCGGTTCGCCATTCCGCTCGAGGATGTCGACCTCGGCGGCGAGTGCATCGTGTGCGTGAGCGACACTTTCGGGCGACGCGAGGTGACCCTCCGCACGCGGACGGACGCCGAGCCCGAGCGATACCGCGATCTGGACCTGCGCTGAGCGCCGGGGCGGAGGACTCCACGTCGGGGCGTCGACTTCGCGGCGCGGATGCGCGAGATTGATCGGGCGATGCGCCGCCCCCTCATTGCGTTCTCCTGGCTGTCTTGGTTTCTCGCGGTCTTCGCCGGCGTGATGCAGCCGGTGTCCGCGCAGAACTCGTCTGCCAAAGCCGACACCGCGAAGAAGGCGCCGGCCTTGCCCAACGTCGTGATCGTCTACGCCGACGACCTCGGCTACGGCGATCTGTCCTGCTACAACCAAGCGGCGGCATACGAGACTCCCCGACTCGATCGCCTGGCGAAGGAGGGCATCCGGTTCACCGACGCGCACAGTCCGTGCACCATCTGTTCGCCTTCGCGCTACGGGCTGCTGTCGGGGAATCTGGTCTGTCGCACCGGTCGTCGGCCGCGCGCGTTCGAAGGGCCGGGCGGGCCCAGCTACCTGGCCGCGGGTGTGCCGACGCTCGCGGACACTATGCGCAAGGCCGGTTATCGGACGGCGATCTTCGGCAAGTGGCACTTGGGTCTGACGTGGTTCGGTGCCGACGGCCAGGCTCTCAAGGACGGCTTCGAGCCCGCGCGCCAGATCGACTACGAGCGCAGCAGCCCGCTGGTCGACGGCCCGCAGGCGCGCGGCTTCGACGTGTCGTTCGTGACTCCCAACTGTCCGACGACTGACCCCCTCTATCTCTATCTCGAGAACGGGCACGTCGTCGCGCCCGCGACCAGGACGCACCGCCGCGACAGCTTGCCGAACCCCGGCGGGAAGTGGCGATGGGACAACGACGAGGGGGTCGTCGCCGAGGGCTACCGATTCGTCGATGCCGACGTGATGTTCTGCGACAAGACCCTCGCGTTCGTGGAGGAGCATCGCGCATCGCAACCCGAAGTGCCGTTCTTCGTCGTGCTGTCGACCCAGATCGCGCACGCGCCCGTGCTACCGGCAGAGGGTTTCGCCGGGACGACCGCCGCGGGCCCGCGCGGGGACTTCGTGCGCGAACTCGATACCTTGACCGGGCGCCTCCTGGATCGACTCGATGAGCTTGGAATCGGCGACGACACCTTGGTGATCTTCACGTCCGACAACGGGCCGGAGACGATGCACACGGTGTGGATGCGCGAGGACCACGCTCACGATGCGGCGGGCGGCTGGCGCGGGATGAAGCGGGATGGTTGGGAAGGCGGCCATCGCGTGCCGCTCATCGCGCGCTGGCCGGCGCGCATCCAAGGCGGTCGCGTCACGACCCAGCTCGCCAACACGACGGACTTCTATGCCACACTCGCCTCACTGATCGGCGTCGCTCTACCGGATGACGTAGCGGTCGACAGCTTCGATCTCCTGCCGGTGCTCCTCGGCTTGCGAGGGGATGACGAGCCGGTGCGACCTCACATGCTCACCCAGAGCTTTCGCGGCGAGTTCCAGCTTCGACGCGGCTCCTGGAAGTTGTTGGCCCACCAGGGTTCGGGTGGCAATCGGTACGACCGTGATCCGCTCGCTTCCTTCGCACTGCCCGAGTCGTCACCGGACGCACCCGGCCAACTCTATGATCTTGCCCAAGATCCCGGCGAGACCCGCAATCTGTGGTTCGAGAACGTCACGCTGCGCGAGGAGATGCAGGCCTTGCTCGCGGCTTGCCGCGAGGCCGACGGCCGCACCGCACCGACAGCGCGCAAACCGCTCGGGTCTGCGCCAGCCACGGAGACTCGAGCGAATCCGCCGAATCCGACCAAACGCGAGGTCGTCGGCGCCGACCCAACCGCGGACGCGGTCGCCCGACCCAACCTCGTGTTGATCGTGTCCGACGATCACGGCTTTGCCGACTACGGCTTCATGGGGAACACCGCCGTCCATACGCCCAACCTCGATCGGCTTGCCGCGCAGAGCCTGTGTTACACACGCGGCTATGCGACACCGGTGTGTTCGCCGTCGCTTGCGACCTTGTTGACGGGTCGCTATCCCCATGAGCACGGCATCACCGGCAACGACCTCGCGAACGCTCCACGCGATCGTGCTCGGCTGAAGGCGCGATTGCTCGACAACCCGTTGCTCCTGCCGCGCGCGTTGCGCGACGCGGGATATCTGACCATGCAGACCGGCAAGTTGTGGAACACCACCTTTGGCGAGGTCGGGTTCACGCATGGCATGACCGATCAAGGTTCCCGGCACGGCGATCGCGGTCTGTCGATCGGTCGTGACGGCATGCAACCGATCCTCGATTTCCTCGATACCGCGGTGGCGGCGAAGCAGCCGTTCTTCATCTGGTATGCGCCCTTCTTGCCGCATCAGCCGCACGATCCATCGCCGGAGCGGCTCGCGAAGTACCTCGGCAAGGGGCCGAACGCAGCCGCGGAGAAGTATCACGCGATGGTGGAATGGCTCGATGACACCATCGGCGAACTGGATGAGGCGCTCGCGACGCGGGGTCTGAGCGAGAACACGCTCGTCGTCTATTTGGCCGACAATGGTTGGGAGGGCAGTGCCGGCCTGCGATCGAAGCGGGCCAAGCTCACACCGTACGAGCGCGGGATTCGCACGCCGATCCTCCTGCGCTGGCCGGGTCGCATCGACGCGGCGCGCGACGAGGAACACCTCGCATCGATCGTCGACGTCGTGCCGACGATGCTTCGTGCCGCGGGTATCCGCGTTTCCTCGGCTCTCGCCGGTCTCGATCTCCGCGACCGCGCCGCGGTCGCGGCCCGGCAGACGATCTTCGTCGAGTCCTTCACGCACGACATCCAGGATCTGAACGATCCGCGCCAGAGTGTGACCGCGCAGGTGGTCCTGGATGGTTGGCACAAACTGATCCTGCCCGGCAACGTGCGACCCCAGCGAGCGCATGCCGCCGCACCGCTCGCGCCCGAACTCTTCGATCTCCGCACCGACCCGCTGGAGACGCGCGATCTCGCGAGCGAGCAGCCCGAGGTGGTGGCGCGGTTGCGTGGCTTGCAGGAAGAGTTCTGGAACGTGCGTTAGCGGTGTGATGTTGCAGCGGTGTGGAGTCGGTCGATGTCAATTACTCATCACTCGGAACCGCACCCACCACATCCGGTGAGCGCGGATCGCCGACCGCACGCGAGGATTCGCGCGGGGGAGTTGACGCTCTCTCTCTCTCTCTCTCTCTCCAATCTCCGGGCCGGTTCCAGGAGGCGATCCGGGTGGACGTTCCGATCGAATCGGCATGAGTTCAATCAAGAGAGATCATCATGACACGACAAGGAAATCGACTCGCCGGAACTGCTCTCTGGGCCCTCGCACTCATCGTCCCGGCGGCAGCCGCGGCGGACTTGTCAGTCCACGAGCGACCGTTGGATGTGATCCTCGTGATGTCGTCGCCGCTCGCCGAAAAGTGCGGCTGTGCTGCCGGCAATGAGGATGATATCCATCATCCCACGGTGTTGACCGCCATGTGCTCTGCCGCGCAGGCATGTTTGGAACTCGATGATGTGCAGACCACTCTCGAGCGAGGTCGCTGTCCGTCAGTCAGCGGTGTGGAGTGCGAAAACGTGTCATCGCCCTGCGAGGCGACGATCCAGGTTCGGGTGACGGTGCATTCGGTGTGCTGCTGCGGTGACCCCAATGCCAATGGGGCGAACGTCTACGCCACGGGGCATGGCTGCGAGTTCGTGCCTCTCGGTGTCGCTCATCGCGAAGTGGTGACCATCCACAAGCATCTCGCTTGCGAGACGGGGAACAGCGAGACGATCTTCCTTCAGGCGTCCTGCAGCAGCACTTGCAGTGAAATCGACGACCTGGCGGAATCCGGAAACGCGCAGGTCGGCTTCTATCAAGTCTTTGCCTGCGAGGAGTGTAAGAAGCCATGAACCCAAGAGTCGTGATGACCATTGTCGTCATGTTCGCAGCGGCGGGGTTCAGCGTGTGGAGGTGGAGCACTCCGCGTTCGGAGCCGGTCGCCGAACCGGACGCGAGTTCTGAGTCCACCACGATGGAGACCGCGACCCTGGTTCTCGACGCGCCAAGTGCCGATGAGGTGGTCACGACTCTGCGTCAAGCCCGTCGAGTGGGACTTGCGGAGCCTGCCACCGACACCAAGCAGAATGCGTCGCCGCCGAGGCCGCGCTGGACCTTCGAGACGCTCGGGCCGCTGCAGGGCCAGGATGCCGTCGCGTTTCGCCAGAAGCGCGAGGTCTACCTCGGGGTCTCCGTGAAGCGACTCGCAGAGCTGGTCGAGGCATCGCACACGAAGGGCGAGCCAGACCTCGCGCGCTTTGCGGTGGAGAACGAGGCGGTCGCCCAAGATCGCGCGATTCTGGAGGACTTCGAACGAGGCTCGTATGTGACCGTGCGCAAGACCGACCGTGCTGCTTGCAAGTTCTTGCACGCGTTGGCTTCGCCGACCACCGTGGTCGTCGAGTGCAACGCGATGCGGCACGGTGAACTGATCTCTGCGTTCTTCATCTTCACACAGGCAGCAAGGCCGGAGATCTTCGAAGCCGAGGCCAACACCGCCGAGACCCAGCGGTACTTGAGTGATGAGTTCTGCAAGCGCTTCAACGCACTGCCGGAGGCAAAGCGGAGGG
>JBFXDD010000094.1:0-6006 GCA_050181465.1 Planctomycetota bacterium
GACGTGGTCATCGATCCGATTGGTGCGCCGAGCTCCCACGACAACGAATCGGTGCGCCCATCCATATGGCAGGACGCGCACGAGTTGAACCCGTTCTGGGAGAGCCGCGCGCTGTAAAGGAAGGGTCGGCCGTCACGCAGGAAGGTCGGCTCCGGGTTTGTCCCCAAGCCCATCTCCGCCAGCACGGCGTGAGTGTCGGCGTCGATCACCAACATCGAGTGACTCACGCGATTGAGCACGTAGACGCGCGCCGCGGTGGTGACGTCGGCGGCCTTGAAGGCCAGGCCGCGAGGTCCGCGCATGTCGCTGACCGGAGCGGCATTCGGCGTCAGGTCGATACGCGCGAGCGGCCACGTGTCGATCGGTCCGCCGTTGTCAGTGAGCACTGCGATCCGATCGCTGTGCATGGCCGCCAGGAACAGTTTGGTCGGCGAGCCGGCACTCTCGTAGGTCACCACGTCGCGGAGACCGGCGAGAGCGAGATCGGCGACGACCTTGTTGAGTCCTGGTTGTGTCGGGTCGTCGTTGAGGTCGCGTACGAGAACCGCACCGGCACCGACCTGACCGCCGGGCCCGGGCCTCAGACACCACAGCCGGTGATCCACGAACCCGGTCTCGAGGTTCTTGACCGCAGATCCGCCGACCTCGTCGATGTGGGCGAAGCCGCCGACGAGCATCAGGTCGCCGGCGCTGGTGAGTGCGGCACCGGCATTGGTCGTGCCGAGGTTCGCGAACGAGCGTCGAGTACCGGTGACGTAGTCGACGCCGACGATGTCGAGGTCGTGTGAGTTGATCTGACCCTGATTGAAGCTGCCCGGGAGTGTTCGACCACCCTTGAATGCCACAGCCAGGACCTCATTGCCGCTGACCAACAGTCTTCGCGGTTCCTTCGCGGCGTGCAACGCGTTCCCGGCCATCGGCACCGAGAGGACGGTCGTGGTCGCAATCGATGTGTGTGCGCCCGGGGGAAGTTCTGGTTCGAGCGAGTTCGCGTTGAGGAACGTGATGGAGCTGTCGGTGCCGGAACTCACGACCAGGTAAGCACCCCCCGCGACCAGTGCCACGTCCATCGGCTCGTCGATACTCGTCGTGTCGGTCGCCGTCAGGGTCGTGGTCGAATCGGCCTTGATGTTCTTGGTCGAGATCACCCGCGCGTTCAGGCTCGCCGGGCCGGTGGGTGCTTCGACGTACACACGTGTGATCGAATCGCTGAGGAAGTCCGCCGTGTAGAAGCACTTCGTCAGCGGATTCCAGACGACGCTGCACGGTTCCAGTCCCACTGGAACACGGCGTAGCAGGCGGCTGCCGGCCGGCACGGACTCGTCGGTCGTGAAGATGCTGACCGAGTTGTCCGGCGTGTTGCAGGCGAGGACGTAGTCGTGCCCGGCGATGCGTGCCACGGTGATCGGTTTCACCTGTGGCGTCTCGACGTTCATGTAGTCCGTTCGGCCTTGTGCGAAGACCGGGACGGCGAGAAGCAGAGCGACTGCCGACGGAGCAGATCGAATATGCATGGACATACCTCCAACGCTCGCCGCCACGAAGGGCAGGATGCCAAGACGAGC
This sequence comes from Planctomycetota bacterium, assembly GCA_050181465.1. Classification (GTDB taxonomy): domain Bacteria; phylum Planctomycetota; class UBA1135; order UBA1135; family UBA2386; genus JACRLW01. The sequence continues at coordinate 1,566 of JBFXDD010000094.1, forward strand.
AGAGCGCGAGTGGAGGAAACGTCCGGAGCGTGCCGGAGCGTTGCACAAATCGACGACGGCGGGTTCAGCGCGCGTCGCGGAACCACTGCTCGACCACGCGCGCGATCCGCGCTTCCGGGAGCGAACTCGGCGCCAGTTTGCGAGTGACCTCGCCATACTCCTGCGCCGCGTCTTCACCGAACCACAGCTCCGGAATCGGTGCGTCGGGCGGATCCGCGTGCCAGCCGTGGCCGTCGCAATCGCCGGGTTCCAACTCGCGCAGCCGAGCGGCCAGGAGTCGCAGGTCGGTGCGTGACGGCGGTGTGAAGCTGACGACCTCGAACCAGCTCTCGGTGCGATCGTGGTAGCGGACGAGAGTGCCGCGTGCGGTCGCTTGCAGATGGAGAACGCGGTACGCGCCCGCGAGTGTGTTCAGCGTCATTCGTCGGACGGGCTTGCCTGTGCGAACGATCGAGAGGCCGAAGTTCGGGAGGAGATCGCGAGTCAGTGCGCCGTTGCGTGCTTCGTCCAACTCCGCCAAGGCATCTCGGCACTCGGACTCCCACAACTCCGCGAGTCGTTCCGGCTGCATCAGCACCGACTCGGCATGTTCGATCAGCCAGCGATATCGCGCGAGGGAGCGCTCGGGGCCGGCGAGGCCGGCGAACTCCCCTCGAACCGGTGAGTGTGCCGCGGCGAGGTTCGCGACGATGCGGTCGATGGCGAAGCCGCGCTGACCGTGCCACGCGCCGAAGTCGCCGGTCGCGGCTCCAGCGAGGCAGAGTTCTTCGTGGGCGAGCGCGAGTTCCGGGCGGGTCACCGCGAGCATCGAGAGGAAACCGTCGGTGTCGTAGTGGTCGTTGAGGACCGCCTGCGCGTCGCCCAGGAAGCGCTCCTGGTCGGCCTCGCTCGCTCGGGCGAAGACCAAGCAGATGCCGGTCGACAGGTCCGCCTTGAAGCGCCGCGGCGTCCGGTTCCCCGGCCAGTGCGACAGGTTGGGGCCGCGTGGGCTCATCCCGTCCACGGACAGGTGGGGGGCCTCGCAGCCGGGCGCGCCGGCGAAGGCGATCGACAGGGTGCGTGCCATCTCCGGAGCGTCGGCCGCTCCGCGCCCCTCGCCAAGTCCCCGCCGCAGAATCCTCCGGCGACGTCTTGCATCCGTCATCGTCGACGCTACTCTCCGCGGCCCCCGGCGTGGGGGCGTAGCTCAATTGGTTAGAGTACCGGACTGTCGATCCGGTGGTTGTGGGTTCGAGCCCCATCGCCCTCGCCACACAAGGCCGTGATCTCGCGAGAGGTCGCGGCCTTTTTTCGTCGGCGCGCAATCCGGGTTCTCGTCACCACAGCTCCCCGCGCGCGGTCAGCGATCGCGGAGCAGCTCCTCGATCACACTCTCGAAGCGCTCGCGCAGGCGCGCGTGGTCGGCGGCGGCGGCGGGGCCCGTCCAGCCCTGGTAGACCCTGCGGATGCGCCCCTCGCCATCGAGGAAGAGAGTCGTGGGAAAGGCGCGGACCTGGTCGAGGATGCCGAGCGACACCGTCGCCTTGGCCTTGTCGGAGAGACCGGCGAGGAACAACGGGTAGTCGATGCGGTGCCGATCGCGAAACGTCGCCACTTGGCGCGCGCTGCGAGCGAAGTCCTCGTCGTGCTCGAACGCGATCCCGAGCACAACGAGGCCGCGATCGGCATAGCGCCGATGCAACTCGGCGAGGTAGGCGCCGTGGTCGTGGCAGTTGGGACACCAGGAACCGAACAACTCGACGATGCGCGGGCGACCGCGCCACGCCGGGTCGTCGAGAAACCGCTCGTTCCCCGAGAGGTCGCGAACCTTCACCGCCGCGAGGTCCGCGCCCTCCCGGGCCGCGCTCAGCGCGAAGCCGTCGGGAAGCGCGGCGGTGTCGTCACGCTTCGCAGTCCACGTCTCGTGCCAGTTGTCGGACGACCAGAACTCGCCGCGCAATTCGCCCGTCGCTTCGGCCCGCGCACGGAACAAGAACGCATGCGCGCCATCGAAGCACGACAGCCGCAACTCCTCGCCGACGAGGTCGCCGGCCAGGAATCGATAGTCACCCAGGGTGGTGAGGAAGGTGCCGCGCATCGGTGCCTCGGCCTCGCCCTCGCCCTCGCCCTCGCTGCGCTCGAAGATCGCGACCGCGGGATCGGGACTCGAAGCGAACTGCACGGCGAATCGACCGAGGAACGCCTCCAGGCGCGCCGCAACGTCGGCACGGGGTGTCGTCGCCGACGCCGAAGGTTCGGCGACGCGCTGCACCTGCCGATCGACTCGCACCTTCATGCGCGTCGCCTTGCCGCGACCACGCTGCTTCGTCCAATGCCCGGCGAATCCCGACTCCGCCGTTCCTTCCAGAACGATCTCGCTGTCGTAATGCGGAAACCGAAGCTGGAGCGTCTCGCCCACGATCACTTGCGGGATCGCAATGCGCTCGGCGCCGTTGATCACGCCCGCACGCAACTCGCGATCGGCCTTCGACAACTCGAGTTGCACGGGAAGCGACCCGCCCGGCGATTCGATCACCAGGCGGTAGCGACCGACCAGATCACCGATCACATCGCCGACCACATCGCCGACCACATCGACGCGCGGATCGACCCCGTCGACCGACTGCGCGAGGAGTGGTCCGGTGACCACGGCGCAAAGCAACGCGAATCTGCCGGCGACAACCATCGTGCGCGACAGGCTAACCCTGCCGCGACGATCTCGTAAGCGCCGACTCGCAACTCAGATCCCGCTCACGCTGCGCACGTTCGTGACCGGGAAGGGCAGCGGGTTGATCGAGTTCGGATCCAGCACCAAGGCCTGGAAGTGCAGCCGAAGATTGCCGAGGTCGGGGATCTGCCACCGCGCGCATCCGGTGAGCGTGTTGAAGGGCACCGTCGCCGGCCAGGTCCACAGTTGCGTGAACTGCGCGCCGATCCCGAGCGACACGATGCCGGGCAGGAGACTGTTCGTGTCGCTGGTGCTGTAGCAGAGCAGTGCCGAGGATGCCGCCGACGACCCGCCGCGACTCGCGATGAGGTCGTAGCCGATGAAGCTCGATGCCGGGGCGCCGAGCATGCGATCGGTGGCGCGGACGAGTCCGACCGTGATCGGCGCGCTCGCGAAGTTGCCGTTGCGGACGGTCACCGAATAGTTGCCCGGCATCAGTCCCTGCGGCACGAACAGCTCGATGCGATCGTCGCTCACGATCCGAAACCAACCGGTCGCCCAGGTGTTCGAGCCGCGGCTCGTGATCTGCTGGTTGCCGAAGTCGATGCGATCGACGCTGCTGAAAACGTCGCCGTCGATGACGATCGGCGTGTCGGTCAGGTTCGGAACCGACAACGGCGCGTGCGAATACACCCGCGGGCATTGGCGCTGGAACGAGGCGAGACCGTAGTTCGGAAACAGATCGTGCGCCGGCCAATCGGTGACCGCGCTCGCCAGCAGGTTGAGTTCCGCGCGATCGGCGTGCGCATCGCGCTTGCCGCAGAAGACGGCGATCGTGACCCCGTCCGAACGGTGGACGAACTGCGTCGAGCAACCCGCCACCGTGCCGGACTTGCCGAGGGACACGACTCCGTTGGAGAGATCGGCGCGCGCGAAGCCGCCGAGCGTCGCCGCGTCCGTGAGCGCGGGAAGCACCGCGAGACGGTCGATCGTCGACTGCGTGAACGGGCCGCCGTCGCAGGCGAGGTCGAAGGCGCCGGAGAAGATCCGAACACAGTCGACGACCGAGGTGAGGATGCCGCCCGAGCCCGCGCTGCGCGCGAGGTTGTCGTCGAAGTCGCCGCCGAATTGTTCGGGCACCATCCGTCGATCCGTGTGGATCTCGCTCGGCGACAACCGCAGCGCGCGCGTGCGATACTCGACCTCCTCGGGGCGCATTTGGGATCGCTCGTTACCGGCGACCCAGATGCGCGTGACACCGAACGGTGCAGCGAGATCCTCGCGAAGGAAGCGTTCGAAGGTCTTGCCCGAGTGATTCTCGATCGCCGCCGACAGCAGTTCGTTGCCTAGGTTCGAGTATGACCCCGTGACTCCCGGCGTCGTGAATGCCGGGTTCGTCGCGGCCATCCACAGAGCGGCTTGCCGATTGCTGATCGGCAAGGTGGGGCTTTGGAAGTTGAAGTGTAGGGCGATGGTGTAGCTGGTCACATCGCGGTTGAGTCCGCTCGTGTGCGACATGAGTTGACCGAGCGTGATGCTGCGGAACGAGCTGCTGGCCGAGCTGAGACCGGCGACCGTGGCGACCCGCGAGTCCTCGTTGATCCCGGTTCCGCGTTGGATCAAGAGATGGGTCATGAGCGCGGCGAACGGCTTCGACACGCTGGCGATGCGGAACAGGCTCGTCGGCTGCGTGGGTGTGGCCGACGGCTCGGCGTAGGTGTAGCCGCGGGCGAAGACGAGTCGGCCGTCCTTCGCGATCGCGATGGCGCTGTTGCGGATACCGTGCCGCGCGAT
>JBFXDD010000095.1:0-5860 GCA_050181465.1 Planctomycetota bacterium
ATCGATCCCCAGGTTGGCGAAAGCTCGCAAGGCCGCTACTCTCCTCGCCCTCACGGGCCGTAGCTTAGTCTGGTAAAGCGCCTGGTTTGGGACCAGGAGACCGGAGGTTCAAATCCTCTCGGCCCGATCGACATAACCGGCCGATGCGACGCAACTTGCGATCGAACCCGCCAATGGCGGAGCGGCGTAAACCAACGCGAATTCCTTGCGCGCGCAAGGATCGAGGTTTCACCCGCCATGCGATCGGACATCCCACAACTCAAGACCAGGAAGCAGAAGAGCGGCGCGCTCACGACATATTCGCTCTTCTCGGGCGTCTTTCTTTCCTTCGGCCCGACCGACGATCCCGCCTCTCGCGCGCGCTATGCGGCCGCGCTGCTCGCGTGGGAACAAGCGGGCCGTCGAGTGACCAAGGCAGTCTTCGCAGCGGCAGAAGGCCGCAGCGCGAGCGAGGACGACAGCGAGGAAGGCTCGATGACCGTTCGTGAACTCGCGGCCCGGTACGAGACCTTTCTCGACGAGACCGGCCGCTACGTCAAAGCGGGCCGGCCCACGACGCAGCGGCTCAACATCGCACGCGCGCTGCGCGAGTTCATGGAAGGCTTCGCAGACTTGCCGGCGGCACGTTGCACCGATGCCGTGATTCATCAACACCGCGACCGCCTCGAACGACGTCCGACCCTCACCCGGAAGGGCATCAACCAGAAGGTTTCGCTCGTCGTCGGGCTCTTCCGTTGGGGCTGGAAGCGCGGCTTCGTGCCCAAGGCGACGTGGGCCGATATCCGACTCGTCGAGCCTCTCACGCGAGCTGAAGCGGGCAACCGGCCCACCGGCAAGCCGAAGCGGATTCCAACCCTCGACGAGATCCGCGCCGTCGTGGCCGTCGCCTCGAGGCAAGTCGGCGCAATGCTCAGACTGCAAGCGCTCTCGGGAATGCGGCCGGGAGAAGTCTGCGCGATGCGATTCGAGGACGTCGAGCGGATCGAGCACGAAGGCACGACCTTCGGGCTCTACCGGGTGCGCGACGGCAAGACCTCGCACCATGGGCACGCTACGAGCTACGTCCTTCCGCCGGCCGCGCTGGCCATCCTCGACGAGTTCCAGCGGCCCGGCGGCGGAATCGTCTTCCGGCCGTCCGACGCGATGCGCGAGCGCGGGAAGGCCATGCGATTGCAGCGGCGAACGCCGATCACGAAGCAGACCATCGAGCGCGACCACCGCGACGAGCCTCGCGAGTTCGGCGAGCGCTACACGAAGGACACCTATCGGCACGCCGTCGAGCGCGCTTGCGCGGCGGCCGGTGTCGAACGCTTCGTGCCTCACGCACTGCGGCACGTCGTCGCGACGTGGGCAGCGAATCACGTCCGACTCGGCATCGGCGCGGCAGCGGCCGCACTCTCGCACGCGAGCCGCTCGACCACCGAACACTACGTCCACCGTGACGACTCGCTGCGATTCAACGTGGCAAGACTCGCGGAGCGGGAGCTTGCGATATGAACCACCCGGCCGAGCTTCTTGCGCGCGCCGCGGCAGCTTGCCGCGAGATCGCGACGATCCTCGAGGAAAGCCAGCCGTCCCTCGATCCAAGCGGCGAAACGCTCGTCGATGCGGCCGGGCTTCCGATGTTGCGCGAGACGTGGGCTCATCGCTCGCCCGGATGGATCGACGCCTTCCTCGATGCGCGCGCCGTCGTGCGGCTCGCTGCGATCGAGAGCGCTTGGACCCTGCTCGCGCAGCTCGGCGAGCACGCGCTCGGCGACTTGTCGCCGTGGAATCGTTGGTTCGAGGAATGGGCCGAAGCGATCGAGTTCGCCGCATCGAGTCAGGCACCGGCACCGATCGAAGTCGAAGAGTCGAGCGCCGTCGATCTGCCCGAGCACCTGCGCAAGACGCTCGAGGTTCTCGACGATCGCGAGTTCCACACGCTCGAGGAGATCGCGACCGTGCGGGACCTCTCGGACTCGGCTCTTCGGATTCACCTTGGCGAGCTCAAAGCTCTCGGACTCGTGGAAATGGGACCCAACCACCAGGGCCGGCGACGCACACAAGCGGGAAATCGCGCGCTCGCTCAAAGGCCGAGTTCGGGCACCTAGAGGCCGATTCTCGCGCGAAGTGACAACGTGCTAGCACCTACTGCTAGCACGTAAACGCGGGCGACTTGTGGTTTCGTCTGGGCATGGACGACTTCAGCGAGTTCATCTCGATTCAGGACCTACCCAACCACCTACCACCCGGAAAGAACGGCAAGAAGCTGCATTTCGTGTCGTGCTACAGGTGGGTTTCGAAGGGCCTTCGCGGCATCAAACTGCGGACGATCTTTCTCGGCGGCGCGCGGTTCACCACCCTGGCATGGGTTCGTGAGTTCGGCGAGGCCGTCGCGGCAGCGCGAACCGACGCAATGCCCGCCGAGCGGATCAAGCCGGCGCGCTCGCGGCGCACTCGACGCGAGGAGCGGACTCGGAGGGGCGCTTGAGCCCGGCGGGCGCAAAAGAGGAGATCGAATCAGCTTTGGGCGAGGCCATCCGATACGCGGCCGTCGGATGGCCAGTTTTCCCGGTGCGCGCGGACAAGACGCCGCACACGGCACACGGATTCCGCGACGCGACCACCGACCAGCGGCAGATCGAGGAATGGTGGGCGCGCTGGCCCGATGCTCAGATCGGCGTTGCAACCGGCGAGGCCGGGCTTCTCGTCGTCGACCTCGACCTCGACGAGCCGCGGCAGCGTGACGGACTGCGCGCATTCGCGCAGCTCGTCGACGAGCACGGACTCGACGATTGCGGGCTCGTGGCATCGACACCTCGAGGGGGCGAGCATCGGTTCTTCGCGATGCCTCAGCCGCCGATCCGCTCGGGAACCGACGTCCTGCGAGGTATCGGAACAACCGTTCGTGGTATCGACGTCCGCGCCGAAGGCGGGTACGTCGTGCTACCGTCGGCGGCATCGCCAGGGCGAGCGTGGACGACCGGCGACCCGTTCGAGACGTGGGAGGACGACGGCGAACAGCGGGGGCACCTGGGCGCCGCGCCGGAATGGTTGCTCGCGCTGCTACGCGAGCGATCGTCGCCGACGACCTCGAGTAGCGGGCCGACCGTCGGCCTCAACAGCGCGACCGCTGCACCCGTCGATGCGGAGCTGCTACGCGACCTGCGGCGGGCGCTGCCGTGGATCGAAAGCGACCCGCGCGACGCGTGGATTCGCGTTGGGATGGGCCTTCGCTCGACCGGTTGGGGCGAGCCGGCCTACGACCTCTGGTGCGGATGGTCGAAGACCTCGTCGAAGTTCGACGAGCGAGAACAGCGCCGGCAATGGGAGTCGCTCTCGGAGTATCGCGCCGACGCGAGCGAGGTTACCCACCGGACGATCTTCTGGATGGCGCTCGAGGCCGGGATGCCTCGCGATTCCGTGCCGGAAGCCGCGTTCGAGGGCGGCGGCGCGAGCGGCACCTCGAGCGAGCGACGCGAGGCCACACTCGGCACGACGTTCGCCGACTGGGAGCGGACCCGGCCGATCGTGCGCGCTCAGACCGGAATCGCGAGCCTCGACGAGTTCCTGCGCGGTGGGCTCCCATTCGGTGAGCTCGCCGTGCTGCTCGGCGCGCCCGACGCAGGAAAGACGATGCTGCTCGTCGAGCTGGCCGACTCGTGGGCGTCGCTCGGGCACGTCGTCGGGATTCTCGCCGTCGACGAAGACCCGAGCGGGCTCGCGACGCGATTCGCGCAGCGGCGCGGGTTCACGCGCGAGGAATGCGAGAGCGGCCGTCCCGACGCGATCGCAGCGTTCCGCGACCGTACTGCAGCCGTCGACGAACTCGTCCGGTTCTACGGGGAGGACTGGACCGTCGACCTCGCGGCCGAGCGCGTCGCAACCATCGCAGCCGAACGCGGCATTCGCGGCGCGCTGCTCGTCGACTCGCTGCAAACCGTGCGTTGCCGCGCCGAAACGCCCAAGGACGGGCTTCGCGAGGTAGTCGGGCTACGGGTGCGCGCGTTGCGTCGCGCGGCTCAGGATCGCGGGCTGGCCGTCGTCACGACGTCCGAGATGGTTCGAGCATCCTACCGGGCGCGCGGTGTCGACGTCGCCGACCTCGCGGCCGGCAAGGAATCCGGCTCAATCGAATATCAAGCGAAGGTGCTCGTCGCGCTGCGATCCGTGCGCGGCGAGCCGGACATCGTCTCGTTGCGCATCGCGAAAAACAAAGTCGGCGGCCGCATCCACGATCCCGACGACCCGGCCGACGCAATCTACCTGCGCGTCGACCGAGCGACGCAGACGATCGCCGAGAGCGACTACCGCCCGGCCGAGGAACTCGAGAAGCCCACCCGTGAGGATGCCCGGCACTCGAAGGCACTCGCGCGCCAGGAAGCCGACGCGGCAATCGTGGCGACCGTCATCGCCCGCCGACCGGGAATCACGAAGCGAGATCTATACCCGGCCGCCAAAGTCGCGGCCGGCTCGATGTCGAAGGACCGCATCAATACCGCCCTCGAGGTACTGCAGTCGGCCGTCATCGTCGTCCAGGTAGGCTACCGGCAGACCCACTTCCTCGACGGCGCGAAGGTTCCGACCGGGGTGCTCGCCAGGGTTCCGGATGGCGACCGCGACCAGGTTCGGGCCAGCTCGGCGCCGGCCGTCGCGGACACCGACTCCGACGGGCCACCCGAGGACGATTCCTCGCTCGACGAATTCGAGTCGGGAAGTTCCGCCCGTTCCGAGAGTTCCGGAACAGCAATCCGGAACGAATCACCTGAAGCGTTCCGGCGTTCCGCCGTTCCGGCTCCCCCTTTAGGGGGCCAGGAACGGAACGGAACGACAGGTGACGGACATCCACCCACCCAGACGGACGGCGTTCCGGATCCGATGCAATCGGATTCAGAGGACTCAATCGGAGGACTCGAGGAATGACCCGAGCCGCACCCGACAGCGACACGGCGCGGCTTCTCTCGGCGATCGTCGATGCCGCGGTGTCCGATCGGGAGACTCGGACTCGCATCGCCAAGAAGCTCGCTCACTGGCTCGAGATGCGAGCCGCCGTTGCTTACTGTCCGCCGGACGATCCGGGCTACCGCTACACCGTGGCCAAGCTCGCACCGTGGGCGAAAGGTGTCGATGATGGCGTCTGGGCGACGTGGCGATTCGCGGCGGCAGTCGACGCGATCATTGTCGAGATTCTCGATCGCATTCATCGGGAAGACCGCGAGTTCCCGCCGTAGCCGTCAAGCGGCAGTCAAGTTATTCCATTGCAGGACAAGGACTTGCGTCGGTTTCGAGCCGTGATACAACCGACACCGACGGCGGCCGGGCGGCTCGCCGACGAAATCAGATTCAGTCATGGCAAGATTCACGAGACCAGCGGGAGGAACCGCAGTTCTGTCCGGCGAAACCGTCGCGGCTCTCACGATGCGGCACGCCGAAAAGACGGGCGAGCCAACGGAAACGCTCGTCCACTTCGACGATGGCGGCACGACGTCTGTCGTGGGCGCGATCGAGACCGTCGCTCGCGACTTGGGCGGGCAGTTCACGCGGTTCCACCTGCACGCCGAGGACCGGCGCTTCGCCGAAGCGGCGCACCTTCCGACCGACGGCAACGTCCGCCCGATCCTCGTGGCGAACAGCGCGACTCGCTACGCGATCACCGAGCCGGGCAAGCAACGGCTCGCCGTCGAGCGCTTCTCGTGCGTCGTCTGCGCGTGACCCTCAGCCCTCAACACAAGACTAGTTCCAGCACCATGACAACCCGACAAAAAAGCCCGCTCTTGCGCTACATGCCGGCCGCCGGGAAGCGCCTCGAGGGCTTCATCGAGCGGTTACCTGCGATGCTCGACGCCGTCGACAAGATCGGCGGGAACGCCGGGTTCAC
>JBFXDD010000096.1:0-5859 GCA_050181465.1 Planctomycetota bacterium
GAAAATTCTCGACTGCGCGCGTTCGGTCGGACGGACTCGCGCGAGGAATGGGCAAAGCCCCACCTTCCAAGAACCAAGGGGCCCATTCCTGTCATGAAACCATCCCTCCTCGTGTCGGGGCTGCTCGTCGGCCTCAGCACTCCCCTCCTCGCCCAGGACCCCGCGGCCCTGGAGCACTCCCACCCCTTCCGCGACCAGTTGCGCCGCGATGCCGAGACCGGCCTGGTCTGGTGCAGCGGCGACAACTTCAAGGCCTCGTTCGGCAGCGGGTTCACCTTCTTCCCGGTCCTCGGTGAGAACGCGCCGAAGAACCTGCCGCTGGACTGGCAGACACAGTCCATCCGCATCGGCGCTCAGGAACTGAGCCTGTCTGCCGGCGAGAGCTCGTTCACTGCCGACCGCTACGAAATTCGTCGGGGCGGGATCGTCGAACGATACGACGTGACCGTCTCGGGCATCGAGCAGAGCTTCATCTTCGAGAGCCCCTCGGCCTGGCTCCGAGCCGGCGTCCCGAGCGACGGCAACCTCGCGGTGCGCGCCAAACTCAACACGCCGCTTCATGCGGCGCCGACCGAAGCCCGCCACGGCGCACTCGTGTTCGCCGACGCCAAGGGCAATCCCACCATTCGATACGGCGAGGCCTTCGCCTTCGATGCCGCCGGCCGTCGTATCGAAGTCACGACCGCTTTCGACGGTGAGCACGTCACGCTGGAGATCGCACGCGACTGGCTGGATCAAGCCGACTACCCGGTCACGCTCGACCCGCTGACGAGCTCCAGCGGCATCGGCGCCAGCCCGGCGACAGGCTCCGGCAACAGCGTGAGTCGCGATGACGGCAACAATCGACTGCTGTTCGCCTACGCACGGTTCGTCAGCGCGACTGACTCCGACCTCTATCTCCGCCTGACCGACGACTCACTCGCTGCACCATCGACGGTCTTCTCCGACCTGTCGAACCTGCGGTCTACGCGCCGCGCCTCGGTCGACTACGTGCGTGGAGCGAGCCGCTGGATCTGCGCCTTCGGCGTGGAAGAAGTCACCAACGAGTTCATTCGCGTCCTGGCGATGAACGGCGCCGACACCACCGGGGCAACGGCTGTCACGGTCGACGTGCCGCGCGATCTCGGCTTGCACGACGGCGATCCGGCCTTCGGCGGCACGGACGCCGGCGGACAGATTCACGGCTATCTCGCCTTCCGACGCGAGCTCAGCCCCGGGATCACCCCGAACACCGGCAACTCGCGAGTCTACGGCACGCTCCTCGATGCGACGAACCTCACCTTCGGCCCACGCCAGAGCCTGCGCACCGAAGGCGGAACCAACTACGACGCGGAGTGGCCTTTCGTCTCGCGACAGGTCGGCGTGAACGACGGCTGGGTCGTCGTCTGGCAGGACTACAACTACGACAATGCGAACGACGACTGGGACGTTCTCGCACAGCGAATCGCACCGGACGGCACCCGCGTGGACCAGACAACCCTGGGTAGCGACAACGTCAGCACGGCACACAAGGTGCGGCCGGTCGTCGCCGGATCGAACGATCGCTACTTGCTCGCCGTCGTACATCGAGCCAACAGCGGGAAGACCTCGCTCGGCTCGGGCGATGAGATTCGCGTGCAGCGCTTCGACTGGCCGGCAACCGGTCAGGCACCGATCGAGCAGACGGTTCGAGTGCTGAAGTCGAGCCCGTCACCCAACCTCAACCTGCGCGACTCGAGCGCACCGATCGCGGCCGATCATCGCACCGACTCGCACTGGGCAGTCGCCTGGTGGCAATCCGGTGTCGGTGTCTCCATCGCACGGCTCGGATTCCAAGGCCGCGCAGTCGAGACCCAGGTGGCCTACACCAACAGCGGCACTGCCGTCGCGTCCTGGCCTGCGGTGACGTATGACAACGACAACCAGGAGTTCGTCATGAGCTTCGGTGTTGCTGACGGCGGCACGAATCCGATCTATGCGCGACGTTTCTACAGTGACGCTACGCAAAGCAGCCTCGGCACGGGTTGTGTCGGGACGCTGTATGCGACCAACCGGGGCACCGCGGTTCCCTTCGCCGGATCCGAGAGCTTTGGACTCACGATGGAGAACGGACTGCCGAACTCGCTGACCTGGATCTTCCTCGGCTTCGGCTACCAGGTGAATCCGCTGCCGGCGGGCGCTCCGGGCTGCTTCCTCCTGCTCAACCCGGGAATGTCGCTGTTGCCGGTCCACAACGAACTGAGCAACGCCGTGGGCACCGTCACCGTCTCACTGCCCCTGCCGGACACCATCGCGACGGCCGACGTGTTCTGGCAGGCCATCCAGTTCTCGGGAGGTAACCTCTACTCGACGAACGCCTTGTTCACCCAGATTCGATGACGCGCGGCGGTCGCCGCACACATGACCGACTTGTCCGGACCTGAACGACTCGCCGCAGCGCTCGAGGCCTTCCTCGATCGTCCACCGGATCCCTCGCCCGCGGCAACGCGCGATTGGCTGCGACGACACGAGTCACTGGCCGATCTTCTCGAACCGATGCTGGTTCGAGAAGACGGCCCTGCGCCGCCGCCACCCACCCACCCCGACGGCACGCGCATCGGTCGCTTCCGACTGATTCGCGAGATCGGTCGCGGCGGGATGGGAGTGGTCTTCGAGGCGCACGACGACGTGCTCGGAGCCCGAGTCGCACTCAAGCTTCTCAGCGACTCGCGCTCCTTTGGCGATGAAGCCGTGGAACGCTTTCGTCGCGAAGCGGCTGCGATCGCCGCACTCGATCATCCGAACATCGTTCGTCAACTCGACTCCGGTCGCGACGACGGCAAGTTCTGGATCGCCATGGAGCTGATCCGCGGGCGCTCGCTGCGAGATGCGCTCCATGATCTGAGGGCGCGCTGTGACAGCGACCCCACCGCCATTCCGGATTCGGCTCGCCTCCGGCCGAGCGAGCCCGGCACCTGCTTCGAGCAAACTCTGGAGATCGCGGGGCGAGTCGCCGACGCACTCGCACACGCCCATGCCCGCGGGATCGTGCACCGTGACATCAAGCCGCAGAACGTTCTGCTCGCCGAGGACGGCCGCGTCCTGCTCGCCGACTTCGGCCTCGCCCTCGCATCCGGCGACGCAAGCCTGACGCGCACGGGCGAACTGGCGGGGACCGCGAACTACGCCAGCCCCGAGCAGATTCGAGGCGCGACGCGCGAGATCGACGGTCGCAGCGATCTCTTCTCGCTCGGCATCCTCCTCTACGAGATGCTCACCTTCGTTCGCCCCTTCGAGGGAGACAGCACTGCGCGCGTACTCGATGCGATCCTGCATGCGAAGTCGCCGCCGCTGAGTACTCGATTGCCCGGCACGCCCGAGACTCTCCAGATCCTCGTGGCACGACTGTTGGAGAAGGATCCGCAGCTTCGCCCGGCGAGTGCCGAAGTCGTCGCCCGCGACCTCCGCGCAATCATCGCCGGTCAACGCATCGCCACGCGTGCCATCCCACTGCGCGTTGCGATCGCCGCGGCCATCAAACGCCGTCCCGCCGTTGCGATCGCGATCGCCACGATCCTGTGCGCGATCATCGCGGTGCCGTCGGCTGTCGCCTATCACTTCCATCGCACGCGTGAGTTGGTTCGCATCGAGCAAGTGCAGACCGACGCCGCGTACATGGAGGCGCGCGACGCAATGGCCAATCTCGTCAGGGGGATCGCCTCGCAGGACCTCGATGTCCTTCCTGGTGTGCAGAGCTTGCGACTTCGGATCTTCCGCGACGGCGAAGCGGGCTTGCTGCGACTCCAGGCACAGCGACCCGACGACAGCACTGTTGCAGTCATGCTGGCTCGTGCTCGCGGCGGCATTGCGGAGTCCATCTTCGAGCTCGGCAGAACTCGCGAGTCCTTGCCTCTGTTCGATGCAGCCATCGCGAGCTACGAGGCCTTGCCGGCAAGACGTAGCGGCGATTCGCAGATCGACTTCGAACTCGCCGCGCGCCTCGCCGACCGCGCGATCAATCGCGTCATCTCGGGCCGGGTCGAAGACGGCGAGAGCGATCTCGAACGCGCGCTTGGAATCTGGTCGCAGGTCATCGAGCGACTTCCTCCGTCGAGCGCTTCGATCGCGACCATTCGAACGACGATCGCAAAGGCCCTCACGCGGATGGCGTCCCATCGCGAGAGTGGAGTCGCCGGCTCTCGGTCACCGTGGCTCGACCGCGCTGAGGCGGCCTGGAAGCTCGTCACCGAGTCGAACACGACCGCGGCACTGGAACGGTCCGCGTTCTTGATCGTTCAGGCATCTCGCCTTCACGCAGAGAACGACTCCTCTAATGCACTTCGTTTGCTCATGGAGGCCGAGCAGATACTCACCAAGCCGCTCGCGGCACCGTCGTCTCGGCGCAACCACCTCTATGCCGAGTGCCTCGTTCGCATCGCCAGACAACAGGCCGACTCCGGCGACCTCGATGCCGCGGACAAGACTCGCAGCCTGGCACGCGGCGAACTCTCGCAGGCGATCGCCGCTGCGCCGGACGCACTCGGCGCACGACGGATACTGGCGCGCTTGGAACTCGACACCGCGACGAGTTCTCTGCAACGTGGTCGCCCCGGGGAGGCGATTACCTCCCTCGATCGAGCGTCGCGGGAACTGGAGCGAGTCGAGCCGGCGGATCCCTCGTATCCGATGACCGCCATCACCAGGTTGGGGGTGGACGTGACCCGGGCGACGGCACTTGCCGAGCTCGAGGAGTGCCCGGCGGAAGTCGTCGAGAATGCGTTCCAGATTGCGCTCGCGCGACTCGATCTCGCGAAGACTCGGCGCCAGGAATCGCCGCCGACAAGCGCTCTTCGTGCCGATCTGCAGAGCAACCACGGACGTTGGCTGATGACGAAGGCGAGCCCGCGTGATCTCCCGCGCGCCGCGAGTCTTCTGGACGCCGCAGTCGTCAGCCTGGAGTCGTTGCTCGAAGCGGATCCGGGCAACGTCACGCATCGCGCGACTCTTTGGAAGCAACTACGCCTGCATTCGGCAGCGCTCTTGGCCCTGCGCGAGCGAGAACGCGCGCAGCGATCCTTGGATCGCACGGCCGCGCTCTCAACGACGCCCACCGAAGCTCTCGCCGTACTCGAGACTCTCGTACGCCTGCAGGATCTCGACCGCACCATCGCCGCGACCCGGGAGTTCCGTCGCCGCAAGCTCGTCGACCGGCAACGAATCGAAGCGATGCCCGGCCTTCGAGATCTCGTTCGTCATCCGGATTACGAGTCGATCTGGAGCCCACGATGAACCCCGGGACCGACCTGATGACACGTGTGCGATCCGGTGAGCTGGCTGCCGTCGAAGAGATCGTGTCCCGCAACATCGACTGGCTGCGGCGCCATGCCTCGCCACGGCTCGATCGATCCCTGCGAACCGTCCACGACAGCGGCGACCTCGTACAGGATGCCGTCGTCCAATTGTTGGAAAGCGGCGAACTCGCGAGTGTGCGAGACGAAGAGCACCTCCGGGCCTTGCTCGCCCGTATCGTGAACCACGACGTGATCGACCTGCGCCGTCGGCGAGATCTCCGACGGCTGGATCATTCCGCACTGGCCCTTCGCGAACGCTCGGTCACCCGGCCGAGCCAGCACGTCGAACGCAGCGAGCATTCACAACTTCTGGACCGGTCTTTGAGTGGTCTCGCGGAGGAGGATCGCGAACTCATTCGATCGCGGGTCTGGGAGGAGCTGCCGTTCTCGGCGATCGCTCAGGCGCTCGGATGCTCCGAGGATGCGGCGCGAATGCGCTTTCATCGGGCACTCGCACGCCTCGCCGACACTGCCGAGCGACTGATCCAGAGGTGAAATCGTCGCACGTACGGTGCGACGTTTCCGCCGGTCGAGGGCAACCCCTAGCCCG
>JBFXDD010000097.1:0-5781 GCA_050181465.1 Planctomycetota bacterium
CGAACTCGTAGTCGTCGATCGCAGCAGGAGTGGTTCCGGTCCGAGAGTCGGTGATTCGATCCAAGCGCCCGAGCGTGTCGAAGCGATAGATCGTCTCGATGCGCGTGTCCGCCGAGGCGTCCTTGGGCGGCAGGCTTCGCCACGCGGTCTGACCGCCGAAGTGACCGTAGTCCGCGAGCAGTTGGCTACTCCCCGCGGGATCCCAATCGATACGCGCGATGCGGCCGATGGAGTCCCATCGAAGCCGTGCTGTCCGAAAACTCATCCGAGCAACGGAGCTTGCGAATCTGCCACCAACCGCAGGTCGCGAGCATCTTGGACTTGGCCATCTTGGCCGAACGATACCGCGACGTACGCCCGGCCGCCAAGTTGTGGCGGTCTCAACCCATCTCGGTGCCCTTCCCCGATCGCAGCTACGCGGCTCGGTGGTAGTGCTTGAGCAAACCGCCGAGCCGCTCGCCGACCACAACTTCACCAACGCCGTTCGCCCGCGGTTGGGTGATCAGTTCGTTCCCGCGGCCTTGGTGCGGCCGCTCGAGGTTGTAGTGCGCAACGAACTCGTCGACAGCTCGAACGAGATGGCCTGTGCCGAGCAGGATCAGGCGGTCGAGGCACTCGCGCTTGATCGAGAGCACGAAGCGTTCGGCGATGGCGTTCATGTTGGGCGCCCGGACGGCCGTCGACACCGGAGTCACACCGGACTCTCGGAGGATGCTCCGGAACTGCTCCGTGAACTTGGTGTCGCGATCGAGGATCAGAAACCGCTTGGCGCGGAGAAACCCGTCCATCGGATCGGTCAGGTTGCGCGCAACCTGAGCCATGAACTTCGCGTCGGGGTTGGTCGTGATCCCCGCGATCTCGACCGCTCGGGTGGCGTGGTCGATCACGAAGAGCACGTAGTGGGTGATGAGACCGCGGGCAGTCCAGACTTCGGTAGTGAAGAAGTCCGTGGCCGCGATCGCCTGACGGCGTGCGCGCAGGAAGGTGCGCCAGCTCGTGGGGCGGTCTGGGCTCGGCTCAATGCCGTTGTCCTTCAGGGTCCGCGCGATCGTCGAGCGGGCGACGCAGTGGTCGAGCTTGCGGAGTTCACCCTGGATTCTGCAGTAGCCCCAGGTGGGGTTGTCGTTCGCCATCCTGACGATCAGGGTTCGGATCTCCTTCAGGATCCCGGGGCGTCCGACGCGTCGCTTGGCTGGGCATGTCCACTTCGTCGCGATCAGTCGTCTGTGCCAGCGGAGGATGGTGTCGGGCGTGATGATGGTCGCGATCTGGTCGAGTAGGCGGCGTCCGAGCGCGACACCCTTCGCAGCAAGCCGTCGGCGCTGATCATCGCTGAAACGCAGTCGACGCTTGCCGAGTTGCTCCAAGAGCACGCGATTCTCCTCGAGGAGGTAGTCGATGGTCGCGGCTTGCTCGAGGTGGATCCAACCAGCGATGGCGGTCAGGAGGAGTCGGATGGGCTGGAGGCGTGGCACGGAACCTTGATCGTCTCGGTGCGGCGCATCGACGTAGGTTGTTGGATCTGAGCGCGATCGAGTTTTCGGACAGGACGCACAGCACGCAAACAATGATACGCGACGCCGGGCTCGTGGAGCGTTAAGGCGCGAGCGGGAGGTGGTCAGGACCGAAAGAAGCGGTCCGCATCGGCGGCTGCGCGGGTCGCGTTCGAGCAACGGCTGTCGGCACGGGCTCCGAGGCGAGCTCCACTCAAGCCGGATCGAGACCCCACGTCTTCTCCTCCCATCTCTTCATCGCTTGCGATGCTTCGAAGGCGATCAGCCCCGACCCCTTTGCCGCCTCGCGGAGCACTTCGAGCGCCTCGGTAGTTCGATGACGGAGCAAGTATGCAGCAGCCATGACGCGAACGTCGGGGCGCTCGTGAGACAAGAGCACGCACAAAGCATCCCGACCGACGTCTCCCATTGCACGCAGCTTCCCGAACGTCGCGATGTACCGCTTCGCGTGCTTGTTCCCGGTCTTGTGGTCGCCGCGCCAGATCGCGTCGGTCTGCTGCGCTACATCTTCGGCGAACTGCGCGACAAGCGCGTTCGGATCCGCCTGCTTCACCATAGCCCGGCCCCCACATTCTCGATCGCCTGCCTTCCGAACGCCGCCTGGGCTTCGAAGGACTGAGTACTCAGCCACTGTCGGACGGTGAGCGTGTTGGAGCCGGTGATCGCGGGACGGATCGACGAGTAGAGCCCGCTTATCCGGGCGTGAATGCTCCCCGCGCCATGAGCCAGTTTGACGAGATTCCCGGTGTTGTGAACCGCCTCGGCCCCGAAGCGCGCAATGTTCCCCGGAGTCTGCTCGACGATGTGATGCCAGGCCTGCCCTGGACCTGCCGGCCCCATCGCGCGCTTGAAGGCAGAGAACGAGCGGAAGCCTTGGTGGACCGTGTGTACCGCACCCCCTGCGGCGGGAGCACCGAACGTCGTCGGACTTGCGCCGTCATCGGCGGTCCTACCTAAGGGCTTGGGTCGGGCAACTGGTAGACCCCGAGGGCCGGTTACGCCAATTCCAGGTGCCGCGCCGCCCACCGTGGGTGATGTGGGTAAAGAGCTTGTACATGTAACGAACGCTGACCAGGCGGCTACGGTGAGTTCATTAGACCGCCTCACGTACTCCCACTGGGCCATGTACCGCTGAAAGAACCAATGTCGTTCTTCCTCGGTTAGAGGTCGCCACAAGCCATTCTCAAAATGCCAGATCGGACTGTTGAGCGGAAGGTCGGTTAGGTCAGACCATTTCTGTAGCTCTCTTGTGCCGGTGCCGAAGTTGCTTTCTCCCTTCGGAATTGAAACATTAAGTAACCCCAGCTCCGGTGTATCAATCCAGCTATTCTCTCCAGAGAAAAGCTCCGGAAAATTGAAGGCGACCTTGCCTTCCCCATTGGGGGTCCCCAGTGTCACTGTTAGTCTGTGCGCCTGTAGGCCGAGCGCATCCGAGTAGAGCAAGGGATTGCTTGCGCCATTGACATATGCGTTGCCTCGACTAAGCACATCCCCCCACACCCCTATTCGATCCACCGACACAAACCGCCCTAGCCCCGGCGCGTAGTGTCGATTGCGCATGTAGACGAGCGGTGCTTCGGTCTCCACACGATGGGCTTTCCAGCTCATCGGTAAGCCACTCTGAAAGGCGTTGCCGATCAGGGTCTCGTCCGGTGCATAGACCGTCACTCGCCCGTACGGGTCGTACATCGCTCGCTCGGCCAACTGCCCGGTCGAGTCGATCACCGAGAGGATGCACTCGTGACCGCACTGGGTCGTGTGGTAGGTCGTCCACGAGGGTGGTTGGCCCACCGCGGCATCGTTGCGGCGGTAGGCCACCAGCTCATCGAGGCGGCTGCCCCAAACGAACTCCTTCGCGATGCGCTTGACGCCAGTGCTGACATCGACGGACAGCTCCTGGATCTCGCGCCAGCCGTCGTAGACGTGCAGCCACGTGGCCGCTTGCGCTACGGCGACGCGGGCGACTCGGCGATTGCCAGTGTCGTACCCATACAGCGCGACGAGCTGGAGCGAGGTCGTCGTCGAACTCTGCTGTGCATACTGGACGCCAGACTGGGTCTGGATCGGAGTTCCGTAGGGGAGTGTCACCGGCTCGGTGAGCGCTCCGTAGAACTGCATGCGCGCCACCTCTTCGCCCGAACTCGGCGGAGCGGTCATCGCTGCCAGGATCGTCTCGCGCGCTGCCTGCAGCGGGGCGACACTGCCAAGCGGCGCCTGGGCCTCTTGTTCCTCAAAGGCATCAGCCGCGACCAGCGCGGTGGTCTCTGCGGGCACCTCGTCGGCGACCAGCAACCAGATCTCCGACAGCCGATCCTTGAAGTCGTAGACGTAGTAGCGCGTGCCGTCGAAGATCAGGTTGCCGCGACCGTCATAGAGAAGCGTGGTCGGGATGGTTGGCTGGACCTGCGTATATCGATTGGCTGCCGATGTGTAGGTCTCCGTGCTCGGCGTGCCACTGCCAGGAGTGGTCGTCAGCGTCTCCCGATTGCCGGCGTGGTCGAGATCGTAGGTGAGTGCCGAAAGGAAGGTTCCGGGGTTCTGAGATGGCGGCAGCGTGTTGCTGCCCAGAACCGCCTCTTGGAGCCGATGGAACCGATCGTAGGTAAACCCATCCCCGGCATTGGTGGTCGCGCTGTTGCCGTCGAATCGGTTGTAGCGTTCCTCGACCAGGTTGCCGAAGTCGTCGTAGACGAACTCGTAGTCGTCGATCGCAGCAGGAGTGGTTCCGGTCCGAGAGTCGGTGATTCGATCCAAGCGCCCGAGCGTGTCGAAGCGATAGATCGTCTCGATGCGCGTGTCCGCCGAGGCGTCCTTGGGTGCCAGGCTTCGCCACGCGGTCTGACCGCCGAAGTGACCGTAGTCCGCGAGCAGTTGGCTACTCCCCGCGGGATCCCAATCGATACCCGCCATGCGCCCGATGGAGTCCCATCGAAGCCCCATGTCCAACCCGCCCTGGTAGCTCACGCTCGCACGACGATCGCGCAGAGTCGCATCAAACGTGGCAGTCACCGACCAGAGATCGCTGGCAGGGTCGTCGAGAATGCCGAAGTCGTATCGCTCGGCATGCACACGACCCAAACTGTCTTCTTCGCGACTGACCGCATCGATCAGCGAGAGGGTGCTCAGGTCGCCGGCAAACGTCGAGTGTTTGGTGACGCGACCGAGGCTGTCGCGGTCGAAGACCTCGCGGGTCGCGAGGAATGAGTGGAATGGGAAAGAGTTGACGTTGGGAAACTGACGGACCAACAGCTCGTCGCTGCCGCCGAAGAACAACTCGGTTCTCGGCGTCTGCCCGGCGATCGGCGTGCCGTGGGTCCAGCCAAGTGGTCGCGATGCGGAGTCGTAGTCGATCACCGCGATCGTGTGGTCCTGTGCTATGGCTGTGGGCAGGTAGCTCGCCGCCCCCGGCCGCTGCTCGACCAAGAATCGGCCGGCAAAGTCGCGGTGGACCGAAGTTCGATTGCCGACCCCATCGAAGCGATCGACTCGGGAGATGCAGGTCTGCGCGTCGGTCCAGTCGACGTGTGCGAGGCTCAGCAGGATGTCGTCAGTCGTCGTCCCCGTGTTGTCGCCAAGGAGCGCATGCTCGATGAGACGGCCTCGAGCGTCCGGCAGGTAGTGGTGTTCCCGCGAACCAGTCGAGCCGAAGGTGGGCTGTGAGCTGCCCTTCCAGGCGATCGACCACTGCGTATCGCCGGTGGTGTAGTACCAGAACGCTTGCACCCGCGGATCGCCGACTCCGTTCTCGCCAAGCTCTTCGTAGCGGCGAAGGCGACCAAGCGGATCCCAGACATAGCGCGAGTGGAACTCGTGAGCGCTGTCGGCGACGGCTAGGTTGTCCTTGATCACTCGCGACCGCGTGAGCGACACGAAGTGTGTGCCCGGCAGATAGTCGAATGCTTGCCGATTCGAAGTGGGCGCGAGTGAGTCCTCGGTGCCGACTCGTCTTCCCAAAGCGTCGTAGTCGAACTTGGTGATGCGTGTGCCGGGGAGCTCCACCTCCTTCAGCAACGACATGCCCGCAAAGCGGCGCTTCACTTCATAGACGTCCTGCGGACCGGCACCGAGCGCGTGGTCCTCGAGGCGGCGCAGCCGGGAGATCTCGTCGTACTCGCGCTCGGTCTTGGCGAGCAGCGTGGGTCCGTCGAACACTTCATGTAAGGTCTCGCGCCCGGAGCTGTCGCGGGTGAAGACGTGAGCCGCTCCGCCGAGCGAGCCGGTGTAGCCTGGCGGGGCCGCAGCCAGTAGCGGTTCCACGATGGTGTTG
>JBFXDD010000098.1:0-5612 GCA_050181465.1 Planctomycetota bacterium
GCGCATCCCAGGTGAACTTGGTGACGACACTCGGGCCGGTGCCGGATGCGGGAAGCTCTTCAACTTCGATCGGTAGACCGGTGCCGGGATCGGGATTGCCGGGCAACGCGTAGAGGAACTCGCGCGCAACGCCGTCTCCATCGACGGAGCGCATCGGCCAGCCCAGGGAGTTCCACTCGGTGGTCGTCGTGACGGTGGACGGAGTCCCGTCTACGGAGTGGATGGTGGGACTCGTGAGTTGGTAGGTACCGGGCTTGTTGTGAAAGGTCCCCGCGGTGCTGTGCCAAGTCACCGAGCCGGTCCATGTGCCATCCGGATTCGTGAAGGAACCCAGCAAAGTAGGGCTGTGGTTCAGCGTGCTGTTCGAAGTGGCACGCAGCCAGGTGTAGGTGTCCGTGAGTTCCGCGGGACTACTCGCAGTGGATGGATTGGGGTAGGTATGGGTCAGGGGGAAGCCCCAGTCGTCGTAGGTCCAGCGCTCGACACGGGGGACACCACCGATGCCGGGTGAACGGATCTCGATTGGCTTGCCGCAGCCGCAGCCGCCGCTCGAGGCGTACACGAACTCCCACTCCAGACTGGCAGGTTCCGACAGACCGAGCGAAGAGAAGTAAGAATCGGCCTGGCGCGGAAGAGTGGACGGCGACGGCTGGACTTTGATCCGGCTGGTTCGGCCCTCGGAGTCGAGGTAGGTGATGCGTCCGGTCCCCCGTGGATCGGTCGTCACCACCTCGGTAACCCATTCCGACTGCGGCCCAGAGAACTGAGTGTAAGCGAAATCGGTCTGGGCTCCGTGCCGATCCTCGAACCCGGTGACGCGCATCCGGCCATTGAGTGCGGCATACTCGACCTTGCCAATATGCGGAGGCAGCGCGCCGATCGATCCGAAGAGTGTGGCGTGGCGATACTCGTAGACAGCGAAGGGACGAGGAATCGAGGGCAGGCCAGGCAGTGCCAAATCTTGATACGCGATCTCCACGACGTGGTAGGCCGTCTGGGGCGTCGTATTGAACAGTTCCGCCTGCGATGGCGCGGTGACGTACGGGGTTGCGGGATAGAAGATCCTGGTGGGAGGAATGTCCGAGAAGGGGCGAGTCAGCCCATTGCGCTGCTGGAACTCCATTCCCCAGCGCGCCTCGAACTCAGGGCCGGGCTCGTCGGCGGTGCCGTCTTGGTCGATGTCGTACGTGACGGTGATGCGAGAGAAACCCGGAACGCTGGACTCATCCCAAATCCATTGCTCGGAAGCACCGGAGGGATACGTGATCGCGAAGAGTCGTCCCAACGCATCGAACTGCCGCTGCATTGCTCGACCCTGGGTGTCGACGACCCTGGTCGCTCGATACAGCGTCTCGCCCGTAGGCAGCTTCACGCCTGGTTCAAACTCGACGGTGCTGCCGCTGGCGTGCTTGACGAGCGCCCGATTGATGCCGTTCTGCTTGTATGCAAAGACATTGGCTGCCATGCCTTCGAACCGCCATTGCCCGGCATGCGTGCCGTTGTAGGTGGTCTGCCCGGTCATCGTTGCCCGGGTCGCCATTCCGCGCGCACCGCCCGCGCCGTTGGGGGTCTGAGGGCTATAGTATGGGGTCGTATCGATGGGAGGATGAGGGTGCATCATCGGCGCGTCGGCGTCGCCGGTATGTCCGTCAGTCATCGTTCCGCCGGGCGTTCCGGAGAGCGGAAAACCACAACTGGCACTGAGCGGTCCGAAGAAGTTCGCTGCGCTGCATCCCTCTCCTGCCGTTCCGAAGGGAGCGAAGCGACAAGTCGAAAGCTCACCCGCGGAGACGATGTGCACACGGTCCAGACCCACCGCTGGGTCGTGCACAAATCCGGCAAAGGCATACTGCGGAAGCCAGAACGACACGAGTGCATCGCCCTCAGTCGTGACCTCCAGATCTACGAGTTGCGTGAGCCCCTCGTAGATCAACGACTCGAACGGTGGGCAGTCTGGGCGGCCCTTGCCCTTCGAGGGTGGAGCCGAGGAGAACACGTTCTGACCAACCACGGGCCCAGCAACCAAGGCTAGGCAGGAGGCGAAGAGTCTCGTGAACGACCAGAGTAGCGACGACTTCGATCCCATGCGGGTGCTTGTAGAAACGCCGACGACGAAGGTCGCCAACTTTCTGAGCGTTCCTGCCCAACACAATGGATCGTGAACCTGACGTCAAGGCCAAGCGAGGTTCCGTTGCTGGCGATCGTGCGATCTGAGAGGAATTGCATGTGCGGGTGGGGAAGATCGCGCGACGGGAGGAGTCTCGATGTCCAGGCTCAACGGACGTGGTTCGGGTCCGGCCGGATCGTGTCTGCCTCGCTCGCAGCGGTTCGACTGGCACGCACCGAGCGCCTGCGAGTCGTCGATAGCGTGCCGGGGAACCGTCCTCTCGCTTTCAGAACGCTCCGGAGGTTTCGTCATCTCGGCTCCTTTGAACTTCGCGGGAACCGGTGCGGGTTCGTGATCGCACGATCCAGGCGATCGACTCGTCTGGGTGACTTCTTCGAAGACCGCGACCGCGGAGGGATGGGTCTGTTTCGACCGCGGCATGACCAATCTCAGCGAGCGCTGCCCGCTTCGCAGTGACCTGGCCAACCAGTTGATCGAGTACGGTAGTACTCACGGCGGCCCGAACCGCGCCGAGCGCTTCTTGCCATCAAACATCTCACTTGCCGCGCGGTGGCACCAACCAGCCTCTCGCCCCGGCGACCTGGCCGGCGGCCTCGCCGAAGAGGAAGTCGAGCAGCTCCGCGGCGCGCGGATGCCGATCGGCGCGACTACACAGGGCGGCAAGGAACTCCATCTCGGCGTGCACCGATTCGGCGATCGCGAACACCTGGCTCTGCGGCCGATCGCCCCATTGCCCAAGACAGATCACCCCGGCCCCGGTGACCTTCCGGTCGACGAGCCCCAGCGTCTCGGCGGCCGACTCACCGACCAGCCGCTTCTTCGCGAGGCCCTCGGTTCGACCCAGGTCGTCGATCAGTTCGACGGTCGCCACGCCGAGCGCCGTCATGTCCGGACTGGCGACGGCGATCTCGTGCAGGCGCGCGGGGTCGAGATTGCCGAGTCCGAGTGCCGGGTCGATCGCGGGGCCGGCCAGCGCCAGCGCGCTGCGCAGCCAAAGTCGACCTTCGCCGTCGACGCGCCGATCGGCCAGCAGTGAGCGGAGCACACCGCGCTCGTCCGCGATCAGCAGGTCGAAGTTCGGATCCGTCGCGAGCTCCGGTCGCAAGCGGCCGGTGGCTCTCGGCACGACCTCCACCGGCACACCGGTCTTGCTCTGGAAGTCGGTCGCAAGCTCGTGCAACAGCTCCGCGGTTGCCGACGCGGTGAGCAGCCGGATCGGCGAGGCCGCCGGCTTCGCTCGGCAGCCGACCAGCCCCGCGGACCAGCATCCCGCCAGGGCGAGCAAGAAGAACCCATGCAAGTGGCGCGAGCGCATCGGCGGCAGTCTACCGTGTGTCCGGGCCTGACTCTTCGTGAACGTCTGCTGCGATCGTCGCAACTCGCGCCAGCCGGCATCGCTACGTCGGCTCCTCCCCGGCCGCGTGGCTACGGCTACGCTTCGGTCGTCGACCGACGCAGCTCCTTGCCGGACATCCACCGGCGCCGGTCTCGCGACGACGTTCACGAATCGTCCGGTCTAACCTCTCCATCGCGATGGTCCGCCCCGTCAGCAATCCGCCGAACCCCTGGCACACGCACAGCGTGGAACTGCTGGGGCCGCCGCCGGAAGTCGAGCTCAAGATCTACGAGGAGGAGGCGAAGAGCATCGTCTCGCGCAACGACAGCCCGGACGTGCCGTTCACCTTCAGCGTGAATCCGTATCGCGGCTGCTTCCATGCCTGCGCCTACTGCTACGCGCGACCGACACATCAATACCTCGACTGGGGCGCCGGCACCGACTTCGATCGGCGCATCGTCGTCAAGCGCAACGCGCCGGAGCTGCTGCGCGATTGGCTGGGACGCGTGCGCGACGAAGCTCGCGACCGCATCGTGTTCTCCGGCGTCACCGATTGCTATCAGCCGATCGAAGCGAGCTACGAACTGACGCGACGATGTCTGATCGCGTGCGCGGATCATCGGCGACCGACCGGCATCATCACCAAAGGCGCGTTGGTGGAACGGGACATCGACGTGCTGAGCGCGCTTCGCGACCGCGCGGGCGTGCGCGTCTATGTGAGTCTCGCGTTCCTCGACGACGACGACGCCCGCCGCATGGAGCCCTTCGCGGCACCGCCGTCACGGCGTCTGCGCACGATTCGCCGCCTGCATGAGGCGGGGATTCCGGTGGGGCTCGCGCTTGCACCGGTGATTCCCGGGCTGAACGACCACGCCATCCCCGGACTGCTCGAGGCAGCCGCGGCGGCCGGCGCCGACGTGGCCTTCCAGACCCTGCTGCGGTTGCCCGCCGAAGTGAGCGCGGTGTTCGAAGAACGGCTTCGCCAGGCCTTCCCCGACCGCGCGGACCGAGTCCTCAGCGTGCTCGCGCAGATGCGCGACGGCGATGTCCGCGACAGCCGATTCGGCATGCGCATGCGCGGCAGTGGGCCGCGCTATCAACTGATCGAACGGCTGTTCTCGATCCACGCGCAGCGACTTGGACTGACCGCCCGCGAGCAGGACGTCGCGTTTCGAAGCCGTATCCCGCGACAGCGTCTGCTGTTCGATGAGGAGTCCTGATGACGGTCCATCGCAGGCGGCACTCGTTGGTCTTCGCAGCACTCACCGCGTTCGCACCGGCACAGGACTTCCTGGCCGAGCGCGAGCGCGCGCTCGACTTCCTCGATCGACACTGCGCACACTGTCACGATGCCGATTCGCGAAAGGGCGACGTCGACTTCGATCGACTGCAGACACTCGACTCGCCGCTGGCCTGGCTGCAATCGACCGACGCTCTACGCATCGCCACCTTCCGCGCCGTCGACGGCCTGATGCCGCCGCGCGAACATGAGCATCAACCGATGCGGAGCGAGCGACTCATGTTCGAACGCGCGGTCGAACAGAGTCTGCGCGGAGCCGCGCTGCGATTGCCGGTCCAGCCAAAGGACAGCGGCCAGCGTCGACTGACGCGTGCGCAGTATCAGAATGCGGTGCGCGATCTGTTCGGTGTCGACGTCGCGATTCGATCGCTCTTGCCCGAGGATCGGCGTGCGCACGGCTTCTCGGGTGTCGCCGACGTCCAACGCTTCGAGACCGCCGATCTCGATGCCTGGATGTTCGCCGTCGATGCCGCGCTCGATCAGCTCGAGGCGAACGCAGTCGCTCGCGATGCCCTGTTCGCCATCCACGGTTGCGTCGCCGAAGATCCGCGAGCGGCGCTGGAGCGGCTGCTTCGCCGCGCCTTCCGCCGTCCGCCGACTTCGGTGCAAATCGACTCTCGCGTGCAGATCTTCGCCGAGACCCTGGCGACGACCGGCTCACTCGCCCTGGCGCAGCGACGCACGCTGCAGTCGATCCTGCTGTCGCCGCACTTCATCCATCGGTTGGAACCCGATGCGCCGGACGCTCCGAGCGGTGCGATCCGCGTGCTGGACTCCCATGAACTCGCGACGCGGCTGGCCTTCGCCCTCACCGTTGCGCCGCCGGATGACGAGCTTCGTGCTGCCGC
>JBFXDD010000099.1:0-5477 GCA_050181465.1 Planctomycetota bacterium
CTGGCCGGATCGTTGAAGCGGGCTGCATGGCTCATGCCCGTCGTCGCTTCGTGGAGGCCGAAGAGGCCGACCCGGAGAACGTGGGGCACGTCATCGCGGTGATGCGCCGACTGTATGCCGTCGAGCGCCAGGCCAAGGAGCAAGCGCTCGATGCAGATGCCAGGCGTGAACTTCGACAGCATCACAGCAAACCACTGCTCGAAGCGATGCGCCCATGGCTCGTTGAGCTGGGCAAGACCGTGCTGCCCAAGAGTCCTCTGGGTAAGGCCATCGGATACATGACCCGGCACTGGGATGCACTCACCCGCTTCTGCGACGATGGCCGCATCGAGATCGACAACAACCGCGTCGAGCGACAGATGCGCGGCGTAGCGGTCGGGAGGAAGAATTGGCTCTTCGCCGGATCAGCGGCGGGCGGGCAGCGCGCCGCGGTGGCCTACTCGTTGATCGGCACCTGCGGCTTACTTGGTGTCGAGCCGTGGGCGTACTTGAAAGATGTGCTGCAGCGCCTCGCCGAAGGGGGTGACCCGGCAACGCTCACGCCGCGGCTGTGGCGGTCGGCGCGGGCCGAGAGCTGACCCTGAGTCGGTCATCTCGGGTGCTCAACTGCCGGGGTGGGTGTAGCGGGCGGTTACTCCTCGACGGCGGAAAGCCCCGTTTGAATAGACGGCTCGGCGATGGCGCGAGCGGCCTCCTTCAGCAAATCTGCTGTTGACCGAAGATCGTCTGCGGGTTTGGCCATCGAAGGGTCCAGGTCGGATGTCTAACGCTTTGGCGATCACCTGCGGCGCGAAGCGCCGTCAGGTGCATCGCCCTGTTAGACGGCGGCTGCCTTGCTTCGTCGCTCCTCACAGGCTGGTCCATCGCCGTCGTAGTACCGCCCCTCGAAGCCGGTCGAGCATGGCGAGAGCAGCCCTGTTCACGTCCAAGGAGTCCGAGAAGTCACGGTTGGCACCGAGTACGCCATTCGCGCCCAGAGTGTGGAGCAGATACTCGGCCTCGTTGAGCGTCTGCTCGTGTGCTTGCTTCGCCTCGTCGTAGTCAGCCGCGTTCAGGGCTCGTGCCTGGCCGCGAAGCGTGTGTAGGTAGTGGCGGAAGGCCGACTGCTCCGATAAACGCACGGAGGAAGGCTGCACACCGCTGAACAACTGGTCGACGTAGCCTCCGTCGAGCTCAGGCGGGGGCTTCATGAGATCGAGCACTGCCTGCTCGTGGGCCACGTCGAGGAACGGAATCTTGTACTCCGAAAGCGCCTGCGGGCAGTAATACCACGTCGCTCGGCGGCGAATCTCCTCTTCGTAGTCCTTGCTGAACTTGTCGGGCGGAAACGACCGCACGTTCATCCACGTCCCGGAACAGATGGCATTCGCTCCGGCGACGTGGGCGACGAGCATCTGATGGTTGCAGTAGCCGAGGATGACCTGCGCGCCGGCCAGGCGCAGCCCAGCCGTCAAGTCAAGAACATGCGCGAGCCATATGGCATCTTGGACAAGGTACTCGCCATTCGGATGCTCGCAGACGATGTAGTACCCGTCAGCCTTCCAGCGGGTGACTGCTTCGAGCAAAGCGGTGACCTGCTCGCGGTTGCGGGCTGTGTCAGCTCCAAGGGCGAGCGTCGCGTACACCTTGGTGGCGCCAGCCATGTCGCGTGCAGTCGTCAAGAACGTCTCATGATGCGCGAGCCAGAGGTCATCAACGGGATTGGCGAGCATCCCGGGTAGGATGATCGCTTCAGTGCCCAAGTCCTGGTTGAGCTCGACGATATGCCGAACGAGGGACTCCAACTCGGGACCTTGGAAAAACGACCCGGAGGCGAAGTCGGCAGGCCAGAAACCGTGAGAACAGAGCCGGTCATGGTCTGCATGCGGAACGTAGAATTGCGGATCAAGGAGGGTCTTGCCACCTTCGATCTCAGCTACGTCTTTGGCGAGGCTGCGAAGTTGCTTGTCGCTCAGGTCGCGCGGGCTCAGTACGACAGTGCCTCCGCCCCACTCCGTGAGTAGGTGGCGGCAGTGCTCCATCATCCCGAAGCCGAACTGGAGGTGCAATTCCATCATCGTGCTCCAGCTACGAAGACGTAGACCCATCGGCCAGCGCCGCACGAACATGCCGCCGTGAACATACAGCTCCATATCATTGGACTCCCTCCCAGTCGCACAGGTCCTTGATCCACTCGTGCGCCTCCTGCGCGGTCTGGCACCGATGGACGAGATTGGGCTGCGCCAGCGTCGCCACTAGGTCTGCAAAGTCTACTGGCAGAGGGCTTCCGAGGCGCGGAAGCTGCTGCGTCGAAGCTCTCCTGATGACCTCGAAGCGATCTCGCGCGCCATCGACGTGAGGGTTGCGGCCAGTGGCCGCTTCGTAGAGCGTCACGCCGAGCGCGAAGAGGTCGGCGCGAGCGTCGATGTCGGGCTTGTCGTTCCGGCACTGCTCGGCAGGAGCGTAGCCGATCGTGCCGCATCCTCCAGGTGCCGCGGTGGCGGTTAGGGACTCCAGGTCGAGGTGCCGCGCAACACCGAAATCGATGAGCCAGAAGTCACCTTGCAGGTCCACGATGATGTTCGCGGGCTTCACGTCGCGGTGAACGATGCTCACGGCTTCGGCAGCGACCAAGGTCTCGGAGACGTGCAGCGCAAGTCGCAGGAGTTCGCGGTGCGAGAGAGGGCCAGCTTGGATTCGAGCGCTCAGGACCTCGCCACGGATCCGCTGTTCACGAAACCAGACGATCGTTCCCGTGTTGCCGGTGAGCTGCCCGCGCTCGAAGACGCGCGGCATCCGTGCAGCCCGGACCTTCGTCGCTGCCTCCAGCTCCCTCTCTGTTCGCGCCGGATCTGTCCCCGGGTGCATCAGCTTGACGACGACCTCGCCGTCAGTCGGGTGCCTCGCGGCGAAGACTTGCTTTTGACCTCCCGACGCAAGCGCCTGGAGGTCAGTGAGGTCCGGCAACTGGCGTGCGAGCCAGACGGGGTCTACTTGGGAGTAGCTGGACATCGCCACGATCCTTGCTCACTTCGGTCCCTCGAGGCGCGCCATGCCAGGTCATTCACGACCCACGAGGCGTACGAGCGCGGCAGGCGGGCGGTGGACGCGTCCCACTCCCTAATCCCATCTTGCTCGGGGGAGAGCACCCCAATGCCGAATCGTCGCGCATCTCGCACCTGATTCTCGGAAACCTGAGGCACGAGGACGTAGGACTTCGATGCGAACCAGGTGTTCAACCGTGCCTGGTTAAGCACGTCGGTCCACTTTCCGATTTTGGCCTCAATGGCAATGATCTTGGTGGCCGCGAAGGCGCGCTCGAAGGCACACGGGAACCACGCGC
Source organism: Planctomycetota bacterium (assembly GCA_050181465.1). Taxonomy (GTDB): domain Bacteria; phylum Planctomycetota; class UBA1135; order UBA1135; family UBA2386; genus JACRLW01. Next base: position 3,323 of record JBFXDD010000099.1, read on the forward strand.
GTCCGGCCGGTCGAACGAGCCCGGCGCCGTGCAGGCGTTCGGTCGAGGATCGCGCAAACCGGGGGCCAAAACAACCCTCAAGTTCGGAGTGGGCGGCTCTACGACGCTGGAAAAGGTAGTGCATGAGCCGCAAGTCGTCCGGCACAAGCGCCAGGCGCGATTCGCCCCAGTCGGCGGTGCGGGCGTCGCGCCACACAACGATGACGAGATCGGGGAACCCTGTCTCAAGGCCGGGCTCGCGTAGCACCGTTACCCGACTGTCCGGGGCATGGACGAGGGGCATGACGGGGATGAAGCGCTCCACGAGTTCCAGTTCGGGCCCCGGCAGAGTCCTTCGAAAGACGACACCCTCCGGCGCCGAGTCCCGGTCAACGATCGTTGGGGTCACGGTGGAGTTCACGTTGGTTGGTTCCCGCCGTTCAGTCACGCGTCCTCGACTTCTTGGTCCGGCTAACGTTTGAGCTGAGGCGCTAGCGCCGGCATGGCGCTTGGCCCCCGTAGCCGATGATAAGAACCACGGCTTCGCGGGCCAAGTGCCGCCGGCTGCTGCGGCTTGTTGGGCGGCCATCCGAACTGGTTGATCACCCGTCTTCATCATCGGGCCACTCGCACTCGCATCCAAACCAGAGCTGCCCGCCACATACGGGACAGCGCTCCACGTCGCAGCCAGGGACATGGTACTCGCCCTTGATGGCCGCGCAGTCGTGGCACGGCCGCTCGTTCGCGCCCCAGTCCTCAGCCTCGTCCCCGTAGCGAACCCGAGAAGTCTCGATCCCGTTCGGTCGGCAAGTCGTCTCGAGTTGCGCTGCGCGAAGCCGCTCTAGCCAATCGGCCAGAACCCGCATCCCTCGAAATTCGATTCGGTCCTGGGTCATCGCAGCGAGTCCAGGTCCGCCCAACGTTTGAGCTGAGGCGCTAGCGCCGGCATGGAGCTTGGCCCGCGTAGCCGATGATAAGAACCACGGCTTCGCGGGCCAAGTTCCATGCCGGTGCGAGTCGGCTCCCGCGAAGGGTTAGACCTCAACCCCGTTCTCGCTGTAGAAGCCCATAAGCGCGTAGATGCGCTCAACGTAAACAATGAACTGACCCAGATTGGCCAAGACAACTCCCTTGTCCAGATCCGGTATCACTTGCGGGTGACCTACAAGATTCCTTGTGTGGCGATAGAAGTTGAATGCGCCGTCGAGGAGTTGGTCAACATCTTGGGCGAGCGATAGTTCGTTCGGCTTTGTTTTGGCGGACTTGTACGACCTCTTGAACTCGTCGTACTTGGTGGAAACCATCCGGTTGTTGACCCGCGATGCGAAGGCTTCACGGTGCTTCTCTGCTTTGATCTGGGCGCCGTAGTGTTCGATCAATATCAAGATCGCCTTCTCGCTCGCGGCGCCGAGCATGAACGCTGCGCCCGCCGTGCTGCCCGCCTGGTAGCAGCGTAGCGCCTCCTGGAAGAACCAAAGAACGACTTCGTCGCATGCGGGCACCTTCTCCCGCAGCGTTTGAGGGAACCTCTCGATCTCGGCGGGTAGGAGGGGGCCTGGAGCCGCACTACCTGCTTCAAGGGCTGCTTTAAGGTCAGTGAGCCATTTCTTGAGTCCAGATTCTGGTCCATCGACACGCATCTTGCCGCTGTTGTAGACGGCGATACCTGCCCTGTTTGCACCGAGCTTGGCGTTGAACTTAGTGGCGTGCTGAATCTCTTGCTCACTCTCGAGAACGCCGGATCTCGTCAGCGCCTCGCGAACGCTCGTGCACATCTTCTCGTCGCCGTTCGGCATGAGGTCCTCCCAAGTGGACTTTGAGGTCTAACGTCTTTGGCGCTCAGCCGCGATCGCCCGCTTGGGGGCGATCGTCGGCTGCTGCGCCTTGTTGGGCATCGACAACAGGCACTACTCGGCATGCCTTAGACTGAATCGCATCAGGAAATGGAGGGGCGTCTTGCTCTACTGAGGGGGCTGGCTCTCGCCTCTTGTGAACCGAACCGGACGCTGCCCAGAAGGCAGTCGATACCAGCCGGAGCAAGAGCCACCATGACCTTGCCCCAGTTCAGTGGACACGGGGTTAGGAGATGCCGAGTGTGCCGTTGAACTTCATGGTGGTCAAGTGCCGATGCGCGGCCTTCGATGTCCCCGCCAGGCGAAACAGAAGCGGGCTCTGC
>JBFXDD010000100.1:0-5440 GCA_050181465.1 Planctomycetota bacterium
CGCGAGGACGGCTCGCCCGACCTGCGCGCGTTGCGGCGCATCCTGGCGCAACCCGATGCGCCTCGCGTCGTCTGGATCCTCGCAAGAGTCTGGCGGATGCCCGTCGCCGAACTCGACGCCTACATTGAGCGACGGCGCGGCACCTTGAGCTTTCGCGTCGCGAAGGTTCCGCCGGCACCCGTGACGACGCCGCAACTCGTGTTGCGCCGTCGTCGCAAGGCGTGAACCTCCCGTCTCCTCGCTCAGCACGCGAGCGATCGGCGGTTCGATTCAGTCGTGAACCGTCGAGCGCTTTTCCCAAGAGCTAGGAGACGGGATGTTCAACCTTGCGCGCGCAAGGAATCGACGCAAAACCGGCCGAATCCGTGCCGCGCAAGGTTCCGAAACGTTAGGGATTGCAAACGCCATAAGTCGGGCTATCGTGCGGAAATACAACACCCATCAACCCTTACGCCAACCCGCCAAACCGGCCTTTGGGACCAGGAGACCGGAGGTTCAAATCCTCTCGGCCCGAACACCGGGTGTCCCGCCCGCCAGATCCGACGATGTCTGCCGACAAGCGCCGTCCCGACCGTTCTCGCCGCGGCAGTTCGCGGCCCGCGCCCAAGACCCCGCGCTCGGCTTCGGGCGCGCCACCGCGAACCGGTTCCGGAAAGCCGAAGCCGGAGGAGTCAGCGGAGCTCGACGAGCTCGAAGCGCTGGACGAGCTGGAAGCGATCGACGCGACCGACCAGCTCGAGGAACTCGAGGAGTTGGAAGCGATCGAGGAGGACGATGGTCCCTTCGAGTTGACGGTCACCGACTCCACCGAGCCGACCTTCGATACTCGCATCACGATCGTGGTGCCCGTCGATATGGACAAGAAGGCGGTGCCCGGCGCGCTGGCTGGCCCGCTGGAACGATTGGGGTCACGGGAGCGCAGTCGCTTGCGCCATCGCCGTGCGGTGGTCGAGTTCCTCGGTGACGCCCTCATCGGCTCGGCGACGAAGGAACTGCTCGCGACGGTACTCGGGGCGCTGCGGCCCGCGCGGCTCGTCATCCGGCGCGGCTACGGCGAGGAGGTCGTCGCCGAGAACGAGCCGCCCCGCGCCGAGATCTCGACGCACGAGGACGGCGAACGCCTCCAACTCCGCGTCGGCGGCGCCTTGGATTCCGCCGACCTCGTCCCGACGTTTCTTCGACAGCTCCCCACGACCGGCGTCCGCGTGAGCGGTCGTCGAGTCGAGGTGACCTTCATCGACGGGAAGCCGGACGTCGCGGGCCGACGGACTCTCGAAGAGTTCGCGCGTGCCCAATCAGCCAAGGCACTCATCGTCGACGGGGAAGTGCGGTTCGATCTCGAACTCGAAGCACTCGTCCACCGCCAACAGACCGCCGACGAATTGCGATTGTCGGTGGACGACCGCGACGCCGCGCGAGCGAAGGTCGCGCTGGCGCTGGTGCTGCGCGGCGAATCGCTGGCCGGAAAGAGCCTCACGATCGAGTGCGCCTCGGGTGACGACAACGCGCTGCGCGAGACCGCAGCGGAGTTGGGCAAGGCTGCGCGAGCGCTTCGCGTCGTCAACGGTAGCGGCGAGTTGCTCTGGCCCCGATTGATCGAGGTCATGCCCCGCGACGGCGAGTTGATGCTGTGCATGGTGCCGCACGGTCGCGACGCCGCCGCGATCCAACGCGCCTTCGCCCGCGAATTGCCCGCACTGGCGGCGCAGCTCCGCGGCGCGCGAATCGCACTCGACTGGCCCGAAGGCTTCGTGCTCGACGACGCGCTCGCGGATGCACTCATCACCGGCGCGCTCGCGTCCCATCAGCCGTCCCGCGTCGTCAGCGGCGTGCTCGGACAAGACCGCGAGGTCTTCCTGCCGGATCCATTGCCGATCCTCGCCGACGGAGGCCGTGTCACCATCGCGATCGACACCGAGATCGCGAAGCCCGCGGAACTCGTGCGCGGAATCGAACGCCGACTCCGCCGTGGCGGCAGCGCCCTGCGGGAGAAGTCGGTGCGCATCGAACTTCGCGGCGAAGCCCTGCCGCCACGCAGCATGGTTCGAGCCTTGGTGGAGGGCGTCCGCGGTGCCGGCGCTCATGCACTCGATCTCGTGAGCGACGGTCGAACCGACCGCATCTTCCCGGCACTGCTCAGCGTCGAGACGACCAAGAGCGCGACACGCATCGACCTCGATCGCGCCGGGCGCAACGACGATCAGGTTCGGTGGGCCCTCGAGCGAGAACTGGCCGCAGTCCCCAACGAGGCGCTTCGCGGCGTCACCCTGCGCGGTCTCGAACCTGCGTGGGAATCGATGTTCGTCGAAGCCTTGGTCAAGCGCGGGGCGATGCAGGTCCTGCGCGAGGACGGCGCCGGCGGAATCGCGCAGTTGCATCCCGCTCCGAAGCCGGAGCCCGAGCCGGTGCGGGAGCCGGAAGAGATCAGCGAACTGGAGCCGGTTCTCGAGGCTGCAGCGCCGGAGACTGCAAGCCCGGTGATCGCCAAGGAAGTCGCCGCCGCGGTCACCACGTCGGCGAGCGCGGTACGAGTGCTCGGTCGTCGCAGCAGTGCAACGCCGCCCGTAGTACTGTTCGAAGTAGACCTCGCGGCGCGGCCGGCACTCGAATCGATCATCGCCGAGCTCGCGGCACTCGATCTGGACGGCGTGATGGCGCTCGCCGTCTTGACTGCCAACGGCCGCGTTCGCCAGGCCGTCAACGGACACCCGACCGTGACCGCACTCGAGACGGCGATAGCATCGCGTGCTGCGGCCTTCGCCTGGTTCCGCGGTCGCGATGCTGTCGGCCGAAGCTACTTCCAGGTCGTGGCGTCGAATCACGATCTGCACCCCGTCGGCGCCTGCATCCGCGATCCGCGCGGGTGATCGGGGTTCGCCCCCCTGGGACGCAGGTCGAGACACCCCGGCGCATGCCGGTTGCCGCGATCGGGATCGCGGGCGATGATCCGGGGGCCTGCCCAATCCACGCGTCGCCCTGCGCGTGCTCGTCCCTGTTCCCGACATGATGAATCGCACCCTTCGTGGTGGATCACGGGCAGTGCTCTGCGCACCGCTCCTCGCCGCCTTCTCCTTCGCTCAGGAACCTAGCGTTCCAGGCGAACGCATCCCTGCACACGCCATCTCCGGTGGCGTTCTCGAGTCGATGGATGTCGTCCTCGAGCGAGAACGCAATCGCATCCCCGACAAGGGGACCATCGGTTTGTGGAACGGCCAGGACGGCCGGTGGCTGATCCCGCCGGAGACCGCCAATGCACCGACCCACTCCGGCAATCTCGCGGTCATCAACGAATGGGGTGACCCGCGCATGGGCATCGGCTTCGGCCGAATGGTCGATGTTCGAGACCTGTGGCTCGCCGGTCAGGGCGCGAGCGCCGCACCGAACGTCCGGGTGGTGGGATTCGTCGGCGGTCAGGAGCTGGTCCGCACCGCCTGGCTCGGTCTGGGCAGCCTGTCCACACGAATCCAGCTCGACTTCGTCGGCGTCGACCGCATCGAGGTCCAGGTGACCGGGGTCAGCGACGCGCGGGGTTTCTTCGCTCTCGATGATCTTGCGTTCGCGAACAGCGGCACGACCGACTGGACCACGCTCGACTTCGAAGACCTCCACCCGCGCATGGTGGTCTCGGGCAGCGGCTACGCCGGACTCGAATGGGAATCCGGCCACGGTTTCCGCCGACCGATTCCAGATCCCGCCATCGTGGCACCGCTGACGATCGAAGACGATGTTCCGGTTGTCGAAGACGGCGGCGCTCCGCAGGTCGTCACCGGCCTCGGCCCGACACCGCCGCGCATGTGGAACCAGTTCATCGCGGCATCGCGTGGCGATCCCGGCGCAGGCTTCATCCCGCCCGACTCCTGCGGCGCCGTCGGACCGAATCACTACGTCTCGGTCGTGAACACGAACCTCTCGGCGTTCCGCAAGGACAACGGTCAGCGCGTACTCAACGTCACCCTCAACTCCTTCTGGGGCTCCACGGGAACGACCGGCGATCCGCGCGCCGTCTTCGATCCGCATTCGCAGCGCTTCGTGCTGCTCGCGACCAACTTCAGCGGCGGCGCGACGATCTTCCTCGCCGTGTCGGCGACGGACGACCCGACGGGTGCATGGTTCAAGTTCCAGTTCCAGACCGACCAGGGGGTCGATGCCGGGCGCTGGCCCGACTATCCGACGCTGGGCGTCGATGCGCGCGGCATCTACAGCGCCGCGTACATGGTCGGTGGAACCGCGCGCATGACGATCTGGGCGATCGACAAGGCGCCGCTGGTCTCCGGCACGCCGAGCGTGGGGACGATCACCGCATTCCGCACTCTGCCGTTCGAAGGTGCGATCCAACCGGCGACGACCTACGGCGATCCGGGCGGCGAGTATCTGGTGTCGCGTCGCTCGAGCACGCTACTTCGCGTGCGCCGGGTGAACTCGCCGTTGACGGCACCGACGCTGAGTGAGACGGGATCGGTCACGATTCCCAGCCACAGCAGCCCTCCGACCGCGCCTGCGCTCGGCAGCAGTCCCAATCTGAACGCACTCGACACACGGCCGATGAACGCCGTGTTTCGTGACGGTTCGCTGTGGACGATCCACGGCGTCAGCTCGGGCGGCAAGGCGGCGCTGCGCTGGTATGAGCTTCGCGTCTCGCCGTTGAGCCTCGGCCAGCAGGGCACGATCACCGACAGCGTGTGGCACTACCACTACGGCTCGATCGCGGTCGACGCCGACGGCAACGTCGGTGTCGGCATGAGCGGCAGCCACGCCGGCGCGTGGCCGTCGACCTTCGTCACCGGGCGCAAGTCGGGTGATCCGCTCGGCCAGATGGCGACGCCGCAACTCGCGAAGCCCGGCGAAGGCCCGATCAACCACGTCGACGGTGCGAATCGCAACCGCTATGGCGACTACAGCCACATCAACGTCGACCCCGTCGATGATCGCGGCTTCTGGACGATCCAGGAATACGGCGGCACGAGCAATCTCTGGCGCACGTGGGTCACCCGTTTCGGCTATGAGACCTCGCTCTACGGCGACGGCCTCGCAGGCACCTTGGGTGTCCCCTCGCTCGACACCACCGGGCTGCCGCAGATCGGTCAACTCCTGACGATCCGCATGGGGAACTCCTCGGGCACCAACGGTGCCGGGGCCGTCCTGCTCGCGGGACTCGCCAGCGCGTCGACGCCGATCCTCGGCGGAACGCTCTTGGTGAACTCGATCATCGGTGAAGCTCACAGCCTTGCCGCCCCCTTCGGCGACTCGAGCTTCACGCTCCCGAACGACCCGAACCTGGTCGGCTCGCCGATCTTCTTCCAGACCGCGCAGATCGATGCCGCCGCGCCGCAGGGCATCGCGTTCAGCCGCGGTCTCGAAGTGCGGCCGGCGACGCGGTGAACGCGCCGGCGGCACACGTCGCGGACTCATCCATCGAGTCCGCGACGAGCCAGCACGCGAT
>JBFXDD010000101.1:0-4883 GCA_050181465.1 Planctomycetota bacterium
ATCCGGGCTAGTCGCCGCGGCCCGAGCGGCCGGTGAGCCGGGACGGTGCGGCGCTCGGAGCCGATTGCCCGGACCTTCGCCCCGCTGGATAGACTGCCGGGCCGATGCGCTCGTCGTCGCTGATCGTCGGTCTCGTTCTCGCGGCGTTCGGCCACGCTCAGGGCCCAACGCTCGGTGCCGTGTTCGACGACGTGCCGGACGTCGATCAGAGTTTGCGTCGCGAGTCGTTTGCGGCCGCAGAGCGTGGACTCGCATGGCTCGCGAGGCGCCAGGGCTCCCACGGCGAGTTTCAGGGCGATGTCGGCCACAAGATGCAGGACAGCTACGTCGTGTATCGCACCGCGAGCGAGAACGCAGCGCGCGGTGAGGGGCATGTGGGAATCTCCGCGTTGGTCGGCATGGCCTTCCTTGCCGGCGGGCACCTCCCCGACCGTGGCGAGTACGGCCGCGTGGTGCGCGGGGTGATCGACTACGTCGTCGCCAACACTGCCGAGTCGGGATACATCCAGGACGGCGGCACGCGCATGTACAGCCATGCGTTCGGAACGCTGTTCCTCGCCGAGGCGCACGGCATGGTCGGCCGCAATGATTCGCTGCGCGAAGCGCTCGACCGTGCGGTGCGGATGATCGTCGATTGTCAGAACCAACAAGGCGGCTGGCGCTACACGCCGTTCACGACCGAGGCCGACATGTCGGTCACGGTGTGCCAGCTCCAGGCGTTGCGCGCGGCACGCAACATAGGCATACGCGTGCCGAAGTCGACGATCGATGCGGCCGTTGCCTATGTCATGAGAGCTCGCACCGAGACCGGACGAGATCGCGGCCTGTACTACTACAAGACCGCAGGGCGCGGCTCGTGGTCGAAGAACCGCGACTACGCGATCAATGCTGCCGCTGCGACGGCGCTGTTGTCAGCCGGCGTCTACGATGCGGCGATCCACGCTCCCACGCTCGACTGGTTGGATCGCGAGTATGGACTGATCGCGCGATGGGATCCCGACCACTTCTACTACTGGTACGGGAACTACTACGCCTGCCAAGCCTTCTTCCAGGCCGGCGGCGAGCGCTTTCGCAACTTCGAGCGCAGGATCCAAACCGACCTGGTTCAGCGACAGCGCAGCGACGGCTCCTGGCGCAACAGCGATGGCCCCGGAGACGTGTTCTCCACCGCAGTCGCCGCGCTCATCCTCTCGATCGAGAAGCAGTTTCTGCCGATCTTTCAGCGCTGAGCCGATTGCGCCGTCGCGAGGTACAAGTCGCAATAACGGCGGTAACAGATCTCGCGATCGAACTCCTGCTCGACGCGCGTGCGATTGCGAGTGCCGAGGCTCGAGCGCAGTTCTCGATCCGACTCCAGAATCTCCATCGCCGACGCGAGAGCTGCGGCATCGCCGGGCGGCACGATGAATCGGCGATTCGCATCGTCGATCATGTTTCGGACATCGCCGACGTCCGTCCCCACCACCGCCAAGCCGCTCGCCATCGCTTCCAAGAGCGACAGCGGCATCTGCTCGGTGCGCGACGGAATGAGGAAGACCTCGGCATCGCGGTACTGCGGCGCGGTGTCGAGCACGTTGCCGGTGAAGTCCACGCGGTCGGCGACGCCCAACTCCTGCGCAAGCGCGGCGACCGACTCGCGCTCAGGACCATCGCCGACGATGCGCAAACGCGCACGCTCACGACAGCTCGTGCGCGCGAAGGCCGTGACCGCTAGCGCCTGGTTCTTCTCCTTGCGGATGCCGCCGACGCACACGAACACCACCGCACCGTCACGCCGCACACGGCTCTCCCGGTCGGACGACCCGCGAAATCGAGCGAGATCGACGCCATTCGGAAGATAGCGGAGCCTGGGGGCCTGGAGTCCCCAGGTGGTCTCCGCGATCTTGCACAGCACTCGAGACGGTGCCACGACGGCGTTCGCCCGCGGCAGCACCCACCGCCGCAAGCGGCGGCGGCGCGGAAGCTGCGCGGCCACCTCTTCGGGCCCGAAACCGTCTTCGTGGTGGATGACCGGCCGGAGCCCGCGGAAGGTCGCGGCGAGCACCCACTCGATCGAACCCCAGTTGTAGGTCAGCACCAGGTCCGCATTCTGCTCGCGAATCGTGCGCCGCATGCCGCGGAGACGGGCCAGCAGCGAAGCCGCCGGCGGTGCGGGCACGATCTCCCGCACGACGTCTGCCGGCAGTCGGTCGAGGGCACGTAGATCGCCGTCGAGGGCGATCAGCACGTGCGTCACCGAACGAGGCAACATCCCCAACAGTTCGACCATGCGAGCCTCGCGACCGCCCGGGCCCAGCGATGGGGAAACGTGCAGAAAGCGCAGCGGCCGATCGTTGCGCGGGTCGGGGGAATCCATCGTCGCGGTCGAGTCTGCCGAGCGGGAGCTCGGCGAAGACTGGAGAATGCCCGGGCCGCGTGTTCCGATCCATCCTCCCATGAGCTCGCTGAACCGTCACTGTCGCACGTTCCTTCCGCTCGTGCTGAGCTTGACCGCTCCGTTGCTCGCGCAGAAGGGCGGCCATGAAGCGCTCGACTTCGAGCAGATTCTCACGAAGCCCGGCGATTTCGTGCCCAAGCCCCCGCGTGCGGGACTGCTGCCGGGGGAAACGAAGGCGGTGTGGCGGGCCATGGAAGTGCCCGGCAACATCGAGGTCGTCGACCGCTACGAGCTACAAACTCGCGGCACCCAGCGTCTCTTCCACGGCGGCCGCCTGCGCGCGGCACTCCGTGCCGCGGGGTCGAACATCGAAGAAGGCGGCAGTGTCCCGCCGTTCGACTTCGTGAGCGCAGACACCATTCGTGTCGTGACCGCCGACGGCGTGTTCCATTGGAAGCTCGGATCGGACCAGGCCGAACGCATCCTGCTCACCTTCCCGGCGGCTCGCGCCAGTGCGATCGCACCGAAGGATGCGGCTGTCGCCGGCATCGTCGACGACGATCTGTTCGTGCGTGCCCGCGACGGCGTCGCACGGCGGATCACCTGGGACGGCGCGCACGAGGAACTCGAGTACGGTCTCGCGGCACATCGCGCGGAGTTCGGCATCCAGTCCGGTCTGTTCTGGTCGCCCGACGGGCAGCGCCTGGCCTTCTATCGAGAGGACAAGCGGACCATCGCACCGTACCCGTACGCCGAGGTGCTCGGTGAAGCCCCGGCGCCGATCCACGGCCGATATCCGATGGCGGGCGATCGCCACTCTCGAGTCCAAGTGGGCGTCTACGACGTTGGCGAGCAGTCAGTTCGCTACCTCGAGTCGCGACGCGACGAAGACACCTACTGGACCAACGTCACGTTCAGCACGGACGGCAATTCGATCTACGTGGCACTCGTGCATCGCAACCAGTCGCAATGCGACTTGGTGGAGTTCGACGCGATCAGCGGCAAGGAGCGCCGAGTGTTGTTGTCCGAGAGCGATCCCGAGTGGGTCGAACCGGAACACGGCCCTCGCTTCTTGGCGGACGGAACCTTCCTGTGGCTCTCCTCGCGCGGCGGCTTCCGTCAGCTCTGGCGTCACGCCGCGGACGGCGCGGTGCTGTGGCCGGAGACCACGGCGCGCTTCGACATCCGGAGCATCCTCGCGATCGCACCCGACGAGACTCGCCTCTGGATTGAAGGTTCTGGCGAGGATCCTCGCGAGAACCATGTCTTCGAGGTCTGGCTCGGTCGTCCCGATCCGCCGATCTCGCTCAGCGCGCGTGCGAAGGAGAAGTGCGTGACGAGTTGGGGCCGCGGCTGGCACACCGCGACGGTGCGCGCGGACGGGACGATCCTCGACACCATGTCGTCCCTTCAGACTCCCGACATGGTCTCGGTTCTGCCTCCGGAAGGTGGACGATGGATTCTCGGCGCCGCCGCGGACCCCTACGCGCGCTTCGCGGTGGGTCGCCAGGAGTTCTTCACCGTGCAAACCGGGGACGGTGCGACGCTGCATGCGCACGCGATCCTGCCGCCCTACCCCGACCCCCTACGCAAGTCGCCGATCCTGCTCTACGTCTACGGTGGGCCCCACGTGCAACTCGTGCGCAACGTCTTCGGCGGGGGCGCGAGTCCGTGGCTCCACTACATGGCCAGTCGAGGTTATGTCGTGATCCGATGCGACGGCCGCGGCACGCCCGGCCGCGGGATCGAATTCGAGCAAGCGATCTTCCGACATCTCGGCGAACTCGAAGTGCTCGATCAACTCGCCGCGGTCGATACCGCGGCGAAGCTGTTCCCCTTCGCCGATCGTGAGCGTGTCGGCGTCCACGGCTGGTCCTACGGCGGATACATGACGCTGCGACTGATGACGATGTCGCCGACGACCTTTCGCTGTGGTGTGTCCGGCGCACCCGTCACCGATTGGACGCAGTACGAGACCGGTTACACCGAGCGTTACATGGACACGCCGACGGAGAACCCCGACGGCTACGCCAGCGCCGCGGTCCTGCCCTACGTAGACCGCCTCGCGGGGCGCCTTCTCCTCGTGCACGGCACGAACGACCAGACCGTCATGTGGAGCCATGCGATGAGGTTCCTCGGTGCCGCGATCGCGGCCGACAAGCTGGTCGATTTCATGGCCTACCCCATGGACCTCCACGGCCTGCGAGGCGCCAGCCGAGTCCATTTCCAGCGCCTGATGACGCGCTACTTCGAAGAGCACCTGCCGGCACCCACGCAGATCCGGCCGAGTCCCGTGTCCGAGAGTCGCGAAGGGGGCGACGGCGACAGCGACGACACGAACCGCCAAGGCGACGACGAAGCCAAATCGAAACGCGGATGATCGATCCCCAGGTTGGCGAAAGCTCGCAAGGCCGCTACTCTCCTCGCCCTCACGGGCCGTAGCTTAGTCTGGTAAAGCGCCTGGTTTGGGACCAGGAGACCGGAGGTTCAAATCCTCTCGGCCCGA
>JBFXDD010000102.1:0-4618 GCA_050181465.1 Planctomycetota bacterium
TCCGCGAGACCATGACGCCACACCTGTCGACGGTAGCGGTTGATGAGCGGCCGAGCGACCCGCGAACTCGCCGTGAGTCTTGGGGGTGAACTACCCGATCGCGCCCCAACGGAGCGCAAGGTGCAAGTCACCGCGTCGGCGACGCGACCACAGCGGCCTCGCCCCGCTGGGCGACCAGATCACCCAGATCGGCGAGCTTGGCGAGTGCCGCACTCGTGCTGGTGTCGTCGAGCCGAGCGGCGAGCCGCTCGGCAGCGCGCGCGGCATTCTGATGACCCGCGCGAGCGGCGAGCTTGTTCCACGCCATCGCCGTCGTCTTGTTGACCGCGACGCCGTGCCCGAACTCGTGCATCCAACCGACGCAGAACTGAGCGTCCAAGTTGCCGGCGAGCGCGGCACGCTCCATCCAGCGGAACGCCTCCGTCGGATCCGCCGCGACACCATCCCCGGTGCTGCACGCCAACGCATACTGAAACTGACTGAAGGCATCGCCGGCCTTCGCTGCGGAGCGATACCACTTCATCGCCGTCGCGGCTTCCTGCGGCACCCCGACGCCCCGATGCCAGGCCAGACCGAGCATCCGCTTCGCGACCACTTCGCCCGCTGCGGAGGCTCGCTGCAACCACTCGATTCCCTCGCGCGCCGACACGTTCGGACTCGCCCCGAGTACCCCGAGCACGCCGAGATTGGACTGCGCCTTGGCAAACCCGGCTTCCGCCGCGTCACGGAGATGAACGATCGCCGACTCGAGATCGGCGTCGACTCCACGACCGTAGAGGAGGGCAAGACCGAGGTTGTTGCTCGCCGCCGCATGCCCGAGTCGCGCGGCTTGGCGATAATGCTCGACCGCACGCTTGGGATCACTCGACCGCGCGCGACCCTCTTCGTGCGCAACGCCCAACAAGTAGTGCGCGTCGGCATCGCCGGTCTCCGCTGCGACCGACCACAGCGCTTCGGCGCGGCCATCATCGCCGCGCTCGTATGCCCGCAGTCCTTCGCGGGTGCGCAGCGCACACCCACCACTCAGCGCGGCGACCGCCAGCGCGCCGACCACCGAAAGAATTGTAAAGACGCTCGCGAGTACCTGCCGATGTTGCGATCCGCTCATGGGCTCAGGTATCGACACGAGCCCGCGCCGAGTTTAGGCCGGTGGCCGAGCACGCCGGCGTGCGGTCATACCTCAACCCGCGCGCGCGTTGTTCACGCGGACGAGCTCCACCAGCAGCGTCGCCAAGGTCAAGACGTCGAGCCGGTTGTGCTCCATCACGCGGTCGACCGCTCCGCTGCCGTCCCGCAGCCAATCCAGCCAAGCGCGCGGCGCTTCACTCCCGGGTAGATCGTCGTCGCGCAGGATCCCCAGGCAGCGCTCTTCGAGCGTGCGCAGTCGGGTGTCCGGCAGCTCGGCTCGCCAGGTTCGACGCGCCCAGTGCAGGAGATCGAGATGACGCGGGTCGAGCATCGCATGCGGCAGCCGATGCAAGGTCATCCGATTCGCGAGTCGATGTCGATCGAACGACTTCCCGGCGAAGGTCACCTGCACCGGCCTTTGGGCCAAGCGGTCGACCACGTGCATGAGACCGGCGCGCTCGTCGGCGAAGGAGCGCAGGAACACCTGCTCCAGCACGAACGCATCCGCTTCGAGGAAGCCGACCCCACAGAGGAACACGGTGGTGCCGGCACCCCCCGACAACCCGGTGGTCTCGGTGTCGAGGAACGAGCACGTGCGGACATCCAGCCGCGTCGCGGACTCGGACGCCGGAGGAATCAGCACCGAATCCAGGTCCAGGAGGGCGGCGAGCGCATGCCGGCCATGTCGGTGGTCCAGGCCGTAGCGTTCGCGCCGCAGCCAGAACGTGCCATGCTCCGTGGTCACTTCACACCCCGGCACGACGACCGGCCCCCGCGCCTCTCGTCGCGATGCCGCGCGGAGCAAGCGCGCGCGTAGCCCCTCGCGCAGATCGGCGCGCTGCGGCTCACTCGCGGCCTCGGCGGGCACCGACGCCTCCGCCCCGCTGGCGACCGCAAAGCTACGCCGCAGCTTGCTGCGCAGATCACGCGATCCCATCGCGCATCGCTCCCAGCAGGGTCAACGCGCGCGCCTTCCCGGAGCGCCCCTGATCGCGCGCCGGGCCGACACAGGCTGGGCAACCGCTGCGACAGCGACAGCGTTGCAGCACCCCCAGCGCCGCGTCGATCACCTCACGATGCACGCGGAAGATCCGCTCCGACAAGCCGACGCCGTTCGGCACCGCATCGTGGATCAAGATGACCGGGGACTCGAAGTGGGGATGGCGGACTTCGGCGTGCACGCGCACGTCGTTCGGATCGACCCGTACGAACAGCGGCACGAGTCCCTGGATCAACTCCGCGACCCCGCGCAGCGCACCGCCGTGACTGCCCGCATCGAGCCCCAGTCGATCGGCGAGATCGGCGCCGAGCGCAAGCACGCAGGCCTCGGTCTCGAACTCTTCGGGCGGCAGATCGATCGGACCGTCACCCACGTTCTCTCGCGTGTAGAAGCGGATCTTCTTGTAGGCCTTCGCCAACGTGCTGACGTGCACTTCGCAGAGGTGTGCGGAATAGGCGGCGAACGGCACGGTCGCGTCGACGTGCAGCACGCGGACTTCGGTCTCGGTGTCGGCTTCGGTGTAGTAGTCGACGTCGACCTTGCGCACATACGCGCGCCGATCCGCGTAGCGGAATTCCTCCACCAGATACTGCTCGCCCTGGTGACCGTAGATCGCACCTTCGTAGACCTCCACGATCGACGAACTGCGATCGATCTCACCGAGCACGGTGCCGCGATCGCGATCATGGATCACGACGTTGTCCATGTCGGCGGCATTCAGCGACACGCCTTCGGCGGGAAACGTCGCCGCCGCGTAGTGCCAGCGATCGCCTTCGCGAACCAGCACACCGAGATCCTCGGTGAGGAAATCGAGTACGTCCTCGATGCCCTCCGCGTTCCCGAAACCGTCGCCCGCCCGGAACGGCAGTTCGAACGCCGCACAGCGCACGTGATTGGTCAGGATGATCGCGTTGTCCGGATCGATCGACACTACTTCACGCGGCTGATCGAAGAGGAACTCCGGTTCGCGAACCAGGAACTGGTCCATCGCGAAACTGCGCGCGATCAGGATCACCGCACTACTGCGTTGCCGACGGCCGACGCGACCGGCGCGTTGGAACGTGCTCGAGACCGTGCCCGGATAGCCGACGAGAACGCACACATCCAGGCTGCCGATGTCGATCCCGAGTTCGAGCGCGTTGGTCGACACGACGGTCGCGATGCGCTGCTCGCGCAGACCACGCTCGATCGTCCGACGCAACTCCGGCAAGTAGCCGCCGCGGTAGCCGGTGACGCGCTCCTGATCCACCTTCCGCGTGCGACTCTCATCGCGCAGGTACTTCAACAGGACCTCCGTCGAGTTCCGCGACCGAACGAAGAAGATCGACTGCAGGCCGCTGTCGACCAGATCGCCGCCGAGTTTGCGAGCGATGTCGAGTGCCGGCACCCGCGCGCCGGAAGCCTCCGATACCAACTGAGGATTGAGGAAGACGAAGTGCTTGGGCCCGCGCGGACTACCGTCGTCGTCGATCAAGGTGACGGGCCGCTCGAACAAGCGCTGCGCATGTTCGCCGGCATTGCTGATCGTGGCACTGGCCGCGCAGAACACCGGCTTGCTGCCGTAGTGGGCCGCGATCCGCCGCAGGCGACGCAGCACGTTGGCGACGTGCGAGCCGTAGATCCCCGACAGCGTGTGCACTTCGTCGACGACGACGAACTCGAGCCCGGCGAACAACGCCTGCCATTTGGTGTGATTCGGCAGGATCCCCGCGTGGAGCATGTGCGGGTTCGTGATGAGCAGATGGCCGCTCTCGCGCAACGCTCGCCGAGTCTCGGGAGGCGTATCGCCGTCGTACACCGCCACGCACAAGCGCTCCCGCTCCGCCGCCCCGCCCAGGGTGGCGAGGATCGTCTCGAGTTCCGCCATCTGGTCGCGCGCGAGCGCCTTGGTCGGAAACAGGTAGATGGCGCGCGCACGCGTGGGTTCGCGCAGCAGCCGATCGAGGACCGGCAGGTGGTAGCAGACCGACTTGCCCGACGCCGTCGCGGTCGCCACGACGATGTCCTTGCCGGAATGCAGCAGGTCCGCGGCTTCGCGTTGATGGCAGTACGGCTCGACGATCCCGCGCGCTTCGAAGGCTTCTCGCAGCTCCGGTAGGACCCACTCCGGCCAGGGCTCGCTGCGCGCCGCGCGCGGCGCGATCCGCACGTGACCGTCGATCGTGCCCAGCTCGCCCCCGCCCTCGCTCAGGCGCTTGACGAGCTCCTCGACGTCGAAAGAAGCGCGCACCATCGCGACTCTCAGCGACCGTCGACCGAAGTCGCGCCACCACCGAGTCCGCTGCGCGCGACGTTCGAACGGTCGAAGTCCGACAGGAATCGCAGCATGAGGTCGTTGAGGACCTTGGCGGTGAGCTTCGGGATGGGCAGCGGCGCACGCGCGACGTTGCTTCCCGCCGATTGCTCGTAGGTCTGATCGAAGATCACCGAACGGGTGCCGTCGGGAGCCGCAGAGCCTTGCACCTCGAAACGCAGCGAGAGTCCGGCCAG
>JBFXDD010000103.1:0-4289 GCA_050181465.1 Planctomycetota bacterium
ACGACGTAGCCGGCGGCGTGGGGAAACTGCTCTGCAAGCGGCGCCCATTGCTCAGCGACCCGATCGAGCACCGAGCGATAGCGGTCTCCGAAGCCGGCGCTTTCGACCAGCGGCGGCGTCACGTACCCGTGTCGGGTCGTCAGCATCTGTTGCTGCTGCACACCCTTGCGATGACGGCCGATGTCTCGGTACGCACCGAAGTCGACCAAGGTCTCGAATTCGAAGGGTGCAGCGGCCTCGAGTCCGAAGGGCATCGCGTCGCGCTTCCCGCGTGCGCCGAGCAGGAGGTCGAGCTGTCGTACTCGTTCGTTCCCATCGAGTGCCGCGACAGCAGCTTCGATGGTCGTGGCCGGCCGGTGGTCGGACTCATAGATCAGCGAAGCCAAGAGCTTGACGTCCAAGTTCTCGTCGTAGGCCAGCAGGCGCGTGTGCGGGCCTGCTTCCGACGGCAGCGCCCGTGGGCTCGTCAAGTTGCCGGCGATCGCACGGGGCAAGGCATGTTGCAGCCGCAGGTATTCATTGGGCCCGGCGTGTGCGAGCAGAGTCGGCAACTCGACGCTCGCGGCCTCGCGCATTCGCCGTCCCACGAGTTGGAACTCGGCGAGCGGGTGGCTCTCGAGTTCCGTGATGATGTCGGACAGAGTGCGCGCGTCGGCCACCATGCCCCACTTGGTGGAGATCGCGGGGGTCAGGAGGTAGCGCGCGGCGTCGAAGGCTTCCGCCTTCAAGGTGCGGAGCCACGGACCTTCCTTCTCCCCGGCGCCGAGCGGGCGTTGCCGGCGCAGGTACTCGAGAAGGGCCTCGCTCAGCTCGAGGTAGAGGTCGAACGTGATCTGCAGGATCTCGTCGTAGGCCGCCGCCGCCTCGCCGCCGGCCGCGACGACCTCGGGATCGCGCCAGTGATCCTCGGCGCGGAAGGAGATGTAGCGCGTCGACGACTCCTCGAAGCTGCAGCGCCGCTCGCGTTGGATGAAACGCGTGACCAACTGCGAGACCTTCTCGACGCCGAGGTGGACCACGCTGCCCTCGCGCAGCGAGTTGTGGCCGTGATCGATCGCATAGGTCTTCAGGAACTGGCCGGACCGATCGGCCAACAGTTCGCTGAGCAGGTCGCCGCCGTCGCGCGCCGGCTCGCGCGCCAACATCTCCTCGAGGCTCTTGCCGCTGATCTCCAAGCCCTTGCGCACGCGCTCCAGGAAGTTGTCGCGCATCGAGAGGGGGCTGCGCGAATAGACACCGTTGAGAGTGGCGGCCACTTCCGGCGGCAGGTTGCGGACCAGGAAGACGTCGGCGTGTTCTGCCGCGTCGACCACCGAAAAGTGACGCGAGAGCAGGGTGCGTTCCGATTCGGTGTAGCCGCCGCGAGTCATGGTCATCGGCGGCGATGGTAGCGACGGCTCCTCAGCCGGTCATCGCGGGGCCGGCGGCCCTGCCGGCATTCGACCACACCTCGACCCAGGCGCCGCGCGTCAGCCGCGCGATCTCTTCGATCAGTGCCTCGCGGGCGATGCGCCAGATCGGCGCCTCGGTGGGCGAGGGCGGGGTGGATTCCAGTCGTTCGAGGCGCTCGGCAAGGGCGAGCAGCCGATCACGGTCCTTGGCGCTCATGCGCGGCTCTACCCGCGCAGCGCGGCGAAGTTTCGGATGCCGTCGAGCCGTCAGTTCGGCGAGTCGTCGATTCAGCCGTGTTGCGTCTCGAGCCAACGCTCCGCTTCGATCGCGGCCATGCAGCCGGTACCCGCCGCGGTGATCGCCTGGCGGTAGTAGCTGTCCTGGGCATCGCCGCACGCGAAGACGCCTTCGATGTTGGTTGCGGCCTTGCCGGGCTTGGTCTTGATGTAACCCACGGAGTCGAGCTCGAGCCAATCGGCGAAGATCGCGGTGTTGGGGCGGTGGCCGATCGCGAGGAACAGGCCGTCCGCGTCTTCCGTGCGCGTCGCGCCGGTCACGGTGTCTTCGAGAAGGAGTCCGGTCACCTTGCCGGCGCTGACATCGAGGACGTCCTTCACCGCGGTGTTCCAATGCACGGTGACCTTCGGGTTGTCGAGCGCCCGCTGCTGCATGATCTTGCTCGCGCGAAGGGAGTCGCGCCGCACGAGCATGTGAACCTCGCTGGCGAACTTGGTCAGGAAGTTGGCTTCCTCGCAAGCTGAGTCGCCGCCGCCGACGACGTACACCTTCTTTTTCTTGAAGAAGAAGCCGTCGCAGGTTGCGCATGCCGAGACGCCGCGGCCCTGCAGCGCCTTCTCGTTCGGCAGGCCGAGGTAGAGCGCCGACGCGCCGGTGGCGATGATGATCGTCTCGGCCTGATAGACCTTGTCGGCGTTGCTCCAAACGCTGAATGGACGCGCGCTGAAGTCGACCTTCTCGGCCATTTCGAAGTGGACCTGCGTGCCGAAGCGTTCCGCCTGCTTCTTGAGCATCTCCATCAGGTCCGGCCCCATCACACCCTCGGGGAAGCCGGGGTAGTTCTCGACGTCGGAGGTGATCGTGAGCTGGCCGCCGGGTTGGTTGCCGGCGAGCACGACGGGTTCCAGGTTGGCGCGGGCGGCGTAGATCGCGGCGGTGTAGCCCGCGGGGCCGGAGCCGAGGATGAGGGTCTTCAGTACTTCGGTCATGGGGAAGGATCGGAGGCGCAGATTACGCCGCCGAACCTTAGCGGGTCCGCAAGGAATCCCGAGCGACCGCCTCCGCGACTTCGTCGGGGTCTGCGCCGCGATGCACTTCGAAGCCCGCCCCGGTGGTGACGCCCCCGCTCTTGATGGCCGATTCGATGAGGTCGACTCGCCAGTGACCGCTCTCGCGCACCACCACGAAGGTCCCGCGCTGTCCCTGCGCGTCGCGGACCGCGAAGTCCACTCGACCCTTGCCTTGCGCGGCGGAGGCCTCCACGACGAGGTCGCCGGAGCGGTGCCGGGTGGTCTGGAGGAGCTGGTCGAGCGCGGCGATCGAGTCGTTGGCGAGGCAGTCCCGGAGGGCGTCGCGGTCCTTGTTCGACAGCGCTGCCGCGAATCGGTCGAGTGCCGTGCGTGCGGGGTCGGTGCGCGTCTCTCCGCAGGCGGCGAGCAGGAGAGCGATCGAGAGGCAGAGCAGCGTCGCGGTCGACGGTGGTCGGGAGGGACGAGGTCTACTTGCCGTGGCTTCGGCGGGTGCGCTCCGCGTCATGCGCCTGTCATCGGCGTTCTCGTCCAAAATCTGGACAGCGGTGTTCATTCACAACCGAACCACCCCCCCGGGGATCCAGTGACCGGGGCGATGCGTGACTGCACGGTCACGCCGATCTCACGGTCCGACGTTCCGCGCTACTTCGCTGCGCCGCGCGCGGCCGCGGCCGCGAGGATCCGCTGCGCGCGTTCCACCGGGTCCGCGGCCTGTGTGAGACGACGGAAGACGTCGTCGAGCCGGGCGTCGCCACCAGCCCCGGCCTGGGTTCGGAGCTCGGCGATCGACGCCGAGGCGATGAGGCGCCCCTTGTCGATCAAGGCGACCCGATCGGCGAGAGTCTCGACCACGTCGAGAAGGTGACTGCTGTAGAGCACGGTGCCGCCGCGTTCGGCGAAGCCGCGAAGGACTTCCTTCACGACCAACGTCGCGTCGACGTCGAGACCAGTCAGTGGTTCGTCGAGGATCAGTACCTTGGGCTCGACGAGGAGCGCCGCCGCCAACGCGGTCTTCTGCACCATGCCCTTGCTGAACCCGGCCATCGGTTGGTGCATTCGTTCGCCGAGCCCGAAGGCATCGAGGAGCGGCAACGCACGCGCAGCGATATCGGCTTCGCTCAGATCGAAGAGGCGCCCCTTGAGCGTGAGGTACTCGAGCGGTGTGAGCGCGTCATGAACGCGCGTGACCTCGGCCAGGTAGGAGACCGAACGGCGGGCGGCAACCAGGTCGCGCTGCGGGTCGTGGCCGGCGATCCGGATCGAGCCCGAGTCCGGCTGCATCAATCCGACGAGGCAGCGGATGGTGGTGCTCTTCCCGGCACCGTTTGGTCCAAGCAGCGCGACGATCGTTCCCGCTGGTGCTTCGAGATTCAGTCCGTCGATGGCGCGCAGGGAACCGTAGAGCTTGGTCAATCCTTGAACTTGGATCACCCGATGATCTTGCCGCCCGAGGCAGTGTTGGGCCACTGAGCCTGGCCCGTACTCTTCGTGAACGTCGTCGCGAGATCGCCGCAGGTCGATGCCCGGCAAGGAGTCGCGTCGGTCGACGACCGAAGCGTGGCTGTAGCTACGCCGCCGGGGAGGAGCCGACGCAGCGCCGCCGCCGGGCGCGACTTGTGGCGATCGCAG
>JBFXDD010000104.1:0-4224 GCA_050181465.1 Planctomycetota bacterium
GCATTGCCGGCAATCACCCGAGCGAGCGTCGCCAGCTCGATCGCCGCGATGTCCGACAACCCCGCCGGCATCGCCTTCGTCAGTTGCTCATTCGCCTCCGTGCATCGCGAGACCGCAGACCGGGCCTGACCCGCTGCGAGTTCCGACTCGGCCTGGATCACGAGGCACTCGGCGAGGTCGATGGCAAAGCCGGCACCGCCCACTCCCTCTGCCAACGCCGCGCGCAACCAGCCTTCGGCCGATGCATAGCGCTCCGTCTGCTTGCGCGACTGACCGAGCTGCGCCGCCATGCGCGCACCGATCAACGCGATCGAGATCTGGGTGCGCTGCGTCGAGTGGTTCTTCGGATCACGCGCCACCAGCACTTCAGCCGCGGACATCGCCTCGTCGAACTTCGCATTCGCGAGTTCAGGCTCGCCGGACGCGGCGTGGCATCGCGCGAGTTCCGCCAGCCACTCGGCATGATCGCGAGCCCGCTGCACATCGAATGCGTCCTCCTTAGGATCGAAGGCCAACTCCTCGATCGCCGCCTGGAACAGAGGTTTGGCGGCGGCGAAGTCCTGCTGACCGCGATGCACATGCGCGAGGCTCGCCGTCGCGATCGCAAGATCACGACGACGACGATCATCCTTCGACGGCGCCGCGAGCGACGCCAATCGAGAACGCGCAGCCTCGAGTCTTTCCTGCGCGAGCGCGAACTCACCGAGCGAGAGCGCGATCCGCCCCTCTTGGAGCTGGACCACGCCGCGCAATCGCTCGAGTGCAGGACTACCCGAAGCGATCGCAGAGCCGCGATCCAACGCCTGATGCGCGAGCGCGTAGTGATCGCGCGCGCGCGGAGGATCGCCGTCGAGTCGCGCCAGATCGCCGAGCATGCGCTCGGCGCGCGCGCAGCGCTCGTGCCAGTCGAGGGCATCGGGTCGACGCGCACACCAGTGCAGCGCCAGGTCGCGCGCACGAACTGCGAAGCCCGATGCCGACCCGAGATCGCCGAAGCTCCCGAGCGTGTTCGCGCCGGCCACGTCGGCGAGCCGGATGGCGATCTCGAAGACGTCGCCGGCGATGGGCTCGTCGGTGTTCGCGTCGCGCTCGACGACGCGCAGATGGCGGTCGGCGGTCTCGAGCAGGAACTTCCGCACCGGCACCGCACCGGGCAATGCACCGACCCGATCGTGCACGCCGAAGACCAACTCACCGACCAAGCTCCGCAGCTCGCGCACCGCGACGGCACGCCGCGCACCGGCATCCTCGGCGATCTCGCGCGCGCGAGTCTCGGCACGCCACGATGCCGTGATCACAACGACCGCGGCGATCGCCAGCGCAACGGCGAAGTACGCCAACGCAGCAGCGAGCGGATTGCGCCGCAACCACAAGCGCTGCCGGTGCACCCAGCCGGTCGCTCGCGAACGAATCGGCAAGCCCTGGATCCAGCGATCCAACTCTTCACGAAACGCCGCAGCGGTCGGGATGCGATCGCTCGGCGACTCGGCGCTGCCGGCGCGTTGGATCGCCGCGAGATCGGCGTCGCCGGTCGGAACCAGCCGGTCGAGCAGGCGCGCGAGCGAATAGACGTCGACCGCCGTCGTCGCCGGTTCGCCCCGCAACTGCTCGGGCGCGGCATAACCGGGTGTGGCGAAGGCCGCGGTGCCGGCGCCGGCGCGCTCGCCGGGTGCCGTCGCGATCCCGAAGTCGACCAGCACGGCCCGACCCTCGGCACCGACCAGCACGTTCGACGGCTTGAGATCGCGATGAATCACGCCGCGTGCGTGGGCCGCAGCCAGCGTGTCGGCGACGTCCCGCACGAGTTTCACCCGCTCACGAATGGAGAGTGCGGCTTCCACGGCGAAGCGATCGATCGCCACGCCGTCGACGTACTCCATCGCGAACCACGGCAGACCGTCGTCGGTCAAACCGCCGTCGAGCAGGCGCGCGATCCCCGGATGTTGCAGCCCGGCGAGCAGCGCGCGTTCGCGAAGGAACCGCACGATCGCGCCCTCGGCGTCGAGGGAACGGCGCGGCAGTTTGATCGCGACGCGCTGCGCGAAGTCGGTTCCGTGTCGCTCCGCGAGCCAGACTTCGCCCATCCCGCCGCGGCCGAGCAATCGCGACAAGCGCCAAGATCCGAAACTCTGACCCTCGAAGCCCAGCACCGTGTTCGGGTCGACGTCGTCGAGCGTCGCGCCGCTCGACGTGTGCAAAGGGGCCAGAAGTGCATCGTCGCCCTCCGCCAGCGCCAGGAGGCGATGGAAGCGCACGGCCCGCGCGCGGTCGTCCCCGGCGGCGGCGGTCAGAAAGCCGCGACGCTCGGGCTTCGGCAGATCCAGCGCGCGACGCAGCACGTCTCGCTCGAGCACCCAGGGATCGCCCGTCACGAATCCCCCTCGGTCAGGACGTCGAGCAGCAAGGCGCGCGCGACTCGCCAATCGCGCTCGAGGGATGCGGTCGAGCGGCCGAGCACCTTCGAGGTCGCCTCGATCGTGAGCCCGGCGAAGAAGCGGAGTTCGACCAGACGCGCGAGCTCCGGATCGACGGCGTCGAGTCGCTCCAGTGCCTCCTCGAGCGCCAGCAGATCGAGCGAACGCTCGTCGGCGGCAACGAGAGAGTCATCGAGCAAGGAGAGGCGCACCCTGTGGCCGTCCCGCTTCTGACTGCGCTTCGCCCGGGCGTGGTCGATGAGCACTCGCCGCATCGCGCGGGCGGCGACGCGCAGGAAGTGGCCGCGGGTATCGAAGAGCGGCGGCTCTTGAGCGAACAGCTTGGCCCACATCTCGTGAACCAGCGCGGTCGGTTCGAGGGTGTGGTCGCGCCGTTCCCCGCGCATCTCCCGTGCCGCCAATCTCCGCAGCTCCGCATACAGCATTTCGAGCAGGCGCCCTTCGGCGTCGGCCTCGCCCTGGGCCAAGGCCCGCAGGCAGCGCGTCACGTCGCCCTCGGCAGCGGGTTCCTCGGCCTTGGTCATCGGAGGGAGCAGCATGATCGCCATCGCCGAGCGCCAAGGCGAGACCCCAGGGCCCCTCCCATCACGCGGGTGAAGAATTCTTGGTGGGCTGGTGATGGAGCCCGCGGCGGTTTCTCGCCTCTGCCCCCAAAGCTCAGACCAGGAATCATGAATCTTCCCTCGTTGCTGTGTGCCACCGCTCTTTCCGCCTGCTTGGCGCCCGTGCTTTCAGCCCAGTTGTGTGAGAGCGCACGGATCCTGGGCCCCGATCTCCAGACTGGTTCGACCTTCGGAACGGCCGTTGCGTTCGATGGGCAACGCATCGCAGTCGGGGCGGCGCAATTGAACTTGGGCACAGGTGCATACGGCGCTGTCTACGTGTTCGAGAACATCGCCGGAAGCTGGAACCTGGCGGAGCGAGTGGTTGCGCCCGGGGCACCGAACAACTCGGAGCGCTTCGGTCGTCGAGTCGCGTTGAGCGGCGATCGCATGGTGGTCTCGGGCAACACGGGACTGAACTCGGTGTGGGTTCTGCGCCGCGTGCAGGGAACTTGGTCGCAAGCCGCTTCGATCCTTCCGCCCGGCTACACCTACGCCACCCAGTTCGGCGAGTCAGTCGCGATCTCCGGCGAGTGGATCGCGGTCGGCATGCCGCAGGCGCTTGGTGCGCCGCCGCTGAGTGTTCGCACGGGCGCCGTTCACGTGTTCCGCGATGTCAATGGAGTGACGTCCCATGTCGCCACCCTGCAGCCGGCGGAGTTGGACAGCATCGATCAGTTCGGGATCCAAGTCGCCATGGCCGGCAACGTGCTGGTCGTCGGCACCGCGATGCGCGGCACCGGCAGCGAAGGCAGAGCTTATGTGTATCGCATCGTCAATGATCAGCCGGTGTTCGAGACCAGTCTGGCGCCGGTCGGTTCGAGCCCCGGAACCGCGTCGGGATCCGCTACCTTCGGCAACCTCGTGAGCACGGACGGCACGAGTATCGCGGTCGCCGACGTCAACGAGCTCTTCGCGAGCTTCCGGACGGGCAGCGTCACGGTGTGGCGCCACGTCGGCGGTGCCTGGGTCCTCGATCAGCAGCTGACCGCGTCTTCGGACGGTTGCGCGTTCGCCGAACGGATCGCGATCGCGGGAGATGATCTGCTCGCCTCGCGCGGGTGTGGTCACCAGGTGTTCCACTTCCGGCGCGTCGCCGGGGTTTGGAGCGAACAGTCGCAGACACCGCGAGCGGCCGGTGCTTTGTTGTACCGAACGCGGGGGCTCGCCATGGCGGCCGGTCGCGC
>JBFXDD010000105.1:0-4178 GCA_050181465.1 Planctomycetota bacterium
ATCGACCGACTTCACGCTCGCTGGCGTCGTCGATCGCGATCACCTCGACGCCGTGCAAGGACCTCGGCACGCACACGAGCCCGTCCTGCCCGGTGCTCCGCCAGCTGCGACCGTAGGGATCGAGCAGCCGGACGCCCGCCACCGGCGCACCTTCGCCGTCGACGAGCCGGACCACCGGCTCGGCCAAGGGCGGTGTCGGGACCGACGCCGGTGTCGGCTCACGGAGGCCGAGGACCTCGTGCTTGATGAAGGCGACCACCGTCGCGGCGGCGGCGAGAAGGAGCACGGATCGAGCGATGCGCATGGCGGGACCTTGCGAGCGGCCGCCATCCTACCTTGGGCGTCGTGAAAGCAACACCGCAAGGTTTCTTTCTTTCACGATCGGCCCGGCCCGCTCGCCGCGGACACGCCCGGCGCTGCCGGGCCTGCCCGCCTCACCGCAGCAGGAATTCCATCCCGTTGCTCGCGCCGATCCCCGCCGGATTGGCACCGGGCGCCACCATGAACCACTGCGCGAACATGTGCACGCCGACCGGCGCCGTGACCGGAATCGGCAAGTTGGCTTCGGCGCAGCCGAGTGCATCCGTCGCGGTGGCAATCGAGATGCCGGGGTTGTCGTGGAAGAGGAAGCAGCCTGACAGACCGAGCAACGTCAGGTCCAGCGGGAGTCGTCCACCACCGGGCACGAACTCGCGGCTGAAGCCGAAGAGCACGGCGGCGGGTTGACCCGCAGGACCGCCGGCGAGCAACGGAGTGAAGACTTCGCCGCGACACGCCATTCCGCGCGCGCCGATCTCAGGACGTGAGCTTGGACCCGCGGGGCAACCCAGGCCGAAGACTCGGTACGGCTCGACGCCGATGAGCTGACCGCGGATCTCACCACCGGGAAACGCCGCGCTGTGCACGTTGATGTAGGTCTGCCCGGTGCGCATCGCGTCCAGGTTCGAGCTCAACAGCGGTGCGGAGACTCCGACCCACGTCGTCGGACCACCCACCAAGGGCACGATCACCGGACCATTGACCCCCGTCGGAGCCAGATGGATGTGCGCCGCGGTCGCCACCACGCCCGTGGTGTCTACCCGATACTCGACCGCGCCGCTGGGAAGGATCCGCACGCATGCGCGCCCGAGCGCGAGCGACGGCGTCGGCGGCACTTCCTGGCCGCCGTTGAGCACCGTCGAGAACTCGTCGTTCTCCAGTCCGATCTGGCCGCGGATCTCACCGCCGGGGAAGGCCGCGGTGTGCACGTTCACGTACAGCCCGTCGAAGGTGAGCGCTGTCAATGAGGCGTCGCTGAGCCGCGGCGTCACTCCGCACCAACGCGTCGGCCCGCCGACGAGCGGGAACAACACCGGCCCGTTTGCCCCCACCACACCGGTGTGGATGTGCGCCGCGGTGGCCGTCAAGCCGGAGACACGCAGTTCGTACATCAGCACCCGTGACGGGAGGTGAAGGAAGATCTCCATCGAACCAGTCGCCGTGGACGCGTTCGGCGGCACTTCGCCGGCGCCGTTGAGGCTCACCGCATAGCGACGCACCTGCTCAGGGAACACCTGACCGCGGATCTCGCCGCCTGGATTCGCCGCGGTGTGGAGGTTGACGTAGGTCGCACCGGTCAGGATGGCCGCAACCTGACCTGCAGCCAGCACAGCAGACCCGGTCCACGTCCGCGGTCCACCGGCCAAGGGCAGGATGACCGGGCCGTTGGTTCCCGAGATCGCGTTGTGCAAGTGCGCAGCGGTGGCAACGATTCCATCGCCATGGGCGAAGACGTCGACGCGATTGGTGCTCAGGTCGACGGTGACGATCGCGAAGCCGTTGGCCGCGGTCGCTACCGGCGGCACTTCTTGATCGCCGGTCAGGCGCGCACCGAGATGCTCCACCTGCGCGAGCAGAGTCTGGAGGAAGGCGAAGAAGACGACGGCGAGCTGAATGAGTGACTTCATGTGGTTTGAGCCGAGAACGAGCGACGAGGGCTCCGCGAGACTACCCGAACTCGCACTCCTCCGCCGAGGGCTCCTCCTCGGCAGTCACCGGACGACCCGCTGAGCCCTGCCGCCCACGGGCCGGAATCACCTCCGCCACCAGCGGACCGACCCCCTACGCGCGCAGGATCTTCGCCATCGCCTTGCCCTTGGCCAGCTCGTCGATCAGCTTGTCCATGTAGCGGATCTTCTGCATCAGAGGATCCTCGATCGTCTCGACGCGCACGCCGCAGACCACGCCGGTGATCTTGGCGACGTTCGGGTTCAAGGCCGGCGCTTGCTCGAAGAAGCCGGCCAAGTCGGTGTTCGCCGCGATCTGCGCAGCCAGACCCTTCGCGGTGTAACCCGTCAGCCAGCAGATCACTTCATCGACCTCCGCCTGGCTGCGACCCTTCTTCTCGGCCTTCTGCACGTAGAGCGGATAGACGCGCGAGAAGGCGATCTTGAAGACGCGTTGATGGTCCATGGAGTCGACGACGGCGAGTGCGAAGGGACTGTGAAGCCCGGCGAACGAGGAGCAGAGAGCGAATCAAAGATACCGACGACCGGCGACCGCAACCGCCTCACTTCCCCGACAGGAACTCATCGGGGATCGGCCCGGCATCGGACTCCTGCTCCCAGGCGATCTGCGCCACCCACCAGCGACCGCCCTCGCGCACGAGCTGGATCGAGTTGATGCCGCGCAAGAACGGTTGCGGATCGCCCGGCGCTCGCCGCCCCACGTAGGTCGACCACACGTGTGCGAGATCGCCGAACTGAAGAACCTGCCGCGCAACCTCCTGCTCGTAGAAGCCGTCGCGTTCGAGCATCGGCCCGGAGCGACGTACGTAGTCGTCGATACTCAACGCAACGGCTTGCAACCCGCTCCTGCCGCGCACGATCGGCAGCATTCGATGATGGCGATGAAACAGCGATCGCACTCGCTGCCAATCGCGCGCCTCTCCGGCTGCCCCGGAGATCGAGGCATACAGCGCACGCACGATCGCATCGATCGAGGCCACGTCCGCAGCGGCTGCGGTCGCGATCGCGGTTGCTGCCGGTTCTGCTTGCGCACTCGTCGTCCCACCGCGCAGCGATTCGAGCACCAACGCGCGCGCCGCGACCACGGCGGGATCGTCACGAGTCTCGGCCGACAGCAGCAGATGGATCTGCGCCAGGAGCGCGGTCTGGTTGTGCTGGCGGATGAGCTGCGCAGCAGTCGGTTCGCCGCGCAACGGCGCGCGCAGACTCGCGAGCCAACTCCGTGCGGGAGGACGCGCCAGATCCTCGCGCAACAGCAGCGCGATCACGGCACGCGCGATGCGTTCGGGCTCGCCATGCGCGAGCGGCACATCGACACTCTGGAGCTTCGCACCGATCGCGTTCAGCACGTCGACCTGCTGGTCTGCCGTGAGGTGCCGGCTCCGGAGCAAGAACTTCAGCAAGTCCGCGGTATGCGCAACCGAGTGCAGCCAGCCGTGACTCTCGGTGAGGCCGCGCACGTCCGGCTCATCGCGGAGATACCGGGTGGCGGCGGCATGTAGGCTCGCGAACTCCTCCGCGTCGAGAAATGGCGCCTCGTTGTCGAGCGCCACCAACAGCGACAAGGAGAGCGCGGCAAAGGACCGCGCCGCGACGGCGTCGGCATCCGCGTTCTCGATGCGTTCGCCGAGTCGAGCCTGCCAGCGCGCCAGCAGCCGACGCCGATCGGCGAGTTCGACACAGCGATCGCGATAGATCCAGCGCGCCAGCAGGGAGAATGCGATCTCGTCCCGCTGCACCGGGTCGGGCGAGGTCAACATCTCGTCGAGTTCGCCTACCAATGCCGTGACCTCGGTCGGCGCGGGTCTTTGGGCATCCGGCCGCAGCCAGCCGCGCCAGAAATCCGCGTCGTGCTCCTGCGCGGGAAGCACGATGGAGAGACTGAGGCAGAGACTCACGCAGAGCCCGAGGCGGGCGAGGAGGGTCGAGAATCGGGGCATCGCGCCGCTCTACGCAGGCAGCGGGTTGGCGGCGAGCGACTCGGGAGACGCACCGTGCCCCCGTCGCCCACGCGTCGCCCAAAGTCGCCGCTCAGCCCTCGCGCGGCGCTTCCTTGCTGCCGACGATGGTCAGGTTCATCCCGATCTGCACCGAGACGGCCTTGCCGTCGACCATCACCGTCGTCTTGCCGTTCAGATACCAGCCGAAGGAGCCGGTCGAGAAAGCCTTGAC
>JBFXDD010000106.1:0-4130 GCA_050181465.1 Planctomycetota bacterium
GCCGGACGAGAAGGGGAGCTGATCTTCCGCTACCTCCTCGATCTGGCCGGTGCGACGGAGCGGCCCTTCGAGCGCCTGTGGCTCAGCTCGCTGACCGAGGAAGCGATCGCGAGCGCGTTCCGTGCGCTGCGACCATCGCGAGACTTCGAGAACCTGCACGCGGCAGCCCGCAGTCGCGCCGAGGCGGACTGGATCGTCGGCATCAACGGCACGCGCGCGCATACGGTTCGTCACGGCCGCGTCGGCCAGGGCGATCGGGTGCTGTGGAGCGTCGGCCGGGTGCAGACTCCGGTGCTCGCACTGATCGCGGGCCGCGACGATGAGATCGCGACCTTCCGCGCGCAGTCCTTCTTCGAGCTGCGCACGGTCTATCGCGACGTGCGCTTCCGCTTCGTCGGCGACCGCTTCACCGAACGCGAGAAGGCCGCGGAAGCACTCGCGGCGATCACCGACCATCCCTTCGTCGTCGAGTCCGTCGAGACCAAGCGTGAGCGCCACCCGCCGCCTCTCCTGCCCGACCTCACCGCGCTGCAGCGGGACATGAACGTGCGCTACGGCTTCAGCGCGGCAGCCACCTTGAAGATCGCACAAGACCTCTACGAGAAGAAGGTGCTGACCTACCCGCGCACCGACTCGCGCCATCTGCCGCTCGACATGCGCGACGAGATCCAACGCACACTGGCCGCGCTGAAGTCGTGGAATCCCGGCGCGGTCGGCAGGTTGGACTTCGCGAAGCTCCCCATTCCCCGGCGCGTCTTCGACAACGACAAGGTCAAGGACCACCACGCCATCGTTCCCACCGGCAAGCTCGCCAGCGGTCTGAGTTCGGAAGAGCAGCGTGTCTTCGATGCCGTGGCAACCCGCCTGGTCCAAGCCTTCCTGCCCGATCGCGAAGAGGATGTGACCGTCGTGCTCGGGCAGAGTCAGGGTTGGCGATTTCGCGCGCGCGGCGTCTTGGTGGTGGAAGCCGGTTGGAGCGCTCTCGAACCGGAGACCGACAAGGCTCGCCGGTCCAAGCCCGCCGCGAAGAAGAGCGAGGGGGATGTCCCCGACGATGCCGACGACGACCGCCAGGAGTTGCCGAGTTTCCAGATCGGCGAGAGCGGCCCCCATCGACCCGAGATCCACGAGGGCAGCACGAAGCCGCCGCGGGCCTACACCGAGAACACCTTGCTCGGCGCGATGGAGACCGCCGGGAAGCTCGTCGACGACGAAGCGCTGCGCGAGGCACTCAAGGCGCGCGGCCTCGGCACGCCCGCGACGCGCGCTTCGATCCTGGAGACCTTGATCTCGCGCGGCTACGTGCGCCGCGAGAAGAAGAACCTCCGCATCACCGATCTCGGCCGCTACCTGGTCGGGATCGTCGCCGACCCGATGCTCAAGTCGGCGGAGCTGACCGGCGAGTGGGAGCAGAAACTGACGGAGATCGAAGCTGGCCGGCTCTTGCGCGACGAGTTCATGCAGGCGATCGCCGACTACGCGCGCCAGCTCGTCCGCGACTCCCGACGACTGGATCTCTCCTTGCTGGGACCGTGCCCGCGTTGCGCGGCACCCATCATCGAGGGGCGCCGCGCGTACGGCTGCAGTCGCTGGAACGAAGGCTGCGGCTACGTGTTGCCGAAGGAGTATCGCGGAACCAGCCTCACGGTGCGCGACGCGCGCGTCCTCCTGCAGCGCGGCATCCTCGAAGAACCACGTGAGATCGAGGAGAGCGGGCCGCGGATCCTGTGCTTGACGGCGAAGGGCGAACTGCTCGACATCGGTGTGCCGTCGCGCGCGGCGCAGGACGCTTCCCGGAAGGCACCGAGTCCTGCGCGCTCGAGTTCACCGCGCACCAGTCCACCGGCGAAGCCCTCGCCAACCAAGCGCGAGCGCCGCGTGGAGGCGGACGCGCTCCCGAACTGCCCGCGGTGCCGTCGCCCGCTCCTCGAAGGCGAGCGCGGCTACGGCTGTTCGGCGTGGCGCGAAGGTTGCCGCTTCGTCGTCTGGAAGACGATCGCCGGCAAGAGCATCACCCGCGATCTGCTGGCGACGCTGATCGCGAAAGGTGTGACGCGTGCGGCCGGTGGATTCCGCGGTGAGAACGGGGAAGCGTTGCGCGGTCGGCTTCGACTCGCCGAGAACGGTGCGGTCTTCGAGGCCGTCGACGAGAGCGCGAACTAGCCCGGCTCAGGCGTGAACGTCGTCGCGCGATCGACACAGGTCGATGCCCAGGAAGGAGCTACGACGGTCGACGACCGAAGCGTAGCTGTAGCTACGCTGCCAGGGAGGAGCCGAAGTAGCGACGCCGCCGGGCGCGACTTGCGACCATCGCAGCAGACCTTCACGAGTAATCCGGGCTAGCTCCCCCGCGCGCGCGCGTCGCGCCTGCCGATCAGCGGGTAACACGCCGCCACCAGGATGAGCGCTCCCACGACGATCACACCGCCAAGCCATTGGCGTTGGAACGCGAAGATCCCGATCCCGACGGAGACCGCGAGATACACAATGGGCACGACCGGCCAACCTGGGACGGGTACGGCCGCCGCACCCTCGCGCACGCGCACGAGCCAGAGCCCGACGATCGTCGCGGCACTGCTGGCCCAAAGCGTCCAGCCGGTCCACTGCATGAGATCCTCCAGCGGCGCCACCCACAACATCCCCAGCGCCAGGCCCACCTGGAGGAGGATCGACGAGCGATGCTTGGACGAACGCGCGATGCCGCGCGGTAGGTAGCCGTCCTCGGCCATGCGCGCGTAGACGCGCGGGCCGGCCATGGTCATTGCGGTGACCGACGTCACTGCGGCGAGCGCGACCACCAGCGCCATCGCGACCTCGCCGCCGCGACCACCCAGCGCGCGCGCGACGACGAGTCCGACCTCGGGTTGGCCGGCCAGCTCTGCGCGCGGCGCGCCGTAGACGAAGACCGCGTTGAGCGTGACGTAGACGAGCATCGTCACCCACGTGCCGATCAAGAGAACCCTCGTCAGGTTGCGCGCGGGCGCTTCGATCTCCCCGGCCAGATAGCTCGCTGCGTTCCAACCCGAGTACGCGAAGGAAATCCAGACACAAGTCGTCGCGAAGGCCGGCAGGTCGAACGCATGCGGCAATGCCGCGACCGGCAGTGGTGCCTCGCGACCGGCGATCGCGAGGCTGCCGAGGATGACGAAGGCCGACAAGGCGAGCAACTTGATGACGACCAATCGGTCCTGTGTGCGCGCCCCGATCTCGAGACCGCGCAGGTGCAGCAACGCGGCCCCCACGATCAATGCGCTCGCCAAGACGTGCGCCGGTACACCGAGATCGAACGCACGAGCGAGATAGACCTCGAAGGTCGTCGCGGCGATCGCGATCGGCGCGGAGAAGCCGGCGACCAAGGAAACGACTCCCGCGAGGAAGCCGGCGAGCGGATGCACCGTGCGACGCAGCAGCTCGTATTCGCCCCCCGAATGGGGAAAGCGTCGACCGAGTGCGCCGTAACACAAGGCACCCAGCATCGCGAGCACACCACCCACGACCCAGGCGAGAACGACGACATGCGGCGGATGATCCGCGAGCGCGAAGCCGCTCGAGGTGAAGACGCCCGCGCCGATCATGTTCGCGACGACCAGGAAGATCGCCGATCGAGGCCTGAGCAGGCCTCGTGTCGAGAGATCGGTCGATGGAGGGGCCGTCACAACGATTCCGGCAGTTCGTCAGGGACCTCGCCGCCGCGCATGATCACCATGAGCGCCGCATAGGGCACGATCAGATAACGCTTCTCATCGAACGTGATCTCGATCGCCGCCTTGCGGAAGAACAGCGCGTAGTCGCCGATCTCGACCTGCATCGGCAGGTATCGGGCGCTGCGGCGCGGCTCCTTCCAGGGCTCATCGTCGTCCTGCGGCACGGGCAGCGGAATCCCGGGACCGACCGCGACGACGCGACCGCCGCGCACGTCTTCCTTCTCCTTTACCCCAGGCGGGAGCAGGAGCCCGACCTTGGTGCGCACTTCACCCTCATCCGGAAGGACCAGGATGCGATCGCCGACGACGATGAGTTCCTTGTTGCCGATGCGCATGAGTTCGACCGCTGATAACGGATCGGAACTTCGCGTGCGAGAGCTTCCTGCGGCTTCGCTGTTTCGACCGCAAGAGTCAGTGGCTCAGTTG
>JBFXDD010000107.1:0-4042 GCA_050181465.1 Planctomycetota bacterium
GCTGCGGGTCCGCTCGATCGAGGCGCAGGTCGAAGCAGGCGCCATCACGGATCACGCGCGCGAACAGGCGAAGCTGACCGCAAGTGCGACCGCGCTCGCTGTCGAGGCGTGCGGCGGGCAAGCCGGTTTCTAGCGTCGCACGTGCCGTCAGATCGGGACCGACGGCTTCGATCCGCTCCGCGATGCGTTCGAGCAATGCGGCTCGGCGTTCTCGCGCGATGCTCCGCAGCTCGGTTGCCGCGGACGAGGCGAGAGCGACGGCGCGCTCGACGATCGTCGGCGTCGCATCGGTGAAGGTCGGCTCCAGCCGCGCGCCGGTCGTCGGATCCACTGCCGTGAAGTTCCGATGCGCTTCGATCGCGGCGTGACCGCCGAGGATGTGGTGACCATGGAGTGCGTGCATGGTCGATCAGCCGTTGGCGAGGTGGGGGCGATTCGCGAGTGCCTTTGCGATCACGGCGAGTGCCGCCTCGCGGGCGTGACCGGTCACCGGTTGGCGCGGCGCGCGCACGAGTTCACTGCCCATGTCGACGCGCGCTTGCACCAACTTGATGAGCTGCACGAACTCGGGAACGGTGTCCATGCGCAAGAGCGGCAGGAACCACGAATAGAGCGAGAAGGCTTCCTCGGTGCGTCCGGCACGGGCGAGTTCGAACAGCCGCACCGACTCCTTCGGGAAGGCATTGACCAATCCGGCGATCCAGCCCGTGGCGCCCATCGCGATGCCTTCGACGATGAGATCGTCCAGACCGACGAACAGCGCCAGCCGCGAACCGACCAGCGCGCGGATCGCGGTGATCCGTCGCACGTCGCCGCTCGACTCCTTCACCGCGCGCAAGTTCGGATGACGTTCCGCGAGGTCGGCGACCTGCTCCGGCTTCACGTCGACACCATAGGCGATCGGATTGTTGTAGAGCATGCACGGCAGATCGGTTGCCGCGAGCATCGCCTCGAAGTGTCCGCGGATCTCGTGCCACTCACCCTTGTGCACGTAGGGCGGCAACACCATCAGACCCTTGCAGCCGACCGCGCGCGCCTGTTCGCACAGCCACACCGCGGTCGCGGTGCTCGTCGCGGCGATGCCGGGCACGACGGGCGTCTTGCCGTTGCCGGCGGCTACGCAGGTGCGCATCAACTCGACCTTCTCCTCGGGAGTCAGCGTGGCGCCTTCGCCGAGCGACCCGCAGGGGACGATTCCCGTGCAGCCGGCGTCGATCAGCCACTGCACGTGCTTGGTTACGAAGTCGTGATCGATGCGACCGTTCCCCGCGAATGGGGTCGTGATCGCGGGCATGACACCTTGCCAGTTCATGAGCTTTGCCTTTGGGTTTGCGGTCAGGGATTCGGAAGAGAAGTTCGCTCGTCCGCGGCGCACCTCGTCGGGGCGAAGCCACGGAGCTGTTCGAAAGTGACCGGCATCGACGGCGGTCGCCGTCGGTCCGGTCGACCGTTGCGCAGGAAGGTCAGCGCCGGTCCGCAGATGCGACCTTGGCACGCGCCCATGCCGGCGCGTGTCTGCAGCTTGGCCTCACGCAGATTGGAATGTCCGGCGAGGGTCGACCACGGCACGTCTTCGCAGCGACAGACGATCGTCGTCGCGGCGGTGATCGTGCGCAGTTCATCGCGCAGTGCGTACGCGGTCTCGAGTCGGCGCGCGAAGTCGCGTTCGCGCTCGCAGCGGCGGGTCGCCGCCGTCAGTTCCGTACCGCGCCCGGTGATCGCCAGGCCGGCGCGGACACCTTCGGCGATCGCCGCGTCGACCCCGCCGATGCCGAGTGCTTCACCGACCGCGAGCACGTGCCGCTGCGTGGTGAAGCCGTGTTCGTCGACGACGACCCGACCATCCTCGATCCGGCAACCCAACGCTTCTGCGAGATCCGTGTTGGGCACCAGTCCGAACGCGCACGCGAGCCAATCGACCTCGATCGTTTCGGTGCGAGTGCCGATGCGGACCACCACGCGCCGCAAGCGGTCGTCGCCTTCGGCGCAGAGCGGCCAGGCGTCGTGATGGCGCGGCACGCCGATCAACCGCGCGAGTAGCGCAGCACCTTGCGTGAGCTTGTGTGGACGTCGGATCAGCCAGCGTGCGAGCGCGCGCACTCTTCGCTTCGGGGTCTGTTCGAGGATCGCCACGATCTTCGCGCCCTTCTTGCGCAGGCCGGCGGCGACGGCGAGCAACAAGGGGCCACTGCCGGCGATCAACACGCGCTGTCCGGTGAGATCGAGTCCGCTCTTGGCGAAGGCCTGGAGTCCGCCGACACCGCAGACGCCCGGAAGCGTCCAGCCTTCGAAGGGGAGGAAGCGCTCGCTCGCACCGGTCGCGAGGACGATGTTCTCAGTCGCGATCCGCAGCGTGTCGCCGTGACGTATTGCGAGCAGTGCGCCATCCGCGTCGACGCCGACGACGCGCGCCGAATCGACGCGCTCGACACCGGCCGCGTCGGCACGCTGCAGCCAGGCGCGTGCACTGGGTGGGATCTCACCACCGTCGCGACGCCAGATGCGTCCGCCCACGCTCTGCTCCTCGTCGATCAAGAGCACACGCGCGCCGTGCGTCGCCGCGGTGACCGCTGCGGCGAGCCCGCCTGGCCCGGCCCCGACGACGCACACTTGCTTGCGCAACTCAGCGATCATCGGTGCGCACCTCCATGCCGTCGCGGCACTCCAGGAGACAGGCGCGCTGCAGCCGTGCGCCGTCGACGTTCACTCGACATTCGAAGCAGATCCCCATGCCGCACAACGGGGCTCGCGGTTCGCCGCCGACCGACCGGCGCGCGGGAATGCCTTCGCGCAACATCGCCGCCGCCAGCGTCGTGCCGGTGCGGACCGTGATCGCACGCCCATCGATCCGGATCGTGAGATCAGCCATGCGCCTCCGCTGCGAAGTCGCGATCCGGCGCGAACGCGGTCGGATCGAAAGATGGCGTGCGAGCGAGGATCAGCTCGGTCACCAGTTGCGCGGTCGACAGGGAAGTGGTGATGCCGACCCCTTCGTGACCGACGGCGAGGATCGTCTGCGGATCGCCGGTGAGAGGACCGATCAACGGCAGATTGTCGGGCGTCGTCGGCCGATGGCCGACCCACGTCCGCAACGCGGGCAATTCACGCAGTCGCGGCAGGAAGCGGAAGCCGCGATCCAGCATCTCGGCGAGCAGGTCGAAGTCGATGAGATCGTCGTCGACGTTCACTTGGCGTGAGGAGCCGAGCAGCACCTGGCCGCTGACGCGCGGTTGCGCATTGAACGCGACCGAGCGCGTCGCACTGCCGTGTGCGCTCTTCAAGTAGCCGAGTTCGACGAGCTGATGACGGAGGAAGCCCGATGCGCGGTCCGAGATCACGAGATGACCCTTCTTCGCGATCAGGTGGGGTGGGTTCACGCCGGGGGCGTAGATGAGATCGCGGGCATCCAAGCCGAGCGCCACGACGACGTGCCCGGCGTGCAGGTCCGTGCCGTCGTGCAGTCGAACCCTGCCGCGCGCGACTTCGGTGGCCCGCGCGTCGCGCTGAATGCGCGCGCCGTGCACGCGAGCGTTGCCGAGCAGCGCGGTGGTCGCGGTGGGCGGATACACCACGAGGTCGTCGGGCACGAGCAAGGCACCGACGAGGTCGTGCGCGAGTTCGGGCTCCAGTTCGCGCAACATTGGCGCATCGATCACCTCGCTGGCGACGCCGCGATCGGCGAACCAGGTTCGGCGACTACGCGCAGCCGCCATCTCCTCGTCGTCGGTCGCGACCCACAACGTGCCGCAACGATCGACGTCGACCGCGGCGGGGAAGTCGCGCGCGCGCCACAGGTCGCGACCTGCGCACGTGATCGCCAGTTGCGCTTCGCTGTCGTCGAGCACGAGCACGTGACCCATGCCGGCCGCCGTGGCGCGACCGGCGGGGATCGACCGCTCGCACACGAGCACGTCCAGTCCTGCGACCGCGAGGCTCTCGGCGCAGGCGGCGCCGACGATCCCGGCACCGAGCACGATCACGTCCGCGGAACGCATCACTTCACGATGCCGTTGCGGAAGGGATCGGTCGGATCGAAGAGCAG
>JBFXDD010000108.1:0-3763 GCA_050181465.1 Planctomycetota bacterium
CGGAAGTCAGGGACCTATTCGACAAGGTGGAATCGGCAAGTCGCCGTTCCGACTGGTTCGCGCGAGCTCTGGAGGGAGAGAAGGGGTCTTGGGACTCATACCTGCACAACGGCAGGTATGAGGACGCAGAGTTCACCCGGCTCGATGACCTCCTGGAGATCAGCGACCCGTCGGAGCTGCGTCGAGACCTGATCGGCTGGCTTTGCAGAAACGTCGGACAGCCAGAGGTCCCGTGGGTCTTTCCGAGCCTGCCAGAAAAATGGGGCCACGGACAGCGCCTCGATGGCGTGCAGGATCTGACGACTCATGTTCTTGGAAAGCTGTTCGGCCTGAGCCTGAACAGCATCTACAGCGGTGGCTGGGGTCACTTCGAACTGTCACGTCGTCTTTGGATTCTCGAAGAGGTCCTCACATCCCAAAGGCTCTGATGCGGCACCCCGCAATCCACAACGAGATCGCAGATGGCTTTGATCACGGTGCATGACTCTTGCGAGTCGCCTTCGCGCTCTGCAGCCGGTCTGCCCTTGAAAACGTCGATGACGTCGAGACCGGAGCGAAGGAACGCGAGGTTTGCTCGCGCGGCGCGATTCGGCGCTCACTTCGTAGGCGCCGTCGGCTTCCTCCTGGGCTGCGCTGCCGGTTGTCGACAGGCTCCGGAGACACGTCCCTCCGCCATCTCCGTCGAAGAGAGAAAGAACTTCTCGGTCGCGATCATCCTCAGCGAGCGACGTTTGGTTGGAACCCTTGTGGAGATTCAGGAGGACACGCGCGCTACGCCCACTTTGTCAATCCAGAATGCGGGTCAGATCGTCGAAGTTCGATTGGGGGGCGCCAGAGATTCCATCCTCGCGGCGGAGTCTGCGCGGATTCGCGGCTTGATCGGGAACGAGGTCGCTATAGGGCTGCATCGTGTCCACGACTACGAACCAGTGGCCTGGGCGCTCAAGTGGTTCGAGCAGCGCGCATGCATTCGTCGTAACGCCGATGTCCGCGACATCCTGGCCAGTGTCGAGTCGCTGGATCACCAGTCTGACTGGTATGCGAAAGCACTCGGCGGCGAGAGAGGATACTGGGATTCGTACTTGCACAACCACGACTCTGAGCAGCACAGTCACCTCAAGAGCATACTTATGATCCACGAGCGTTCCGAGCTGCGCGTGGACATGATCGGTTGGCTCTGTCGCAATCACCTTCAGCCGGACGTTCCATGGGCTTTCTCCGAAGTTTCCCTGGGATGGCCCCCCGTCAGCGTTCGACACATCCGCGACTTGACGATCCTCGTTCTCGAGAACCTGTACGGACTTCGTGATCCTTCGCTGCGCATCGGCAATGGGCCGTGGGGCTACTTCGACCTGTCGCGCCGACTCTGGATGATCGAATCGGTTCTGACCCAACAGGCACACTGATGCCAGTGCCAGAATGGAGCGTGAGTGTCGTGCGTGCCATCGACTCACCGTGTGAACCAGGCACCACGGAAGGTGGTAGAGATCGGGTGGGCAATGGAACGCGGGAAGTCTCCGATCAACTCTCCCGCCAGAGCGTGCCAAGTGGCCCCTCAGACGGAATGCGCCGAAGCATGACCTATGCGATTCTGCTGCTGATCGGGTGTGCGTCGGGTTGTCAGCAGGTCGAGCGCTCGTCGCGGGACCGTCTCTCGGAAGCAGACTCACGACGGTTTGCCATCGAGCTGGCGTGCTGCGATCGACGCTTCATTGGACGGTTGACGGATGTCACACTCACCGACGCATCTGAGCTGATCTTGACCATGGACGACGGCGGGCAGGCTCAGCGCGTCGCCGTCGACTACCGATCCGCAGGACTCGATCCAGGCTTCGATGCCTTCGGTGCTGACTTGTCCGGCATGCTGAGGGTTCGCAGCCTTCGTGGTCGCGAGATCGTCGTGGGAGTCAAAGCAGCCTACTACTACCGCAGGTCAGCCATTCCTCATGTCGTCTCGCTTGGCGAGCATCTCTGCATCCAACTCGCAGACGATGCCGGGGAACTTCTCTCGGTCATCAAGTTCCTGGAGGCCAACAATGACTGGCGGGGCGAGGCACTGACATGGGAGACCGGCATCTGGGATTCCTATCTGCATTGCCGCGACTTCGAATCGGACGAGCACGACTTACTGCAGGTCTTGCTCAAGTCCAACGAACCGACACGACTTCGACGCGATATGATCGGCTGGCTATGTCGCAACATCGAGCAGCAGGACGAACCGTGGGTCTATCCATGGGTTAAGCTGGAAGTTGGCTATTGCGATGCAGAGAGCGTCCGCGGCCTCACCGTGCTGGTCTTGGAGCAGTTGATGGATCTGCCAACAAGAACCTTGGCATCCCGCTCCTGGGGCCATTTCGAAATGGTCCACCGGCTATGGAAATTGGAGAGTCTGCTCGCGCAGATCCCGCTCCACGACCCGCGGGAGGCGCAACGCCGCGACTGACGTCGCGCGGCGTCGGCGATGAGCGTCCTGCCGAGCAGGGAAGTCACACCGTCGAAGCCGGCCGACATCGCCGGTAGACGTGACGTACTCCAGACTCTCCGGAACTCACCACCCACATGGACCGGCAGTGCCGCGCTCGACACCGACACCAGCGGATCGTCGCCCTACGCGCATGCTCTTCGCCATCGCCTTGCCGTTGGCGAGTTCGTCGACCAGCTTGTCCAGGAATCGGAACTTCTGCATGAGTGGATTCCCGATCGACTCGACGCGGATGCCGCAGGCGACGTCGGTGATCTTGGCGGCATCGGGGTTCGAGGCCGGCGCTTGCGCGAAGACGCCGGCCAAGCCCGTTTTGGCAGCGATCTGCTCCGACAGACTCTTCGCGTCGTGTCCCGTCGGCCAACAGGTTGCTTGGTCCACCACGGCCAGGCTGCGACCATTCCTGTCGCACGTCTGCACCTAGCCCGGATGATTCGTGAACGTCTGCTGCGATCGCCGCAATTCGCGCCCGGCGGCGTCGCTACGCCGTCTCCTCCCTGGCAGCGTAGCTACAGCTACGCTTCGGTCGTCGACCGACGCAGCTCTTTGCCGGACATCGACCTGCGGCGATCTCGCGACGACGTTCACGAATCATCCGGGCTAGAGCGGATAGACGCGCGAGAATGCGATCTTGAAGACACGTTGGTTGTCCATGGGATCCAGACGGCGGGGGCGCGCACGCGAAGCACGTCGATGGAGTCGCGAACCGGCGCAGCGTTGCGGGTCGCGCGATCTCCCACTTGCCCTCTGGAACTCGGCGGGGATCGGGCCGGCGTAGGCTTGCTGCTCCCACGCGATCTGTGCGACTCACCGACGGCGGTCCTCGCGAACCAGTTG
Organism: Planctomycetota bacterium; assembly: GCA_050181465.1. Lineage (GTDB taxonomy): Bacteria > Planctomycetota > UBA1135 > UBA1135 > UBA2386 > JACRLW01. Next base: position 3,320 of record JBFXDD010000108.1, read on the forward strand.
GATCGAGTGGATGCCGCGCAGGAACGGCGCGGGACGCTCCAGTCGACGCCGCCCGACGCAGGTCGACCATATATGAGCCGGGTCACCGAGCTGCTGCACTTGGCACGCGAGGTGAAGCATTCGAGTCGCCACCCTTGCTTCTCGAGATCACCATCGACGAAGGTGATCTGCATGGAGCGATTCGTCGAGGTCATCGCGTAGGGGTTGGGAGTCGCGCCGGCCTCATCCGATCAGAAGCATTCGTCTCTCCGGCGCGGTGCTTCGGTCCCGGCGTGACTGCCTGGGTGTCGGGCGGAGCCCGAGATGGGAATTCTCGGCGGCCGATCCATCCGAGCCGGATCGAGCGGGGGTCACGACGCCCCGCTCGAGGCCGCAGCCGTGCTCCCTGCTCACCCGCCGCGTGGGTGGCCGGCATCCGGCCATCGGTGCGGCACGCGCCGGAGC
>JBFXDD010000109.1:0-3325 GCA_050181465.1 Planctomycetota bacterium
AGACGTCACCGATGGTCCGGGCGAGCGCCGAGCGCCTGCTGTCACGCGCCCGGCACGTCGTGCCAGCGGCCGTCCTTCCCCGAAGCGAGGACGGCCTCGCAGACGTGCTGGGTGCGCTGGGCATCGCGGAAGGTCGGCCCGACCTCGACCCCGCGAGCGAGGCCGTCGAAGAAGTCCGCGACCTGGTGCACGAAGCTGTGCTCGTAGCCGATCTGCAAGCCGGGGACCCACCACTTGCCCATGTACGGCATGTCGCCGTCGGTGACGTGGATGGATCGCCAGCCGCGGGTCGTCGACTCGTCGCGATGGTCGAAGTACTCCAGCCGGTGCAGATCGTGCAGATCCCAGCGGATCGACGCCCGCTCGCCGTTGATCTCGAAGGTGTAGAGCGCCTTGTGACCGCGCGCGTAACGAGTCGACTCGAAGATGCCGAGCGAACCGTTCGCGAACCGGCAGAGGAACGCGCAGGCGTCGTCGATGCCGACCGGCTCGACCTTGCCGGTGAGGTTGTGGTGGCGTTCCTTCACGAAGGTCTCGGTCATCGCCGTCACCTTCGCGACCTCGCCGTTCAGCCAGATCGCGGTGTCGATGCAGTGTGCGAGCAGGTCGCCGGTGACCCCACTGCCGGCGGCTTCGGCATCGAGACGCCAGAGGCCGTGGCCGCCCTGGGGCAGGTCGGCGGAGATCGTCCAGTCCTGAAGGAACTGCGCGCGGTAGTGATAGATGCGGCCGAGCTTGCCTTCGTCGATCAGTCGCTTGGCGAGCGTGACCGCCGGAACGCGGCGGTAGTTGTACCAGACGGTGTTCGGCACCTTGGCCCGCTCCACCGCTGCCACCATGCGTGCACCTTCTTCGACCGTGCGCGCGAGCGGCTTCTCACACAGGATGATCTTGCCGGCTTCCGCTGCGGCGATCGCGATCTCGGCATGCGTGTCGTTCGGCGTGCAGATATCGATCGCATCGATGTCCTTCCGTTCGATCAAACGACGCCAGTCGGTTTCGAACGTGGCGTAGCCCCACTTCTTCGCGAAGGCTTCGGCCGCGCCGGGTGTGCGCGCGCAGACCGCCTGGAGCACCGGGCGGCGCGCGAGGTCGAAGAAGTGGCCCACCTTCGAATAGGCATTGCTGTGGGCCCGGCCCATGAAGCCGGTGCCGATGAGGCCGATGCGGACGTCGTTCGATGTCATGCGAATTCCCGAGTGCAGATCAGACTGTGTGCCGATGAGTTCACGACCAACCGTGCGCGTCTCGCACGGCGATCATCGCCGCGAGGATGCTGTTCCACGTCGAAGGGTCTTCCATCACCGGATTGGGGAACATGCAGCCGTCCCAGCACAGGTGTTTGGTCGCCTTGGTCGGTCGACCGTCGTCGCCGCGCAACCAGAAGCCGGCGTGATGGGCGATGTTCAACTTGCCGTTCGGATCGTTCGGGAGGCAGTGGCGCCCGGTCTTGTCGTGCGAGCCCGAGCCGAACACGGTGGCGTCGTTCTGGGCGACGTGGAAGTCGATCGTCCACGGCCGCAGCTTGGCGGTCAGCTTTCGCATCGCGTCGTCGAGTGCCGCGCGATTCGACCAATCGTGATCGACCGGCAGCAATCGGTCCTCGGGCGCGTTGTGTCCGAGCGTGTAGAGGAGCGTGTGCGCCATGTCGGCCTGGAAGCCGACGGTTCCCGGTCGATCTACCATCTCGAGCAACTCGACCATGCGGCGCCAACTGTGCATGCCGCCCCAGCAGATCTCGCCTTCCGCTGCGAGTCGCTCGCCGTGGCTCTCCGCGATCTTCGCGGCCTCACGGAAGGTCGAGGCGATCGTCTTCTGTGCGGTGGCGGGATCCTTGGCCCAGTCGCCGACGCCGCACGCGGAGTCGATGCGGATGATGCCGTAGGGGCGGATGCCCATCTCGCGCAGTCGCTTGCCGATCCGGCAGGCCTTCTCGACCTGCGTCAGGAACTGCGCGCGCTCGTCGGCGGAACCCATCGCCGAGCCGCCGCCGGTGGGTGCCCACACCGGAGCGACCAGCGAACCGATCACGAGGCCGCGGGCGGCGATCCTGTCGGCGAGACGGCGGAGTGCTGCGTCATCCGAATCGATGGAGACGTGCGGATCGAAGAGGAAGAGGTCGATTCCGTCGAAGCCGACGCCGCCCACCTTGGCGTTCGCCGTGAAGTCGATCATCCGATCGAGGTCGATCGGCGGATGATCGGTGCCTGGTTCCTTGCCGACGAGTCCGGGCCACGCGGCGTTGTGGAGCTTGGGATAGGTGTTGGCCATGGCAGATTCTCTCGTTGCGGTCAGCGGCGATGCGCCCATTGGTCACGGATGAACGTGATGCCGTCGCGCCACACGTCATCGGGGCTGGCGAAGAAGTCGCGCCAGACGTGGATCGCGGCAGCAAACTCGGGACTGTTGCGCGAGAAGGACTCGATCGTGAGCCAACCGCGATAGTCGATGCGTCGCAGCGCCTCGAAGGTCTCCGCGAAGCGCACCTGACCCGAGCCCGGGGTGCCGCGATCGTTCTCGCTCACGTGGATGTGGCGGATGAACGGAGCGCAGGCGGCGATCGCTTCGCTTGGATTCTTGACCTCGATGTGCGCGTGGTGCGTGTCGTAGGTCATGCCGAAGTTGGGGCGATTCGCCAGTTGACACAATCGCAGGGTGTCGGCGGCGGTGTTGACCAGGTAGCACTCGAAGCGATTGAGGAACTCCGCTGCCAGCACGAGCCCCTGCGGTCTCGCGTGATCGGCGGCCGCGGCCATCACTTCGGCGCTCCAGTCCATCTCCGCTGCCGTCGGTCCGCGACCGGCGAAGGTCTTGAATGCGGAATGGAAGGGGCCGCACAACACTTCGGCGCGCAAGGTGGCGCAGTGATCGATGGTCTCGCGAAGGCGGGTCAGCGCATTGGCCCGAACTGCCGGGTCGGCATCGATCGGGTTGGCCTCTGCCGGCAGTGACGTGACCGCGGTGCAGCGCAGTCCGGCGTCGTCGAGTGCCTTGCGAACGGCGAGATAATCCGCCGACGTGCCGCCGCCGACGGGGATCTCGGCGCCGTCGAAGCCGGCCTCCTTCAAGCGGGCGAAGATCGGGAAGTGCTCGGGTCCGACGCGATCGGTCCACAGCAGCATGTTCATCCCGATCGGTGGAGCGTCGCCGCGATCGCGACCGGATGGCGTGGCGCAGGCAGGAAGCGCCATCGCGCCGAGAGTGGTGCCGGCGAGTTTCAAGAAGCCTCGACGATGCAGGGAAGAGACGGTTCGCCCGTGGGCGAAGGCGCCGTCGGCTGAGCCTTGGTTCATGGCGAGTTCGGCCCCGCGGGCAGGGAGAAGAG
>JBFXDD010000110.1:0-3294 GCA_050181465.1 Planctomycetota bacterium
ACGGTGTCTTCGCGGTCCTTGCAGAGCACGAGACCAATGCTCGGCTGGTCGTCGGGATGCCGAAGCAGGTCGTCCACCGCCGACAGGTAGAAGTTCAGCTTCCCCATATGCTCGGGTCTGAACTTGCCCGCCTTGAGCTCGATGACGAAGTAGCAGCGGAGCTTCAGGTGGTAGAAGAGCAGATCGATCCGGAACTCCTCCTCCCCCACCCGGAGCGGGACTTGGTTCCCGACGAAGGCGAAGCCCTGGCCGAGCTCGAGCAAGAAGTCTCGGATGTGGCGCACGAGCCCGAGCTCGATCACGCGCTCCTCGGCGTCTTCGGCGATGCCGAGGAAGTCGAGCTTGTACGGGTCCTTGAGCGTCTCCCGCGCAAGGTCTGACTGGGGAGCTGGGAGCGTGGTCGCGAAGTTCGTGCTGGCTCCGCCCTGAGCCTCGAAGAGCTCGCGCTCGATGTGGATCACGAGGGAGTTCCGGCTCCAGCCGTTCTCGACCGTCTTCCGGGCGTACCAAAGCCGCTTCTCGGGCTCGTCGACCTTCTCGAGGAGGCGGACGTTGTGGCCCCACGGGATTTGTGCAACGACCTGTTGCACAACTTCCTGGTCTGGCCACGCCTCCGCGAAGCTCCTCATGTACTTGAGGTTGCGGCTGGAGAAGCCCTTGCTCTCGGGAAACTCCTTCCGGAGGTCGGCGGCGAGCTGGTCGATGACCTTCGCCCCCCACCCGAGCCGGTCCTGCCGCTCGAGGATGTCCCGGCCGATCGACCAGTAAAGGAGGACGAGCTCGCGGTTCACGGCGAGCGCTGCCTGAACGCGGGCAGCACGCACCCGGTCCTTCAGGTCTCGAAGGAGGTCTTCGTAGCCCTCTGGTGTCTTGCCTAGTGAACCCGCCATGCCCTGAACGCCGGAGCCAATCCTATCCACCCCCATCTCCCGAGTCGATGCGCGGGCGGCGCGTGTGTTCGGTCGTGGAGCCCGGTAGCACACGCAGAAAAGCACCCTCCACGAAGCGCACTGACCGCCGGTGCAGCGCAGTCAGCTCGCGCCGACAGCCCGGGACTCGAAGGCCGCACAACGAATCCACGCTGGGCGTGAAGGCGGCTGCGAGGTTCGCGCCACGAACCTCGCCGAGACCCGGCGATCGCCGCACCCCGCGACAATCACAGCGGCCCCTGCCATCGCACGAACGACTGCGCTCCATCCATGCACAGCCACAAGTTTCTCGTCGCTGCGATCGCCGGTCTCGGCCTTCTCAGCTCGCTCTCCGCTCAGATCAGTGTCGATCGTGGGCGACTCATCGGCCTCGCTGCCGATACGGCCTCGCCGAGCGTGACACCGCCGACCGTGCAACGACAGGTTCTCTGCCGCGATGCGGCACGGGTCTGCGCCGGCATCGGACAACCCGCCACGGCCTGGGCCGGCGGCCTGAGCTACAACGCCGCCCACGCGTCGGTCTGGCAAACGCAAGGCACCCGAATGGCCGAGCACGTGATCGACGACTGTCGCCTGCTCTGCTCGGTCCCGGCCCAACTCGTCCTCGGCCCCGGCTCCGTCGCCACCGGCCTGGCATTGGTCGAAGGGACCGGAACGCTCTACCAGATCGAGTCGATCCCGGGCACAGCGGCACTCCACCAGTGGTCGCTCGCCAACTGCCCGCCGCGGGTCACGGCGAGCTGCCGGTTCGCCTTGCCCAGCAACCGCCACATCGCCGGTGCGGTGGCAGTCGATCGGCGTTCCGGATTCATCTACTACGCAACCTCGGTGTTCGGCCCGACGACGATCAACCCACTCAACCAGATCCTGGTCGCGCGAGTGGCCGATCCCTGCAATGTCCTCTGCAGCTTCCCGGTCGCGGCCTGCTCGGCAACGCAGCGGCTCGGCCCGATCACCGGACTCGCGCTCGATGAGTGCGACCTTCGTCTCTACGCCACCGACGGCACCAACACCGTCGGGCTGCGATCGGCAGGCGCTACGCCCTGCGATTACGTCGTCGAGAGCTGCTGCCCCCGCGGACCGGCGGGCGGCCAGAGCTGGTTCGGCCTCGACATCGAAGGGATGCACCCGATCCCCATCGGCGATTCCTGCATGGGCGGGCGTTGCCCCGACTGCAACCAGATGCGGCTGATCGCGCACGGCGATCCGGCGGTCGGCAATCCCTTCTTCGGGATCTCGGTGGTCGACGGCCCGGCCGGTGGTCGCGCGTTCCTGGCCTTCAACGTCGGCCGGTGCACGAACCAGACCGTGCCCTTGCTGTGCGGCCCCTTCTACCCCGACCTCAACACGCTGCCGCCGGTGATCATCTCGCTGGGCGTGCTCGGCGGTGCCGGCTGCAACGGCTCGCTGCGCAGCGCGATCCCGGTCCCCGTCGACTACTCGCTCTGCGAGGGTGCCTTGTGCTTCCAGGGCATCGTGATCTGCCCGGTCGCGTCCCAGCCGTCGATCGCCCTCACCAACGCGCTCCAGATCATCATCGACGCCTGAATCGCCGACCATACGATCCCGCACCATGATCGCTCTGCGCGACGAGATCGCGCTCGTGACGGGTGCGGGCTCCGGCATCGGCCGGGCCATCGCACTCACGTTCGCCGAAGCCGGCGCCATCGTGCACGTGGCCGATCTCGATCTGCCGGCGGCAGAGGAGACGGTCCGGCAAGTCGTCGCCAAGAGCGGCCGGGCCCGGGCGCATGCGCTCGACGTCCGCGACACCGAAGCGTGCGAACGCCTCGCCAAGACGGTGCTCGAGAGCAACGGTCGCCTGGATGTCCTGGTCAACAACGCCGGCATCGGCCACGTCGGCACCATGCTCACGACCACGCTCGCCGATCTCGATCGGGTGAACGACGTCAACGTGCGCGGCGTCTTCAACGTGACCCACGCGTTCCTCCCGTCGATGGTGGCGAAGAAGCGCGGCAAGATCGTCAACCTGGCCTCGATCGGCGGTGTGGTCGCGGTCCGCGATCGGCTCGCCTATTGCATGTCCAAGTTCGCGGTGGTCGGCCTCACCAAGTGCATCGCGCTCGACCACGCCCTCGACGGCATCCGCTGCAACGCGATCTGCCCCGGCCGGGTGGAGACGCCGTTCGTGAGCGCGCGACTCGCCGAGTATCCCGATCCCGAAGCTGCCTATCGCCAGATGTGCGCAACGCAGTTGACGAATCGCATGGGGAAGCCGGAGGAGATCGCCGCGGCCGCCCTGTATCTCGCCAGCGACGCGGCCGACTTCGTGACCGGCACCACCTTCATGATCGACGGCGGCTGGAGCGCCGGTAAGTGACATGCGCATCATCGCACTCGAAAC
>JBFXDD010000111.1:0-3293 GCA_050181465.1 Planctomycetota bacterium
GCGGGAGCAGGAACGCACCGACGACGGCATCGAAGCCGCGCGGTTCGTTGCAGAGTGCGCTGCGAACATCGTCGTGCTTCGTGCGGAGGATCTCGCGCTGCGTCTTGGCGTCGGCGGGCGCGAGTTCAGGTCCACCTTCGATGACGACGCGAGTCGGTTCGCCGGCAGTGTGGGAGTCGATGACACGGATGGCTTGCATCGGATCGGATCCTCGGTCAAAGGGCGCGGGTGGCGTCGCCGCACAACAGGAAGCGGCAGGTGCGCGATGATTCGTTGCGATACTCGGTGGTGACTTGCGGGCCGTAGGTGGCACCGTCGCCGGCGGCGAGTTCCAGTCGCTGTTCGCCGAGCACGAGCGTGAGGCGACCTTCGAGCACGAATACGTGCTCGAGGATTCCGGCGCGATTCGGGCTCATCTCGCCCGTCGACTGTCGCTTCGGGATCTCGTAGAGCACGAGTTCGATGCCGCGGCGGAGGAACTCGGGGGACAGCGCGTGGCGGGCGACGCCGGTCTCGGCGTCGAGCAAGGTGCGACGTTCGTCGCCGCGGATCACCTGCACCGGGCTCTGTTCGCCGTCTTCGAGAAGATCGCTGAGCGAGCAGCCCAGCGCGCGGGCGATCTGATAGGCGAGCTTCACCGTCGGGTTCTTCACCGACCGCTCGACCTCGGACAGCATCGCGACCGACACCCCGCTGTCGGCGGCGAGCTGCTCGAGAGTCAGCCCGGCGCGCATCCTGCGGCGGCGGATGTTGGGGCCGATGTCGGCGGGTTCGGGGGCGGTCGGGGTCACAGCGAAGGCGGTTACGCTATCGTGAAACCGTGCCGCTGTCCAGGATCGGCGGGCGCGGGCGTGCCGTTCGCTGTGTAGCCCCCCGACGACGACGAGCGTCGGCCGACGTTGTGCACCGATCGCTCAGGCCGGCGCGGTGCGTGTGCGCCACGCATAGACGAGCGCGATCGTCAGTCCGACCAGCGTCGCGATTCTGCCCGCATCGCTCGCTCCCGCCGGCGACGACGCGATGCCGAGGGTATGCGCCAGGGCCCCGCCGACCACGAGGCCCATGACGCACACGAAGGCATCGCCGTTGCCTTCGCCGGCCATCACGAGCTGACGCACGGGACAACCGCCGGCGAGGGCGCCGCAGAGTCCGACCAGGGCGAGGCCGAGAGCGTTCCAGAGGAGATCGGTGTGCGCGATCGGCTGGCCGTCGAAACTCCACTTCGCGTTGCCGGTCGCGAATGCCGTCGCGGCGTAGGCGAGGATCAGCAGTCCCGCTGCCAGGCTCATTCGCCGCTTGGGGAGGAAGAGCTGTCGCGCGGCGGAGATCGCGCAGAAGCCGGTCAGTGAGAGGATCGCGCCCGCACCGAGTCCCAGCACGAGCGACACCGACCACGCGGCGTGTGCGGGAGAGTCCGCGTTGCCCGGGCCTGGTCCCGACAGCGCGCCGCCGGTCAGGAAGAGGACGAGGAGGCCGAGGAACACGAAGTGCGTCCAGAGGCCGATGGGTGCCGTGACCGGACTCGTCTTCCCGATCGAGTAACCCCGCCGTTCGAATCGCGTCGCCACGAACACGCCGGCGACGAAGCCGGGAAGCGCAAGCCAGGCATTGAGGTCGCCACCGCCCAGACGCTGCAGCATTCGGAACGGGCAGCCGAGGAACACCAGCGCACCTTGAGCCATCAAGACGCCGAGCATGAAGCGCGACGCGGCGAAGCTGCCCGAGCGCGCGGCGTAGCGCCGTCGTGCGAGCACGCAGAGCAGCGCACCCATCACGATCCCGGTGAGCTCAGGGCGGAAGATTCGCGGTGCCGGCGCCTGGAAGAAGCCGAGCGCTCCCGCGAGGTCGCGGAGGAAGCACGCCCCGCAGAGGCCCATGTTGCCCGGATTGCCCGCGGCCACCAGCAGCGCGGCGATCACGCCGACCGCTGCGACCAAGCTGAGCGCGATGAGGTTCTGTCTCGGCGTAGCGTCCGTTCGCAGCATGGGCGAGGATCGTGCCGAGATCGGTGCGCGGCGCCAGCTCTGCCTGACGGTGGTCGGGTGCGAGCGACGATGTGGGGCGCACGGGCTGCCGAGAAGTGGGGCGTCGCCGGGGGTGACCGATCGACTCGAGCTTCGCCCCGGGATCAAGCCAGCGTTGCGCGTTCCGGCAAGACCGACGTCATCGTGCTCCCGGTCTGCTACGTGCGGGTTGTCGGTGGCGACGGTCGCTGCGCGCGTGGTCCAGAGAACCGGGCGACTCACCCGGGTCCGGGTGCACAAGGTCGGGCCCAGATGGGTTTTGTGCCGGGTCGCCGAACCCGATGCCTGGGAATCACTAGCCCGGGCTGTTCGTGAACGTCGTCGCGAGATCGCCGCCGGGCGCGACTCGTGGCGATCGCAGCAGACGTTCACGTATGGTCCGGGCCAGATGGCGGACTCCGAACCGCGGGGCCACCCTCGTCTCGGCCGCCGAGGACCACCGAATCGGGGGCCTCGCCCGCGCAAAGGCAGCTTTGAGATCGGCAACGTGCTCGGCAAGACCTTCCGGATCTGGCTGAGCAACCTCTTGCCGATCAGTGTGTTCGCGCTCCTGATCTTCGCGCCTTTCGGTGCCTTTCTGTTCTGGACCGCGGCGAGCTCCGAACCGCCGGTCGATACGGCGGCGTGGCAGTGGATCGGGCTACTGCTCGTACCCCTGCTCGTACCCCTGCTCGTTGCCCTGCTCGCCGCACCGATCGTCGGCATGGTCTTCGCGCAGTTGCGCGGACGTCGCACCTCCTTCTCTGAGGCGCTCGCGACGGGGCTCGCACGGATGGTCCCGGCGCTAGGCGCAGCTTTCCTCATCGCGCTGGTCGAGTTCGCGATCCTGCTCGCAGGTCGGGCGCTCGATGACTACGCCGGCATTGCGACCGCCGTCCCGCTGTTGCTCGTCCATTGCGGTCTGCTTGTCGCGGTGCCGGCCGCGGTCGTCGAACACAGTGGTCCGTTGGCCGAACTGCGCCGCGGCTGGCAACTGACCCAGGGTCACAAGGCGCGGATCTTCCTGATCCTGGTGCTCTTCGTGCTCGTGCTCCACCTCGCACGCACCGCCGCGACCGGGCTCGGGGCGGTCGTTCTCGATCGCGACATCGACCAACACCTGCTTGGCTTCTGGGCCGTCACCTACGGGGTGACCGCCGTGATCGGCTCCCTCGCAGCTGTCTTCGCCGGAGTCGTCTACCACGACCTGCTTGCCGCGGTCGACGGGGTCGACGCCGACGGAATCGCGGCAGCCTCGAACTGACCGGGACCAGCGGCGATCTCGCGACG
>JBFXDD010000112.1:0-3136 GCA_050181465.1 Planctomycetota bacterium
CGCCCGATGTACTTCAGCCAAGTGCGCGTGGATCCCAGCGACGACCGTTGGTTGTTCGTGCTGGGGGTCTCGATGGCGAAGAGCTCGGATGGCGGCGACACGTTCACCAACGACGCGGGACCCGGCGTGCATGCAGATCAGCACGCGCTGTGGATCGATCCGCGTGACGGCCGGCACATGATCGTTGGCTGCGACGGTGGTGTGTACCAGACCTACGATCGCGGCGCGCACTGGGATCACCTGAACTTCGCGGCGATCGGCCAGTTCTACGACGTTGCGCTCGATCCACGCGCAGACTACTGGGTGTACGGTGGCCTGCAGGACAATGGTTCTTGGGGCGCTCCACATCGCGCGGAGCGCGGTTCCGGCGCGATCAACGAAGACTGGATTCGCGTCGGCAGCGGCGACGGCTTCAACGTCGAAGTCGATCCGAACGACCCGCTGCTGATCTACTTCGAGAGTCAGAACGGTTCGACGGGCCGCACGCATCTCGGCACCATGGAGAGCGGTAGCACGCGCGCGCGGCCAGGTCGCAACGAACGGCTCCGCTACAACTGGAAGACCCCATTCATCCTGTCGGCACACAACAGTCGCATCTACTACAACGCCGGCAACTTCGTCTTCCGCTCGCTCGATCGCGGCAATGATCTGAAGAAGATCTCTCCGGAGATCACGCGCACGGATCGCGGCAGCGCGACGTCTCTCGCTGAGTCGCCTCGCAACGCCGACGTGTTGTATGTCGGCTCCGACGACGGTGCGTTGTTCGGAACGCGCGACGGCGGGCACACTTGGACGGACCTCTGGCCGCTCCCGGCGACGAGCGAGATCTCGACCGCCGAGGCGTCCGCAGGCAAGGGTGAAGGTGGCGGCGTTGCTTCACTCGCCGCGTTGGTTCCTGGGCCGCGCTGGGTGAGCACGGTCGAAGCTTCCCGATTCGCCGAGGGGCGAGCCTACTTGGCTCTCGACGGTCATCGCAGCGACGACGACGAACCCTACGTGTTCGCCACCGAGGACTTCGGCAAGTCGTGGCGATCGTTGCGATCGAACTTGCCGACCGGTTCGACCAGGTTCCTGCGCGAGGACATCCGGAATGAGAACCTGCTCTATCTGGGAACCGAGTTCGGTTTCTGGATCTCGATCGACCGCGGCCAGAGCTGGACTCGCTTCCACGGTCGCCTCCCCACCGTCGCCGTGCATGACGTCGCGCAGCATCCGACCAACGGCGACGTGGTTCTCGGGACGCACGGTCGCAGCCTGTGGTCGTTCGATGCCACCACCCTTCGGCAGATGAGCGCGGAGATCGTCGGCAAGTCCGCGCACCTCTTCGATCCCGACGACGTCATCATGTGGCGCTCACGTCATCGTCGCGCGTCATCGGGTGCGCGCGCCTTCGCGGGTGATGCTCCGAGTTCCGATGCGACCATCCACGTGCACTTTGCGCGCGATGTCGGTTCGGCCGCGCTACGAATCGTCGGTACCGACGGCAAGATCTTCCGCGAGTTGACGGTCCCGACGACTGCCGGGCTTCATCGAGTCGCCTGGGACTTGCGATCGACGCCGCCTGCGAGCCAGGCGGCCGAGCCACGCGGCGACAGGACCTTCGCGCGCGGCGGTAGTCGCGGTCGCACGGCGAGCCCCGGCGTGTGGCGCGTCGAGCTGGAAGTGAACGGCGAAGTGCAAGCGCATGACTTCGAGGTCTTGCCGGATCCGATCCTCGGTGCAGCGCCGACGACCGGCCGCTTCGGCGACGAGGACGCGGTCACGGACCTCGAGTTCGATACGGCGGTCGGTCGCGATCGCTGAGCGCGCGCGATCGCTCACTGCGCGCGCGCGAAGCGCAGCAGTTCCTTGCCGTCACGAAGGAGCGTGAGGGCGCCGTCGCAGAGTTCGATGTCGGTCGCTCCGCTCAGCGCGTCCGTGACGCGCGACTCGAGTGCCATGGCCGCTTCCGAGCCGGCCATCATCGTGGTGACCAGCGGAGCCGTCGCCCAGCGGCCTTGCGCCAACTCGGTCAGGTCGAGCTTGCCCCGATAGCGGTTCACGCCGGTGCTGCCGACGATCGAACCATCCGACTCGATCCTCAGAGTCGGCGTGCTCAGCGCAGCGGAGGTGTCGCCGCCGAGGACCCAGTCCCCGAGCCAGCCGGACACATCGGCGATGGTGTCGGGTGTGGCGCTGCAACTCACGGCGAGATCGAGCACGAGAACGACGGCGAGGAGGCGGTGGCGGCGCATCGGAGTTCCAACTTCGCCCATCGCCCGCCGTAGGTCGATCAGAAACTCAGGTCCAATGACTGAGTGAGGGGCGCCTCGTCGACCGGCGGGGTGGTGTCGGCCGACCATTGGCCGCCGCCTTGGCCCAGATCACCCTCATGGGTGAACGTGTAGTAGCGCGCGAGGAGTTCCGTGGCGCCGAGCAAGTCGGCCACCGGGATCACGAAGACTTGGATCTGCCCGGAGATGATCGCTCGCGTGCCCGTGAACAGGGGGTCTGGGAATCCGCTCTGCGTGTCCCAAGTCGTGAAGTTCCAGCGGAGGAACGGGTCGTGGCTGAGCTGAAACCACGTATCGGTGTCGTTCGTGGGGTCGTTCTCGGAGCCCGGACCGGTGCGAAAGTTGTTCGCCGGGTTGCCGTCGCGATCGCTGAAGTGGCCGAAGGTGTGGTACAGGTCGCGAACGTTGATCGGCACGTCGCCCTCCATGCACTGCCATGTGATGAAGTAGCGGCCGGGTGTCAGCGGCGTGTTGAAGTCGGACTGCACGGTCAGCCCGTTGGGTCCGACTCCCAGTGGAAACGCCGGCGTCGCGCCGGTGAATGCCGCGTCGAGCTGATTCTGATCGAGGTCGACGACCACGGCGCCGGTCTGGAACACTTCCGTGTGCGGTAGCGGCGGGATCTGCGGTTGGATGGCGGCGCTGGGATTGCGCGTTGGTACGCCGGTAGGCGCATCGCGACCGAGCGCGTTGAAGGCGGCGACGGCGAAGGTCTGACCGGTGATCGTCTCGATGAGGATCTGCGGCGGAGTGGGTTGTTCGCCGGTCGGCGGACAGGTGTTGATGATGCGGAAGCTGCCGGTCAAGGTCTCGACCCGCAGCGTGTTGTCGCTGATGCGGCGACCGCTGACGTCGACGACGAA
>JBFXDD010000113.1:0-3092 GCA_050181465.1 Planctomycetota bacterium
GTTCCCGACGTCGGCGCCGATCCCGCGTTCGACGAGCGGCTGGCAAAGCGGATGCTCATCCAATCGCAGACGGCAGCGATGCGGCTCGGCGTGGACCTGGCCGTCGACGAGCCGGCCGGCGATCCCGCCGGTGAGCCTCAGGGGGCAGCGTGACCAAGGCGAATTCCAAGGCGAAGACGCCGGCCGAGACGCTCGACAACATCGCCGAAGACATGACGGACGTCATCGAGGCGATGTTCGCGATTGCCCTCGATCCGAACGCCGACGCCCGCGCTCGCGTCGATGCGGCGCGGCTCGTGCTCGACGTTCTCCAAGAGGTTCGCGCGCGGGCCGAATCGAAGCTCGACGTGCTCGACTTGATCCAACGGTGACACCGTGACCGACCACGAACAGCCCGCAGCGACGACTTCACCCGCGCCGATCATCGAGCACGAGATCCGCCCGCCGAATCGCGGCGAGCGCGGCCCGCGCGGGCACTTCGCGCCGGGCAACAAGTTCAGCGTCGGCCGCAAGAAGCGTCCGCTTCTGTATCGCGACGTGCGCGAGATCCTCAAGCAAGAGGACGTGGAGCGCATCGTCGACGACCTTCGACGGCTTGCGGGCGATCCCGCCGTGGAAGTCGGCTCGCGCATCGCGGCATCGAAGGTTCTGCTCGATCGCTACTTCGGCCCGCCGAAGGCTCCGCCGGTTCGGGTTCCGAGTCTCGAAGACGGTTCCGCGGCACCAGAACCGATCGCGGAACTCACTCGCCGGATACTAGGTGGCGTCGTGACTGGCACCGTCGACGCAGCGACCGCCGATGCGATCCTGGCGGTGCTCGAGAAAGGGTTCAACGTGCTCGAGTATGTAGACCTCGAACGGCGACTCGTGGCGATCGAGCAAGAGATCGAGCGACGCCCGGACCGCAAGGCGTCGTGATGCTGGAACACTGATTCACCGAGAGAACCCACTATGGCAACCATTCGAGAGACCATCCAGTTCGTCGTCGATGCCGTGCCGGCCGAGCAAGGAAGCGATGCCGTCGCGAAGGCAATGGATCGCGTCGCGAAGGCCGAACAGAACGCGCAGAAGGCCGTCGAGAAGCTCGACGACGCCATGGCGAAGATCGGTGGAACGAACGCCAACGCGGCGAAGAGCGTGCGCGCGCTGTCGGACGCTCAGAAGAAGGCCGAGACCTCGACGCGAGGGCTGGCGTCGTCCGTGGAAGCGTGGAAGCGGCAAGCCGAGTCGATCGCGACCGTCGGGCAGCGAATCTCCAAGGCCGTCAACGTCGCGGTTCCGATCATCGGGACGGCCGTTGCCGTGCTCGCCGATATGGGCATCGAGTTCGCGACCGTCGAAGAGAAGGCGAAGGCGGCAGCGAAGCGAACCGAAGAGTTCGGCAAGGCCGCGCGCGAGCTGCTCAACCTGCAAGCCGACTTCTCGACCAGGATCGGCCAGCTCACCGGCACCGATCGAGCCGATGCGATCCGCGCTGCAATTGGTGTCGCCACCAAGAACACCACCTCGCTACAGGACGGCCCGCGGAACAACTTCGCGAACATCGAGGACGCCCGAGCACGCTTCGAGAAGCTCACCCTCGAAGTCGAGCGGACGAACCGGGAACTCGATCGGCTCGTGAGCATCGAGACTCGCAGCGGCAGCGACTTCGGGCTCGATCGCGCGCTGAAGTCGGCCCGCGAGGCTCAGGACGCCCTCGATCGACTTCGCGCGTTGCCGGCGACCATCGGCGGGCAGGAATTCGTTCCCGTCGCGCAGTTCGACGCCCTCGCGAAGTCGATTCCGACGGTGGCCGACGAGATCCGCAAACTCGAGGCGGAAGGCGTTCCCGGGCTCGTGCGGCTCTCCGATGCCTTCCGACTCGTTCGCGATGCCGAGAAGGCCGTCGAGAGCGAAGCCAACCTTGCCGGCCGCAGCGATCGCTTCCGCGAGACGCTCGCCGGCCTCAAGGCTCAGACGAACGCCCAACTCGAACTCAACTTCGCGATCGAGGAAGGCGTCGCGTCGGGACTGTCCGCCGAGCGAGCGATCGAGCGAGCCGGCGATGCCCTCAAGGAACGGACGCTCGTTCAGGCCGCATTGCTCAAGATCGAGCGCGAGGGTGCGGCGGCGACGGAACAGCAGGTGCGCGCGATCGAGCGCGAGGTTCGGGCGTTCGTGAGCGCGAGGGACGCAACTCGGCTCCTCGAGGAACAGCTTCGAGCGAGCGAACAGGCCGCATCCGACTTCGGCCAGGGCCTCGCCGACGGCCTCGAGGACGCTTTCGATCGGATCGCCCGGCTCGGCGGCGTGACGCTCGACGTGGCGACTCGGGCAGCGAAGGCAGTCGCGGGCGGGATCCGGGACGTCGGGAAGCCCGATCCTCGCATCGAGCGCGGCACCGATGCGATCCAGTCGCTTCGGCTCGAGCGGGCAGCGCTACTCCTCACGCGCGATGCCGTCGACCTGCTCGCCGTCGCCGAACAGGCGCGGCGCGACGAACTCGACGCGACGACGGCAGCGGCACTCGTGGGCTATGCGAAGCAGACGCAAGCGCTCGTCCGGCTTCGCGAAGTCGCCGACGGGACGGCCGGCGGCATCGGCGACGCACTGCGCGCGCTCAAGGACGGTGCCAGCGGCCGGGAAGCGCTTCAGGCGTTCGCCAGCGGGGCGGGCGACCGGATCTTCGAGGCCTCGCTCTCAAGGCTCCAGGAACAGATTGCAGCGGGCCTCACGAGCGCGCTCGGCGGGCTCTTCGGCGCATCGGTGGGCGCTGGCCCGGGCGTGACGCCGGGCGATAGTGCGATCGTCTTCGCAGTCGACCAGGTGCGCGCGGCGATCCTCTCGACGGCCGCGGCTGGCACTGGCGGCGGCGGCAACGGCACGACGCCAACGCCGGCGGGCTTCAACTTCGGCGGGTTCTTGAGCACGTTGGGGACCGGCTTGCTCGGGCTCGGGCTCTCGCAGCTCAGCCGGCAGCGCGGCGGCGGTAACGGCCCGGGCGAAGCGGGCTTCACGCCTCGTTCAACTGCCGGCGGCGGGTCGCCGGGCCGAATGATCCAGAACGTGAGCGTTAACTACTACGTCTCGCCCGACTCGAAGCGGCTCACGCC
>JBFXDD010000114.1:0-3025 GCA_050181465.1 Planctomycetota bacterium
TCGTGCCCGGCTCCTGCGGCGACGCGCAGGAAGTAGCCGGCAGCGCAACCGACGTCGAGGATGCGGCCACCCCGCGGCACGTGCTTGCCGACGAACTTCATCCGCCGCTGGAAGGTCTTGAGATACAGCTTCGATTCGGCGGCGTAGTCGGCGTAGCCCTTGGTCTTCGGGCTGTCGCTGCGCCAATACTCCTCGCCATAGACCTCGTGGATCGCATCGTCGCTCCAGCGCGGCGAGACCCACACCATGCTGCAGTCGCTGCACCGCAGCACGCGGTACGGCGACTCCTCGAACATCAAGGTCGGGCGATCGCCGCCACAGATCTGGCAGCGGGGGACCTCGACCAATCCTCGCGTCACCCGAAATACTCCTTGCCGGTCGCGACCTTGCTGTGTCCGGTCGCCTCGCCGGTCGCCAACTCGATACCCAGCTTGCGGCCCATCTCGACCGACTGGTCCATGTTGTTGTAGCGGAAGTTGCCCTGGCGGCCGGTGGTCGTGATGCCCAGGAGTTGGCCCACGTAGTTCATCACCGGCAGGAGGAGATCCTTGTACTGAAGGTCGTAGACCGGGTAGGCGAAGGGGATCTTGCGAATGGTCGAGCCGAGCACTTCACCGGGCTTGATGAGACCGACGCTGATGAGGTCTTTCTCGGCGATCGCCTGCAGTTGCTCGGGGCTCGCGCGCCAGATCTCGTCGCCGCGGCGACAGGTGATCTCGGCACAGATGAGCGTCTTGTCCTTGGGTGCGCTGTGCGGACTGAAGTTCTTGAACTCGGAGATGCGGTGCACGGTGAGGTGCTTCTCCGGCAGGTAGACCCACGAGTCCGGGCTCACGCTTGGTCGCGCGAGCTTGAGGTAGACGAAGACGATCGACACGTACTGCAGCGAGTCGGCGGCCTGGAGGATCTCCGGCGGCGCCTTTGGCGACAGACACTTCGCGAGCGAGGTCACCGGGATGGTGCTGACGTATTCATCGCCGTCGACCACCTGCCGGCTGTGCTTGCCGTACTCGATCCCGGTCACCGTCATGCCTTCGCGGATGACGCGCACCGCCGGGGCATTCGTGAGCACGACCGAGCCGGTCCCCGAGTCTTCGATGCGCCGGGCGTAGCCGCGCGCGAGTTCGCCGATGCCGCCGAACTTCGGATAGATGAAGCTGCGCACCAGGGTGCGCGGCGTGTTGCCGGCCTTGGGCTTGAACAGGGTCTTCTTGATCGTGTCCCAGAGGTTGAGCAGCGTGATGCGCTGGCTCGCCCAGTCCGACGAGATCTGGCTGGGCGGCATGCCCCACGCCTTCTCGGTGTATTGACCGAAGAAGACCCGATACAGCGTCTTGCCGAAGCGGCGGGTGACCCAGCTCTCGAAGTCGGCGTCGGAGTACTTCTTCAGCTTGGTGCTGTCGAGGAAGCGCACCCAGATGTAGTCGAGCATCGCGCGGATGAGCAGCGTCCGCGGCATGTTCTTGAGCACGTTCTTCGCGACGAGCGGGTAATCGAAGAAGCGATTGAACAGGACGATGCGCGAGAGGCGCTGGGCGGTCACGACGTTGTCGCCGAGGATGTCGCGCACGTGCTCGATCAGGTTGTGGTCCTGACTGTGGAAGCGGTGCGGGCCGAAGTCCTGCGTCCAGTATTCCTCGCCGTCCTCGATGAACGAGGATGCCATGCCGCCGACGTGCGGCTCGCGCTCGAGGATGGTGACGCGGTGGCCGCGCTGCACCAACTCGTAGCCGCACGACAGACCGGCCAGGCCGCCGCCGAGGATCACTACGTGCTTCTTCATTCTGGTTGCGATGCTCTTTCGGTATGTCGTTCGCAGCGGCTCACGCTGGCTTCGGCCGTGGGCCGTCGCCGGCTTGTGCGCCGCCGCGGGCGTGTTTCAGGGCTCTTGCGTTCGTCCGGTGAGGGTGCGCTCTTGGGTATGCGGAGCGCGCGCCGGGCGGGGTCCGAAAAAGCGGACTCGCGAGATGGTCTTGAACATCTTCCAGGCCGTCTTGGCCTGTCGGAGGAAGGTGTCGGAGTGCTTGGACTCGCCGCCGGCCCGCTGCCGGTAGGTGATGGGAATCTCGACCACGCGGCGTCGCGCCACCAGTGCGGTGCACATCATTTCTGGCGAGAAGGCCGGGCCGGTCTCGCGCAGCAGGTTCTCGATGGCGAGGAAGGTCTGCCGCGTCAGCGCGCGGTAGGTGCAGCCGACGTCGGTGAAGCGCGGTTCGGCGGGGCGCAGCCACAGGAGCTGCAGATACTTCGCCATGAACACGTTGCCCCAGCGCAGGAAGAACCGCATGTTCGCGCCCTGCTCGACCATCTGCCGGGTGGTGCGCGTGCCCATCACCATGTCGGCGTCCTCCAGGTAGACGAGCAGCTTGTCGACGTCGCGCGCGGCGAAGGAGCCGTCGGCCTCGGTCAGAACGAGCAAGTCGCCCTTGGCTTCGCGCATTCCGCGCAGGAGTGCCGAGCCGTAGCCGGGTCGACTCTCGGCGACCACGCGTGCACCCTTCTCGCGCGCGATCTCGGCCGTGCGATCCTTGCAGTTGTTGTCGACGACCAGCACCTCGTCGATCTGCGGCACCGCCCGAAACTCCTCGACGACGGCTCCGATGGTCTCCTCCTCGTTGTAGGCGGGGATGATCAGGGAGACCGTGCGGTCGCGATACATGGGGAGCGGCAGGAGTGGCGGCGGGTGCCGACGGACGGACGAGGTGAGCCCCGGACGAGACGGGGTGAAGAAGGATATCGCCCCTTCGGCGGAGAGTATGCTGCGAGGATGTTCAAGATCCGACACGGCTCCGCTCTGGCCCTTGCGATCGGCGTTCTGCTGCTGACTGCCTCCGGCCGCGCGCAGGCGGAGGGCTCCGGGCCGTCGCCCGCTGCCGCGCCCGCGCCGGCGCGCGAGAAGCCGGTGGTCCTCGTCCTCGGGGCGAGCGTCAGCGCGGGCTTCGTCGACCCACGGGCGCGTGAGGACGGCGAGCGCAACTCGACCGTGCGGCTGGCGACGGCGCTCCGGCAGCTCTGGCCGGCCGCG
>JBFXDD010000115.1:0-2890 GCA_050181465.1 Planctomycetota bacterium
CGCCAAGGTCCGGCCGGAGTACCTCGAGCATCCGATCTTTCATGCGATGGGAGTCGCCGACGCCGCCTCGCTGTTCGACGGCACGGTCGAGACCAAGGTGACGATGGCCACACTGCAGTTCCTGGGTCGGCCTCGGACCGGCGCGCAGGTCCTGATCGCGGATCGCGACGACTCGAACCTGCCGATCCTCGTGGTCGCGGAACACGGCCGCGGTCGTGTCGCGATGCTCACGATCGAAGACGGCTGGCGATTGCGTCCCGATCAACCCGGACCCGTCGATGCGTTCCGCACGAGTCTCGTGCGCTGGCTGGGCGATCAGCTTTCCGTGCGCTGAGTCGCGACGAAGATCTCGAGCGGGCCGGGCACACCGATCGCCGGGGAACGGATGCTCAGAGCATCGATCGATGCATCGGCGTCGCGGGAGTAGATGGACTCGAGATCGTCGCCCCAGTCCGTCACGACGAGAGAGCCTTCGTCATCGATCGGATTCACGTGGTAGGTCGGCGGGAGGACGTGCTGCCAACCGTCTTCGGTCAAGACCGCGCGCGTGCGCGTGACGACCCCTCTCGTGCGCGGCACGGTGAATACGTGACGACCGCCGGGTCGCAGAGTGCGGTGGATCTCGCGGATCACAGCATGCGGATCGGCGACGTGCTCCAACACGTCGAGCGTCACCACGAGGTCGAAGGACCCGTCGTCGAAACCCTGGTTCGCCAGGTCCATCGCGACGAAGGCGCCGACTCTCGAACCGTTGGGTGCTCCGGGAAACCAATGCGAGGCGGTGTAGTCGCCGGAGTGGTCGCGAAACCACTGCCACGTGCAAGCGCTCGGTGACGACTCGTGCACGCACAGGCCGTCGACGGGAGGTGTCGAGTCGTGCAAGACTTGGATGACTGCGCGATGCCGCGGCACGCTTCCGCAGCGCGCGCAGACGATGTCTTCGCGCGGATTGTCGCCGCGAGCGACGAGGCTGTCCTTCGCCAGGCACAGCGGACACCGACCGGCGTACGCGGCGTGGTGACGGAGCTTCCGCCGCCGTCGCCACGCCTTGATGCGCTGCTCCCACAACAGCGCCGCCGTCGAGTATCGCAGCGACCGAAGCCACGCTGCGGTCATCGCACCGGTTCCGGGGCGTCCAACCGCGGCTCGTCGAGGTCGCCGCCGCCGTCGTCCGTTTCGTCGGCGAGTTGCATCGGGCGCCGGTAGATCCACGCCCAGGCGTGCTTGAGGTCGTACAGCGCGAGGTACGCGCACGGGATCAAGATCAGCGTGATGAAGGTCGCGAACATCACGCCGAAGCCGAGCGAGATCGCCATCGGGATGAGGAATTTGGCCTGCACGCTCTTCTCGAGGAGCAGCGGGGTGAGCCCGGCGAAGGTCGTCAGCGACGTGAGCAGGATCGGTCGGAACCGGCGGACACCGGCCTCGCGCACGGCGACCAGGAGCTCCGATTCGTCGCGTCGATGCTTGTTGATGAAGTCGACCAGCACGATCGCGTCGTTCACGACGACTCCCGCGAGCGCGATGAGCCCGAACATCGACATCAGGCTGATCGGATAGCCCAGCACGATGTGACCGAGGATCGCCCCGATCAGCCCGAACGGGATCGACAGCATCACGATGAAGGGCTGCACGTAGCTGCGGAACGGGATCGCCATCAGCACGTACATCAGCAATAGCGCGAGCAGGAAGCCGCGGCCGAGGCCGCCGAAGGTCTTGGCCTGGTCCTCGCGCTCGCCCTCGAAGGCCCAGCGCAACCCGGGGAAGTCGCTGGCAAGTCGCGGCAGGATCACTGCATCGAGCTCTCGCGCGATCTCGTCCGCGCTGCGTCCGGCCTTGTCCTCGTCGACGTTCGCCGTCACGTTGATCGCGCGCGAGCGATCGCTGCGACGGATCGACGAGTACGAGCGACCGAGATCGGCATCGGCGACCGCGAGGAACGGCAGCTCCGTGCCGTCGCGGGTACGGATGCGCATCGTCTCGACGTCTTCCAGGGAACGCCGTTGCTCGCGCGGGTAGCGAACCATGACGCGCACGTCGTCGCGTCCCCGTTGCACCCGTTGCGCTTCCTCGCCGAAGAAGCCCTGACGAACCTGTCGAGCGAGTTCGCGAGTGTCGAGGCCGAGCGCTTCGGCCTCCGGGCGGATCCCGAACACGACCTCTTCCTTGCCGAGGTCGAAACTGTCGCCGATCTCGATCAGGCCGTCGATCGAAGCCAGCTCGACCTGTAGGCGCTCGGCGGCGAGACGGAGCTGTTCGAGATCCTGCATGCGCAAGCTGACGTCGATCTCGGCGCCGGAGCGGATGAAGGACGCCGTGAAGTTCAGTTCCTGCGCTCCTGGGATCTCGCCGACGAGTTCGCGCCAGCGTCGGCCGATCTCGGCACTGGTGACGTTGCGATCCTCCGACGGCGCTAGTTCGAGGTTGATCTCGCCGTAGCGCGCGCCGGAGTAGGTGGCCGACTGGATACGCCCACCGGATTCCTCCTGCACGCGTCGAAACGGCTGATCCCCGATCGAAGTCAGAATGTGGCGGATGGGTGACGGCGCACCGGGTTCGCGCCGCGCGTCGAGTTCGCTCCGCATCTGCATCGCCGCGCGCTCGGCACGGTCGAGAGCTGCGAGCGTGGTATCGACGGGAGTGCCCTGCGGGAAGGTGATCGTCGCGATGACGTTGTCGCCCTCGATCTCGGGGAAGAACGTGCGCTTCACGTGGCCCGTGGCCAGCGCGGTGATGCTCAGGATCAAGATGGTGGCCGCCGTAGCGAGCGAGACCCAACGCCAGCGCAGAGCGAGGCCCACCGAGGGTCGGTAGAGCCGTTGTGCGACGAACTCCAACCCGTTTGCGAACAGGTCCTGGAATCGTCGCCACCAACGCGCCGGTCCTCGCA
>JBFXDD010000116.1:0-2882 GCA_050181465.1 Planctomycetota bacterium
TGATCCAGGCCCGGCGCACGTGCGAGATCACGTCCATCGGATCACCCTCGGCGAGGAACATGGTCGCGTCCTTGCCTTCGGCGAGACTGCCGACCCGGTCCGCGACACCGAGGATCGTCGCTGCATCCAGAGTGATCGCCCGTTCGGCGGCCGCCCTCGACAATCCGAACGCGACGGCCGTCGCGGCATGGTAGGGGAGATTGCGCTCGTTGGCGTAGGAGCCCTCACCCGCGATCGCGAAGCGAACCTTCGCCTTGGCCAAGACGGCCGGTAACCCGAATGCGGTGTCGTAGGCATCATCGCGTCGCGACGGCAATCGATGCGTGCCCATCACGATCACCGGCACTTCGGCGAGCGCCAGGAACTCGGCGCACGAAGCGAGCCCCTCGCCGCCGACGAGCACGATCCGCAACTTGCGCGTCTGTCCCCACGCAACCGCGCTGCGTGCCGACTCGGCATCGCGCACGCGAACGAACAGCGGGAGGGAGCCGTCGAGGGCGTCCGCCATGGCGGCGAAACGGATGTCCATCGGCACCGTCGGATCGGCGTTGCGAGCAGCGCGCCACGCGATCGCGTCACCCACGATGCGATCGATCATCAGCCGCGGGTCGTCGCCGCTCGGCTCCTGGCGATCGCGGTCGCCGCGGCGATCAGCCTGGCTGCGATCGGGCAGCGGCGGCCACTCGATCACCAATCCGGAACGCTCACGCAGCGTCATGTCCGCGCTGGTCCAACCATCCAGCGCGATCGTCGAAGCATGACCCGCGATCAGCCCACCTTCCGGAAAGATCCCGGCGACCAAGACGCCGTTGCTGCGAGTCACCGGGACGTTGGTTGCGTCGGGATTCACGGCGACTGCAGCGACCGCTTCAGGAGTGACGTCGCCGATCTCCGCGACGTCTGCGGTGGCCGAGACCGATCCGATCTCGAGGACGCCGATCTGACAAACGGCATCGACGAAGCCCGGCCACAGTTGCAGGCCGTTCGCATCGATCCGTTCGCAATCCGCGGGCGCGGTGCTCGCGGCGTCCTTGCCGACCGCGCCGATGCGACCGTCGCGGAACCACAGGGCCGCATCGTCGAGGACCTCACCGGTCCCGAGGTGAATCTGCGCATGCTCGATGAGCACCGGCTTGTCCTGCGGTGCTGCCTTGACCCCGAGGTCTTGAGCGCAAAGGCCGAAGGTACCGGCGAGAGCGGCGAGAGCAGTGACAGCAGCGTTGGTGATCGAGAATGTCATCGTTCGACTCCTTCGTAGCAGCCGCATTCACCGGCCCGGTGGGAGCGATCCTCGCTCCGGGTCTCCGCGCCGGCTGTGCCGCCGCCGGCTTCGGTCAGGATGCGTTGGATCAGGCGCTCGCGTTCCTTCGCCGCGAGGTCGCGCATCGTGCGGTCCTCGTCGCGCGCGAACCACACGGCGCCGTCGAGGATCGTTCGTTCACAGACGGAGAAGTAACTGA
The DNA here is from genome assembly GCA_050181465.1 of Planctomycetota bacterium. Taxonomy (GTDB): domain Bacteria; phylum Planctomycetota; class UBA1135; order UBA1135; family UBA2386; genus JACRLW01. The sequence goes on from JBFXDD010000116.1 coordinate 1,461, forward strand.
GTGGGTCGCCCGACCAGATCGCGAGATCGGCATCCTTGCCGACCTCGATCGAACCGACTCGAGACTCGATCCCGAGCTGCGTCGCGGGATTGATCGTCACGAGCGCGAGTGCCTGTTCGCGAGAGAGCCCGCCGTACTTCACGGCCTTCGCCGCCTCCGTGTTCAATCGTCGCGCGAGCTCATCGCTGTCGCTGTTCAGCGACACGTTGACTCCGACCTTGGTCATGATCGCCGCGTTCTCCGGGATGGCGTCGAAGACTTCGTACTTGTACGCCCACCAGTCCGAGAAGATCGATGCGCCGATGGCCGACTCCTTGATGATCTCGGCGACCTTGTAGCCTTCGAGGCAGTGCTGGAGCGTGCCGATACGGAAGTTGAAGTCCTTGGCGACTCGGCAGAGCGCGAGGATCTCGTCCTGACGGTAACTGTGACAATGCACCAAGCGTTCGCCGCGCAGGACTTCCATGAGCGCCTCGAGCTCGAGATCGCGTCGCGGCGGCGGCTCATTGGCGCCGGCTCGCTTCGCGAGGCTGTCGGCGTAGCCGGACGCCGCGTGGAATCGATCGCGCAGCATGGCTTCCACTCCCATGCGCGTGTTCGGGTATCGCGTATTGGCGCTCGAGCGAGATCGTTTCACGTTCTCGCCCAGCGCGAACTTGATGCCGGGCTTGGCACCGACGAACTTCATCGCCTCGGGATCGGGGACCCCGAAGCGGAGCTTGACGGTCTGGCTCTGCCCGCCGATCGGATTGGCCGAACCGTGGAGTTGGTTCACGCAAGTGACCCCGCCCGCGAGCTGGCGATAGAAGTCGATGTCGTCGGGATCGAGCACGTCACCGATGCGAACCTCCGCGGTCACCGCCTGGGTGCCCTCGTTCACGCCGCCGAGGATGCCGGTGTGACTGTGGCAATCGATCAACCCAGGGGTGACGTGCAGCTTGGTCGCATCGATCGTCAGTTCGGCATCGAAGGTCGGTGCCTCCGAGTCCGGTCCGACGAACGCGATGCGGCCGTCGGCGACATGGATCGTCGCGTTCTCGAGGATGCCTCGCTCGCCCGAGGTCCACACGGTCGCGTGCAAGATCGCGATACGCTGTTGCTTCGGCGGCGAGCTTCGCCCGAAGGCGCCGAGCGGGATCGGCACTTCGCGCGCCGCGCGCTCGCGGGCCGCGGCGAGTGCCTCTTCCGTCGCCGAAGGCTGCGTGACGTCCGTCTTCACTGCATCTCCCGTGCTTCGCGTGGCTCGGAACCCGGTGACGTTCCCATCCGCACCGACGAAGCGCCCCTGCATGGCTCCACCGAGCACATGCGCGGAGACGGCGAACGACTGCTTGTCCTCGGCGCGATACAGGAAGGTGATCGAGTCGGAAGTCGCGCGCGCCGCAGAGACCGCCAGCGGCTTCTCCTGCCCCGCAGCGAACA
>JBFXDD010000117.1:0-2796 GCA_050181465.1 Planctomycetota bacterium
GATCTCGTGCCAGGTCGAACGGCGATCTTCCAGCTCGTGGTGGAGCCTCATGCCAGTGCGTGGTGTCTATTCGGTGTGAGTCTGCTGCCTGCGCCGCTCAATCTGGCGCCGCTCGGATCCGCCGACTGCTCGCTGTGGGTGGACCCGATCACGTCGTCGCAGACCGTCTCGCGCCAGCTCGCGGTCCCAGGTGGGTTCCCGGCGATCGGCATCGCCGACCTCGCCGTGCATTGGCCGAGCGATCCGGTGTTGGCAGGCGCGACTCTCTATGCGCAGTGGCTGACGGTCGGCGGGTCGGGCTTCGCGACCTCGAATGCTCTGAGGTGCACGCTCGCTTCGACGCAGCCGAGTCTCGGCATGGTCAACCTCGACGATCGCGGTGCGCTCGCACCGAGGGTGCAGTCGGTCGCGGTGCCGATCGTCGTGTTCGAGGTGTTCTGAACGCAGGCGGCCCGGACGGTCATTGCGCCGGTCCGGCAGGTCCCATTACTTGGACCAGCATCGGCGCCAGCGGCTGCGACAGATCGTGCTGTGACGCCACGTAGAGGAACTCGAGATTGCGCAAGTGACTCACCTTGCCGACCTTCTCACCTTTGTTGTCGTAGATCCCGATCTGGGCGCCGACGTAGCGCTTGTAGTCGGACACGATCGTGTAGACCTTTGCTGCGCCGTTCCAGAGTCCGGTGAGCATCTCCTCCATCTGTGCTCGCGTGACGTATCCCTCGTTGTTGAAGGAGACGACGATCGTGTGTGCATCGAGCGCGTGAAGCACCTCGGTCAGCGCCGGAACGATGCCCGGCCGCGAGTTGAAGGCGCTCTTGCGTTCCTTGCAGTCCACCCGCTTCTTGGCGATGCCGTAGACCGGCATGCGATCCCACCGAACGAGCGATTCCCAGACGTGATAGTTGCCGAGGTAACTGTGCTGGTTATAGGGTGGATCGAGGTAGGCAAGATCGCCGCGCAGACTGCGTGCAGCGTCGACTGCATCGAGGCAGGTGGCTTGGCCCTTGCCGTGCTGGGCTCTGGAAAGCACGTCCGGAACTCGGAGTTCGAGGTCGTTCCCGGCTCTCGCCGCCCATTCCTTGAGGTAGGCCATCTGGACGCCGGTGGTGGAATCCACCCGGTCCGCGGCTTCCATGAGCGAGACCAAGAGTACGGCTTCGAGTTCTTCGGGAAGCCGGCGTGCCGCGATCTCGTCGCGGATCGCATCGACGCGCGCGCCGTTCTTCGGGTGGAGGAAGCGCGATTCGTGGCAGTAGGTCTGCGTGAAGAAGCCCGCCTTTCCCGGGAGTGCGTTCAGCTCCTCGATCTGCCTGCTCGCCTCGGCGAGCACATCCTCGCGGTCGGCCTGCACGTAGCACTGCGCCAACGTGTGTGCGAACGCGTTGTGATCGTTGGCCAGGACGCGATACCCGGCAGCCTTGAGTGCGTGGCCGACCCGCGACGTCCCCGAGAACAGATCGACCACCGTGCGCACTCCCGGCACCGCTCGAACGACACCCGAGATCTTCGGAATCAGGGTCCGCTTGCTGCCCAGATACTTGATCATGCAGTGGCGTGCCCTCGGCTCAGGATCACGCCCGGCAGGAATTGAACCTGCGACCCCCGCTTTAGGAAAGCGATGCTCTATCCAACTGAGCTACGGGCGCGTGATGGAGCGGCGCATGGTAGCGCGGCGCGCACCGTAACCAAGTCGGCTGCGCACACTCACTGGAACGTGACGCGCAGCGGGCGCGTCGCGGTCCACGTCGAGTTGGCGCGCACGATGCCCTGCGCAGCGAACGACGCGCCGCTGAGTCCTGGAGAAGGTAGCGAGAGAGAGAACAGAGATGCCCGGCCGGTGCCGCCACAGGGACCTTGACCCGGTGTGCCGCGGATCAGGATGACGGGCAGGGCCGGATCGCTGATCGCGATCGGCAGGATCGTGAAGGGATCCAGCAACAAGAGATTCGCGATCCCCGGCAGCGACAAGCCGGACGAGCATGCGACCGGCGCTCCGGTCGAGAAGGCGAGAGCTGCCGGCTGCATGGCGTCGCCCTCGACACCGATCGTCAGCAGGCCGACTCGGCTCGCATTGTTCGCGTCCACGGTGAGCGGGGCGACATTGTTGGGATCGTTGCAGTTGAAGCCGCAGAAGTCGGCCACCAGCACGCCTCGACTTGCAGGCCAAGTGACACGGATGCCGAAGCCCTGCGCGACTGCGCTCCCACACGACATCACGAACAAGACCGCCAAGCCGAGCGAACGAGCGATTGCCATCGCCTGACGGTAGCCGCGACTCGGCCGGCTGCCTAATTCGGTCGGGGGCATCGGATCGATCTGTCGATCTGACCGAAAGGATACGAGTCGGCTCGACCCTCGGCCCGGAGCGGAGTCGCCGCACAGCTATCCTCGCGCCTCCATGCGCATCCCAATCCTCGCGTGTGCCGCATTGTGTGCGGCCGTTTCCGCCCAGCGTCCGGATCGAGCCTCGCGACAAGGCGAGCGGCAGGCGGAAATGCCGCCGGTCACCACGGTTCCGAGCAACTTCGCCGAGCAATTCCCCTGGCGCGAACTGGGGCCCGCGAACATGGGCGGGCGAATCGTCGACATCGAGGTGTCGCCGAACGATCCATCGACCTGGTGGGTCGCGACCGCTTCGGGCGGAATCCTGAAGACGACCAACAACGGCACGACCTTCGAGCATCAGTTCGACCGCGAGGCGACGGTGTCGATCGGAGCGATCGCCGTCGCACCGAGCGATCCGAACATCGTTTGGGTCGGCACGGGCGAGAACAATCCGCGCAACTCGGTCTC
>JBFXDD010000118.1:0-2721 GCA_050181465.1 Planctomycetota bacterium
CGAGGATCGCGGCGCTGAATCGCTCGCGATCGATAGCCTCCGCACTGTGGGCCGGGTCGAGGATCCGCAGCACGGCCTCGGCCAGAATCAGCGGCAACGCCAGTCCGATGGCGGTGAAGACGAGGCGCGCGAGGAGTCGGCGCGGACGGCGCGGCGAGAGATCGGTCACGTGGGTGTCCGGGAGATTCTTACCGAATCGGAAGCCCGCTGCCCTTCGCGAGTCTTCATCCGAACGCGAAAGTCCGGTTCACGGACGGCCGTCACAGTCTTCGCCATGATTCGATCCCCCCGCCCGACACCGCCCGATCCGAGCGCCCGGCTGCTGCGCCGCGAGCAAGACTTGCTCGCCGAGTTGGAGGCCGCGCTCGAGCGCCACGAAGCTGCGCTGCGGGCCTCATGGCTAATCTGCCTGTGCGACGAGGTACAGGACCCAGCCGCGCGCGCCGAATGCGAGCGAGCCGCGGCCGAGGTCGAGCGGTGCGAACGCGAGTTGGTGGGATTGCGCACCCTGTTGCGACCGGGCGGCGACGCCGCCGCCTGAGCGGAGTTCAGTCAGGATCCTGGGGACGGCCGAACACCGACCGGATCGCGTGACAGCGGGCGCGGTGGAGTTCGTTGCGGAATCGCTCGAGGTCGCCTCCGGCAGCCGCACGGATCGAGCCGGCATCGATCGCACCGCACGCCGAACGAATCCGTTCGATGTCGGACTCGACGATCTGCGCGACCTCGCGACCCTCGGCCTCGCAGCCCAGCCGACCACCGGAGTCCGCACCGATCGCGAGAGCGAAGGCACGCAGGGGAAAGTCGGAAGCGCGAAACCACTGGTCGTAGAGATCGGCAACGGTGCCGGCGCGTAGTTCACGCAATCGGCGCACTTCCAAGTGCAGACGGCACACTGCCTCCGCGAGCCGGCGCCCGGCTGCATCGGCGAGCCCCGGCAGCCGATCCAGGAGAGCCCGGACGACCGGCAGTCCGCGCGTCTCGTGCGCGCGGTGCGACGGCCACTCGTCTCGCGGTGTGAGGTTCTTGCCGAGGTCATGGCACAAGGCCGCGACGAGGACGCGCATGCGTTCGGTGTCGTCGAGCGAGCGCGTCTCGCGTGCCGCCCATTCGAGCACCAGGATCAGGTGAAGTGCCTGCGAGTGTTCGGGGTGATATCGCAACGGACCGGCCGGTCGACCGTCGAACTGAGGCTCGAGCTCGGGTGCGAGAACCGCGAGCGCACCGCTCTCATGCAGTTCACCCAGGCAGCGACCCGGCGACGCCACCTCCGAGAGGATCCGGCGTAGCTCGGCGGCGACGGCTTCGCCCGGCAGCGCACGCGCCCATTCCGGCTCGAAGCGAAGGCGGCGGATCTTGGTGCACAACTCGAAGCCGAGGGTGTGCGCACGACGAAAGTAGCGCACATATCGAATCGGATGCTCGGCGACACGATCCGCCGGATCCCCGACCGCTTCGATACGCCCCCGCCGCCAGTGATCGAGCCCGTGGTAGGGATCGATCAGTCGATCACCGGCAAGCTTCCACGCGATCGCGCCGATGGTCATGTCTCGACGTGCGAGATCGGCTTCGATCGGGTCTGCAGCAGTGTCGCTCCCGCCCCGAAACGAGGTGATCTCGATGCGGTGACCGCCCAAGCGAAACGCGAGCGTGCCGCGCTCGCGACTGCCGGCCGTGATCGGCAAAGCCACGCCGTGTCGCTCCAGCAGCGCCGCACCCTCACTCGTGGTCGGCCGCCAAGCCAGATCGACGTCGCCGACTCGCGGCGCATCCAAGCCATGTCGCGCACAGGCTTCGGCAAGTGCCGCGGATCCCACCACGCAGACTTCCAGAGAAGGATCGAGGAGCCACGCTGCGTGGCGATCGATCGCGGCACGCACATCGAAGGGAAGCGCAGTCGCTTTCAGCGCTTCTCCAACTTCGCGCGGTTCGCCCGCACCCATTCGCGCGCCTCTTTGCCGGTGCTGAACTGCTGACCGGTGAGGGTGAACAAGGTTTCCTTCACCTCGGGTCGCCAGGCCTGCCATGCCTTCCAACGGCGCTCCCAGTACTCAGCCGGCGGATTGCTCGCGTCGTCCACGTTCTCGGGCGCCGGTTCATCGAGATTGCGAGTGAGCATCTCGAGCGCAGCGAGCTCGCGCTGCTCGCGAACGAGCGCCAGGATCGCCCGCTGCAGTGCGAGACGGTCCGGACCGTAATCGGCTTCGAACAAGCGATCGATCGCCGCCCAGTCGCGACCGCGCTCATAGCCGACGCGACCGAGCGCACCGACCAGAGTCGCGGTCACATCGGGCGCATCGCGAACCCCTGAGTCGCCCAACAGCCTGACGATCGCGGGCTTGGCTTGCCGAGGCGGTTGATCGCCCAGGAGGTCGGCCGCACCTTTGCGAACCGTGAGACCGCGATCGCGCTGAACCACGGCAACCAGCGGCGCGACGAGCTTTGCGTTGCGTCCACCGCGAATATCGTCGAGCGCGGCGAGGCGATCCTTCAACACGCGCGACTTCATCTTCGCATTGAATTCGTTGAGGGCAGCCTTCACGCGCTTGTCGTCCCAGTCTTCGACCACGCGCGCCTCCTGTGGAGGAGCTTCGGCTTCCGGTTGCTCCGCCACCGGCTCTCGTTCGCCGGGCTTGGGAGGGTCTTGCTTGGCCGGCTCTTGGCAAAGAAGCGCGGATGCGAGCAGCAGGCAGGCGAACATGCACCGGAGTCTAGCCCGGA
>JBFXDD010000119.1:0-2713 GCA_050181465.1 Planctomycetota bacterium
CGACGGTGCGACCGCCTTCGTCGCGAACACTCAGGCCGACGCGCTCACCATCCTCGATCTGCGGGAACATCGAGTTCGCGGGCGGATGTCGCTGCCGGGCGAACCCGACGGGATGTGCTGGGTGCCGCCGCTTCCCGTTCCCGCAAAGCGAAGCGAACGTTGATCCCGGGATGATCCGACAGGGGTTCGCCGTGGTCGTCTACGAACTCGGTCGCGACTCGCCACTCCTGCGGCACGAGTTCGAGCCGACGGCCCGAGCGAAACAACACGCGGTCGATCTGGTGGTCGTCGAACCCGAGCTCGCGCCCCACATCGTGCATCGAACAGGCTGCGCAGAACGCGTCGAGCTGGGCGCGATCCGCGTCATCACTCGGAGTCGCGTTGAAGTCGCCCGCGACGATCACCGCGCGGTCGGCGGTCGTGGTATCGACGAACCGTTCGAGTTGCGCGAACTGGCGTCGTCGCGCGGCGCGATCACTCGGCCCGTCGCCGGCATCCATGTGGACCGTCAACACTTCCAGGTCGTGCTCACCGCGCGAGGGTGCGACGACGATGCGATGCAGCACCCGCAGGATCCCCTTGTTGGCGAGACAGTCCGAGTAGTCGAGCATCACACCGCTGCAACTCGCCCAGGGTGTGCGACGAACCGCGCGTTGTTCGAACACGCCGAGTTGACACAGGCCGTCGCCGAAGGCGAGATTGTGCACGCGATCCGGCGTGGTCGCGTAGGCGAGACGCGCGCGCGAGATGAGCTGTGCATGCCAGGCGAAGTTCTCCTGCAGGCACGCGATCGAGTAGCCGCCGAGTCGCTCACCGATCAGGCCGCAGTTGCGGGAGGGCCACGACATCGACAGAGCGTCGGGGAGTCCGGCGACGTTGTAGGTCAGGACCGACAGTTCGTGAATCGGCTGCGCACACGCGATCAGGTCTCGCGGTCGGCGAAGCGCGGCTGCGGGGTCGTCACCCTGCCATGAAACCAACGCCAGCGACAATGCGAGTGTGAGGCGCCATCGCGAGATCCACCGCCGCATGGTTGGAGACTCGCCGGTCGGATCAAGGCAGGATCGGGCTCGCTGCGAAGCTGCGAGCAAGAACCGGGCGGTCGTCACTCAGGTCGTGCTTCGTCCACGAGCGACGGCGCTGGCCCGTTCGTGTGCGAGGCTTTCCTGATCGCTGCGTGGTGAGTGCATGAGATACCACACGACGTGGGCACCGACCGGGGGGACCTCACTGCCCTCGACCGGGCGAATGCGGCCGTCGACGACGGCGAACAGGACCGCGGCTTCGGGGTTCTGGATCGAGAACTTGGCCCAATCGAACTCCGCGGTGAGGCGGGTCGACTTGAATTGCTCGTCCGACCAATACGCGCTCGCGAGCGCTCGGAAGGTCCCATGGACGGTCCAGGGCGTGCGTCCAACCAGGCGATGCACGCTCTCGCGGCGTTCTTCGCCGACCTCCGGCGTGAGTCGCAGTACGTTCTGCCGACCGAGTTCCCGTGCGAAGTGCGCGCACACCAGGGCGTTGTAGGCATCGTCGTCGGTGGCGCCGAGCACCCAGCTGAGTCGCTCGCGCGGCAGGTCGAGTTCGGCTTCTTCCGACAGGACGTCGCCGAAGTGAGCGGTCAATCCGTTACGGCGTGCTCGTGAGATCCGGTGGTATGCCGTGTCGGCGACCACGACGTAGGCACCGGTCTTCTCGAGCGCCATCGCCAACGCCGTGGCCCATCGCGTAGCGCCCACGATGAGGATTCCCGTCCCCGGCTTGACGCCGAGGTCGAGCTTGCGCGCGAGTGGTGCGATGGTGATGCCCTGCAGCAGGACCGTGGTGACGATCACTCCGAACACGATCGGGACCAGCAGTTGCGCGTCTTCGTGACCGGCTTCGCGCAATCGTTCGGCGAACGCGCCGGCGACCGCCGCCGCGACCACTCCGCGGGGTGCGATCCAACCGACGAGAATGCGTTCCCGCAGCGGCAAGTCGGTTCGCCAGGTCGCGATGGCCACGACCAATGGGCGGATCACGAAGACAATGCCGAGCACCAAGATCCCCGGCGGTCCGATCAAGGCCTGCATGTCCGCCACGGTGACTCGTGCGGACAGCAGCACGAAGAGGACCGACACCAACAGCACACCGATCTGTTCCTTGAAGTGCAGGATGTCGGCGATCGCTGCTTCCTTGACGTTGGCGAGCACGAGCCCCATCACGGTCACCGCGAGCAATCCGTTCTCTTCACCGATGTGTTCTGCAGTGGCGTGCACCACGAGTGCCGCTGCGAGCATGACCGGACTTTCCAGTGTGCTCGGAACGGTGTGCGCCCGCAGTGCCAAGGACAGCAGGTAGCCGACACCGCCGCCGAGTGCGACCGCAGCCACACCGTGCAGCGCGAGCGTGCCCAACAGTTCGGGCACGTGACCGCGCAGCGCCGGATCGGCCACGATCAACTGGAACACCAGCACCGCCAGCAGGGCGCCGAAGGGATCGTTGACGATGCCTTCCCAGCGCAACAGCGTCGCCGGTCGCATCGCGATGCGAGCGGTTCGCAACATCGGCAGGATGACCGTCGGGCCGGTCACGACCAGGATCGCTCCGAGCACCGCCGCGGTCGGCAGAGACAAGCCGGCGAGACCGATGCCCCAGAACGTGACGGCCCAGAAGCCGACGAACAGGCCCACGACGATCAGTCGCCAGAGCACCGGGCCGGCGCGCCGCGCTT
>JBFXDD010000120.1:0-2671 GCA_050181465.1 Planctomycetota bacterium
CCGCCCGGTGTGTGGGACGTGTGCGTGCGGAGCACGCGGAAGTCGGGTCTGAGCATGAGCACTCGGTCACGATGCGCGTTGCCGGGGCTCGCGATCGCCGAGGGTGAGCAACGTGAGTTGGTCCTTCGGCTCGACGCCTGGGTTCGTCGCAAGGTGGCGTTCGAGTTCCGCGTCGACGGCGCACCGCTGGTCGGTGATCTTCGGTTGTCCGGTCGTCTGGGCGTTCGTCCCGATGGTCAGCCGGAGACCGTGTGGTTCAGCGTGAAAGCGGATGCGAGCGGCCGCACCGAGATCGGTCTGCCGGAGGGCGAGTGGGAGACGAGCGTATGGTTCCCGATCGGTCGTGATGCCTGTGAGTTGCCGGGGCCGAGTTTCGTCATCGGTCCCGACCAGGCGCCCGCACTCGTGACTGCGGACCTGCGCAGCGCGCGCCGCGAGCTCCTGATGCTGGATCCGGACGGTGCACCGCTCGCCGAGACGCACGTGACATCTCATCCGGTCGAGATCGAATTCGACCATGAGCCGCGCCGGACCGACAGCGCCGGCAAGCTGGTTCTGCTGGGCGCACCGGGTCTGCGCCGACTCCGCATCCGCCGCGAGGCCCTGCTTCCCGACCGTGCATACAGCGAATGGATCAACGCGCATCGCGGCGACGACGACGCGTGGCTCCGCGCGTGGATCGACTTGGGCACGGTGGAGCTGCTGCAAGGCGGTGGTGAGGTGATGACCGTGCAGTTGCCGCAGGAGTGGCGGCAAATGCCGAAGTAGCGGGAGCGTCGACGCGAGGACGGCAACGCTGTCTTCGTGTCGTCTTCCGCCGAGCTGAGACCCGCTTCATGGGTGAGTCTTGCCACGCGCGGATCCAGGTGCCTCGATCAGTGATCTGGAGGGTGTCGCATCATTCTGCGATCGTGTGGCGACTCGGCTCGAACGAGGACCACGCAAGGTCTTCGTCGGACTGCGAGTCGCGAAACGACTCGTGATTGCGGCTAGAGCTGCCCACGGTGAACGCGACGTCCTTGCATCAGTCCAAGGTGGGACTCTGAGGCAGTTCGACGAGTGCTTGCGCAAGCCACCGTAGGTTGGACGACGGACGGCCTATCCGTCCCGCTCTCGCCGGCTGTCACCGAGCACTTCCCGCGGCACCCACACCAGGAACCGCGCACCGAGCCCGCCCTCACTCGATTCCAACACCAGGTCCCCGCCGTGCGCGCGCGCGATGGCCCGCGCCAGGTACAAGCCGAGACCGGCGCCGGGGATGCTGCCGTGGCGGTGCTCGCTGCCGCGCGCGAAGCGCTCGAAGATGCGAGCGTGGTCGGCAGCGGGGATCCCGGGACCGTGATCGGCGACGCGGATCTCGAGGCGATGGTCGGTCGCAGTGGCCGTCAGTTCGATGGGGCCACTGTCGCCGCCGTACTTGCGGGCGTTGTCACACAGGTTCAGGACGGCTTGCGTGAGCGCGCCGCGATCGATCTTCGCCATGCAGCCCTCGCAGTCGATCCGAGCGACGAACTGCGCGCCGTGCGCCCGCGCGATGGTCTGGAACACGCGAGCGATGTCGTGCAGCAACTCGTGCGCGTCGGTGGCCTGCAGGTCATAGCCGCGCTCGCCGCGCTCCATGCGACCGAGGTCGAGCACGTTCTCGATCATCGTCGACAGCCGCGTCGCCTCACTCGCGAGCATCGCGTGATACTCCGCGCGCCGCACTTCGCCCTGAACTCGGCCCTGGTCGAGCCGCTCGGCGAGCAATCGCATCGCGGCAACCGGCGTGCGCAGCTCGTGCGTGACCGTCGTGAGGAAATCGGTCCGCGTGCGGACGGCTTCGCGCTCGCGCTGCAACGCGCGGCGAATCGAGAACCAGCCCGCGACGAACGCAAACGCACAGGCGCCCAGCAGCAGCAGGATCCCGAGCGAGGCATTGCGATCGGACTGCGCAACCGCCGGTTCGATCGCGAGGCCGCCCGGCACGACGTCGATCCAATCCGCGGAGCTACCCACTCGTGCCTCTCCCGACCAGGGGACGACCAGCAACTCGGCGTTGTTCTGCGCGCGCGCGGCGAGTGCGCGAGGCTCGAGCCAAGCGCCGTCTCCGTCGCCGTCCCCGAGCGGGTGGTAGAGCAGGATACGGCCATCCACGACCATCGCGGTCGCATCGGTCCTCCGCAGCAGGGCTGGGAGCAGGTCGCGCAGAACGATCAGGCGTTCTCGCAGACTCGTGAACTGCGCTGCGCGCGCGAGCAGAGTCGCGCCGTCGCTGGTCGCGCCGAGTTCGTTCAGTCGCGTTGCGACCACTGAGGCTTCATCGCGGCTGCCTTGCGCGATCTTGTCGATCACGCGCTCGGCCACAGGTTCGCGTCGCGTTGCGCGAAGGATCGCGAGGCCGGCGGCGGTCGATCGCGGGACGCTCGACGTCGAGGTCGCGAGCGCCCCCTCGATGCGTGCCAGTCGCTCTTGCACGTTCGCGTCTGCGTGCGCGCGCTGCTCGTGCCATGCAAGTGCGAGATCGACCACGTTTCGGGCCTCGTTCGCCAGGTCCGGACGGATGCGTTCGAGGCGCTCGGGCGCCGTCGGATCGCGATCGATCTCGTCGATCGTCGCGGCGATGAGCGAACTCAGACTGCTGCGTTCGCGGTCGATCGGGACGTCGAGCGACTCCAGCTCCGGCGGCAAC
>JBFXDD010000121.1:0-2665 GCA_050181465.1 Planctomycetota bacterium
GCGCTTCCTTGCTGCCGACGATGGTCAGGTTCATCCCGATCTGCACCGAGACGGCCTTGCCGTCGACCATCACCGTCGTCTTGCCGTTCAGATACCAGCCGAAGGAGCCGGTCGAGAAAGCCTTGACCTCGGCCAGCATCTCCGAGCCCTGGATCGTGACCTTCAGGGGTTCCGCGTGGGCCAGGAACTGCGCTTGCGAGAGGGGACAGGAGGACTTCGCCATGCGCGCATCGTGTCACCGCCGCCGCTGAAGACAAGTCGAGTTCGCGGGGTCGACCAACTGTGTCGACGGCAAGGCCGCCGCGGAACCCACCCAGTTCACTCCGCGAGAATCGCGTCCAAACGCCCCGTGCTGTCCGAGAAGCGCTCCACCGGACAGCCGAACACATCGAGCATGGTCACGTAGAGATTGGTCAACGGCGTGTCGCGTCGGCTGCGAACTCGCTGGCCGCCGCGCAGGCGTCCGCCGCCCCCACCGAGCAGGACGATCGGCAAATCATGCGGATCGTGCGCATTGCCGTCGCGAATGCCCGAGCCGAAGAACAGCATCGATGACTCCAAGAGATCGCTGTCACCCTCCTTCGTCGCCGCCATGCGCGCACCCATGTCGGCGAAACGCTCGACGAACCAGCGGTTGATGCGCGCGTACTGCGCCGCCTTCGCGGCGTCCCGCTCGTGATGCGAGAGTTCGTGATGACCCCCGCGCACGCCGTCGAGGAATGAGAAGTCGACACCCGAGACCGAGTTGCCGAGCATGATCGTCGCGATGCGGGTGGTGTCGGTGCGGAAGGCCAGCTCGATGAGACCCAGCATCAGATCCACGTGCTCGCGATGATCGTGCGGCGCGCGCTCGGCATACGCGTCTGCCGGCAGATCCTCCCAGGCACGCTCGCGCTCGCGGTCGAAACGATCGATGCGCAACTCGAGCTGACGGATCGCGGCAAGGTAGTCCTCGAGTCGCTCGCCGTCCTCGCGGCCCAGATCGGTTCGTAATGCCCTCGCCTCCGCGGCCACCAGATCGAGCACGCTGTCCTCGCCGTTCCGGCCGCGCCGACCGCCGCGGAACAATCGCGCGAAGGCCTGCCGCGGCGCGATCTCCTTCGGCATCGGTCGATCCGGCGCGCGCCACGAGATGGTCGCGCCGTAGACCGTGCTGTAACCCATGTCCACGACATGGCGCGTGCGCTCGATCCCGAGTTCCAACGACGGCAGCGCCGTGCGATGTCCGACGCGCGCCGCCGCGAACTGATCGATCGTCGTGCCGCAGTAGAGATCGCTGCCGCCGGTGCGCCGCACCTTGGCTCCCGACAACAGCGAAGTGGTCTTCACGTAATGGCCTTCCCCGTCGTCGGCGCTGGCGTTCCACAGCCCGCTGAGCACGGTCGTGCGGGCGCGCAGGGGCGCGAGCGGCTCGAGAGTCGGGCTCCAAGCGAAATCCTCGCCGTTGCCCTTGCACTCCCACGCCGACGGCAGCATGCCGTTGGGCACGAACACGAAGGCCATCCGCACCGGCGCCTTCGCGCGCGGGCGCGTGAACTTCTCGAGCCACGGCAGCGCCAGTGCCGCACCGGCACCGCGCAACAAGCGACGTCGATCGATCCTGGCGTGCATCATGGCTTCTGCCGGTAACGGAACGCGGGGCTGCTGACGAGGGTGTCGAGCAGAGCTTGAAAACGGTAACCCCGCAACCGAGCGGCGTCGACCATCGCGAAGATCACGCCCTGATCGGCCGCCGACAACGGACGGCCGAGCACATACGTGAACAGCCGTTCCGCGAGGCGATGGACGAATCGATCCCCGCGCGCGAGCAAGAATGCCTTGAGCGCGATCGGTCCATCGAGCACCTCGCTGCCGTACTGCGTGCAAGGATCCAGCGCGCGTTCGTCGTCGTGTTCACGAAAGCGCCCCATCGCATCGAAGGATTCGAGCGCGAGACCCAAGGGATCGATCCGAGCATGGCAACTCGCGCAGCGCGGATCGGCACGATGAAGCTCCAACCGCGCACGGAGCGACAGCTTGTCGGGGAGTCGATCGTCTTCCGGCAAGACGCCGGCTCCCTTCGGCGGCGGCGGCCGTGGATCGCCGAAGAGGTCCTCGACCAGGAATCGGCCGCGCGCGACCGGATTCGTGCGCAAAGGATTCGAAGTGAGCGCGAGGATCCCGGCCATTCCGGCGAGCCCGCCGCGGAGTCGATCCGCGAGCGGCACGACCTGCGGCCCCGGCGTCGACGGAGCGGTCAAGCCGTAGTGTGCGGCGAGGTGCTCGTCGACGACCGTCCAGTCGGCATCGAGCAGTTCGAGCACGCTGCGATCGTCGCGCACGATGTGCAGCAGGGACTGCCGAATCTCCTCGAGCATCGCCGCGCGCAAGGGGCGCGGAAACGGATAGCGACGAACGTCGCGCGTGAGCGTGGGGAGACGATCGAAGCCGAGCCACTGGCCGAAGAACTCGTCGATGAAGGCCAGGATCCCATCGCTGCGCCGCAGCCGATCGGCGGCTGCACGAAGCGCGGCCGGATCGCTCAGCTCGTCGTGCTCTGCGGCAGCACGAAGCTCGTCATCCGGCGGCGCAACGGTGAGGGCGAAGGCCAGCCGCGTCGCGAGTTCATGGGAGTCCAGCACGCGGATCGCACCGCTCGGAGCGTCCGGCGCATCGGGTTCCAACC
>JBFXDD010000122.1:0-2596 GCA_050181465.1 Planctomycetota bacterium
TCCGAACGGATGTCGGCAAGCTCAGCATCGCAGGGCTGCCACGAGTCGTCGTAGCTCCGATGCGTCGAAGCCCGAGGGGATTCGCAGGGTCAACGCGGCGTCGATTCTCAGCTCGAAGCCGTCGACACGGCCGCTCTGGACAGAGTCGTCGGCCACGACGGCGACAGGCACCAGATCAGGCTGGCGCCGCTTCAGCTTGCTGCGCCACCAATACAGCGTGCAAGGGGTGATGCCTTGGACGTCCGCAAACTCACGGACAGACAGGCCGCTCCGCTCCTGCTCAGAGATCAGGGCGCGCCACTTCGATTCTGATGACTTCGTCATGCCGCCGGATCGTGCCGGCGAATTCCGCGGCGACCAGATGGGTAGACCGGGCGCTTACTTGAAGCCGCTGAAGAACTGCTGACCGTGGGTCTTGTCCTCGGTGTCGTTGCCAGTGCCGTCGAAGTCCAGCACGACCCGACGTGCGTGCCGATGGTTGTGCGCGAAGCGATCCAGGACGTTCTCCTCTTGGTGCCGCATCGCGCGCAGCAGATCTGGACCTCGCACCGCGTTCTCGAAGCGACTAAGGACCGGGTGGGAGGCGATCTCTCGGCCGTTCACCGGATCTCGATCCAGCCCGAGCTTGAACATCCCGTCGTGTCGGAGGCGAGTCCCATTCTTGCAGTCGGCGTAACCAAGTGCGATGCCGAACACGCGTTGTCGTACCAGATCGAGCATCGAGTGCTGGATCTTCCCCTCCTGCCGCGACTCGCCGAGTTCGCCGGCAAGCGAAGCACTCAGGCCAAGGCGGTCATCGAGTTGACGCAACAGAACCAGCCCGCCAGCCGAGCTGGTTGCTTCGGAGTCGAACTCCACGACGGTTGGTTTCGCCAGGTCTGGGAAGAGAACGGAGTGTCGAGTACTGTTGGACATTCGAGAGCGCGCTGGATCTTTGCCGGATGGCCTAAACCACCCGCTGGTACGATCTGGCCGCTCTCGAATTCCCATCCTTCACGAATAATCCGGGCTAGGAGTCTGCGCCACGGGAGTCTTGGAGAGCGACGACGCCAGATCGGGAGCTCCTGACGACTCACTCCGCGCGGATCCGGCGCTCAGTCCGCGGGGAGGCAATTTCGCGTAGATCCGATCAGACCGGTGCTCTGATCGTCATTTGGGTGCTGAGAACAGGTTGCGGGCGCTTTGCGCCACTTCTCAGGCGCGCATCGCGCACATCCTGCGCAGATTCAGCGCCAAGCACACAAGGTTCCACTCGCCGCGGACCTTCTCGAGCCCGCGCAAGCTGAAGCTGTGGAAGCCGAGCACCCGTTTCACCCAGCCGAACACCGGCTCGACGATCGTCTTCCGTGATCGATACCGCTCCCAACCGCCGCATTGCATCTTCTCGGACATGCGTTGCGTCGCGGGAGTTTTCTCGCGGTCGATCTTCGGCGGCTCCTTGCCCTCGCGACCGATCGCCACGTATGCGTCGATTCCTGCTTCCTCGAGCGCGGCGAAGCTCGCTTCGCAGCGATAGCCGGAGTCGGCCAGCACTGCCTCGATGCATGGCGCGACGGGCGCGTCTTCAACCGCGGCAACGACTTCGGCCCGGTTGGCTTCAGCCGCGGCGATCATGGGTTGCAGTTCGGCGCTGTCCGCAGCGCAGTTGCTCAGACCCGTCGCCACAATCAGCCGTGACTCCGCATCCACGGCGGCTTGCGCATTGAAACTCTGCTGGTAGCCGTCCTGGCTCTTCATGATCCGGCTATCGGGATCGGTGAAGTTCTCCTGGTCCTTCGCCTTGGGACGGGCTGGATCCGACTGGCGCTTGCGACCGCGACGCTTGCCCGATGGGTCCTTGCCCTTCGCTGCGAGCTGCTCCTGTCGTTCACGTTCCGCTTCGGCGGCGAGTTCGGCCTTGCGGCGCTCGAGTCGCTCTTTGGCCGCCTGGATGGTCTCCAACCGCGCCTCGCGCCGCGCCAGTTCCTGCGGCAGTTCGTCGCCACGGAAGTCGGGACCGAAGGCAACGTCCTCGGTCTGATCTTCACCCGCAGCGCGCTTGGTGATCGCCTCGATCTCGCGCCGCAGCTCCTCTTCTTTGGCCAGCATCCGCTCGTAGCTCATCGCCTTGTGCTTGCTGGCGTTGGCCCGCAGCTTCGTGCCATCGATCGCGATGGTGCCAAAGCGCACCATCGACAGCTCCGCCGCTAGGCACAGCACCTGCTTGAAGAACTCAGTGAAGAGATCGAGGTGCGTGGAGCGGAAGCGGCAGATCGAGCGATGGTCGGGGCGTTGGCCGCGGGCGATGATCCGGTATGCCACGTCCGTCTCCAGCTTGGCGGCGATCTTGCGGGAGGACACCGTCCCGGTCGCGTAGGCGTAGATCAAGAGACCGAGCATCATCCGCGGGTCGTACGGGAGCTCCCCCTTGCCGCTCATCCGATAGCGGTCGAGCAGCGCGTCGACGTTCAACTTGCTGACCGCGTCGATCACAAACCACGCAAGGTGGTCTTCGGGCAGCCAGTCGCGGAGCGACGGGGGAAGCAAGAGAGCCTGGTCGAGATCGAATCCCTGACGAAACCGCGCCATGGGTGCATCTACGTCGTGGCGCAACCTG